>NZ_CAURLD010000015.1:0-55231 GCF_963525625.1 uncultured Streptococcus sp.
GATTATATATAGGACTTATCTATGAAATTTTTTGATGAAAATTACTCACAAGAAAGACCTACTCGTAGCAAATGTTTAAGAAAAAAGTATAATTTAAAGCAAACCGACTTGGACTATAAAGAAATTATTTTCTAAGATATTACCAAGTTTGTTGATGATTTGTTTTACCACTGCTTCAGCTCTATTATATTTAGAGATTTAGAAACTGTAGATAGAAGTGAAATAATTGAGATAAAGAAAAGCCTTTGAAATCAGTATTTCAAAGGCTTTTTTTCTTTTATTCGTTCTTAAACAAAAAATCGATCTTCTGTTTTTATGAGATTCACAGTTTCTCTGATATCTAACTGATCCGTATAAAGGAAATGCTCCTGAGTAATATTTTTAGCTAGAAACTCTTTTCTAGATTTGATTGATAAGTCACCCGTTCTTTCTATTTCATTTCTGGATAGGTCCCTTTCTTTAAGCTTTTCTTCTTCTGCCAGCAATACACAGTATTTTAATCTTGTTTGTCTGGCCTTTAAAAAATCTGTAATTTTTTTGATTTGTTCCTCGAATATGACATAGTCTATGATGATAGTCATGCTTCTATTAAGTAAATTGCTGGTAAGACTAATGATATTGTCCCAGAATAAATCCATGTAGTAGCCATCGTCTTCCCAAGGTGCTACTAAGCCGCTTTTAACCATTAAATAAATCATGTCGCCTTCTATCACAGCACTCTTGTCAAAAGAATAGGCTAATTCTTTACTGACACTACTTTTTCCAACACCTGGAGGACCCGAAATGATATAAACACAATTTTCCAACCTAATACCTCTATACTCTACATACTTGCTCATATTATAGCATTTTTTGGAAAAAGATAAAAACGATGATTCATATACAAATTGAATACTCTAAGCAGCAAACTGCCTAGAGTATTCTGGTTTATGTCACTAGCAGGTCTCGAAAAGAATTATGCCTCCTCTTTCTGTCTGAGTTCAAAGAGATCTTCCACTTTAAGGTTAAAAACTTGAGCAATTTTGAGAGCCATTTCCAGCGAAGGATTGTAACGGTTATTTTCCAAGTGCAGAATTGTCTCGCGTCGCATGCCGATGAGGTCGGCTAACTCCTGCTGGGTCATGCCTGTCGACTCACGAACAGATTTGAGATTAGTAATAATCTTGCTTTCTTTGGCCATGCTTATCCTCTCCGTTCCAAGATAAAATAGACAACCGCAAAGATGAAAATCAAGGCAGCTATGCTAATAAAGATCTGGCCCATGTAAAGAGTGAGAGACCCCATATACCCAATGATAACTGCTAGAATCATCAGTGCGCCTAGTATAAAAACAAACATCAAGCTAGCTGCCTTGGCTAAATTAGCATAAAAGCGTTCGTCCGGAGTTTCCTTGACATTTTTCAAACAGAAAAAACCAAATACAATCACTTCAATAACGAGGCCAATTCCCAAAATCCATTCTTTAATACCAGAACTTTCGCTTGGGTTCGCAACCCAAATTCCTACTGTATAAAAAATGCTTGCTGCCAACACAAGTATCGCGTAAAGCTTAGCAGACAAGTCAAAAATAATCTTTCCCTTACCTTTCTGACTCTTATGAGGCCGTGGTTTCTTATGTAGCCAGCCCCAAATAGCTACAATTTGACCTAACACTGAAATACCAGTAATAACTAACTTGGGTCCCCAACTAAGATTAGAACCAAATAAAACAGTAAAATCAATAAAGAGAGCTGCGGCAATCATTGCAATGAGGCCACCCGTTTTTTGACTTTTTTTCATGATAGACTCCTTTCCTTGTGTTAGAAATATTTAACACTCTTTATGTTATAAATATATCACATTTCAATTTGGAAAGCAAGAATTTATGTGCCAAGGTGGCAATTATTTGAAAAAATTCTATATTAAAAGCCCTCGCCAGATAAATAACTAGCAAGAGCTTGTGTTTCTTTTGATTATTCAAGAGTAGCAGACTCCCTTATTCCATCTCTCTGAGATAGTTCAAAGCTTCGTTGAAAGTTTTGACAGGGACGATTTTCATTTTACTCTTGATTTTGATAGAAGCACGAAGTGCCTCATGGTAGTTAGAGCGCAGCTTGGGATTGTACTGGGCAATATCGGCATCAATGGTGTCATCAGGGACAAAGAAAATCTCAGCGCCTGCCTTATCTGCAGCCATGACCTTCATCTCTATCCCGCCAATCCGGCCAACATTTCCCTTGTGGTCAATCGTTCCAGTACCAGCAATAGCTTTTCCTTTGGTAATGTCTTCAGACACGAGCTGATTGTACAGCTCTAGACTGAACATGAGTCCACCAGAAGGACCTGCTACACCGTTGCTCTTAAACTTCGTCAGAGGATTCATGGCAACACTGGCTTTAGAACCCAATGCAATCCCCAAACCAGGCTTACCAGTTGTCTCATCCACAATCACAGGACCGCTAGCCAAACCGATTACACCATTACGGCTGTACTCAATTGATACCACATCGCCGACTGGCCGCTGCTCCATCTGATCAACGATGTCGTATGGGCTAGTGTAAGTCTGATTGTCAATCTTTAAAATCACATCACCTTTCTGCAGCTCCTGAGCTAACGGCGTCTCTTGGCTGACAGCATCCACAAAAATCTCTTTATGTCTAATCTCAACAGTACGACCAGCCGCTTGATAAGCTACCTGCAAGGCATTGAGATGGGAAGACCCCATAGTGCTGTTCTCTCGCTCTTCCCGTCCCTTCTCCTTATCAAAATAGTTTTCAGGTACAGAAACATACTCTGTTTCCAGCCTGTAATTAGGCAGCAAAGTCAAAAAGAGACTGAACACCCGGGCATCGGAAACACCGACAGCCATGACATAGATTTGACCTTTTCCTTGACTAGTTCCTCCTTGAACTTGGACAAAGTCTTTGGCATTCAAAGCCGGTCTCAAGGTCTCCACTTGATAAGGCAGGGGGATAAAGCCAATCCCAGTTAGCACCAAAGCTGTTATTAAGATTCTTGTTACTGATTTCATATCCTTCCTCTTGTTTCTATAAAGTTATTGTCTGGACTTGCGACTTCCTGACTTAATCACCAAAATCCACCACCTCTGTGTCATTTTCCATCAGAGTATCGGCAAAAACTGTCCGAACAACCAGAACAAATACACAGTAAAAGCTACTGAAAACTAGGACAGGAATCATCTGAATCAGGCCGAGTAAATCATCCAGTTCCCCCAGCAAGGGACCAATATACTGCCTTATCAGATCCATCAGGAGATGAGTACCCAAGCCAATCAACCCACCAAAAGAAGCGAGAAAAAAGCTGAGCAGAACATAACGACCCCTGCGCTCCTTCATCAGTAGGACTGACTTTCTCAAACAGCCATAAAAAGAAAGCGGCTTGGCCAGATTGTCCCTGGAGCTAGTATCCTGAATGATATAAGACAGCAAAAAGAAGTGCGAATCAACCAGATAAGTGAAGAGCAGGTAAAAAACCATGAACAAGAAAGGAAAGAGAAACTGGAAAATCACAATGGCCTCTGGACTTACTGCTCTCCGATAAAAAGCAAAGAGACTAGCCACCCCAAGATTGATGCCGATTGCCGACCAACCCATGTACAAAATCAGAACCTGGACTGCACTGACAATGAAGGAATAAAAGAGGCGAGTAAGCAAGCCATCTGAGATACTGTACCAAACTGCATAGCCAAAATAGAGCTTAACCATCTGCGGATTTCGTATCACTGTCAAGGCAAATTTATTGACGTAAGCAAAACCGAAGGCAATTATAAATGCCAAACAGGTCAAGACTAAAATGGACCGGTAAGACCAACTCGAAACCAGCGGAAAAAGAAACCAGCCCAGCACTGCAAGCGGGATTCCGACCAGCAAAAGGCCTTTCAGCCAAACAAAATAATACTCTGTAACAAAAATCCAAGCTTCTCTGAAAACCCTTGTTACTTTTACATCATTCATCGTTCATTATCCTAAATCCTAAAACCCTTTCTAATTTTTTCATAAATATTAATCTCCAAAATTAACTATTTCCCGATCATAAGACATCAGGATGTCAGCCATAACCGAGCGAGCTGCCAAGGCATAAATCAGCAAAAAACCATTAATCATGCTAGCAATCATTCCCACAACATTAGACACGCCATCGCCAAAAAGTAAACTCAAAACTTCTATTAGACCCAATACTACAGGAATAAGCTTTAAGACAAGCTCTACCAGTAAGTAACGCCCCCTCTGACCATTCATACGAGAAAAAGACTTGCCCAAGCTACCAAAGGCAGACAGAGGACGCAAAAGGTTATCAGAGGAGTTGGTATCTTGAATAATATAAGGCAACAAGAAGAAGTGAGAGACTATAAAATAGCTGTAAAACAAATGGAATACCAAGTTAAACATTGGTGCTATCAAAAAAAACAGGAAGAGCATGCTAGCTATCTTCTCTTGGTTATTTGCAACCCAAATCATCCAAGTTTCCATAATCTCTTGAAAATTTGCATCTGACATCAAGACATTATAGGAGTATACTAAAAGAAGTAACATAGCCAAGAAAAAGATGAAGACATAAATAGACATAGAAAGCAAACGCCCAAAAAAGCCATCAGAAATACTGTAGCCAACAGCCCTCCAGAAGTTTCGCTGCACCATCTGCGGATTACGAACCATGGTCAAGGAAAACTTATGGATATAAGCAATCACAAAAGAACATAGAAATCCTAGCATAATTATACTTGGAAGAAATGTAGAAGTCAATGGAGAAAAAAATAGAATTAACAGCCCTAGAATAAAAAATGGCAGTTGAATGATAGCAAGCCCTGCTGTCCATACAAAAAAGTAATCAACAGTCAGTCCCCAGGCTTCCTTTAACACATCGCTTACGTCAAACTTTCTTTTCATAAAACCCCTAATTAAGTCATTTTTCGCCATAAAAGACAATGTAGATGTAGCAGAAGCAATTTTTTTATTTTTTAGTCCCGTGAAGATGATTAAGAATTTTTAGAGCCTCAGAGAGCAGCAAAAACTCCGTCAATCGCCTCACCAAAAGAAATTCTTTCTATAATAAAGCAAGCTGAGACACAATTGTCCCAGCCACCTTAACCTTTTTTCAAAAAATTTCGAATACGAATCATAATCTTGCTTGACCAAGTTTTGTCAGATGCGTATCTTACATTGATAGCAGCCATGCTCTTACCATTGTAGAACTGACCGCCAGGCTTGAGATAGTGCTCGCTGAGATAGCGGGCAACTGTATCTATACCATCGTCAAATGTTGCGAAATTTCCTGCACTGGAAAAAGGACTGGAGTCATAAGCCATGAAACCAAACAGGTTGTGCTTGGCCTGAGCAATCTGACTGCGGCCGTAATCCGATTCGTGAATAGCCAGCCCTACGAGAAAAATTGCATTAACTCCATGATCTTTCTCTGCTTTTTTGAAAGCTTTTCCCAATCCAGCCATCGGCGTGCCAGCCAAACGACTATCAATGAAATCGGCTGACACTGTGCTAGGCACTGTTACATCTTCTGAAAAGACGACTGCTCCTGTTTTCTTGGCCTGAAACTGATCTGACACCTGCACTAAAGACGGATCCAGACTGGCCTTTTCATTTGCCTCTAGGCGGCTGACAGGCAGCACACTGCCTGAAAGGACAGTAGCTGTCGCTAATGCTATGATAACTTTTTTCTTCCTAAACATTTTTTCTATCCATTTCTATTGTTGCTTTTGGTTTCCTAGATTCCTCCCCAGAAATATAGGATGACTGCCATGATGCTCATAGCAGGACCAAAAGGGACTTCTTCTTTCAACTTAAATTTGAATTTCTTAAAGATGGTTGCGATTAAGAGAATCGCTCCAGCTACAAAGAAAGAACCATATCCCAAAATCAGCGTATTCAAGGGGCTAAACCAACTGCTCAGGGCAGCCAAGTAAAGAATGTCTCCCATCCCGAAAGCTTCTTTCTTGTAATAAGCCTTGGCCCCAAAATAAATGAGAGAGTAGAGTCCAGCGCCGACTAGCAGCGAAAAGAGCAGTTCCCAATTGAATTCACTGGTAAAAAACGTAACAGCCATGCGGCCCAGCCAGAAAACCAGCAGAACCGAGTCCGAGATGTACTGAGTATCAAAATCGATATAACCGATGATGAGACAAAGCGACACCAAGAGGCAGGCTGAAACAACCATCCATGGCCCCTGATATTGAAAGATCAGATAAGAGGCCAGCCAGAGCATACCCGTCAGGAGCTCCACAATGAGATAGCGCGGTGAAATCGGCTCCTTGCAGTGATTACATTTAAAGCCCTGCATGATAATCGACACAACCGGAATCAGCTCCACCGAAGTTAAGACATGACCGCAGGACGGACACATAGATCGACCCTTGGCAATGCTCTTTTCCAGTGGCACACGGTAGATGACGACATTGAAAAAGCTCCCAAATACGACACCTAATATAAATACTAAACTTGCAATCATAATTTTTCCCTTTTTATACTCTTTGAAAATCTCAGGTGACTATGTCAAACTTCGACCTCCCTTGAGTATCACTTAGATGCCAGAATGATGGATACTTGCCCCTCCTCCAAACTTAATGAAAATACCATATCTGTTTCTGTATTATTTTGAATGGTCAATTCGGTCAAACCTTCAGCAGGCGTTCCGATGTTGAAATACTGTCCTCGATAGGAAATAACATTGGTCCGTGAAAAGGCGAGCTGCTGAATGGCATCTACAATCTGCTCAGCACCCTGACCGTAAACTTCTTTATTATCTTTACCCTTGACTAGCAGATAGCCAGACTCTGCATTCAAAGCGCCCAGCAACTCTGAGATAGACTTGGTCTCGCCAGGAGCCAAGTAAACATTCTGCAGCTTGTAAAAGGCTGTCTTCATGTTTTGAGCTTGGGCAGCGTTAGTCGGCAGTGGTACTTCCTTACGCTCTATAAAGTGCGTATATTGGCTCAGAAGCTCACTTTGATCTTCTGCTTCAACAGGCGTACTCTCAACCTTGACATCATCAAATTTACCAGTCTTGGCAATCTCCTCAGATGCTTGGATAAAAGCAGCAGGGTCAATCTTATAGCCATTAGACTTGTCTCCCACCTTTACATTAGACTCGCCGTCCATGACCAGATGATTGGTCGTTGGAAGCTGACTGAGAACATCAGGATGGGCAGCCAAGACATCATTTAAAGGTCTGAGCCAAAAAAGACGATTAGGATAGATGGAAATCTGCAGGTTTTCCTTGGTATCGAAAAACGGTGTAAACTTATCCCAGACGGTCTTAGCTGAGATATTATCCAGCCGCTTGAGCTCTTCTTCTGTGAAATAGCTCAGTCCTAAAAATCGCATATCTACAGAGAAGTGTTGCCCTGTAGACAGCTGAAATGTAGCCTTATAGGGCAGTTCTCTGTAAACTTCAATCTCAGCTTCGCTCCGAGAGCGTACCTTCATAGAGGGACGGCCATTGATACTCAGGTCAATCGTTGGATTAAAGACAAAAATGACATAAAATAAACTACCCAGCAGAAAGGCAGCAAGTGTCGCTGCTGGAAGTAGTTTTTGATATTTTGATGAAACCTTTCTTTTTCTTCTTGACATGAATCTCATCCCAACCTTATACTACGCATTCAGCTAAGCGGATAAGGAATTTACGGTCGATACGGCGAAGAAAATCAATGATGTCATCTGAAACAGTATCTCCGGCATTCAGGATAACTCCTCCATCTGCATTAACAAGATCTTTTTGCAGTGTTTTGCCTACCAAAAGACGTTTTTGCCGATCGATAAAGTCGTTAACAGCTTTCTTTGCTCCTGATTCTTCTTCAGCAACTGGAGCTGTGCTGATAGTTGTTTCTACTTCCTCAGCAGGGGCTGCCAATACTTCTTCCAAAGCAGCATCCAGACTCAGCGCTGCATCTGTTTCTTCAACTTCTTCTTCAGCTGGAGCTGTTGTTTCTTGTACCAAGTCTTGAACTTCTGGTTCTTCTGCTGTCTCTACGACTGCTTCAGAAAACTCCAACTCAGGAGCAGCAGCTCCTAGACCTACAGCAACCAAGGCCTCTGTCAAATCTGTCGCAGCTTCTTCTTTTACATCTACTTTTTCATCTACAACTGGCTCGAATACAGGTGCTTCAGCAACTACTTCCTCAATTTTTTCGGCAGGTTTTGCAGCTTCAGTCTCATGGAGCAGATCTGCTGCAGCCAGACGGCCCATTTCTACATCTGCTTCAAGATGAGGAGCTGTCTTTTTTTCATCATTGAGGATGATGTACTCTTTACCAATCATCAAGATGCGTGATTTAGGAATCTGAATTTCCTCGCTGGCATCTTCAGAATTAACCACCAAGTAACCAATTTCATTCTTTTCGTCAATATGATAGTCAACAACAGTTCCCACCTTGTTTCCATCAATTGTGATGACGATTTCGTCAAAGACGCTACCCTGCTTGTCGTTTAAGACCTTCAGATCTGCCTCTTCCAGTTCCTGAAAGACTGAGCTGTTCTCTACCATGACCGCAAAGTCACCGATGCCTTGGATGTTCTTGCTAGACAGCAAGGCAAAAGGCTGTTCAGACTGCTTTGACTTAATGACAAAAGTCAGATTGACCCCCTCGTCAACAAAGACTTCATGGACTTCACCCAGTCCCATCCCTTTTTCAATCTCAATGACAACGGTCCCTGTGATTGTTTTACAACTTTTCATAATTTCCCCTAAAACCCTTCTAATTGATTACAATCAATTGTATGTTTATATAGTATTAATTTTTCACGATTTTGTCCAACATGTTGAACGCTTCTTGACGAAGATTTTGATCTGAGCTGCCTTGGACAATTTCTTTCAGATAACTCTCAGCTTCTTGAACTGCATTAGAAGCCAATAATTCCTGACTTTCCAGTAGAAGGAATTGGAAATAGACTTCTTTATCTCCCGCAGTTGCTGCAGCTGGTCTTGCTTCTGCTGCTTCCTCAGCCTTGAGGATGTCAGTGATTTTCTGAAGCAAATCTTCTTCTGTCTCATCTGTAGCCGGAACGACCGGAGCTGCTTTGATTTGTGCTTCCTCAGCTTTGAGGATGTCAGCAATTCCCTTGAGCAGGTCTTCTTCTGTCTCATCTGCAATTGCTTCTTGAACAGGCTCAGCCTGTGTCCAAAGAGCGTCTTCAGAAACTGATTGAACAACTGTTGGTTCAGCAGCTGCTTCAAACTCAAACGTTTCTGCTGCAGGTGCGAAGTTACTTTCTTCCTCCCAAGTCTCTGCCACTTCAGCAGTCAAATCTTCCTCTTCAGATCCCAGCAAATCATGCTGAATCTGACTGAGAATATCTTGATAACCCTGAATATCAGCACGATCACGGCTAACCATAGACTCTTCAGAAGCAGAAAACTCTGGCTCTGCAGCTGCTTGACTGAAGGCGGAATCCATCTTAGCTTGTGGCTCAACATCCGACTCAGCAAAGAAGAGAGATTCTAAGCTGTTTGCTGCTCTCGACTCTTCTGCTCTAACTGGCTTGATATCTCCCGTAGCAGCAAAAACATCTTCCAGGCTGTTGCCTACTTCTTCTGCCACTGGCTGCTGAGCTTGTTCTTGCTCAGTGAAGAATTCTTCCTCATCTTGAGAAACAACACCTGTCACCTCAACCGCCTGCGGTCTGAAGTTGCCATAGCTAGACTCAGTATAGGACATCGGTCTAATCTTAGACAGAACAGCTGTCTCAAAGGCTGGATCATCTATATCTGTATAGCCTTGATTGCCGGCTGCATTTGCTTCCGTAGGCTGAATCAGAGAGTTGGCCACCTTAATCTTAGTAGAGCCCTTGCGATGATGAAGCAGAGACTGCAAAAATTCATCATTGGCCTTTTGTGATCTGTGGTCCATACCCACCATACCGACCTCAGCTGCCGCTAGCTGACTGTTTGGCTCATATTCTCCAAAGGCAGGAGCTGTAGCCAAGTTATCAACAGGGTAGAGAGGTTTTACTTTCTCAAATCTTGTCATATCTTTTTTGATAGAACGGTCTGCTAGAGTGCGACCAGAAGCAGATACTCTCTGCCTTGCCGGACTTTCCTCAGCCTGAACCCTTTCTTTACTTTCCTTTCTCATCCTACCGGTTGAAGCATTGGAAAAGTTCAAATCTCTAGCAGATGACAAGCCTGCGCTCGTCGCTTCCACTTTCTTGCGTGTGCTCTTGGCGTGCTTCTGGCTTCTGCTTCGCGCAGAAGCAGTTGCTCTCTTCTTGACTGGAGCTAGCTCCTGTGAAAAGAGCAGCACCATATAGACAGCCAAGGCCAAGGCACAGAGTCCAACAAAGGCTATGCCGGGAACTTGTTGAAAGAGGAATGGAGCACCAATCGCAAATAGCATGACCCATACTACGAGAAAAAGGCGCTTTATTAAAGAAATCCTAGAAACAAATAAAATGCTAATCGTATGCAGCGCTATAAGCCCTGCTCCAAAAGGTAAAAAATATGCCATTTGAGTATTTTCGACACCCCCCACTTTCTAAATGATATTAAACTTTTTCAATGCAAAACCAGTCTTGATTTTGTTTTTCCATAAACTCCATTAAAACCCAAAATAGACTCGGGCGTCTATTCTGAGTTTGCTTGTATTATACTTCAAATATCTCTATGTTTTAGTTTACTATAAATGCACCGTGAATACTAGTCTAATAACTTGGTTTTTAGCATTTTTTTAAGAAAAAATTTAGTCATGCTCTTGAAATTTTAAATCATAGACTGATTTGGTATTTTTTCAAAGTGTTTTAGCTAACTACCAAGTTATTCACAGATAGGTTATCCAGCTTCATAGTTGTTTCAGGGCTTTCTCCGCTCGGAGTTTCAAAGTAGTAACCCACAATAGTCATTGGATAGCTGAATCCTGGAATGTTTTCAGGATCGAAGCTGACTTCGCGCCAGCCAGTCCAGCTGTTTGGACGAATGACATGAAGGTAAATTTTCTGCCCGCTGGCATTCTTGACAATCAAGCCAATCTTGCCCTGCCATTGATTAGACAGAGATAGAGAGAAGCTGATAGCATCAGGCTTATTGTTCAAGGATACATACGGTGCTGCAAATTCCATTTCATACATAGTAGAAGACTTGGTTGCTGGAATCTTAACCACATTGGAACCTGAACCCTCAAGAAAGTCCGTATTGTCAACTGTCACATCATATTGATTGCTGCCGCCTGACTGAATCAGCTTCAGTGGTGATTCAAAGCGGTAGATAGTTGATGAATTGTAATAAGCTGACAGACCATCGTTCCGACTAGACTGAGTGCTAAGCTGCTCCAGATAAGACGGAGCTAGATTGGTACTGCTGTTAGCATTCGCGCTGCTAGTTGTATTGGTTGTTGCGGCCCCCAAACTGCCCTTATTGCCGGTTGCATCTGTGCCGCCACCAGCTGTTGTTACAGATATAGAGCCTGCCTGCCAAGTCGGAATCGCAAATGGAGACTCCCAGTTAGCAAACTGAATAGGCGTCTTATCGACATTACTCTCCAGAGTCACATAGCGCTCGACGTCTTTAACTTGATAGAAACGCAGCTTGATTTTACCACTGGTTAGATCAGGGTTTTTGTTTTCCTCTGTGCTAGATAGACTTTTCTTTCCGCCCAATTCCAGTTCGCTGGAAACGATTTTTTGTTGATTGCCATCAATCAATTCCAACAATTTCAGAACCTGTGTATAAGTTCCTTCGAACTCAATATCCGCTGTCATCTGAGTGATGTTGGTATTATTGGTCGTTCCGTTCCCTGGTGTCGCTGTATTAGCTGCAGTTGTTGTTGCAGTATTCGCATCTGATGAAGAGCTGCTGCTAGATGAAGATGAGGACGATGTACCAGACGAGCTAGAAGTCGCACTGGATGAAGAAGACGTCTCACTTGAGCTTGAACTGCTAGTCGTACCAGAAGAATTGGAGTTTTGCCCCTTGGACGAAGTCGCAGCCAATCCCTCCTGCTGGAGTTCCAACTCTGTGCTCTCAGTGTAGTTGACAGACTTGAATTTAATACCGCTTTCGTTGACCAACTTATCAATCAAGAAAATGAACTCCCCTTGATTGGTCGTACCATAGTATTTCTTAGCCTGATCCAGAGTCTTAGCATTCAAAGTTTGGAGCTGTTTGGTAAGAGACTTTCTCTGACTAATCTTGGCATTCTTGCCTTCCAACTCTGTCGAGATAGTTGCATGCTCTTCAGCTAACTGCGCCATCCGTGTATAAGAATTTGTTACCAGATACCCTCCACCAGCAAGGACCGCTACTCCTCCGACACAGGCCAACAATTTCTTGTCACGCTCATTTAAATTACTCAGGATTTTTTTCTTTTCTTTCTCATTTTTGCTCTTCATTGAAATCTACATCCTTCGTCAAAATTTTAATGTTAAACTTGTACACTGTATTGTTATCCTTTTCCTCGCGAGTAATGTTGTCCACAAAAATATGGTTAAACTTCTCAGACTTACGAAGCTCTTCCTCAAACTTAGCGATAGAAAGATGCTCTTGAGACGAACCATTGATTTCTACATTGTCGTTATTAATCTTGATATCGTCAAAGACCAGGTTCCGTGTCACGTTTTTATTAAGGAAGTCCATAAAGGCTTTGTTTACTCGATGCAGGCGGCGGAAGTCACCTTCCAGGCTGGTAAAGAGAAGTTCGTCATTCTTGACCGTAACAATCTTATCTTCAGTCTCAGAGACTGCCTTCAGCTCTTGAGCCATCTCTGGACTCTTGAGTGTCTGCTCCGCTCGGTCAATCTCGCCTTGGAGGTGCATAGCGCTAAACTGGAAGAAGCCAATCAGCACAATCATAATCGCTGCAATTCCAGCAAAAGCGGAAATAGCAGCAAGTTTTAGTGGACTGGTTTTAGCCGGTGCCACATGATATTTTGAAAAGTAGTTTAAATCTCTCCGCATTAGTTTGCTCTCCTAATCAACATGGCTGTAGCCGGAATGAACTCCGCATTAAACTCGGCAGAACCTTCCCACAGTACATTCTCATAATCTACGTTATCAATTGAGATGAATTCCCGATTCATGCTCTGCTTCAGAATAGCTGCCAACTGCCAACAGATATCTTGGTCACCAAAGACGTAGAAACTGTCAATGTTGAGACCGGTTGATCCGCTAAAGAAGTTTTCAGTATTGAGAATGTGGTTCTTAGCATCAGCCACCCACTCATCCAAGGCCCTCTTCAAGAGACCTGTATCCAGATCATCTGAAGCCACTGCTGGAAGCTTCTGCAGTAGACTAGCGTCGTCTGCATAGCTCAGGATGTCCTTGTAGCCACGGTTGAGATAGTTGCTGGTCACAAACTTGCCTTCTGAGTAGAGATAAACACCGATGAAGCTCTTGCTCAGATGTACCATGCCGACATTTTCCTTGGTCAGCTTCTTGGCGCGATTGTTAATCGCTTGTACGCGTTCCAGCCATTTTTCAAAGGTATTAGACTGAAGGTCAAAGACATAAGGTGTCAGCTTCAAATTCTCAGCCAAGCCTAGATATTGCTCTACCACGCCTTTTGGCACAGCATAGACCATGAGTGAGCGAGTATCTTCATCAAGCGGAAAAGCTGAATTAGACTCCTGCTCTTGAAATTGAATAACATAAGAAGTCGGATCGATATCCAGATATTGCTGGAGCTCGTAAGATACCAAGCCCTCAATATCCTCATCATTCTGCACACTAGCGGCTACATCAACCGAACGGGCGATGATATTGGTATTGCCAAGTGCAAAGAATGCATACTTAGCAGTGATTGCATGCTGCTCCATCAGGTCACTGATAATGTTTTTGAGAGTAATTGGGTCGATAATCTCACTATTCAGTACAACACCTTCTGGCAGATTGGCAGATGCCATCTTGATAATCTCCAGCTCATTGCGCTTCTGTCTAGCAACAACCAGATAGACTGATTCGTCAGTGAAGTCAATAGCCATCAGATTGCCCTTAATTGGTTTACCAAACATAGTGTAAGGTGCATGCATTCTAGTGACCGGTTGGCTCGCCGCACCACTGCCTTTCTTAGCAAAGAGCGAACGATTTCCAGACTTAGCAGGCATATCATCACTGCCACTATTCTTAGAAAAGAGCGGCTTGTTGAGCTTGGTTAAGAAGCTCCCTTTTGCCGTTGACTTTTCCTCATCGTCAAAGTCTTCTTGACGATCTGACTTGATTTGAACTCCTTGAATAGATAAGTGTTCTTTATGTTTCCCTTTTGATGAGAAGAGCGGTTTATTTAATTTTCCTAAAAATGAGCCTTTTTTCTCATTGTCTTCTTCGTCCAGAGCTCTTCTGCGCCCCTTGGACGAAAACATATTTTTTGCCATAATCTCCTAATCTCCCATATTTTTCTAAAACTTTTTCTTTATTCACTTGCCTTGTATTTCTCACTAAAATATTTAGCAAGTTTTTGTATATCACCGTCGTTTAACGCTGTTTTATAAATCGCGAACTCATTTATATAGGTGTTTCCACCAAATACAATTTGACCTGTTTCAACATTATGACGAACACCATTTTGATTCAAAAATAGTTGCTGTGTATGACTCAATGCTCCGTTGACAAAAATTTCAAGTGTTAGAATATCATTTTTAGTAGAACTACGAACCTGAATAGAATTATCTTTTGTAAAATCTAGTTTAGCATTTGCATACTGCTGACCACCATTATTAGCTGCAGTATTATCTACTGTTTTTATTGCAATTTTACCGCTATCTTCCAAGTTAATTGCCCAACTTAAAGTATTATCCAACTTATAAGTTAACAACGAGCCTATTTGCGTTCTATTCCCAATTAAGATTGATGTCGTATTTGAGTTCCCATTTCTAAAATCTCGTTTTTCAAAAGTCAACGAATACTTATCGCGAGGTGCTATAAACTGTCTTGATTGACGAATCACATCTTCATAATAATTAAGAACAGGCACATTAGAAATCTTAAGTGAATCCAAAGACTTATCATGAGCATAGTCACGTACGTCCGTATTGGTGTAAATTTGAGCATCACTCGGTAGCATTGAAAATGTGCTATTTTTTTTCAGAAGCGCTAAATCGGCGTCCGTATGTATATCTAAATTATTTGTTACAGGCAGTCCCATAACCCAAATACGCTCAGCTTCTTGGTAGTTACCGACACGACCGTAGGAGTTAATAACCCGTGCCGCAAAGGTTAGATAGCGTCCTCGCATGTTATCAGTAATGTAAACTCCATTTCCTTTCTTAGAAAGTTGTCGAAAGTCAGTAGGCATTTCAGGAAGAACGGTCGCGGAACCGATTGTATCACCAACTTGACCAATTGTCCCAACTGGTACAATGCCAGGAAGACCATTCCCAATGCTACGATCACTAAGAAACCATCCAGACTCTGTATAAATCCTCGCTTTGCTTCCTTGCTGACTATCAGCAAGTCCAACGGAGCCAGGTTTAGTAGTTTCCCCAATATAATAAAATCTTTTAGAATCTGGAACTTTTACATCTAAATCTTCTGGAATTTGAAGAACACTCTCTTTTGCATTTGCTGCAAAAAGATGTATATTTTTAGTTTGGTTATTTTTATTATAAGAAAGAGTCTGACCTGTCACTTTTATATTCTGCAAAGAGCCATTTCCAATCCGGTAGGAGAAAGTTTCCACCTCTGTCCCCTTGCCGCTATTCTTCTTAATTTCTGACAAGCGAGTTTCAAAGTCCTGTTGGATATCAAAGTTGATAGTATTTTGCTTGCGTTGCCCCAGAATATTGTGATAACTGCCGGCAAAGAATGTCAAAAGTCCCGCAGCAATGACACCTATTAGAATAAGAGAAATTAATACTTCAACTAACGTTATACCCTTACGTTTCTGTAATCTTTTCATCTCTTCTCCTTTCTATGGACCAGAAACAAACCAAAGATCTTGCTGAATCTGTTTTTTAATATCTGAAAAAGTCTTTTTTAACTCTTCAGCATCAGTAGCCGACACATATTGCGCGTCCACAACACCTTCGCGAATAGCTTCTGTTAGAGCTTCACCATATGCAACCTCTTGCTTTACTCCAGAAAACCCTATAAGATTAACTCGCCTTATGTCTTTGCCAAACTTTTTAGATACTTCCCCAGCGTAGCCGATTGTCTTAGCTCGAAAAGCACTGTCAGAGGAGTCTTGATCATAAGCTAGTCTAGAAAATTGTTCACTGTACTTAGCACCGTCTAAATAACCAACTTGGAAATTATCCACTTTCGTGGACAAATTATATATTGGATTTTGGTAATCTACTATATCTCCTCCTCGAATCCATACTTTATTTCCAGGATAATTAGCACTAGGGTCTACTATATAAGCATTGGGGATACCATCTGTCAGTAAAACGACATACTTAAGTTGGACATGCTGTTGCTGCAAACTAACCATTCCATAACGGAGACCATCACCAGGGTTAGTAACTCCTCGGGTCGGTAAACTGTTAATACTTTTCTCTATTTGTTCTGTTCCTTTATCTAGTTGAGAAAAATCTTTTTGAACATAAAAACCATAATGTGAAAAACCTGATAAGTTAACACTAACATTGCCTATTTCTTTCAGTTCTTTCACCATTTCGATTGCTTTCTCTCGCAAAATGCTAATTCGTCGATCCTTTACTACATTCGTTTTTCTACCTTTCATATCTCTTTCCATCGAGCCAGAACTATCAAAAACAAAAGAAATAGCAACATTCACCTGTCCTTCAATCGGATCGTTTCTATAAGCCAGAGCGATGCCCTTTTTCCCTTTACCGACTTTTGAAAAGACCTGCTTACTGTTGAGGGCTGACATGGCTGTATCTATCGAAAACTTATTATTAGAATCTGGATATTTCCCAGTCAGATTGTAATTAATTAGACGGTTATCTTGATAGGCACCGTCAGTTTTAAATTCTAAGTCCAGCTTCATATTATAAAGGGATTTTGTTCCTAATTCACTGACATTCCAATCTTGTTTCGTCTTATCCCAAACATAGTTAAGAACCTTTTTCCCGTCAGCTGACAGACCGATATAGCTCCACTCCTTAGTCAAGCCCTCCTTGCTACCCTTGTACTTGCTATCATCCAAGATAAAGACTGAGGTTGCCTTGCCAATGGTACGGTCAACATGCTGCATAGACGTTCGCATTTCCGCTTGAATGCTTGCTTCACGCTCAATGAGCTCCCGACCAGAAAACATAGTGTTAAATATAACTCCGATGATGAGCGCTATCATACTCATGAGCATAATAGCCATAATCATCTCCACTAGGGTAAAACCTTTTTGTATTTGTTTCATCATTCCTACCTATTTTTTATTTCTTAGACGAAATCAAGTGGCCTTCTTCTGAACGGATACCACTGCTTGCCCAATTAAATTTAACGATATGTTCATAATAGTCCTCACTATTGGGGAGCTTAGACCTTGACTTAATCGTAATGTAGTAATTTTCTGGTCCACTAGTAGCTCCTACAAAAGCTCCAGTCATCTCGATTTCTGCCTCACCACCATCTTTGAACTTATGTTTTGATCTAATCGGACCTGCTGAGTTCGGCTGCCCCTCTGCTCTCTTCTTGAATTCAGCTTTCAAAGGAGAAGCATCTTCATCCTCAAAATAAGCTCCTAAAGCCAACTGCGTACCAGAAGTCGCTGTGTACTTAGCTTTTAGATAGCTATACATGCGCTGAGTCTGGGTTTGCCCAGTATCGACAATGGAAGCTAGAATCCCAATCATAGCTACCAGCAGAACAATGGTTACAATGACCATAGGCAAGGTTGATCCCTGTCTTTTTTTCCCTTTCATTTTATTACTCTCCTAATACTTCTACTTTTGATATTGCCAAAATAGTTGTCACAGTCTGACAACTACTTTGGTAATATCCGACTGCTAAAGCAGTCGGAGTAGAGAAATCTCTATATTTAGATGATTTGATAATTATGGATTAGCACCACCAGCATTGTTGTTTGCTGCAGCTGTGGTATTAACACCATTAGATGACCAGTCGTACTTCCATACTTTATCTTTTGAAGCATCTTTAGCGCCTGATGGTCTAAAGGTAGAAGTCAAAACTGTACCACTGATTACATGAGCAGTTGTTTCGCCATTCTTAGCCAAAGCTTCTTTAAGATCAGCAGAACCTTTGGCATTTTTAGAAATGTAAGGTGCCAAATCCTGAAGAGTTGGTGGAGTTGGATTTGATGGATCATCTTGCGCTCCAATATAAGACTGGATTGCTGATACCAACTCACGGTGTTCAGACTGAATACGTGAACGACGTGCATTATCTTGGAATGAAGTAATAGCTGGGATCGCTACAGCTGCGATGATAGCGATAATGATGATTACCACGATCAACTCAACCAAGGTGAAACCTTTACCTTTTTTCTTCAGATCCTGACGGAATTTTTGCAATTTGTTTAACATTTAAATAATCTCCTATTTTCTTTTTATCTTTATTTTTAGCTGAATGTCAGCTTATTTTTAAATTTAATTGGGCTAGTTGGTATGTGAACCACTATATCTCCAATCGTAAAGCCAAGTTTTATCCTTGGTTTTATCAGTTCCCGCTCCTGAGGGATGGAAGGTCGAAACCAAAGTTGTTCCATCAATTTTATGAGCTGGCTCCTTATCATTCTTAGCAAGGGCATCCATAATCTTAGCTGAATCTCCCTTGGAATTTTTAGAAATATAGGGTGCCAGTTGCTCCATTGTAATTGACTTTACAGTTTCTGGGTCATCCTGTGATCCGATATAAGACTGAATAGCAGTTGCCAACTCACGGTGTTCTGACTGGATACGACTCTTACGAGCGTTATCTTGGAAGGAAGTGAGGGCTGGAACCGCTACAGCTGTAATGATGGCAATAATGATAATGACCACAATCAACTCAACCAAGGTAAAACCTTTGCTTTTTCTCTTTAAATTACGACGAAATTTTTGCAATTTGTTTCGCACTAACTTCTCCTAATTCTTTTTCACAATGGCTGCTGAGCAGCCTTTTAATATCTCTCAAATGTAGGGTTTTAATTCATCATTTTATAGATGATTTGATGATTATGGATTAGCGCCACCAGCATTATTGTTTGCTGTAGCTGTGGTATTAACACCATTAGATGACCAGTCGTATTCCCACTTTTTAACTCCGCCATCAGTTGCGGTTTTACCAGACGGAATAAAGGTTGAAGTCAGCTTAGTACCAGAAATAGTATGAGCTGAATCCTTACCATTCTTAGCCAAAGCTTCTTTAAGATCAGCAGAACCTTTGGCATTTTTAGAAATGTAAGGTGCCAAATCCTGAAGAGTTGGTGGAGTTGGATTTGATGGATCATCTTGCGCTCCAATATAAGACTGGATTGCTGATACCAACTCACGGTGTTCAGACTGAATACGTGAACGACGTGCATTATCTTGGAATGAAGTAATAGCTGGGATCGCTACAGCTGCGATGATAGCGATAATGATGATTACCACGATCAACTCAACCAAGGTAAAACCTTTACCTTTTTTCTTCAAGTCCTGACGGAATTTTTGCAATTTGTTTAACATTTTGAATAGATCTCCTGTTTTTTCATAATTTTTACTATTTTCGCCCACAGGGGCATTTGTTTTGTTCCTAGCTGGGAGACCCTACAAACTCCCAACATCAGAACGGTTTTCCTAACTTTTTGCAAGGATAGCGCCCTGCTATCTCCTAAACTTTTCTGGGGTGCCGTCCTACTGGTCAACTCCAGAACCTGCATCCACAGCGTGAGCCAGCTCAAACATTGGCAACATGACAGAGGCAACGATACCTCCGATGATAACCCCCATGACGATGATCATGGCTGGCTCCAAGAGTGAGAGCAGCTGCTTGATCGCTGTTTCAAGCTCTTCTTCATAATAATCTGATGTCTTGACCAGCATGGACTCCAGAGACCCGGACTCCTCACCGATCTTGACCATCGAGAGCATCATAGGCGGGAAGAGACCGGTTGAGGTAATCATCCCTGTCAGACGTTCTCCTTTTTGCAGACCTTCATTAGCGATCTTCATCTTTTCAATGACGACAGCGTTGTTGGTCGTTGCAGCAGCAGACTCAATAGCCTCGACCAGAGGGATACCCGCACTGGTCAGGATGGCTAAGGTGCTGGCAAAGCGAGCGGTGACAATCTTCTGCATTGGCCCCTTGATGACCGGCAGATTAAGCTTGAGGCGGTCCAGTTGGTAGCGTCCTGCTTCTGTGCTGCGATAGCGCAGGAAGAGGAAGACCAGAATCCCTGTCACACCGAAGAGGATGTACCATGAAGAGCGGACAAAGTTACTAGCTGCTAGGACGATACGCGTTGGCAGTGGCATGGCCATCCCACTCTGCTCAAAGATTCCTGAAAAGCTTGGGATAACGACATAGAGCAAGGCCAGGACTGCCGCCACAGCCAGAAAGGCCAGAACTGCAGGATAGATCATAGCTCCACGAATCTGGCGGCTGGTCTTGAGCTCTTTATTATAGTGCTCAGACATCTTTTCCAGCACCTCGTCCAGCTTACCAGTCTTTTCACCAGCCTGTACCATACGGATCAGGAGATCGGGAAACATCCCTTCCTGATCCAGCATGGCCTTGGACAGCTGACTACCTTCTTTTAGGCTCTTGCTGACGATTTTAAGACTAGACTTGAGATTCTTTGAAGTAGCCTGTTGCTCTAGGATGTCCACTGCATTATTGAGGGGAATCCCTGACTCCAACATAACTGACATCTGCTTACAGAAGAGCGATATGTCCTTGAGCTTAATCTTCTTACTTTGGAAAAGGACAATCTCCTTAGAGCCCATGACCTTTTCTTCGACACTGATTGGCTTCCCTTTGAGACGGATCCGATTGACGGCGTCCGTCCGGTTAGGCGCATCCACCTCTAGTGTGACGATCCCTTGCCGAGTGTCTAAGTATTTACAAACATATACTGTCATGCTCTAGTACCCCACTATTCCTAGGGATTTTTCAACTTGAGCGCGGTCCACTGAGTAAGACAGCAGCGTTCTCTGATCGATGACATTGCGACGATAGAGTCCCATGAGCGAAGTGTCCATGGTAATCATGCCTAGCTGAGCCCCTGTTTGGATTGGCGTCAGCAACTGGTGGGTCTTCCCTTCGCGAATGAGGTTTCGAATAGCGGGTGTTCCCAGCATGATTTCAAAAGCAGCCACACGACCTTTACCGGTCGCTGTACGCATGAGCTGCTGCGATACAACGCCTTCCATAACGGCTGAAAGCTGTACACGGATTTGCTCCTGCTGCTCGGCTGGAAATACGTCGATAATCCGGTCCATGGTGTTTACAGCACCGACCGTGTGGAGAGTTGACAGGACTAAGTGACCTGTTTCCGCCGCACGCAGAGCGATTTCAATCGTTTCCTTATCCCGCATCTCACCGACTAGGATGACATCCGGGTCCTGACGAAGGGCGCCGCGGAGGGCATTGCCGAAGCTTTGCGTATCCGCTCCCAGCTCACGTTGGTTGACCAAGCACTTATTATGCGTGTGCATGTACTCGATCGGATCTTCAATCGTGATGATGTGCTCGTCCCGCAAGCTGTTCATGTAGTTGATCATGGTTGCCAGGGTCGTTGACTTTCCGCTTCCTGTTGGTCCGGTAACCAATATCAGACCCCGACGTTTCTCAGCTAGCTTTTTGATAACTGGTGGCAATCCCAGAGATTCCATAGATGGAATATCCTTGGGAATGACCCGCAAGGCAATCCCGCAGTTGTTTTTCTGCTTAAAGATATTGACCCGCAAGCGATAGCCATTGTCGACCTCGTAGGCACAGTCCACTTCACCGACTTCTAAAAGATGAGCAATCTGCTTCTCATTTAAAATATGCTTGGTGAAGCGAACCGTGTCTTCGTTGGTCAAAATTGTATTGTTGAGTTGTGTTAACCTCCCGTGCAGACGCATGGTTGGCTCAGCGCCAACCGTGAAGTGGATATCTGATGCACCCGCTTCAATCGCCTGCTTAATTAACTCATCCAAATTCATCCTAAACTTCCCCTTCTAGACTGAAGGCAATCTTCATTGCTTCTTCAATCGTTGTAGTCCCCTGTTTTGCGATATCAATGGCCTCCTCCGCCAAGTCTCGCATACCATTTTTCTTAGCTTCTGCTCGAAGCTGTGACGTTGTTCCACCATCATTAATTAGTGACTTAATCTCCCGTGTCACCGCCATGATTTCGTGGATGGCAATACGTCCATAGTATCCCGTACCGCTGCAGTAGTTGCAGCCGCGTCCGCGATACAAGGTGTCTCCCTTGTGAATACCGATACCTGCATGTTCATTTGTTTCTACAGTGTACTCAGTCTTACACTTAGGACAGATACGCTTAATCAAGCGCTGTGCGATAATACCGACAGTCGCCGTTGAGACCAGATAAGGCTTGATGCCCATATCGACCAAACGGTTGACTGTACTAGCTGTGTCATTGGTGTGGATAGTCGAGAGAACGACGTGACCAGTGATAGCGGCACGAACCGCGATACTAGCTGTCTCTTCGTCCCGAATTTCCCCCAAGAGAACGATGTCCGGGTCCTGACGCAGGATACTTCTCAAACCACTCGCAAAGGTCAGTCCAGCTTTGTTATTTACCTGAACTTGGTTGACCCCTTCCAATCGGTACTCAACCGGATCTTCAACGGTGATGATATTTTTTCCTACATCATTGAGCTCACGGAGCGCTGTGTAGAGAGTGGTTGTCTTTCCGCTTCCCGTAGGACCAGTCAGCAAGATAATGCCTTCTGGCGCCTTAAGAATATCTTCAAAGAGCTTCTGGTTGGTTGGCGAGAATCCCAGCTCCTCTTTACTAAGGAGAGTTGCATTCCGGCTCAAAATCCGAATAACGATTTTTTCACCGAATACAGTAGGCAAGACTGAAACCCGCATATCGACTTCTTTGCCGTCGATGGTTGTCTCAATCCGTCCATCCTGAGGAATCCGCCGCTCGGCGATGTCCAGACCACTCATGATCTTAATCCGTGTCGCAATGGCTGAGTGAGCATTGGCTTTCAACTGCATATTTTCCACCAAGGTCCCGTCAACCCGGAAACGAACACGAACAACTTTTTCAAAGGGCTCAATATGGATATCGCTGGTCCGCGTCTTGATTGCCTGACTGATAATCGAGTCAATCAAACGTACAACCGGAGCGTTTTTAATTTCGAGATCTTCTTCGATGATCTCTTCGTCCACATTAAAACCTTCGATTTCGGTCGCTGCCTGTTGGGCTTCTTCTCCTTTAGAATAGTATTGATCAATATACTTCTCAATATCATCCCGAAAAGTTACATAAGGTTCTACCGCCATCTTAGAAACGATTTTAACGTCGTCTAGGGCGATATAGTTGCTTGGGTCTGCCATCGCAACTACTAACTTGGGTTCTTCTCCCTCTTCCCCATCTGTGAAAGAGATCGGAATCAATCCATGACGTTTAGCAACTTTTTCTGAAACCTTCTCGACAGCTTCCTTTTCTATCACAAACTGTGATAGATTGACATGAGGTACACGGTAATAGTAACTCATGACTTTCAGCATATCTTCTTCTGTCACATAGCCCTTGCTGATTAGATATCTCTCTAACTGCATGTTTGATTGTGGCATATCTTGAAGAATTTCTTCTTTTTGAGCTGCCGTTATCAGATTGAATTGAACCAATATAGCGATTAGTTCCATTTGTTTCTCCTGTCTGTGATTTTTTTGTAAAAATCCTTCAATTCTTTCTATGCGTTAATAGATAACAGCTTTCTTAAAAAAATCTCCCTCGCTTAAAGTTTCCTTTAAGGTTTCTTTAAGCTTTTTAAGTTAGGCTAGTACATGGAAAATTTACCAATAGAACCAAACTTGATGTTTTAAGTTAGATGCTTTGAGCAGTATCTCCATTTGATAAACCTAGCAAACAGTCCTTAAGTCAATCCTAGGATTGATAAGGGACGTTTTAGTTTTGTCAAAAGGGGCGCAAAAAAGCAGATGCCAAAAACATTTGTTCTTGCGTTCTTAAATACTATACAAAGCAAGTTCTCTTGCAAAATTTCTCATGCTTTTAGATGCAGGTTAAACCGTGTGTGTGTGAAGTTGGTTTAACCCGAATCATCAAGCAGCCAGTGCCATAAGATAAGAATTCTTGTCTTATGGTTTTTCTTTTTACCGATATGCATATTTTGGTAGGAAATGCTAGGAACAAAAGCTTTATTTGCTTTAAAAAACATTTACCTATCACAGTATATGACATAATTGACATCTTGTCAACAGGTTTGCCTCAAAAAAAATGATTGCATTTAAAAAAATGTTTAATTTTGATAAAAGCTTGTTATATCAAGCTTTTTGACACTTTTTTAAAGCGTTTTTTTACTTCGAGGATAAAAAAAAGCAAATTTTTTTGAGGAAATTTCCCCTTTACTGCTTCTTTTTCAACCTTCAGATGGACAGTGTGACAGCATCTGTCCTCTTCTGATCGGTAATCGATATGCTTAGGAAAGGCGCTTCAGGACAAGGCTTAGCAAGCTTTGCCTGTTTCTTCCTACCCAATAGTATATGCTAAAGAAAAAGCATTGTCAATGCATTTGCATTTTATTAGATGTAAAACCTATCTAAAAATGCACAATGTACTCAGCTTGTCTATTTTTTATAGAAAAACTACAAAATCAAAAAGGCTAGAATTTTCAGACAAAACTACATTGTTAAATTATAGAAGAAAAAACTCCAGAAAATAATATTTCCTGGAGTTTTTTTAATATGCTACAAACTTATAAGATTACAACTTGAGCCCTTGATACCTTTGAAATAGTATCTTCTGCTTATACACCAAAAGACTGAGATAATTTCATGGCTGGTCTAAAGTTTATATTAAGATAATGGATACCTTGCAAATTAATAAACTTATTCAGTTTCTAGAAAACTAATTCCTTCTTCAGCAGCCCAATCATAACGTCTAACAAATGGCTGCCAAGTTAGGCTTTCCCAATCAACTTCTGGGGCAGTTAGATATATTTTTTCGGCTTGGCTGATTGTCGTTATCTGCTTATCGTTTTTTATATCACCTCTATAGCGGTAAAGCTTTTGGGATCTTTTATTACGAGAAAACGTCGCTACAGTTTCAGGTACTTTAGTTACGGGATCTACTTTGATAATTTCATAATCTATTGGAGATTCTCCTCGAGAAGAGTCCTCTTCTTTTGTTGTTATTATCGTCCCATCTTCTAATATCTTATACTTATACTTATACTTATAATTATAATTATAATTATAGCTGTAACCCTTAGGCAAATGTACTGGTTTTAAACCTACATAAGGCGGAGCATCTGAAGTTTGTCCGTATGCATATAAAATTTCTTCTATTTCACCATTAACTAGATAAACCAATTCTGGGAATCCGTTTTTATCCAAATCATACAATGTATAATAGATAGGTGTGCCATCTGAAACACCAAAATAATGGTAATGACCTTCTCTTAGTAGCTCACCATCTCCATCAGGTCCTGGCATCAATTCAAATTTAAATGCTCGATAATTCTTTACATCATATGGCAACTCACCTATTTTTATATTGGTAATTTTACGTGTGGACTGCAAATTCCTTAAAGAAAAAGTATTGCTGAAATGATTCTCACTATCATCGGAACTATCAGATGTGTCATCATCAGAACTAGTTTCATCAGATTCATCTAATGGCTTGACGTCTTTGAGCTTTCTTTTACCACTGTTTGGTTTGTACTCTCCCTTAGCCATCAGACGCTCAAAGAAACGCTCACTGTCTAAGAATTTTCCTTCCAACTTCAGACCAGAGAAGCCCACTTCATAACCTAGGGTTAAGTCCGCAAAGAGAACAGCACGACCACTGGCTTTTTCTAATTTAGGCGAATCAAGATTTTTCTGAGTGACCTGAGCATTCAGTTCACCTTCTAACCCGAGGCCAACCGCAACATCAAAGGATGCTACAGATAGATTAAGGAATCCTGGTTTAAAGACTGCCATAGGCCCCTCTTTTATTTGACCATAAATGTTTAAGTCTAACTTATTGCTTAATTGAACATTTTGATCAAAGTAAGCTTTCTGATTTTTGACACCTAATTCAGCTGCTACATCAAAATTGCTTTCTGTACTAATATTAAACTTTCCTTCAGCATTGAGGAACACATAGATGTCTACGCTAACTACAACACCGTAATAAGATGAAAAATTGACCGTCACTAGTTTTACCTTGTCTTCAAAACTGGCTTCTTTCTTGAAATCAGTCGTCAACTTAAAGTTAAGAGACGGTTTTACAAAGACATGCGGAGAACGTCCTGGAGCCCAGTCAAGCTTAGCCTCGACCTTTCCGGTAACTTTCAAGCCAACATCAACACCTTTGATTTTCTTCTTCCATGTCTTTCTAGCAGCTGCAGAAGCAGAGACCGAGGCTCTATTACCGAGGTCATCTCCTTCATCTTCTTCTACACTCGTTCCTTCAGCAGGAGTAAAGGTTCCTCCATCAAGATCAAACTCTGTCTGTACATTAATCTCTTTGGCTACCTCTTCTAAAGTAGCCTTTGTGACAGTCAGAACGGTTTTCCCGTCAGCGATTTTTGAAGAAACCACTTTAAAAGCAAAACCTGTAGGATAATTTCCGCTTGCCGGCAGAACAATAACATCCCCTGATTTTAGTTTTTTCTCCTCAGGCAAGATGACCTGACCAGCCTTTTCATCAACCTGATAATCAACAACATCTAGTTGAACAACTGATGGATTGAGAACAACCTTGCCCATAGCATCTGAGTTATTACGTCCCGGAGAGAATTGACCAAGAATATTGTGAACTTGGAAATCATTATTTCCATTTGCAGTAATACTAGCTTCAAAATCCTTCCCATGAAGGGTATAGGTTTTTCCTCTAGTCAGGTGAACATAGAAATAACCATCACTATCCGTTTCAATCGTTTGAATTTCTTTACCATTCTCTTTCAGAGTAACGGTTCCAAATTCTATACCTCTGCCTGTTAGATTTGAAAAAGCGTGACCTGAAAGTAGAACTTCTTCTGCTGACCCTTGTTTTGGGCTATCAGAACTATTTCCTAATTCATCCCCTTGGCTATTTTTCTCCGAGGATGAAGTGTCAGGATTCCTTGATTGATTAGGATTCACTGGTGTTGATGGTTGGGTGCCAACAGAAGATCCAGTATCAGACACTGTCGGAACGGTTCCTGAATCTACAGATGTTACTGGTGAATCTGAATCCGGAACAGTTGGACTTGGAACTAAACCTGAAGCACCGCTATCCAAAGATGGAGTCAGAGTATCCACACTTGGTGACGGATTGGTGACTACTGCCCCATTGTTAGATGCTGTCGGAACAGTTCCTGAATCTACAGATGTCACTGGTGGATCTGAATCCGGAACAGTTGGACTTGGAACCACACCTGAAGCTCCACTATCCAAAGATGGAGTCAGAGTATCCATACTTGATGATGGATCGGTGACTACTGCCCCATTGTCAGACGCTGTCGGAACGGTTCCTGAATCTACAGATGTCCCTGGTGAATCTGCACTTGAAACTGTCGGACTTGAACCACTTCCATCTGAAGATGGAGATGGAATAGCTGTCCCTGGTGATGATTGACTACCAAGCGAAGACCCAGTATCAGACGGTGACGTCACAGTAATGGTATCTACCGGTGTCACTGGTGAATCTGAATTGAGCCCTGTACTTGCACTACTATCTGAAGACGAACTTGGATAGGCTGGCGTCCCAATATCAACTGGTGACGTGCTACCGTTCCCTGATATTCCTTGCGTATCCGTCTGACTTGGCATAGTAGATGAACCTACGTATGCCTCAGTAGCAGGATTGACAGAAGTTTGATTAGTCAGGCTAGATTTCTCTCCAAGAAGAGGATTTTCAACCGAGCGATAATAAACAGTCAGTCGAACTGGTACATCTTTATCAAAGAGCCGAACGCTCTGACTAAACTCAACAAGAGAAGCGACCAAAGTGTCAGCTGATACGAGTGCTGCACCGAAAGCACTGCCTGAAATCACTAAGAAAGTTAATAACAATCTTCTTGAGTAGCTATATCTCAATAAGATGAGACCAAGAAGAAGCACGATAAAACCAATAACTGAGAAAGTGATTATTTTTTCCCCTGTCTTAGGCAAAACTGCCACTTGCTCCTGCTTAATTTTTACCTTAAACTCTTGAGTTTGACCAGGCTGCAGGATTTCCGATGTAGGTAAAGGCCCATCAACTTTATAACCTTGCGGCAAATTTAACTGATAGTTAACATCGTTTATCTCTGAATTGCTTGAATTTCTTGCCTTGACTGACAATTGATTTTGACCATCGCCACTTAGTTCCGCACTAATCTGTTCATTAGCGAAAGCGATTCGGCCAGTTCCAAATATCATTGCTAAGAAAAACAAGATACTAAACAGTTTTTTCCTCATTTTACCTCCTATTTTATTTTATAGGGAAAGGCAGATTTCCCCAAATTTAAGTATAGTATGAGCCAACATATTTGTCAATATTATAATTTATTGATTATATTAATTATGTTTTTGTACAATAAAAGCAGCTCTTAAAAGCTGCTTTAGTATAATAATTTTGAATATAAAGTTTATTTTGATATTAGCTTTTTCATTGCTTATTATATTTTATACGCTGTTGTTTTCTATTTTAAAAACTACTTTAGTATAAGTTTTATTCCATTCCCTCTCCACCCAGGCACCACTCTTCATGCTCTTCCAAGCTGCTATCCGTCTGGATAGTGATTTTGGTGATGCCATAGGCTTGCAGTTCTTGACGCAGAGTAGTTTGAGTCTCAACCAAAAGATCTGGATTTTCAAGACAGATATGAATCATGGCAAATTTTTCCAAACCGTCTGTGGTCCAGACATTGAGCTGGGTAATAGTCTGAACGTTTTCAACCGCCAGAATTTCCTGATAAAGCTGGCTCAAATCAATATCGCTAGGGATATGATCCAGAAAAATCTTGATATTTTCCCAGAACTTAGGCAGGGCCTTGCTGAGGATGAAGCCCGCAATAAGCAGGGAGAGCAGTGGGTCAAGAAAATACCAGTCAGTAAAGCGCAGAACGATGGAGACTAGGATAACAGCTACCCAACCCAGAATGTCCTCTAAGAAATGGAGACTGAGAATGGACTCATTATGACTGTGTCCATGACCATGGCCGACTACCTTGCTGGCTGCTAGATTGACTATAATGGCGAAAATACCCAGCACCAGCATGCCGTCATAATTGACCTTTTCAGGCGCAAAGACCTTGGGTACATTTTCGATAATCACCAAGGTCGAGCCGACTAGCAAGATGACCGAGGTCAGCAGGGCTCCCAAAAGGCTGTAGCGCTTGTAGCCCAGAGTATATTTCTTGTCTTCTTTTTTATTAGAAATTTTTTCAAAAAGGGTGGAAAGTCCGATGGCCATCGCGTCTCCTGTGTCGTGCACAGCGTCGGCTAATACAGCGCTGGAATTGAACATGAAGCCAAAGATAAACTCAAGAATAGCAAAGGAAAAGTTTAATAGAAAAGCAATGGTCATATTTTTACTAGATTTCACGGCAGCCTCCTTTCAGTTTGGCTAAATTTATAGTATAATGTAATCAAAACGGAACACCTTGTTCAGTTTTTCATCTTTATTATCCCTTATTCTCAGAAAGGAAACAAGAAGCAATTGAGGGGCTTTGTCCGTTACTGAACAATCCTGCTCTTTTGTTCCGAAACGCTATGGACAGACGAGTCAAGAAATCACGCGCAGCTATTTACCAAGCTTTTATCAGCCTGCTGCATCAAAAAAGCTATGAAAGCATTACAGTGCAAGAAATCATCGACCTGGCAGACGTTGGCCGGTCGACTTTTTATGCCCATTTCGATACCAAGGAAGCCTTGCTAGAGGAGGTTTGCCAAGACCTCTTTCAGCATACCTTTCTTGAACGCGACGACGGCAAGGATCTCTTTGAAGCAACTGCCCATATTTTCAAGCATTTTCAAAAGAATCAGGACAAGATTGCGACCTTGCTGCTTTCGAAAAATATCTATTTCACCAACCGCTTAAAGATTGAGCTGGAAAACTATCTCTTTCCGATGATTCAGGAACAGCTCCTGCGAAAAAAATCTCAGCTGCCAGAGCCCTTTCTGAGAAATTACGTGACTTCTACCTTTGTGGAGACGGTCAGCTGGTGGCTCCAGCAAAAGAAAACATTGCCAGAAACAGTTATCAGCCAGTATTTTCTGGATTTGATGGACTGATTTTATTTTGATATTTATATAGGAGGAAACTTAACTTTATGAAAAAGCAACATTCGAAATTTTTACTTCCAGGTATTTTGATGGTGGGGGTTGTCCTACGGGCACCTTTTGCAGTGCTGCCCGTTGTTCTGGGCGATATTGCTAAGGGGCTGCAAGTTCCCGTCAACTCACTGGGACTGCTGACTAGCCTGCCCTTGATCATGTTTGCCCTCTGCTCAGCCTTTTCCCCACGCCTAGCTCAAAAGGTCGGTCTGGAAAAGCTCTTTACCATAGCCATGATTGTGCTGACCCTGGGCTCTTTTATTCGTATCTTTAACCTGCCTCTACTCTATGCAGGTACAATCATGCTAGGGGCTGCCATCGCTGTCTTAAATGTGCTCCTGCCTAATGTCATTCAGGCCAATCAGCCAGAAAAAATTGGATTTCTAACCACGCTTTATATCACTTCTATGGGACTGGCCATCTCAGTCATGTCTCCCTTGGCTGCGCCTATTGTCCGCTTAGCTGGCTGGAAAGGACTGATTCTCGTCCTGACCCTCATCTGCTTACTGGCTTGCTTGATTTGGCTTCCCAACAGCCGGCATAATCACCAACTGACTAGCAAAAGCCGCGAGCATCAAATGGGCTCCCTGCTAAAAAATCCTAGAGTATGGGCTCTGATTGTTTTCGGTGGCCTGCAGTCTTTACTCTTTTATACGGCTATCACTTGGCTGCCGACTCTTGGTCAGTTGGCAGGACTTTCCAATGATGCTACTGGATTCTTGGCCTCTATCTTTTCCTTTATCAGCCTTCCTTTGGCCATGACGATACCTAGTCTGACAACGCGTCTATCCGCTAAAAAACGCTTGGGGATGATTGCTCTCTTTTCTGCAACCGGTATGGTTGGTCTGGGTATGCTGCTGGTCAAGACAGATTCCTTTGTCTACTGGCTCATCCTCAATCTGCTAATCGGTATGTCCGTCAGCGCCCTCTTCCCCTACCTCATGGTTACTTTCTCGCTGAAAACCAGTACTCCTGAGCAAACCGCTCAGCTATCTGGCTTAGCCCAGACTGGTGGTTATATTCTGGCCGCCTTTGGACCTAGCCTCTTTGGATACAGCTTTGATTTATTCCATTCCTGGACTCCAGCCATCCTCATTCTCATTGGCTTGGCTGCCATCGTGACACTAACACTCTTTTACATTGAGAAGTTTGACAAGATATAGTAAAGACGAAAAAACGCTTAGAAATCCTAAGCGTTTTTGCAATAGTTGAGGCACTCTTCCAGGTCCACATCCCGCTCTAAGTGCTCTGGTGTCCAAGGAATCAAGATATCCGGTTCAACTCCCCTGTCATTCATGCCCTTTCCTTGATCAATTCTAGTGTCACGTGAAGTGGGAAACAGGAGCTCATAGTCACCAAAATCCTTCACGCAGCAATTGGAATAATCTAAAATTCCCATAGTCGGACGCCCTAGGACCGTAACTTTGGGCATCTTTTTCATAGTATCAACAAAATTATCACCTGAAGACCCACAGGTAACATCTGCTAGTACAAAGACTTTTTCAGGTCGAGCTAGGCCTAGGACGTCTGGCAGAAAGTTTTGATTGCTATCCTCATCGCCATAAAGGACATAACCTTTTCCCCGATTCTCTTCCAACTCTTTTAGAAATTCTTTGAGAATCTGGTGAGTTTCTGCTGACAAGTTTGGATCTTCTAGGATATTTTGCATCAGTTGCTGACGCAAATCAACATTTCTATCAGTGTAGAGAATCTCCATCCCATCATCGCTCGGCAAATCTAAGTCACTGAAAGCCTTCCCCTGAGGGAGAGTATATTTGAAAAGTGGATAATAAAGCGAGTCCGTCCCGCCATAATTGACTCGAACATCAATGATTAAATACTTGGCCTGCTCAATAGCTGCTTGACTGTCAGAATAAAGCTGAGTGATGGCTGCCTCATCCGTAAAATCTTCTAACTTAAGATAGACGATGTCCTCAGAAAGGCTGCGCCATTCAAACTGCGGTGGCTTCTTTGGGTGGGCAGTCGGCTGAACATGCAGTTGCTCTTCCTTGCCATTGCGTACCACCGTAACTTCTCCGGCATGCTCTACAAAGTAAGCCCACTCCTTGTGCTGTCGCTCTGGTGTGGAACTGACAAAATAAGCCTTGTGTTCTTGATACACCTGATGCAAAAGTTTTCTATCCAAGGCTAGAATCTGGTCGCCACATTTCAGCCCCGTATCACTATTTGCCTGCAGGACGTAGAGGCAGTCTTGGTAATATCTCAGTTTAAAGCCGGGCGGTTGCGTTTCCTTCAGCCCAAACCAAACATGGGACAAAATCCCAAAACTGGCTATATAACAATGCATCTGGTAGAGAAAGTCCTCTTGGCTCATCTGGTCTGTGATACGCGCTCGATATTCTTCGGGATTTGCACCCATGATGTCTTTCTTTGTTGAGGAATCCTCTCGCATAATTTCTACGACTTGCTCAAAAATCTCTGTTTTCTTCATCTTTTACTCCTTCTTCCAAGTGTCCTCATCATCCAGCAGGCCTCGCTTTGGCACTTTTGAGACATGACGATTGCCAGCCACATAAAAGCCTAAGGGCTCCTCCCGCCAGGCATCTGTGCAGGTCACGCCAATCTGCGAACGACTGGCAATCTGATTCGGAGTCAGGTCATGGGCTAATTGCAGACTGGAAGTCGCTAAACTCTGTCCATCAAAGCGCTTATCAATCCCAGCATACTTGGTTAGCTTGCCAGGACCATTAGCTAAAAGTCGGCCATCCGGTAGCTCCAAGGCTCGAATCAGTACGGCTTCGGCCACATTTTCAGCCTTGGTCACCAGATTCAGCATCTGATAACCATAAATCTGATAAACATACCAGTGACCTGCTGGCAGATACATGGATTCATTCTTAGGGGAGCGGCGCCCTCTAGCTGAATGACAGGCACTGTCCTGACTTCCTAGATAGGCTTCTGTTTCGACAATTCGGCCTAACTTCTGGCCATTTAGAATCAACTGCATACCTAGCAAAGCTCGCGCTGCTGCAACTGTGTCTGTCTCGATTAGTTTCTGAAAATCTCTTGATAACATAGGTTGATTATAGCATGATTTCTCCATTTACAGAGGAAAAGAAATGTTGCAAAAATGTTATTTTTCTCCTTCTCATGGACAAGAATTTTGTTACAAAACAATTACGCACTAAATAAGCGGAAAATCGTGAAAAAGCTTATAAAATCTATGTTTTGTCTACTTGTTTTGCATATATTTTGTAACATTTTTATTAACAGAGTATGTTATTTATGTATCAATCCGGTTTTTCATTGCTTCAAATGAAATATTTGTTTAATATTATACTAGAAGGAGGGGTAAGATGAAAAAATTATCTAAAATTTCTTTATTTTTATTACCACTAATTGCACTTTTCTTTTTAGCAGCTTGCGGAAATTCTGCGGATAAGAAGACTGAAGAAAGCTCAAGTTCCAGCTCAAGCGTATCTTCTTCATCTAAAGCTAAGACAAGCTCTAGTAGCACATCTGAAGAAAGCGGCAGTGCCAAAGTCAACGTAAACGGCGGAGATGCTAGCGTTAATGTAAATGGCGGAGACGAAAGCGGAGATGCTTCTGTTGAAACTAACGGAGACGGTAGTGCTAATGTACAAACTGACAACGCTGGTGTTAGCGTAAATGAAGATGGCGTTCATGTTCAAGGCGGCGGTGTTGATGTTAAGGTCGGTAGCGATGGATCTGTCAATATCCAAACACCTTAATTGAAAAATATATTTCGATTATTATAAATAATAAAAACCGAGTTTTGCTCGGTTTTTTGATTTTCTCCTGCGCATTTCAAAAAAACTTGTAAAACATTAAAAAGACTTGTAAAAACTTATTTGCTATGTTATACTCTATTTAGAAAAGCAAGGAGGGCCAAGTATGTACCAAGAACAACGCTTAGCTGAAATCTTAGAGCTCTTGGCTGAGAAAAAACAGCTGTCTGCCAAGGATATGATTGAGCATTTTCAGGTTTCTAAAGATACTATTCGGCGAGATTTTTCGATTTTGAGCGAGCGTAGACTTGTGCAGCGCACCCACGGAGGTATTATCCCGCTAGACACTAGCCGGCAAATCCCCTCCTTTAACGACCGCATCAACCAACTAAATCAAGAAAAAAAGGCTATTGCCCAGAAGGCCCATGACTTTCTCAAGCCGGGGCAGATTGCTTTCTTTGATGTCTCAACCATCGTTCTCCATCTGGCCCAGCGCATCAAGGAGCCTATGACAATCTACTCCCATTCTCTGGATAATGCAATCATGCTGAGCAGTCAGGACAAAGTGGACTTTCACCTCTTAGGCGGGAAATTTTATCCCAAAAACCGATTCTACTACGCGCTCAATGAAGCAGAGCTGCTGGAGCAAATTTCCTTTGACATTGCCTTTATCGGGGCAGCCAGTGTCTCTGATGGTCTAGTCAGCTTTGAAGACGAGGCTGATGCTCACCTTAAAAAACTGGCTTTGAAACACGCCAAGACTAAGATTCTGCTGGCCGAACAAGACAAGTGGCAGAAAGAATCTAAGTACATCCTGGGTCCTGTCAGCGACTTTGACTACTGGATTACGGACCAAGAGCCCAGCCCTGAAGTCCAAAAACTGCTTGGAGACAAGGTTAAAATAATTTATTAAATCGATCCATTAGACACAAAGGAGGAAGAGCTATGACAAACCAACCGATTCGCCTGATTATCAGCGACATTGACGGCACCATTTTGGATGACCAGCATCAAGTAGATCCTAAACTCAAGGACATGATTCCTCTGCTAAGCCGAGAAAAAATCCCTTTCGTTCTCGCTTCTGCTCGCTCTCCTCTAGGCATGGAGCCGATTGCCCGTGAGCTGGGACTGGGAGATAATCCGTTAGCCTGCTACAATGGCGCTCTGGTCATCAAGGGTGATCCGCAAGCTTACGAGACCATTATCGAGCACCCTTTGGACAAGAAAGAAATCCGCACTTTTCTAGAGCTGGTCAAGGCTGAATTTCCTAGCGTGTCCATCAATCTCTATTCCGGTAAGGATTGGATTGCTGACCGTCTGGATAAGTGGGTGCAGATAGAGGCAGCTATTACAGGTGAGCGACCGATGATTCAGAATGTTCTTCTGCCAGTGCTGGATGTGCTAATCCCTATCCATAAGCTACTTCTTATTGATGAAGCGCCTGTCATCCAGAAACTTCACGACTACCTACAGACCTTGGACTTTCCCAAGACGGCCTTCTATCTCTCTAAGGACAACTACATGGAAGTCACGGCCAAGCATGTCTCCAAGGAGCAAGCCTTATACGAAATTGCCCAGCACTATCAAGTGCCTCTAGAGCAGGTTATGACAATCGGAGACAACTTCAATGACCTTCCTATGCTCCGCCTGGCTGGACTTGGAGTCGCTATGGGCAATGCCCCCGAAGCAGTCAAAACCAAGGCAAAAGCCGTCACCAAAAGCAACAATGAGCACGGAGTTGCAGAAGCTGTAGAAAAGTATGTTTTGATATAACGCAAAAAATCTGCTCAAGGGCAGATTTTTTTATTGATGATAATCATAAGCCAGGCGAGGACTGCCGTCAGCCACATAAATAATGCCGCACTCCCTAAAGCCGTAGTTCAGGACAGCAGCCTGCATAGGCTGATTGTCCGCATGGGTATCGATTCGCAAGTAGGGAATCTGCTGGCAGCAAAAATCAAAGACCTGATGAGATAGGCCTCTAACTTGGCCATTTGAAGCGATGCGGTGAATGGTGCCGTAAGGCTCCACAAAATGCCAGGTTCCCTTTTCGATGAGCTGATAGGTCGGGTCTTCTCCAATGATAAAGGCAAAGGTGCCAACCGGCCGCCCTTCTTCCTCGACAACAAAGGAGTGGCCAGTCGCAATGTCATCCTCAATCAAGCTCGCGCTGGGATAGCCTCCATCCCACTGAGTCGGATTGCCTTGGTCTTTCATGAACTGACGAGCCACATCATAAATCTCCATAATGGCTGGGATATCTTCTATTTGGGACAAACGAATTTTCATCTTTCCTCCTTTATAAAAATAAGGCTGGAAAGTCCCAACCTTATTTGAATTCTTCTGGTTTGCCAGTATACTGAGACCATTCCTTGCTGAAGAAGCGGTCATTCATCTGGTAGTTTGGCGCCGGCTGTGGATTGGCTACAAAAGGATCAACCGCCTTGTCAAAGGCCAGCCAGCCATTCCAGCCCATATGAATAGTGTCCTGCATGAAGTAAGGCTTGTCGCCGTCCTTAGAAAAATCAGCAATGTTGGTAAAACCCTGACTTTCCAGCTGGTAGCGAATCTTGGCAACCGTCCGCTGGTACATTTCAGGACTGAGTCCTGTATACTCCATCCACTTAGAATTGACCGGTGGAATGATGAAGATGACATTAGTCTTTGACTTGGCGAACTGGTCCAGAACCAGCTGCAAGTCGTTGTACTCAGGAGATTTTTCATAAGATTGCTTGGTTTGAAAACCTCTGAGCTTGGCAACCTTGCCGGCCAGACGGGTCTTGTAAAATTGATTGTCTATGCCGAATTGATTGTTATTGGTCTTCTTCTTGGCCTCTGCTGTAGCAATCTCTTCCAAAGCCTGATAGGAGAAGGTGTCTGGCAAATCAGCCATATAAGGCAAAATTCGCTGGTCATAATTTTCATTATTGAGGGCAGCAAAGTTGCTAAAAAAAGCATCTTGGCGCTCATTAAGATGAGCCATCATCTCAATATGGCGCTCTTCAAAGCTGCTCAGCTTTTTACCTTCCGACAGCTTCTGGACGCTCTCTGCCATAGCAACATCTGGATAAAGCTGCAGGAGGCGCTGGGCTGCATATTGCGCCGCCGCATCTCCTTGCTGCTGAGACAGATAAGCCGTCAGCTGATCACTGTTGAAGTACTGCTGAAAGGCCGAAGCATCATAGCCAGTCTTGGTAAACCACTGGGGCGACACTACATAGACCGCCGTTTGCCCCTCCAGCTCAGAGGACATCTGCTGCATACCAAAGTACTGATTAAATGATGCTGCCCCGCGCTGGCCTAGAAAATAAGGCCGATAGGAGCGGTTGTATTTCTCGGCCAGCACTGCCGGATGCATGCTATCAAAGCGCAGCCATTCGCTAGAACCAAAGAAGGGAACAAAGCGCATCTTCTTATCGGTCAAGGCTGTCACCTTCTTGCTGCGGCTCTTGAAGTTTTCTGCTGTCAGGGTCACTGCCGAGCGCTTCTCTGCTTCTATATCATGCTTTTTATCAAGCGGATAGAAGAAAAAGAGCAGGGCAACCATGGCCATAGCGCAGAAAACAGGCCCCAGAATCAGCCAGAGTCGTTTAAGCATTGCGAAGCTCCGTTACGCCTTCAACGATTTTATTGGCTGTGTTCCAGTCATCGCGGCCAAACTCTGACACTGGCACGCGGATGTCAAAACGGTTTTCCAGCTCAACAATCAGCTCGACCGTTCCCATGCTGTCTAGGACACCAGCATCAAACAAATCCTCGTCCATCATATCTGACACATCTTCCATAAATAGTTCTTCAATAATTTCAATTACTTCTGCTTTTATATCCATTTTTCTTCCTCATTCATTTTTATTTTTTAAACCAAAGCTCATTTAAAAATCCAGAAAAGATTAAAAATGAGAACATAACCGCGTGAAAGGTCACCACAATCCCCAAAGCTTGAGTCCATTTATTGTCTGGCAGAGGCGGAAGCCCCTTAGCCTTGCGCTCTTTGTTTAGCGTTTTCTTCTTGCGCAGCCAGGCATCATTGACGACTAGCCCAGCTCCATGGAAGAGACCGTAGGCGATATAGTACCAGGTTACACCATGCCAGAAGCCCATAATCAGCATGTTAATCAGATAGGCCACACTAGAGGTCGTGTTGCGGTTTTTAAAGACCTTATTGCGCATCAGGACCATGACCAGCCGCATAAAGACAAAATCACGGAACCAAAAGGACAGACTCATGTGCCAGCGATTCCAAAATTCTTTCAAATCGCGTGAGAGAAAAGGCTTATCAAAGTTGATAGGGCTCTTGATTCCCATGAGATTGGAAATAGCTAGCGCAAACATCGAATAACCGGCAAAGTCAAAGAAGAGATCCAGACCAAAGACATACATGACGCCCAGAGTCCCCAGATTAAAGAAACCGCCGGTATAGAGAGCGTAGGTCTTGACATGACCCAGCAAGAGATGTCCAAAGATATGGGCCAGGATAAACTTATAAAGGAAGCCTAGCATGATATACTTGACAGACTGCTCTAGCATATCCAGCAGCTCATCTCGCTCAGGAATGTTCAAATAGTCTTCATTGAAACGCTTAAAACGATCAATGGGTCCACTCGAAAAGGTCGGCATGAAGAGCAGGAAACGCAAGAACTCCCAGAGCGTGAACTCTGTCAGAACCCCATCGCGCATCTCAATCATCATCCCTACCGAGCGAAAGGTCAGATAGGAAATTCCCAAAAAGCCAAAGAGAGACTGATGACCGCTGATTGCGGGCTCTACCTTAACAAGCACAAGCGGCAGAACCGCCAGCAAGGTATGCAGATAAAAGATCCACTTGCTGTCCCGCGACCGGCGATAGAGCTTGTATGAGTAAACCCAAACTATCTGCCAGATGACATAGCCCAGCAGAGCACAAAGCTGCGCCAGACTAGGGCCTGTCAGCATCAGGACGATAAAGACCAAGCTGACCAAGGCTTCATAAAGGGGGAAGCGTTTCTTAAAGAAAAGTCCAACAAAGATTGGCAGAACTGCTAGAACGATATAGACAAAGTAAACTGGATTGCCGTAGGGTTCCAAGTGAGGGAGCTGTTTCAAGAAATCCATCATCGCTTATTGACCTCGCTAATAAGCCCCTTAATGTCAATCTTGCCATTCGGGGTCAGAGGCAGGGTCTCTCGATAGAGAAACTTGGACGGCATCATATAGGACATCATGATATCCTGCAAGTCTTCCTTGATTGCCTTGGTAATATCAATTTCCCGCTCAAACTGCTCAGCCACACCGTCTTTGAGAATGACATAGGCCAGCAGATTTTGGACCTTGTGGTCCTTATTGTAGCGGGGCACAGCCACCGCAGACTCAACGTATTTCGATTTGTTCAGATTCTGAGACACATCCTCCAGCTCAATACGGAAACCATTAAACTTGATCTGGAAGTCCATCCGGCCGCCGTAAAGCAGCAGACCTTCATCTGTCATCGAGCCGACATCTCCTGTATGGTAGGCTGGCAGACCTTCAAATTCAAAGAAGGCCTCCGCTGTCTTCTCAGGATTATTCAGATAGCCTTTGGATACAGCTGGGCCGCAGACGATGATTTCTCCCTGCTGGCCATTCGGTACCTTCTGCCCTTCTTCGTCAATGACAAAGGTCGGAGAGTCCGCCTTGGTATAGCCAATCGGCAGGCGCTTGCAATTTTGCAGCATCTCATCTGTCACTGCTACTGCAGACAGGGCCACTGTTGCCTCAGTCGGACCGTAAGCATTGATAATGCGAGCTTGAGGGAATCGATCGCGCAGCTTCTGAGCTGTCTTGACTGTCAACTCCTCGCCGTCAAAGTAGAAATGCGTCAGCTGGGGCAGCTTCTGGCTGTTAAAGTCATCTGACAGCAAGGCCATATCCGCGAAGGAAGGCGTCGAAGTCCAGATAGCAATAGGCAGACTGAGAATCGTCTCAAACAGCTGCTTGAAATCCTGAGTCACTGCCGAAGGCAGGGCAAAAAGAGTCCCTCCCAAGGCTAAAGTCGGCGCCCAATACATGACCGACAAATCAAAAGAATAAGGAGGCTGAGCCAACATTTGAGGACGCTCCGGAGTCGCAAACTCCTTATCCGTAATCATCCAATTCGTAAAGCTGAGCAAATTATTGTGGGAAATCTGCACTCCCTTAGGTTTGCCAGTCGTTCCCGATGTGAAAATGATATAGTAGTTATCATCTCCCTGAACTGGATGGCTAAGCTCATAGGATGCTCCCTCTCTGAAAGCTGTCTGAACTTGCTCCGCACTGAAAATAGGAGCTGCCACATCTGCCAGTGGAAAATCATTGATGGCAATAATCAAGCTTGGCTCAGCAACTTCCACAATCGCTGCCACGCGCTCCAAGGCTGAGTGGCTGTCGATAGGAATGTAGGCATGACCAGACTTGGTCAAGGCCACAAAAGTAGCCAGCATTTCGTATTCCTGACCGCCAAAGACCACAACCGGAGACTTGTCAGGAAGTCCCAAACGGTCAATCTGAGCCGCCAACGAATCGGAATCCTTCTTTAAATCGCCATAAGTATGAACTTGACCTAAAATATCATAAACCGGAAAATCCGGCTGCACCTGAGCAAAATGCTCAATCGCTTCAATCATATCATGTATCACTTTATTTGACATTGTTTCCTACTCTCTCACATTAAAATTCATTATAGATAAAGCCGCCCTGACCCTGACCCAGGTAGCTAAAGAAATAAAGCAAGGCCAGAAAGATAACAAAATATAGTAGGGTTTGGCCTAAAAATTTATATAGGGTTTGATGTTTTTTCATTGATCTCTCTTATATTTTTAGTTAGACTTACACCATTTTACCATTTTATGGAAGATGTTTTCAACACAAAAGCTAAGGAAGATGTAAAGTTCTTGTAAGGAAGAAAGGTACTTTGATGTGCCTTATAAACAGCCATTAAAAGACTTTTTCAAAAAATATATAAAAATTTTATATATTTTGCTTGACTTTTTTCCTAAGAGGTTGTAGACTATATATAGAAAGATTATATATAAATATTTTACACAAGGAGGTGGTCCTATGTCTTTCCCCACATCATCGGCTTTGATTGAATTTCTCATCTTAGCCATCCTTGAAAAAGACGATTCCTACGGTTATGAAATCAGCCAGACAATCAAGCTGATTGCCAATATCAAAGAATCAACACTTTACCCTATTCTGAAGAAGCTGGAGCAAAATGACTGCCTCACGACTTATTCGCAGGAGTACCAAGGACGAAAACGAAAATACTATTCACTCACTGCCTACGGGCATGAACATCTACTCACTCTAAAAGAAGAGTGGCAAACTTATACTACGACCATCAGCGGTATCATAGAAGGGAGCATACGTCATGACAAGAACCGAGTATCTAGCTGAGCTAGAAAAATATCTAAAAAAACTGCCACGCAAGGACTATGAAGAAACTATGGATTACTTCACTGAGTACTTCGACGAGGTAGGCCCAGAGGGCGAGGCAGCCGCTATTGCTGATCTAGGCAGCCCTAAGGAAGCGGCCCATGAGATTATGTTGAATCTTTTGGACAAAAAAGTCGAGGAAGATAATCAAGACAGCAGTTCATCAAAAAACACTAAGAACATCGTCCAGATTGCTATCCTATCCATTTTGGCAGCACCCTTGGCTATTCCGCTCTTTATAGTAGCAGCACTTTTGATTATTATTTTCTTCCTCTTAATTTTTAACGTTATTATATTTATGGCTACGGGTGCCTTTGCCTTCTTTATTTTTGGCATCAGCCTGATCTGGGATACTCTAACCCTAGGACTGACGACATCTGTCCCAGCCCTCCTGTTCACCCTAGGTCTCAGTATCCTATCTCTGGGACTGTCAGGCATCTTCTACTCAGGCATTTCTCCTGTTGCTCAGTTTGGCAAGGCCGGCTTTGTCAAACTAGCTCAACTTTTCGCAAAGAAAGGAGCACGTCATGGCTAACATCAAATTGAAAAAACCTCTTTTATCTGCAGCTATTTTAGCCTGTCTCTTTGGTGGAGCCCTGACAACTATCGGCTCCACTACAGGCGGTGTCAACGACTTGGTCAATTCTGCCAAAAGCAAGGTAAAAGTAACGAAAAAAGAAGAAAGCTTCTCTGATCTTTCTTCCCTAAATATTAACTTAGTGGCTAGAAACCTCGTCATCAGCGAATCTCCTGATGACAAGGCTCACTTGACCTATTACCAAATCGACGGCAACTATAAGATTGATGGAGACGCGCTTAGAAAAATTACGACAAGTTCTGAAAACGGAAACTTAAACATCAAGGAAGAAGATGCAGGCTCCTTCCACATAAGCGCTGGCATCCGCTCCTTACTCAGCTTATTTGACCAAGAATCTCAAGGGAAGCGTACTGTGCAGCTTTCCCTGCCTAAGGGGACCAAGCTTGAGACATTCAGCGGCAGCTCGTCACTAGGAGATGTTACGCTGTCCAATCTATCAGCTAAAAATGCTGACTTCTCTCTCTCCAATGGCTCGTTGACTGTGAATGATAGCCAATTTGCATCTGGTAAATTTAAGAACTCTCTGGGAGAGATTGCCTTCAATAACAGTCAGATTAGCTCTGGAAAAATCATTGCTTCTTCGGGTACCATCACTCTGAGCAACAGCCAGTTCGCATCGGGCGAAATAGCAAACTCTCTAGGAGAGATCAACCTAAACTCGAGCAAAATCTCCGACAGCACTCTGAAAATCTCAAGCGGCTCACTGAATTCTGAACAGTTGGAATTAGCTGGTACAATCTCTATCACTGACCAACTGGGCGATATTAATCTGCATCTGGTTTCTGGCAGTTTGTCGCAGTTATCCTTTGATCTGAAAACGGATCTAGGTGAAATTGACATCCCTAGTGGTATGAGTGTAGAGCACTCCAAAGGCGATGAACTTGGCGACTCTGCCATCCGTAAAGTCGAAAATCCGACAACTACACTTTCTGCCAGCGCCCAAAGTGGCAGCATTAAGCTCAGCGAATAAATCATAGAAAAAAATATATACAATCAGGGAGTCCTCAGCGGCTCCCTTTTTTGATAAAAATTCCCGCAATGCCCTAAGATTGCTTTACAGGCCTTGGCCTTTGTGCTATGATATTCTATAAAAATTTATCATAAGGAGGTCCCTATGAAAAAACTCACACCTGGTATGCACATTCGGGTCGTCAGCCCCTCAGCGTCAATCGAACACATCGGTGGCTTTGAGGCCAATCTAACCGCCAAGGAGCGCTTGGAAAAGCTAGGATTTACCGTGTCTTTTTCGGAGCATTATCTGGAAAATGATATGTTAGATTCTGCCTCCATCGAAAGCCGGGTGGCAGACATCCATGCTGCCTTCGCAGATGACTCCGTTGATGCTATTCTGGCCACTATCGGCGGTTTCAACTGTAATGAGCTCCTGCCCTATCTGGACTTTGAGTTGATTGCTAGAAATCCTAAGATTTTCTGCGGCTACTCAGACACAACAGCCTTGCTCAACGCTATTTATAGCAAGACCGGTATGAAAACCTACATGGGACCGTCTTACTCTAGCTTTAAGATGGATGCCCTGCAGGACTATCAGACTGAGAGCTGGCTCAAGGCCGTCAGCCAGACTTCTTATGAATTGACTCCTAGTGAAAAATGGGGCGACAATGCTTGGTATTTGCCTGATGCGCCACTGACCTTCCATAAGACGGAGTGGAAAGTCTATCATCACGGACAAGCCCAAGCCACTGTTATCGGCGGTAATCTCTCCACCTTCTCACTTCTGCGTGGAACACCCTATGCCCCAACAGATGAAAACTATGTCCTCTTTGTTGAAGAGGCCGAAGAAGATGATTATGTGGAGTTTGACCGCAATCTAGCTGCCCTCCTTCAGGCCTATCCTAACCCGCAGGCCCTTCTCATCGGCCGCTTTCCAAAAGAATGTCAGATGACAGAGGAGTTGCTCCTTTATATCTTGGACAAACATCCAATTCTAAAGACGATTCCCGTCCTCTATGACTTGGACTTTGCTCATACTCAGCCACTCTTTACCATCACCATCGGTGCTCAAGTGACGGTGGATACGGAGAAGATGTTGATTAAGATAGATGAGTAAGACATATCATAATTATTGTGGAGGTAGTAAAATGTCAGCTCATAAATGGTTATTTTTTGACATTGGCTCTACTTTGATTGATGAAAAAGAAGCCTATCAAGATAGAATTAGGAGAGCAATTACAGGGACAAATATTAACTACGATATTTTTTATGCTCGTATGGTTGAACTGTTTAAAGAAGGCAAAAAGGGAGACTTGGAGACAATAAAAGAATTTAACTTAGAACGCCCCATTTGGAACTCTAATTTGGAGAAATTATACCCAGATGCCCAAGTGGTCTTAAAAGAATTGCACAACCGATATAAAATTGGAATCATCGCCAACCAACTACCTGGCCTAAAAGAACGTTTGAAAAAAATGGGACTATATCAATGGATTGATTTAGTTGTCTCTTCTGCAGAGTTCGGACTTTCCAAGCCTTCCCCTGCCATTTTCACTTTAGCTTTAGAGAAAGCTCATTGCCTTGCTCAACAAGCTGTTATGATTGGTGATCGAATAGACAATGATATCATACCTGCTAAAGCACTAGGAATGACAACTATCTGGTTAAAACAAGGTTTTAGTGCTTATTACCAACCCCAACGACTAGAAGAAAAACCTGATTTCACTATAGAAAATTTATCGTCTCTCTTAAGTCTTCTATAAAAGATTACTTTGCAGAAACATAGCTGCATCCCCGTCTTTTTCATAAATTAATAAGGCAGTTCAATTTGAACTGCCTTATTTTCTTATCGTCCACCAAAACCTCCTTGGCCGCCTGGGGCACCGCCGCCACCAGGTCCACCAGCGCCAGGTCCGTCTGCCGTGATTTCTGTTCGGCTTTCACCATTGACCGTGATGGTGCCGCCAGTGTAGGTAGCCGTTCCATCAAAGTCAAAGGCAGATACCGTAGAAGTAATATCCAAGTTTCCTCCTGACATAATGACATCGCCGTTGGAGTCGATAGCGTCTGTATCACCTTCACCGACCTCGACCTTGATATCGCCACCAGTAATCTTGATAAAGATATCAGCTCCAGTTACATCACTAGCTGCATTGATACCATCATCTGTCGCATAAAGGTCCAGCTTGCCTCCGTTAATGGTAACATTGGTTCCTTCCAGAGCTTCTACACTCTTGGAAACTGTAACCGTTCCACCATCAATCAAAGCGATATTGCTAGCGTGTAGACCATCATCACCAGCATTAATCGTGATAGTGCCTGACTGAATATAGAGATTTCCCAGAGAAGTATCTTCATCATTGTCCGCGTGGATAGCATCTTCTGTCGCTGTGATATCGATAGTAGCGTCCTTGATATTGATGGCTGAAGCTGCTGACAGACCATTCTTAGCTGCCTTGAGTGTATAGATACCACCTGTCACCCGCAAGGTCTGCTCAGACTTAATCGCTGTTTCATACTTGCCGTCAACTGTCAGACTTCCAGATCCCTTGAGAGTCAGGTCGGAGTTACTATAGATAGCTGCATCTGCATCCGTATTACTGTGATTTGATGAGTCTGAGATTGTGTTTTGGCTGCCGTCAGCCAGAGTTAGGCTTGTTTTACCCGCATTTTCTACTAGAATAGCTGCGTCTGTCCCGCTCATGGTTACGCCATTTAGGACGATTTGAACCTTGTCGCTATCACCTGCTTTGACAATAATCTGCACATTTTCACTCGTTCCGGAAACGACATAGGTCCCAGCTTCTGAGATTGTCACAGTAGAGCCAGAAACACTAGCACCGTCACCAGAAGTCTTAGCGCTAGAGCCACTCAGGTTGATGGTCGTCGCCTTGGACTCATCATAAGAAGCGTCTGAGTCCTCCGAGGCAAAGTAATCAGAAGTATTGGTCTTAGTCTGACTGGTGCTTGTAGCATTAGCAGCCTGGGTAGTGCTTGAAGTTGTAGAACTGCTGGCGTTTGAGCTGCAGGCTCCCAGCACTGCTGTCATCAAAACCAGTGGAATCATCAATTTAATTTTTTTAAGGGTTGATTTTGATTGTTTCATTTTTATTTTCCTATCTATTCTATTTACTGCTGATACAGTTTGCCTTTTTGTAGGCAAAGCCGTATTTGGAGAAAGAGCTTGGAGACAGCTGGTAGCGATCCATGATCTCGCTGAGCCATAACGGACAAGCTTCTGGAATCTTAACTTCCATGATGACGTGATTGGCTGGCAGGAGATGACCTCCATGGCGACCAGCCAAGAGACTCAAATCATAAGGACGGTAGGTCAGGTCGTGATCAAAGGTAATCCGAATCCGCTCGTCCTCAATCCCTTTCATCGAATAACGATTGTAGCCGATATACATCATAGGCTGAATATGACCAAAATGTTGAGTCAGCCAAGCCATTTCCTTATCTATCTGAAGGTCAGTCAGCTGACTGTAATCACCGTCCAGATAGGCTTCCGCTGTCAGCAAATCTGCTGCAAGCCGGCGTTTGGTGACCAGATTCTCCGTCTTTTTCTTAATTTCCAAAAAGACTTGACTATCCTCAGCCGGATGCTCTTGATAGGTTCGCAAACGAACTTTCTCATCAAAGCAAGGATTTTCCAAAGACTCACGAATGAGCTGATAAGACGGCGTATCGTAGTAGAGATTGTTAATGGTCGAATAAGCTCGCTCATCCTCCACCAGATAGCCTTCAAACTCTAGTAATAAATCCAATAAGGTTTCCTTGGAAATGATGTATTTGGTTTCAAAGCGCTGAAAATGATTTTGAAAAAATTTTTCTGTCATGGGCTTCTCCCCTCTCTATCTTTCTTGAATGTAATGCAATTTTAAAGATGAAAACTTAAAAGAAAGATAAAGAAAACTTAAAGAAAACAAAACATCTCCCTTTTCAGGAGATGTTGATTAGATAAAAAGTAAAAGAATTACAGATAGACTTTTCATCTACATTTTTACAAATTCATAAAAGTACGAGCCCTAAGCTAACTGTTTTTTATCTGTTCGATAGACCAGAGTACCAAGTGCCATGAAAAGAACTAAAACAAAAGCAAGGAAGAGCACCTGACTACCAATTTGGCCGTTCATGGAAATCGTTTGGCGTAAGCCCGATACAGAATAGCTCATTGGCAGCCAAGGGTTGATAACTTGGAAAATCTTACTAGTCAGCTCCAGCGGATAGGTTCCTGCACTAGAAGCCAGCTGTAAGAGCAAAAGAATCAGAGAAGCAAAGGCGCCGAGCTTGCTATCCCAAGTAACCAAAGCTGTCACAAGAGCCATAAAGGTCATGCTGGCTAGGACAATCAAACCAAGGGTTGCCCACTCATGGTTTGCAGATAGGCCTATCAAGTGCACAGCACCATAGACCAAAACACCCGCTACGACAGAAATGACTCCATTTACCTCTATACGAGCCTTCAGCCAATCTCGTTTCGTCTTAGGGGCTTGACCCGATGGAAGTGTGCTAAAGATGATATTGGTTGAAATAGCCGCCACAAATAAAGCTACTGAAATCATATATGGCGCCATCCCAATTCCGTTTTTTTCTACCCTATTCTCATCTGTCTTGCTCAGCGTCAGAGGATCTGCTAGAGTTTTTGCATTGTCGTCCTTGGTTGAAACAGCCGACAATTTATCGCCTGCATCTGAGAGGCCATTAGACAAATTGCTCGTTCCCTCAGTAAGTTTGGAGAGATTATCTGTTAAAGCACTGCTGCCATCAGCCAGCTTTTCTGTACCGCTCGCTAATTGATTGGTTCCATCTGCTAATTTCCCGAAACTAGAGGTCAATTCTGGCGATTTATCTGTTAATTGGGCTGCCCCGTTTGCTAATTTTGTTGTATTTGCTAACAAATCAGGATTCTTACTTGCCAAAGCTGATGTCCCCTCAGATAGCTGACCGACTGCATTGGTATAACTTGTCACCCCTTGTTCCAATTGTGTCGCGCCAGTCGTTAATTTTTCATTTAAGGTATCTACACCTGCGACTAGTTGATTGGCTCCTCCGCTTGCTGAACCGAGGCTAGTACTCACTGTTGATAAGCCATTATAAAGGCCATTGATCATGCTAGATGCCTGTGGCAGAACTTGATTTGATGCACTTTCTAACTGACTTAGTTTTGTTTGACTAGCGCCTTTTATCGTTTCAAGAGAAGCCCTCATCGTATCGATTTCTGATAAAATCGTCTGAGCAGATTGATCACTTCCTGCTTGACTAGCACTGACTGCTGCATCAATCTCTGCCTTAGCCTCACTAGAAAGTCCTTGATAAGCACTCGTCCCTTGGACCCTTGCCAAAGCTGCGGCCCTGGCATCTTGATTATTATTGATAATGGCCCGAGCGGATGCTGCTATGCTAGTCAGTGCAGCTTCAATGCTGTCCGTAGAAACTTCTGTATCACTTGCTGCAGCTTGAATACTAGCATTCAACTGTGTCAAACCATTTGCTAAATCACTCACATTTTGCTGGTTGTTAGCTAAGGTGGTATCTACCGAGGACTTTAATGTGGCCAAGCCAGTATTCAGATTTGTCACACCTGTTGATAAGGCCTGAACTCCATCTCCTGACTGGGTGAGCTGCTGGACTCCACCCAATAAGTCTGCTGATCGACCCGACAGCTGATTTGCACCTGCGGCCACAGTACTTACACCATTAGCATAAGTGTTTATTCCATTTGACAAACTACCAAGTCCAGACGATACTTGTGCAACACTCCCAGTATAAGTCTGTAGTCCTGTGTTAAATTGAGCTGCACCGGACGATAATTTGCTCGTGGCTTGATTCAGAGTTCTTAAGTTATCTGCAATTGTCTGACTGCCTGAACCTAGTTGTTGACTGCCGGATGCTAATTGCTGAGCACCATCGGATGCCTTCACCAAGCCAGTTTTTAGATCTCCCATATTCTTAAATATGACGCTTGTATAAGTATCCGTCACATTTTGCGCCACCGTCTGCTTCAAAGAAGCCATAGCTGAATCACTCATCTTACCAGCAATAAAACTTTGTCCGCTAGACGTTTGATAGTCAATCTTCATTTGCTGAGGATTATCGGTCAAAATACTGGCTGCACGTTCAGATAAATCACTTGGAAGCGTCACAACCATGTAGTAATCACCCTTTTCCAGACCATTTTGAGCATCTTCTTTACTGACGAAGTGAAAATCCAGATTTTTATTTTCCTTGAGGCTGGAAACAACATCCTCGCCTATAGACAAGGTCTTGTCACTAGCAGTTACAGCTTTATCCTGATTGACGACCGCCACTGGCAAGTCCGATACCTTTCCATACGGATCCCACATGGAGCTCAGGAAAATAACATTATACAAGGCAGGAATCAAAGAGACTCCTAACATCACAATGATAAAAGTCGGCTTTTTTAAAATAGCTTTCCATTCTTTTAACATATCTACCTCCTAAAATTATACACAGTGTCCAAATTTCAATAAAATTGATTATACACCAATCAAAAATTAATACAAGCTTATTCTTTAAAAATTGGACACCGTGTCTAATTTTGTTTAAAAAGATTGTAGGAAGCGGAATAAGTTGGTTCTACTGTATTCAAGCTTTCAATCATGTAGATAAAAATTTTTTCCACCAGTAAGTACACAGAAAATCAGCTTTATATTAGAATGATAAGCGAGGTAAATGGAGTCAAGTATCGAGCTTTTAACTTGATGATAGGGTTCCATGTGAAACACTGCTGTCAGCCGATGGTTCAGGAGCAAAAAATAAGCACCGAACAAGCGCATGCCTTTTTAGCAGGTGTAGTTGATATTTCTCAAGCATCAAGGCTACAAAACAAATACATTCTATACTCTTATAAAAATGAACAAATTTCTATTATCTTCTCACAGGAAGGCGAGCTACTTTACGTAACTCCTGACCCTGATTACCTCTACTTCAAATAATGTTCATAACAAAAGCCGAGACTTTACTTTAAGCCTCGGCTTTATTATTTTACCAGTCGACTAAGCCTAATCAGATAAAATTTTGACTATCTATGCTTAATTCCGGAATTTAACTCTTTTCCACTGGAAAAACATTTGATATAATAGTACACGGAGAAAAAGAAAAAGTAGTTTGCTATGATGGCCATTAGCTTGAAGAGCAGACTGAGGCTTAGCCTCAAAGGGAGATTTTATGTTAGAAAGCAATAAACGCCGAAAAACCAAGGCTATTATTGAAAGAGCCATGGTTTCACTACTGCATAAGCAGTCCTTCGACCATATCACTACTGTCCAGCTAGCTCAAGCTGCTGGCATCAGCCGTAGTAGTTTTTATACTCACTACAAGGACAAGTACGACATGATTGAACGTTATCAGCAAAACCTCTTTCATCAGTTGGGATATATTTTTGAGAATAATCAAGAAGATATTCAAACTGCGATTACAGAGGTCTTTCAGTTCCTCCAGCTAGAGCCACTCTTGGCCGCCCTTTTAACAGAAAACGGCACGAAAGAGATTCAAAATTTCCTGCGCCATAAGCTGCAGGTGATGCTGGCGGATAGTCTGCAGGACCGTTTTAGTAGACGTGTTTACAATCATTTTGAAAAAGAATACAGCAGAGTCTTTCTCGCTAATGCCTTCTTTGGTGTCTGCCAAATGTGGATTGCTAGAGGAAAAAAAGAAAGTCCTGAACAAATAGCAGAATTTCTTTTGAAAATGCTGTAAGAAGCTGCTCTAATTCATTGAATTACAGCTCTTCTAATATTTTGAAAAATTAAACAGGGTGTACAAAACCTCTTTTGGTTCTGTACACCCTATTTTTATTGCATTATAGTTTCATAGCCAGCATATTGACCGTCATACCAGCTGCTGTTCCCATCAGAGCGATGGTGTCCCCTTCCTTGACTAGATTGCGCTCCAGAGCATAGCAGAGAGAGAAGGGCACTGCTACTGACACCATATTACCATAGTCTTGCACAATATTAAGGTATTTATCATCAGGAATACCCAAGCTGCGCATGACCATTGGCAGAGCCCGACTCGCCTGATGCGGAATGATATAATCCAAGTCAGATAGGCTGAGACCACTCTTTTCCTTAAACTCTTTAAACATTTCCGGAATTTTTCTGGCAGAGAGCAAGAGTATCTTCTTACCATTCATGTCAAACATGTAGTGAGTCTTGGTAGCGTCCGAATACTCCTTAGGCTGAAACGATGTCAATCCACCGCGAATCTCTGTATCATGAGCTCCTTCAGACCAGGTCCGCTGCAAGCTGGAGATGACCCCTCTTTCTTCCTCTGTTGCTTCAAAAATCAAAGCTGCCGCCCCGTCACTGAACAACTCAAAACTTTCCTTCTGATTAGGATTGAGGCCTAGGCTTCCAACCTCACTGGACACGATGAGAATCCTATGATACTCACCAGCCTCCAACAAATGAGACATGAGACTCAAAGCCGAGATAAAGCTGGTGCAAGTCGTATTGATATCCATGGCTGGAATGGACAAGCCCTTGGCTACCAACTCATGAATCAGGGCCGCAGTGCAGGGAATAGGCTGAACGCCCACCGCACTGGCTGACACGATACAATCGATGTCTTTGATTGTCAAACCCGCTTGCTCTAGGGCTTTTTCAATCGCCTTAACCGCCATGGAAAGCTGGGTTTCTTCATTTTCCACCACTCGATAACGGGTCTGATCCTTAAAAGTCACAGTATTTCTAGGTAGATGCGTACCATAACCAACAATCTTTATATGATTCTTTACTGCTGTCATATTAAACTCCTTCTTGTCAGACTTGGGGCTGCTCAATAGCTAGGTAAACTGCCAAAGCGCTTCAGCCTCTGATTCATATGTTTTTCCACTTGGAGCATTCTTAAGTCCGATAGATACGTTTCAACTTACGGCTTCTGTCCCGCTGGTAATCTTCAAAAGAAATAGCCGGTATAAGAAAGTCTTTATCAGTCGCCAAGTTCTGAAACTGCTGGACAAGCTCGTCTTCTCGCTGCTGACTACGATGTTCGATAGCAATGGTCAGCGAATAGTCCTTTTTCTGAGCTACCTGATATTCTCCAATCCCATCCACTAAGAGCAGACAACGGCGAATAAAGTCTGGAAAGACCTCCACCGACTGACCTGCAGCATTTTCAAAAATGAAAATATCATCTGAGCGCCCCTCGATCCTGTCAATCCGTGTAAAGATCGAACCACAGGAGCAAGGTTCAGGATTTTCCACCAAGATATCATTCAGCTCATATTGAAAAATTGGCTGAGAAGTCCGCTTGAAATCCGTAATTATTGGATAAAAGCGCCTATCATCCAAGTAGTGCTTATCTACATGGACAATATCTTCGTTTAGATGAAGATTCCCATGGACACAAGTGCAAGCTAGAAAGCCCTCGGTCGCTTGGTAGACCTGGTCCACCTTTTTCAGACCAAATCCTGCTTGAATCCTCTGCTGATCCGGCTCTTCCAAAATTTCTGCCACTGATACGACTTTGCTAGGAGCAATCTGCAAATTCCCTGCCTGGACTTGTTTAGCTAGCTCCAAGAGCATTGATGCTGGCGCTACCAAAATCGTTGGCTGGTAAGCATTCAAACGCTCTACATGCTCTTCGGCTCCCTGAAAAGTATCAAAGTACTCCAGAGAAATCAAGCCTGAATTGACAGTCTGATAGAGCTGGTTGTCTGCCCGAAGAAAGAAGGCGATTTTATGTCCAAAGAGTTTGCCTTTAGGCAGCATCTTGGCCAAGATGGCTGCCGCCCACATACTGCGCTCCTTTTCAGTGGTAACAAATAAACCTCGGTGACCAGATGTCCCCGAAGACAAGCCGACAGCAATTTCTCCTATCATGGGGCTGAAATCACGTGTCCGCTCGCTCTCCAGAGCCAAGGCTAACAACTCATCACGATCCAGCCCCTGAGTATTGAGCTCATTGAAATGCTCCATCATAAAGGCCTTATTCATCTTAAAATCTGCTGGAATACCTGATTTAAAATAAGGTGATTCCTGCTGCAGAAATTCCCGATAGGCTGCTAAAGCCTTGATTTGATAGCATTCCAAGGCCTGTCGATCCTTAAATCGATACCCCCAGCGCATGACGCTAAAGGTTTTTAGAAATGTTCCTAGTTTCATACAAAATCTGCTCCGCTCTCTCAGCCGGATCATGACTGACTAGCACCTGATAGCCAACAGCAAGTAACTGCCGAAGCAAGGCCACACCGGCCATGTATTCTTCCTTGCTATCTTGGATCAGTGACGGCAAGAAACGCATCTGCTCCGTATAAGACAACAGATCCACGCCCCAGCACAAATCAGCCCCGATAAACAGATGATAATCAGGTAAAAAGAGACAAGCTTGACCAGCAGCATGTCCATCAACTGAAGCCAGATATATGCTGCCATCCCCAAACAAGTCAACTGTCTTGCGATAGAGGAATGCTGCTTGCACCTGCTGAGGTTCCACTACTTCCAACCGACTCTCAAAATCCTGCGGAAGAAATTCCTTGAAAATCAAATCCTTAAGCTTGGCATGCTGATACGTTTTGAAAACGGTCTTGGTCAGAATGAAGCGGGCCTTGGGAAAGAAAGCGGCTCCGCCGATGTGATCTGGATGCAAGTGCGACAAGATGACATAAGAAATATCTTCTGGCGCAATTCCTTTTTGCTCAAGCAGACGATCTACACGCTCCTCTTCTGGCATATCAACAGGCGTTCCCAGACCATAAAGCCAGTATTTAAAATTGGGCTTCAGAATAGCTGGAGAATAGCCAGTGTCGTAGAGAATATAGCCTTTCTCACGATGCTTCAAGAGGAAAACACCAGCTGGAAAAATCATTTTTTTCTTGGCAACTCCCTTAAACATTTGCTGCAAGTGACTGCTGCAGCGTCCAGGCTGAAGATACTCAATTTTCTCGATAATGTTGGACATATTTTGCAATCCCTTCACTGATTGTCAACTTGGGTTGATAGCCCAAATCTCTTACTGCTGCTGATATATCCAGCGTTTGACTGTAACGCATTAAGTAATAAGTGTAAAGAGTCAGAGGAGGCTCTTTTTCAATGTTAAAAAAGCGATAAAAGCTTTCAAATCCCTGTGCCAGAAGACCTAGAAAAGCAGCAGGAAACTTAACATAACGTTTACGAACTTGTAAACCATCTAAAGCTTCATCCAGCATATCCTTGAAACTACGGGATTCTCCGTTGGTAATGTTGTAAACTTGTCCTTGCGCTTCTGGAATTTCCAAAGCCAGACGAACAGCCAAGGCCACATTTTCCACACAGGTCATGTCCATCATTTGCTGGCCATTTCTGATGAGTGGAATTGCCAATTTTTGGCTCAAGCGCAGAATCCTAGGAAAGATACTGGTATCTCCAATACCAAAAAGCCCTCTAGGACGCAAGATAACCGATGGAACTTGAGGATAACTTCCGACAATCCGCTCAGCCATGAGCTTGCTTTTGATATAGAAATTCAGCTCATTCTCCTGAGGAGCAGCCTCTTCTTTGATAGCGAGTTGATCACGCGCCGCAGCATAAACACTTGGGGAGGAAATATAGACCAGTCTTTGCACTCCAAAATGTCGGCAAGCTTCCATAACCAGCTTGGTTCCTACTACATTAGTCTGATAAAACTGCTCCCAGGGTCCCCAAATCGTTGAAAGAGCACCAGCATGCACCACTGCATCCACTCCTTCGCAGGCTGCAAAAATTTCTTCTTCTCTGGTAAAATCACCAGCAAAAAACTCTACTAAAGGACCCTCTAACTGCCGACCAGCCTTCAGATTACGACCAAAAGCCCGCACCTGATAGCCTTGTTCAGCTAGCTCTTCTACAACATACTTTCCTAGAAAGCCAGTCGCACCTGTCACTAGAACCTTCATCGCTACTCCTTTCATACAATTTTCTGTTTCTGTCTTGTCCCCATTATACACCATTTCAGCAAATCTTCCGTAAAAAAGCTGGAAAAAATCTTTACAGAGTGTCTCACCTGATTGGATAGGAGCAGAAAGAAATCAGATAATTTTCCAAAACAAAGGTCTCCTTTTCCTTGCTCTTAGTTATAAAAAATTGAGCAAACTCAAGCTTTCGTCAACCTTTTTAGTTAAAATCAGCTTTATTAGTTCACTGAGAATATTAAAAAAGAAGCCGGGAAACCGACTTCTGAACAAATACAAATTAAAGCATTTTGTTGTAGAATTCAACGATAAGTGCTTCGTTGATTTCTGGGTTGATTTCATCGCGTTCTGGCAAACGAGTCAATGAACCTTCCAATTTTTCAGCATCGAATGATACGA
>NZ_CAURLD010000016.1:0-47577 GCF_963525625.1 uncultured Streptococcus sp.
CCAAGCATCAGTTGAAGAACGTATCGACGTATTCGGTTCAGAAGGTAAAGCTTAAGAAGCTTGATATATTTTTAAAAAAGTTTATCCGAAAGGATAAGCTTTTTTTGTATTATGACAATTGGACAAATAAAGAACAAATAATATTTTTCTTACAATCTAATAAAAAAATCTTGACAGACTAGATGATGAGGAGTAAAATATTAACCAGTTAATTAACTAGTTAATGAGTTTAATAAGTTGTTAAAAATTGAGTTTCTGCTATATTTTATAGAAAAAATATTTAGATGATTTCTTTGGGGGTATATTATGAGTTAATTGTAAATTGTGATAAGTTTTAGCGAATTCTGTATAATCAAAAAAGAAAGTGATATTCAATGGAAAAAAATAAGAAATACTTAACAGGAATTGTTGTCATTGCTACTGTGGGTCTTTTTGCTCATCAGCTAGGTTATTATCAGGCAAACAGTTCGATTAAAAAATCCAATCGAGTTAGCTATATTGATGGTAAGCAAGCTGTTCAAAAGTCTGAGGAGTTAACGCCTGACGAAGTAAGCAAAAAAGAGGGGATTAACGCGGAGCAGATTGTTATCAAGATTACTGATCAGGGTTATGTCACTTCTCATGGTGATCACTATCATTATTATAATGGGAAAGTTCCATATGATGCTATTTTCAGCGAAGATCTTTTGATGAAAGATCCCAACTATCAACTTAGGACTGAGGATATTGTCAATGAAGTCAAGGGTGGATATGTTATCAAGGTTAATGGGCAATATTATGTTTATCTGAAAGATATAGCTCGTGCGGATAATATTCGCAGTAAGGAAGAGATTAATCGTCAAAAGCAGGAACATGGTCATAATGTTACGAAAATAAGCAATGAAGTAGCAGCAGCTAGAGCTCAAGGCCGTTATACAACAGATGATGGCTATGTTTTTAATGCTTCAGACATTATTGAGGATACGGGAGATGCCTATATCGTACCTCATGGTAATCATTTTCACTATATCCCAAAGAGTGATTTGTCGCCTAGTGAGCTAGCTGCAGCTCAAGCTTACCTATCAGGTAGAGGAAAAGTAGCTAGTACTGTAGTCAGCCGTTCGTATAATAATGGAAACGGTGGCTGGATACAGACACAACCTACTTTTACTCAAATTTCAAACAACTATCAACCGAGTCAAGGAGAAGATGTTAAGGGTCTCCTTCAGCAACTTTATAATCTTCCACTTAGTCAGCGTCATGTTGAATCAGATGGCTTGATCTTTGATCCAGCACAAATTACTAGTCGAACACAAAATGGAGTAGCAGTGCCACATGGTAATCATTATCACTTTATTCCTTATACACAAATGTCGGCATTGGAAGAAAAGCTTGCTCGGACAATTCCTCTTATAAGTCAGCCTAATAAACCTATGTTAGGATTGACACCTTATAGACCTATACCAACTCCGATACTAACTCCATCTCAACCAGCTTTAAAACCGATTCTTCCTCCAAAGTTAAATTTGGAACATGCGGATTCATTGGATAAGGATTTAATCCAGCAGGTTGTTAGGAAAATAGCTGACGGTTATGTGCTAGAGGATAAAGGAGTGTCCCGCTATCTTTTAGCTAAAGACTTGCCTAAAGAGATTATTACAGCGATTGAAAATAAATTGGCGAAGCAGAAAAGCATACCTCATGTCCTGCAAGCTAAGAAAGAATCAGTTGAACCGAAAGATCAAGAGTTTTATGATAAGGTATATGGTCTTCTGACTCAGACCCATCAGCAATTGCTAGAAAATAAGGGACGTTTGTCAGATTTTCAAGCCTTGGATGATTTAGTGAAGCGTTTGAATGATGAAACAAGTGATAAGGTGCAATTAATTGATGACTTATTAGCATTTCTTGCGCCTATCAATCATCCAGAACGTCTAGGCAAAGCAAATTCACAGATTGAGTATACTGAAACCGAAGTTCGAGTAGCCCAGCTAGCTGACAAATATACGACATCTGATGGATATATCTTTGATGCGCGCGATATTATCAGCGACGAAGGAGATGCTTATGTAACCCCTCATATGGGACACAGTCACTGGATAGGAAAAGATAGTCTTTCAGCTAAAGAAAAAGCAGCTGCTCAGACCTATACTAAAGAAAAAGGTCTGCTTCCACCTGCACCAACAGATGATTCCAAAGCCAATCCAAGTGGAGAAAGTGCGTCTGCTATCTACGAACGTGTTCAAGGAGAGAAACGGATACCGCTCGTTCGTCTGCCTTACAATGTTGAGCATACTGTAGCAGTAAAAAATGGTAATCTGATTATCCCTCATAAGGATCACTACCACAACATCAAATTTGCTTGGTTCGATGATAAGACTTACCGAGCTCCTAATGGCTATACATTAGAGGATTTATTTGCAACTATCAAGTATTATGTTGAACATCCAGATGAGCGACCACAGTCTAGCGATGGATGGGGGAATGCAAGTGATCATGTTTTAGGTAAAAAAGATGACAAGGAGGATGCTGTTAGCCCAGAGAAACCTCAAAAAGAAGTTGAAGAGGAAACACCAACTGAGCCAGAAGTACCTCAAGTTGAAACTGCTAAAGTAGAAGCTAAGTTGCAAGAGGCGGAAGACTTACTTGAAAAGACGACGGATCCAAGTTTGAAATCCAATGCAACTGAGACCTTAACAGGATTGCGAAATAATCTTAATTTAGGGACTATGGATAATAATAACATCATGGCAGAAGTAGAAAAACTGTTAACCTTGTTGAAATCAGCTGTTTCAACACCTGCTACTAATACAGAAACAACACCTTGATTTTTATCTGTTTTTAGATATGAATGTTTTATTGATAAATAAAAGATGAACCAACAATTTTGGAGTTAATATGAAGAAAAGAACTGCAGTATTAATAACGCTGAGTATACTAGCTCTGATGCTGGGAGCGTGTACTCAGAAAGAAGAACAACAAGCTAAAGGTTTGAAGATTGTGACCAGTTTTTATCCGGTTTATGCCATGGTTAAAGAAGTATCTGGTGATTTGAATGATGTTCGCATGATTCAATCTAGTACAGGGATCCATTCTTTTGAACCATCAGCTAATGATATAGCGTCTATCTATGATGCGGATGTTTTTGTCTATCATTCACATACCTTAGAGTCATGGGCGGGGAGCCTAGATCCAAATTTGCAAAAATCTAAGGTGAAAGTGCTGGAAGCATCCGAAGGAATGACCTTGGAGCGTGTACCGGGTTTGGAAGACGTGGAAGCTGGCGAAGGAATCGATGAAAAAACTCTCTACGATCCTCATACATGGCTAGATCCTGAAAAAGCTGGTGAAGAAGCGCAGATTATTGCGGATAAGCTATCTGAACTCGATAAAGAACATAAGGAAATATATCAAAAAAATGCTAAGAAATTCATTGCTAAAGCTCAAGAATTGACCAAAAAATACCAACCAATCTTTGAAAAGGCTAAGCAAAAGACTTTCGTCACTCAACATACTGCGTTCTCGTATTTAGCAAAGCGGTTTGGTTTGCAGCAGCTAGGTATTGCAGGGATTTCTCCTGAACAAGAGCCAAATGCAAGGCAGCTTACTGAAATTCAAGAATTTGTGAAAACCTATAAAGTTAAGACGATTTTTACCGAAAGTAATGCATCGTCGAAAGTGGCAGAAACGCTCGTAAAGTCAACAGGTGTCAGGCTAAAAACTCTCAATCCTTTGGAAGCAGATCCTCAAAATGATAAAAACTACCTAGAGAATCTAGAAGAAAACATGAGTATCTTGGCTAAAGAATTGAAATGAGAAGGTAAAGCTTAATCTAGCTGAACAATACAAAACAGAAACCTGCCTGTAAAGGTGGGTTTTTTTGGTGTGTGACAAAATATGATAATTATTTTTAAATTACCTATGTTCGTTTGAAAGTAAAAGTGGTAGTATAGTGAGGAGATAAGATTCTATTTTCCTGAGTTAAGTAGGGAAATGATCTGTAACATGAATTGAATGATGGGATATTGAGAAACGTATGGCAATGATAGAAGTAGAGCATCTTCAGAAAAATTTTGTGAAGGCTGTCAAGGAACCGGGATTGAAGGGGGCTTTGCGCTCCTTTATTCATCCTGAAAAGCAGACCTTTGAAGCGGTCAAGGATTTAACCTTTGAGGTTCCAAAAGGGCAGATTTTAGGCTTTATCGGGGCCAACGGTGCTGGGAAGTCGACAACCATCAAAATGCTGACAGGAATTCTGAAACCGACATCTGGTTTTTGTCGAATCAACGGCAAAATTCCGCAGGATAATCGTCAAGACTATGTCAAGGATATTGGAGTGGTCTTCGGACAACGAACCCAGCTATGGTGGGATTTGGCACTGCAAGAGACCTATACAGTCTTGAAGGAAATTTATGATGTGCCAGACTCGCTTTTCCATAAGCGCATGGACTTTTTGAATGAAGTCTTGGATTTGAAGGAATTTATCAAAGATCCCGTGCGGACTCTTTCACTTGGTCAACGGATGCGGGCGGATATTGCGGCTTCCTTGCTCCACAATCCCAAGGTTCTCTTTTTAGATGAGCCGACCATTGGGCTGGACGTTTCGGTCAAGGATAATATTCGTCGGGCCATTACCCAAATCAATCAGGAGGAAGAAACAACTATTCTCTTGACCACTCATGACCTGAGTGATATTGAGCAACTCTGTAATCGGATTTTTATGATTGACAAGGGGCAGGAGATTTTTGATGGAACGGTGAGTCAGCTCAAGGAAACCTTTGGCAAGATGAAGACTCTTTCCTTTGAACTGTTACCAGGTCAAAGTCATCTTGTCTCTCACTATGCAGGATTACCTGATATGACTATTGATAGACAAGGAAATAGCCTCAACATTCAATACGATAGTTCCCGCTACCAGACGGCAGATATTATCAAGCAAACCCTGTCTGATTTTAAGATTCGCGATTTGAAGATGGTGGATACGGATATTGAGGATATTATCCGTCGCTTCTACCGAAAGGAGCTCTAAGATGGTCAAATTGTGGAGACGTTATAAACCCTTTATCAATGCAGGGATTCAGGAGTTGATCACCTATCGAGTCAACTTTATTCTCTATCGGATTGGCGATGTCATGGGGGCTTTTGTGGCCTTTTATCTCTGGAAGGCTGTCTTTGATTCTTCGCAAGAGTCTTTGATTCAGGGCTTTAGTATGGCAGATATCACCCTCTACATCATCATGAGTTTTGTGACCAATCTTCTGACTAGATCCGATTCCTCCTTTATGATCGGGGAGGAGGTCAAGGATGGTTCCATTATCATGCGTTTGTTGAGACCAGTGCATTTTGCGGCTTCTTACCTCTTTACCGAGCTTGGTTCCAAGTGGTTGATTTTTATCAGCGTTGGCCTTCCATTTTTAAGTGTCATTGTTTTGATGAAAATCTTATCTGGGCAAGGGATTGTAGAAGTGCTGGGATTAACTGTCCTTTATCTTTTTAGCTTAACGCTGGCCTATCTGATTAACTTTTTCTTTAATATCTGCTTTGGATTTTCAGCCTTTGTATTTAAAAATCTATGGGGTTCTAATCTACTCAAGACTTCTATAGTGGCCTTTATGTCGGGGAGTTTGATTCCCTTGGCTTTCTTTCCTAAAATTGTTTCAAATATTCTTTCCTTTTTGCCTTTTTCATCCTTGATTTACACTCCGGTTATGATTATCGTTGGGAAATACGATGCCAGTCAGATTCATCAAGCGCTTTTGCTACAGTTTTTCTGGCTCTTAGTGATGGTGGGCTTGTCTCAGTTGATTTGGAAACGAGTCCAGTCATTCATCACCATTCAGGGAGGTTAGTATGAAAAAATATCAACGCATGCATCTGATTTTTATCAGACAGTACATCAAGCAAATCATGGAATACAAGGTTGATTTTGTGGTTGGTGTTTTAGGTGTCTTCCTGACCCAAGGCTTGAACCTCTTGTTTCTCAATGTCATCTTTCAACACATCCCCTCGCTAGAAGGCTGGACCTTTCAAGAGATTGCCTTTATCTATGGTTTTTCCTTGATTCCCAAGGGACTGGACCATCTCTTTTTTGACAATCTCTGGGCACTGGGGCAACGATTGGTGAGAAAGGGAGAGTTTGACAAGTATCTGACTCGTCCTATCAATCCTCTCTTTCACATCCTAGTCGAGACTTTTCAGATTGATGCCTTGGGTGAGCTCTTGGTCGGTGGAATTTTACTAGCGACAACGTTCTCTAGCATTACTTGGACTATTCCCAAGTTCTTGCTTTTCCTAGTCTGCATTCCTTTTGCGACCCTGATTTATACTTCTTTGAAAATCGCGACAGCCAGTATCGCTTTTTGGACCAAGCAGTCAGGTGCTATGATTTACATTTTCTATATGTTTAATGATTTTGCCAAGTACCCGATTTCCATTTACAATTCGCTCCTTCGTTGGTTGATTAGTTTTATCGTTCCTTTTGCTTTTACAGCCTACTATCCTGCTAGCTATTTCTTGCAGGACAAAAATGGGCTCTTTAACATTGGTGGTTTGATTCTGATTTCCCTTGTTTTCTTTTTCATTTCGCTCAAACTCTGGGATAGGGGATTGGATGCCTACGAAAGTGCGGGTTCGTAAGATGGAAAATATGTTTAGTCCTAAAGCTTAAAACATGAAAGGATTTAAAGATGGTAGCGATTGAAGAAGTGAAGGAAGAAAAACAAAAGATGATAGCAGTCAGTGAAGTTTTAAAGGATCTACCAGAATGGTTTGGAATACCTGAAAGTACACAAGCTTACATTGAAGGAGCTAGGGATTTACAAGTTTGGGTTGCTTATCAGGAGAGTAAATTGGCTGGCTTTGTAAGCTTATCTTATTCTAGTGAAGATTGTGCAGAGATTGACTGCTTAGCTGTTAAGAAATTCTATCATAGAGCGGGAATTGGTAGTCAACTTCTAGAAGTTTTAGAAAAATCTGCTCGTCAAAAAGCATCCTATCTGCAAGTAAAAACGGTAGCACCAGGTTATTATCCTACCTATGACAGAACTAACGCTTTTTATCAGGCTCAGGGCTTTAAAAAGTTAGAAATTTTTCCTGAACTTTGGGATAAAAGCAACCCTTGTTTGATTTGGGTTAAGAAATTGTGAAATTCTAACTTGACAAAAAAACTCAAGATGCTAAAATAAAGGGGAAAAGACGCCGATTTAGCTCAGTTGGTAGAGCAACGCACTCGTAACGCGTAGGTCACAGGTTCGATCCCTGCAATCGGCAGAAAGAAAACCAGCAACTTTTTCATGGGTTGCTGGTTTTGTTTATCTAATTCTTATAAAGAAGTAAGAAAAGTTAGACCGCCTAATATCACTCCTGCCGCATTGGGAATGATAAGGATCCAGTCTTTTTTAGGTTCTTTGGTCCAACCATAGATTACCCAAATTAAACAAGAAACTGCTGCGAATAGTGGTTGGAATGGTTGAGCTTTTTCTCCTTGTAAGTTAGCGATAATTTGTGGAATATATGCAATAAAGACAAGGATCCCAATAAAAGCTCCAATAGATCCGACAAAGCGATTAATTTTTTGTTTAGACATATAGTACCTCCTGAGGTACTATTATATCAGAAGGAAAAAAGTTTTCAAATTTGTTTGATCATAAAATAAGACAGATATTCAATATGTGTAAGTCGTGCTTTTATACTAAACGAATCTATTGGAGAGTCTAGGATGAGAAATCAAATTTGCTTAACATTTTTTGAGAAGGGTAAGCTACCACTTAGTTATCAAAAATAACCACTTACTGAAAATGCCTTGTTTCTTTTTTGAAAATTGTTATAATGAAGTCAGAAGCAAGGAAAGGAGTGGCTATGAAGATTAGGATTGAGCTTGATACAGATATGGCAGAAACTGAAGTCGTTATCCGAACGGCTCAATATGGTGAAGAGGTGGCTCGGATTCAAGCAGCTCTTGAACAAGCCAACCGTCAACCGATAGCTTTCTATAAGGATACAAGTGAATATTTTGTCGATTTGAAGAATATTTTATTTTTTGAAACGGATGCTACCAAAATTTATGCTCATAGCAGGGATGATGCTTATGAAGTCAAATTGAAGCTATACGAATTAGAAGAGAGACTTCCGGCATATTTCTGTCGCATTTCAAAGTCTACTATTGCCAATGCCAAGGCTATTTACGCTTTGGATAAATCATTTTCGGGAACCAGTACTATCCAATTTTATGACACACATAAACAAGTGCACGTTTCCCGACACTACTATCAAATTTTAAAAGAAAAGTTAAACGAAACGAGGTAATTTTCATGAAAAAAACAATTTTTGGAATCGGCTTTTTAGTCTTGGCAGCTTGGGTTCTGCTGCAGGGGAATTTTGGGATTCCTGCCTTCAATTTTAATATTTGGCCCATGCTAGTAGTTGCAATGTTTGCCTATTTCGCCTTGGAAAATTTCTTAGAAAGAGACTTTGGCACTGGGCTGATCATGGCAGTTATTGCGCTGATTATTGCCAATGCCGTTTACCACTTTTTAGCTATTTCAACAGGAACCTTGGTTTTGGGTGGTATTCTGGCTTGCATCGGTCTCAATATGATTTTCAAGCCCCGGCGCATTTTTAAGGGGCGTATCTTCTCAACTGCCTCTTCTTCCTCAAAAGATGATATTGCTTTTGGCAGCGGCACGCGCTATATCAACTCAGATAACTTCACCTATGAAAAGTTAGACTGTGCTTTTGGCAGTGCATCGGTTTATTTTGATAATGCGACTATCGAAGGGGACTCAGCAACTTTTGAAGTGGATCTGTCTTTTGGCAGTGTGATGCTTTATGTGCCCAGCGACTGGCGTGTAGAGCTGGATGTAGATAATGCCTTTGGCTCTGTCTACAATCCCCGCAATGTCAATGAAAAGAGAAAAACTCTCTATGTCAAAGGCAACGTAGCTTTCGGTTCTTTGAAGATTAGCTATGTTTAGGAAAACGGATTAATTTCGAAACTTTGGACAAATGTACTTGTCAAACGTCAAGTTTTTTGGTAATATAGGAAGGTATGTGGTGCTAGCACATCCGTAATATTAGATCTAATAGGAGGAAACACGATAATGGCTAAAGTATGTTACTTTACTGGTCGTAAGACTGTATCAGGAAACAACCGCTCTCACGCGATGAACCAAACAAAACGCGCTGTTAAACCAAATCTTCAAAAAGTTACTGTTTTGATTGACGGTAAACCTAAAAAAGTTTGGGCTTCAGCTCGTGCCCTTAAATCAGGTAAAGTTGAACGCGTTTAATTTTTATTTAAAAGGATGGAAATTTTCCGTCCTTTTTTGCTTGTAAATTTCCGCCTAGACAGTTGATTTAGACCCTTCCTCTTTTACACCCTGTATAAAATATGGTAGAATAAACTATAAAATACTTTTGAGGTACAAATTATGACTGTGAAAATTAATACAAAAGATGGTCAAATTGAGCTGACTGATGATGTGATTGCGACAATCGTCGGCGGTGCAGCGACTGAAATTTTTGGTGTAGTTGGCATGGCCAGCAAAAATGCAATCAAGGATAATTTTCAAGCCCTTTTAGGAAAAGAAAACTATGCTAAGGGCGTGGTTGTGAAAGCGACTGATGAAGGTGATATCGCAGTTGATGTCTACACTGTGTTAAGCTATGGAGTCAAAATCAGCGAAGTTTCCAAAAACATCCAAGAGCGTGTTAAATTCAGTTTGGAAAACAAGCTCGGAATTACTGCCCATGCAGTGAATGTTTATATCCAAAATATTAAAGTCGTAGGAGAATAATCGTGGCAAATATTACTACTAGTTTATTTCAAGAAATGGTGCAGGCGGCATCTACTCGCTTAAATAAACAGGCTGAATATGTAAACTCTTTGAATGTCTTCCCGGTTCCAGATGGCGATACAGGGACCAACATGGGCATGACCATTGAAAATGGTGCCAAGGAAGTGTCAGATAAGTCTGCTTCAACAGTTGGCGAAGCGGCGGGTATCTTTGCGAAAGGCCTTTTGATGGGCGCGCGTGGTAACTCAGGAGTTATCACTTCCCAGCTTTTCCGCGGTTTTTCTCAAAGTGTGAAAGAGCATGAAGAGCTGACTGGTGAAGATCTAGCTCTGGCCTTTCAGTCTGGTGTAGAAGTGGCTTACAAGGCAGTTATGAAGCCGGTTGAGGGAACGATTTTGACTGTTTCCCGCGGTGCGGCTATCGGAGCCAAGAAGAAAGCTGAAGTCACTAATGATGCTGTAGAAGTTATGAAAGCAGCTCTTGAAGGAGCAAAGGCTGCTTTGGCTAAGACACCGGATATGCTGCCGGTTCTGAAAGAAGTCGGCGTTGTGGACTCTGGCGGTCAAGGGTTGGTCTTTATCTACGAAGGCTTCTTGTCTGCACTTACAGGCGAATATATCGCATCTGAGGACTTTGTGGCGACACCTGCGACCATGTCTGAGATGATCAATGCTGAGCATCATAAGTCTGTAGCTGGCCATGTGGCAACAGAGGACATCACTTACGGCTACTGTACAGAAATCATGGTGGCTCTCAAGACAGGTCCAACCTATGTAAAAGACTTTGATTATGATGAATTTCGCAACTACCTCAATGATTTGGGAGATTCCCTGTTGGTAGTCAACGATGATGAAATCGTCAAAGTCCATGTCCATACCGAAGATCCAGGACTGGTTATGCAGGAAGGTCTCAAGTATGGTAGTTTGGTCAAGGTCAAGGTTGACAATATGCGCAACCAGCACGAAGCACAGGTTGAAAAGGAAGAGCGCTCAGCTAAGCCGGCTCAAGAAAAAGAATTTGCGATTATTGCTGTAGTGGCTGGTGATGGTCTGGCTGAAATCTTTAAGGCTCAGGGAGTTGACTATATCATCTCTGGCGGTCAAACTATGAACCCATCAACAGAAGACTTCATCAAAGCTGTGGAGCAAGTCAATGCTCGTAATATTATTATCTTGCCAAACAATAAAAACATCTTCATGGCAGCCCAATCAGCAGCAGAAGTGATTGAACAGCCTGCAGCTGTTATTGAGACTCGCACGATCCCTCAAGGTTTGACCAGTCTCCTAGCTTTTGATGGCAGCAAGACTATTGAGGAAAACCAAGAGCGTATGACTGCAGCCTTGGCAGAAGTAGTCAGCGGCAGCGTGACGACTGCGGTTCGTGATACGACGATTGATGGCTTGGAAATTCATGAGAATGACAACCTCGGTATGGTGGATGGCAAGATTGTTGTTTCTAATCCAGATATGCTGACAGCTTTGAAAGAAACGTTCAGCAAGATGCTCAATGAAGACAGCGAGATTGTCTCTATCTATATCGGTGAAGACGGCAGCGAAGAGTTGGCTAGCAGTCTTGCTCAAGATTTGATGGAACAATTCGAGGATGTCGAAGTAGAAATTCATCAGGGCAGTCAGCCGGTTTATCCATATATTTTTAGTGTTGAATAGTATAAAAAGGCAATCGAAAGGTTGCCTTTTGTCATTTTGTAGAAAATACTTAGACAAGAAACTGGTATTATGTTATACTGTAACAAATAAAAAGTAAAAAAAGGTGAACTATGAAAAAATTTTTCATTCTTGTTATTTCTGCTTCGGTACTCTTGACGGGCTGTGTGCTTCCTAGCTTCAGCAAGCATCGTCCTAGACATTCTTCTGAATCAGCAGCTTCTTCTAGGCGGACTAAATCCAGCTCTAGCTCCAGCTCTAGCAAGTCATCCAGTTCTTCTTCTGAAAGTACAGAGATTGTCTCTAAAACCTTGGTTGGAGACATTGAAGGAATCCATCATCGTGATACAATTACCTATCAGGGCAAGAAAATCTTGAATCTTCGTATGGAATTGCTCACTTCCTTGCCAGAAGAAGCTAGTGCGGCATCAGCTACTTTGACTCCAGAGGAGATGACGACTATCATTCGTGAAGGAATGCAGTCTGATTCAAACTATGTAGCAGCTAAGAGTCTGGAAGGTGTCAATATTGATTATTCAGTTACAGCAGAGAAGAAATTGCAGACCTTGATTGAAATTGATTTGCAAAAGGTCAATGTCGAAGAGGTGGAAAAGAACAGTTTCTTCCAAGGTTTTGGACTGAAGGATATTAAGGATATTACACCTGAGATGTTTATTCTGAGTCTGAAGCTCAATGGTCTCAAAGAAGAGGTACAGAGCTAAAGTTTAAAAGCGTTGGTCGCCTCATCTTACAGATTGAGTAGCTAGTTTATTGAAAAATTTTTTAGATTAGGCTGCTTTAATTCCAGTTTCTATCTAAATTGCAACAGACATACAACTAGTCGGTTCCTCTCAACGAGGGGGCCGGCTTTTTTTGTGTCTTCATGCAGAAGGGAGATAGACAGATTATTCCAATATTTGCTGGCTTTGTGCTCTAAAAGCGGAATAGTGACATTTGTCATGTCAGCTGGTGACAAAATCAACTAGTAGGAAAAATTTCTTTGCCTTATAATATAGTTAACAAAATGATAAAAGGTTGCTGTAAGAATTCAAAAAGCATTTGGTCTTTATTCTTCTTCCGGCTTTGGAAAAATAAAGGAAAGATGCACATGCGCTTTATCGAATCAAAGGAGGAGTAAAATGGAACTGATTGAAGTAAAGAAGCTTTCAAAAAGCATTCATGGTAAAGAGATTTTAAAGGATATTTCGTTTGAAATCTCCCAAGGTGACTGTGTGGCCTTGATTGGCCCCAACGGAGCAGGTAAAACGACTCTCATGGATTGTTTGTTGGGCGATAAGTTTCTGACAGCTGGTGAAGCAAGGATTCAGGGGCTCAAACCAACTGACAATCATCTCAAGCAGTCTGTAGCGATTTTACCACAGGAAAATACAGTGGTGGAGGATTTGAAGGTCAAGGAACTCTTGGCGTTCTTCCAAGCTATTTATCCAAATAGTTTGTCCAATCAAGAAATTGATGACTTGCTGCAATTTACAGACAAGCAAAAGAATCAGTTGGCCAGCAAGCTGTCTGGTGGACAAAAGCGTCTCTTCTCTTTTGTTCTGAGTCTGATTGGCCGTCCTAAGATTCTGTTCTTGGACGAACCAACTTCAGCTATGGACACCTCTACTCGTCAGCATTTCTGGGAAATTGTTAATCAGCTCAAGCAGCAGGGAGTGACCATTGTTTACTCCTCTCACTATATCGAAGAAGTTGAGCATACGGCAGACCGGATTTTGGTGCTGCACAAGGGCGAGTTGATTCGCGATACAACGCCTTATGCTATGCGCAGTGAGGAGCAGGAAAAACACTTTACCTTGCCACTGACTTATCAGTCTGTGCTTGAAAAGCTGGATAATGTGACTGATATAGAAATCAAGCAAAAGGCTTTATCTTTTGCTACCAGAGATGCTGGTCAAGTTTGGCAAGTCCTGCAGGAACACGGCTGTACAATCGAAGAGATTGAAGTACGTAACCGTACCCTCTTGGATAGTATTTTTGAAACGACACAAGAATAGGAGAGTAATCATGAAAAATATGGCAAGTCTTATGAAGATTGAGTTGATTTTAATGAAGCGGCAGGCTGCTTATTATCTCTTGTCTATTGGTCTGCCCAGCGTCTTTTACCTGATTTTCTCAGGAATGATGTCTGGAAGTGATACGTCTGAACTTGTGCTTCGAGGCTACCTCTTCTCTATGACTCTTTTTAGTATCATGTCTAGTGCCTTCTTTAGCATTCCAAGCACTTTGCAGTCTGATAAAAATAATAACTGGCAAAAAATGATTCAGCACTCGCCGATTTCTATGGTAAAATATTATATATCAAAACTTTGCAGTACGCTGTTGACTTTTATGCTTTCTATTATCGTAGTCTTCTCGATTGGGCATTTTGTTCGCGGGGTTAATCTGCCAATGGTGGACTGGCTTCTTATTGCCTTGATCCTTCTGGTAGGAAGTGTGGTCTTTATTGCCATGGGTGTATTGGTCAGTCTCTTGCCAAGTGCTCAGCTCATGTCTGTAGTGGGCAATATCGTCTATATGGCACTGGCTGTTCTGGGCGGTCTATGGTTTCCTCTGACTATGTTTCCAAAATGGCTCCAGCCAATTGGTAAGTTGACACCAAGTTATCAACTGATGCAGGTTGTGTCTTCTTATCTAGAACACCATCAGTTCAATGGCAAGGCAGCCTTGATTGTTCTGATTTATACGGTTTTGGTCAGCATTCTTGTGTTGCAACTCAAAAAGCGAATAGAGGTAAAATAAATTCATGTGGGAAAAACTTAAACAAGTCCACTATATGTTTCATATTGCGCTGGTCTTTATTATCTTTCCAGTTGCGGGAGTGATTAGCGGGGAATACCCGCTTTTCCTCTTGTTCTGGACAGCTATTTTTGTTGTGGTTTACTATGCGGTCTTGTTAAGTAACGATCGCCTTATCCAGTTTTTTTCTTGGTGGCTCTTGATTGCTTACATATATTATGGTTCTGTCTGGCTAAATACAGGTTTTACCTGGTATATTTTTTATCTATCCAATCTTCTTATTTACGAACTGGATGATATCTCCTTTAAGTCTTGGCGTTTTTTGACCTTTATCGTCTTGCAGCCTGCTATTGTGCTGACTAATTATTTGATGGGCAATGTTGGTCCAGCAGAGCTGATCTTCTTTATTGTCACTTTTCTCTTTTCGGATGGTTTGACCTTTGGTCTCCATCGGATTCAGACGACCGAGCGAATCAAGGAAGAAAAGACCAAACAAAATGCCCAGCTGAATCTCTTTCTAGCAGAAAATGAGCGCAATCGGATTGGCCGTGACTTACATGATAGTCTAGGACATACCTTTGCTATGCTCAGTGTTAAGGCGGAGCTAGCTCAGCAGTTTTTGCAGATGGAAGCCTATGAAAAGGCAGCAAAAGAACTGCAGGAAGTGCAAGAGATCAGCAAGAAGTCCATGGCTGATGTTCGGCGGATTATTAACGATCTAAAGAATCGGACGCTGGACGAGGAACTAGTGACCATTCGAGCCATGCTGGAGATGAGCGGCGTTCAGGTAAAAATAGATAACCAGCTCAATATTGCCAGTATCCCACCGAGTCAGCAGTCAACAATCAGTATGATTTTGCTGGAGGCTGCTACCAATATTATTAAGCATGCCAAGGCTAAAAAGAGCAATTTTTCTTTGGTAAAGAATGAGGAAAAACTTGTTTTAGACATTCAGGATGATGGTTGTGGTTTTCAGAAGCTGACCGGACGGGAGTTGCATAGTATTCGAGAGCGGCTGTCTGCCTTATCAGGAAAGCTTGAGATTCTTAGCAGCCAAGATCCAACATGGATTCGAATTGAATTGCCATACGGAGGGAAGGAAGCATGAAACTTTTGTTAGCAGAAGATCAAAGTATGCTGAGAGATGCTCTAGCTCAGCTCTTGCAGCTGCAGCCAGATGTCGAAGAAGTCTATCAGGCCGCGGATGGGCAGAAGGCCATTGACTGTCTCAAGTCAGAAACTCTTGATGTAGCTATTTTGGACGTGGAAATGCCCCACCAGACCGGCCTAGATGTTCTCGAATGGGTTAAGGCCAATCGACCCAACATCAAGGTCATCATCGTCACAACCTTCAAGCGACCGGGCTACTTTGAGCGAGCTGTTAAGGCGGATGTAGATGCTTATGTGCTCAAAGAGCGCAGCATTGCGGATTTGATGAAAACCATCCATACCGTTCTAGATGGGCAAAAGGAATATTCGCCGGAATTGATGGAGGTGCTAATGACCAGTAGGAACCCTCTCTCTCAGCAGGAGAGGCTAGTCCTGCAAGCTGCGGCGACTGGCCTGTCCAATAAAGAAATTGCTGAAAAACTCTACCTGTCAAATGGAACGGTTCGTAACTATATGTCTGCTATTTTGACCAAGCTAGATGCTGAAAATCGAACAGAAGCAGTCCGAATCGGGCAAGAGAAAGGCTGGTTATAGCTGGAAGATTCAGCTTCGTAGAAAAGGTAGAATAAGGTAGTTTTTAGCTAAAGTGAACATTTGTGTGAAGAACATTCCAATGAAGTGTCGGAACTATAAATATAGTTCTGACTTTTTATCTTTTATTAGAAAAAACATTCGGATTTAGAGAAAAAATGTAGAAAAACATTCTGCATGGCTTGCAATTTTTTTCAAAAATGTTATCATAGTAGAAAGCTTTTTGAATTTTTAGAAAATTGTAAATAAATGAAAGGGGAAGAATGGAGAAAATCAAATTAGAAACTTCTAAGACAGGTTCAGAGCTTGTGTTAGAAACCTTGAAAAATCTTGGTGTTGATACGATTTTTGGCTATCCCGGCGGCGCTGTACTGCCGCTTTATGATGCTATTTATAGTTTTGAAGGCATCCGTCATATTCTAGGCCGCCATGAGCAAGGCTGTGTTCACGAAGCAGAAGGCTATGCGAAGTCTACTGGGGAAATCGGAGTTGCAGTTGTGACTAGCGGTCCGGGAGCGACCAATGCCATTACCGGTATTGCCGATGCCATGAGTGATAGCGTCCCCCTTTTAGTCTTTACTGGTCAGGTAGCCAAGGCTGGGATCGGTAAAGATGCTTTTCAGGAAGCGGATATTGTTGGGATTACGACTCCTATTACCAAGTACAATTATCAGGTGCGGGAGACGGCAGAAATTCCGCGTATTATTACAGAAGCTATTCACATTGCGACGACAGGTCGTCCTGGGCCAGTCGTTATTGATTTGCCTAAGGATGTCTCGGCTCTGGAAACAGACTTTATCTACGACAGCAAGTTGCATCTGCCGAGTTACCAGCCGACTATTGAGCCTAATGAATTGCAGATTAAGAAGATTATCAAACAAATCTCTAAGGCTAAAAAGCCGGTCCTTCTTTCGGGAGGTGGTATTAGCTATGCCGAGGCAGCAGCGGAATTGGTTGCGTTTGCGGAGCGTTATCAGATTCCAGTGGTCACTAGCTTGTTAGGTCAGGGAACTATTGCGACAGACCATCCTTTGTTCTTAGGTATGGGTGGAATGCACGGTTCTTTTGCGGCCAATATTGCTATGACTGAGGCTGACTTTATGATTAGTATCGGCTGCCGCTTTGATGACCGTCTGACCGGTAATCCGAAAACCTTTGCCAAGAACGCTAAAGTAGCACATATTGATATTGACCCAGCGGAAATTGGAAAAATTATCAGCGTAGATATTCCTATCGTAGGGGATGCTAAGAAAGCCCTGCAGATGCTGTTGAATGAAGAGCAGGTGCATAATAATACCAGCAAGTGGATTGAAAAAGTAACGCAAGATAAGGAACGGGTTCGCTCATATGATAAGAAAGAACGTGTTGTACAGCCTCAAGCTGTCATTGAGCGCGTTGGTGAGCTGACCAAGGGTGATGCCATCGTTGTAACAGACGTTGGTCAGCACCAGATGTGGGCCGCCCAATATTATCCGTATAAAAACGAGCGTCAACTGGTAACGTCTGGTGGTCTAGGAACCATGGGCTTCGGTGTTCCAGCAGCGATTGGGGCTAAGATTGCCAACCCGGATAAGGAAGTGGTGCTCTTTGTTGGAGATGGTGGCTATCAGATGACAAACCAAGAGATGGCTATTCTCAATATCTATAAGATTCCGATTAAGGTCATCATGCTTAACAATCATTCGTTAGGCATGGTGCGCCAGTGGCAGGAAGCTTTCTATGATGGTCGTACCTCTGAGTCTGTCTTTGAAACATTGCCAGATTTCCAGCTCATGGCTCAGGCCTATGGTGTTAAATCCTATAAATTTGACAATCCGGAGACTATTGTCCAGGATTTGGAAGTGCTGAAGGAAGATGTACCGATGTTTATCGAGGTAGATATTTCTCGCAAGGAGCACGTTCTTCCAATGGTGCCGGCCGGCAAGAGCAATCATGAGATGTTGGGGGTGAAGTTCCATGCGTAGAATGTTGACAGCTAAACTCCAAAACCGTTCGGGGGTTCTGAACCGCTTCACGGGTGTCCTTTCCAGACGTCAGGTTAATATTGAGAGTATCTCAGTCGGAACGACGGAAAATCCGGAAGTATCCCGTATCACCATTATCATTGATGTGGCTTCATTGGCAGAAGTCGAGCAGATTATCAAGCAGCTCAATCGTCAGATTGATGTGATTCGGGTTCGAGATATCACGGACCGTCCTCACTTAGAGCGTGAAGTGATTCTGGTTAAGGTCTCAGCTCCAGCTGATAAGCGAGCAGAGATTCTGTCTATTATCCAGCCATTCCGGGCGACAGTTGTGGATGTAGCACCTAGCTCCATTACCGTTCAGATGACCGGTGATGCGGAGAAGAGCGAAGCCTTGCTTCGGGTCATCCGCCCATATGGTATCAAAAATATTGCTCGGACTGGAGCGACAGGCTTTACCCGAGATTAAACCAAACCTTTAATTTGTTAAAACCGCCTAACAGGCAATAAAAATAGAAAAGAGAGTAAAACTTATGGCAGTAACAATGGAATACGAAAAAGATGTAAAAGTAGCAGCACTTGACGGTAAGAAAATTGCCGTAATCGGCTATGGTTCACAAGGTCATGCTCATGCGCAAAACTTGCGTGATACTGGCCACGATGTGATTATCGGTGTTCGTCCTGGTAAGTCATTTGACAAGGCTAAAGAAGATGGCTTTGATACTTATACAGTAGCAGAAGCAGCTAAATTGGCTGATGTTATCATGATTTTGGCTCCAGATGAAATCCAACAAGATCTCTATGAAGCAGAAATCGCTCCAAACTTGGAAGCTGGAAACGCAGTTGGATTTGCTCATGGTTTTAACATCCATTTTGAATTTATCAAAGTTCCTGCTGATGTAGATGTCTTCATGTGTGCACCGAAAGGTCCTGGTCACTTGGTTCGCCGTACTTTCGAAGAAGGTTTTGGTGTACCAGCTCTGTATGCAGTTTATCAAGACGCTACTGGAAATGCCAAAGACATCGCAATGGACTGGTGTAAAGGTGTTGGTGCGGCTCGTGTTGGACTTCTTGAAACAACTTATAAAGAAGAAACAGAAGAAGATCTCTTTGGTGAACAAGCTGTGCTTTGTGGTGGTCTGACTGCCCTGATTGAAGCAGGATTTGAAGTCTTGACTGAAGCAGGCTATGCGCCAGAATTGGCTTACTTTGAAGTGCTGCACGAAATGAAACTGATTGTGGACTTGATCTATGAAGGTGGCTTCAAGAAGATGCGTCAATCTATCTCAAATACAGCCGAATATGGTGACTATGTATCTGGTCCGCGCGTGATTACTGAGCAAGTCAAAGAAAACATGAAGGCGGTCTTGGCTGATATCCAAAACGGTAAATTTGCCAACGACTTCGTTGATGACTATAAAGCTGGTCGTCCAAAACTGACTGCTTACCGCGAGCAAGCTGCTAATCTGGAGATTGAAAAGGTCGGTGCAGAATTGCGTAAAGCAATGCCATTCGTTGGTAAAAACGACGACGATGCTTTCAAGATTTACAATTAAGATAAAAAGCATATAAGACATTAGGGGTTGGAATGCGAATTCCCAGCCCCTTGTTTTGCTTGATAGAGAATAAACTGGAAAGACAGGGAAGGAAAAAATATGCTCAGAGCAAAAGATATCACGCATGCTCATAAAGTGTTAAAAGATGTGGTTGTCAATACACCTCTTGACTACGACCATTATTTGTCAGAGAAGTACCAGGCTAAGATTTACCTAAAGAAAGAAAATATGCAGCGGGTGCGCTCTTTTAAACTTCGTGGGGCTTATTATGCCATTTCTCAACTTAACGAAGAAGAACGTCAGCGTGGAGTTGTCTGTGCTTCTGCGGGAAATCACGCCCAAGGAGTGGCCTATACTTGTAAGGAAATGAAAATTCCAGCCACTATTTTTATGCCCATCACGACTCCTCAGCAGAAGATTGGCCAAGTCCGCTTCTTTGGTGGTGAATTTGTGGATATCAAGCTGGTTGGAGACACCTTCGATGCTTCGGCTAAGGCAGCGCTTGACTATACTAAGGCTGAAAATCGCACCTTTATCGATCCTTTTGACAATGAAGATGTCCAAGCGGGTCAAGGGACTGTAGCCTATGAAATCTTAGACGAGGCCAAGAGAGAAGCTATTACTTTTGATGCAGTTTTGGTACCAGTTGGCGGCGGCGGCCTGATATCAGGAGTCTCAACCTATATAAAAGAAAGTCAGCCAACTATTGAAGTCATTGGTGTGGAAGCCAACGGTGCCCGCAGTATGAAAGCAGCTTTTGAAGCAGGTGGTCCAGTCAAGCTCAAAGAAATCGACAAATTTGCGGACGGTATCGCAGTCCAGAAAGTCGGTGCATCAACCTATGAGGTCACACAAAAGAATGTTCAAAATCTTATCGGTGTAGATGAAGGGCTTATTTCAGAGACCATCATTGATCTATATTCCAAGCAAGGGATTGTCGCAGAGCCAGCTGGTGCTGCAAGTGTTGCTGCTTTGGAAGTCCTGAGCGAGTATATCAAGGGGAAAACTATCTGTTGCATTATCTCAGGTGGTAATAATGACATCAACCGGATGCCAGAGATGGAAGAACGGGCGCTTATTTATGATGGTATCAAGCATTATTTCGTGGTTAACTTCCCGCAGCGTCCGGGTGCCCTGAGAGAATTTGTGAATGATATTTTAGGACCCAATGACGATATCACTCGTTTTGAATATATCAAGCGGGCAAGCAAGGGAACGGGACCAGTTTTGATTGGTATTTCTCTGGCAGATAAGCATGATTATGCTTCTTTGATTAACCGTATTGAGCAGTTTGATCCGTCCTTTATCAATCTGAACGGGAATGAAACACTCTACAATATGCTTGTCTGATTGTAAAGATATTTTAGCCTAATTTGTATGCTTTCGTTTGAAACTGCAAATTAAATATGTTAGAATATACTATAGTGAATCAAGGAGGCTTGAACATGTTTTTTATTCCATTTTTCTTTATCATATTGATCATAATCTTAATATTCTTGCTGCTTAGTGCAGTCTATGTGGTTCGTCAGCAATCTGTGGCAATCATTGAGCGTTTTGGACGCTATCACAAAACCAGCAGCAGTGGTATCAATTTCCGTCTTCCTTTAGGGATTGACAAGATAGCAGCTCGCGTTCAGCTGCGTTTGCTGCAGAGCGAGATTGTCGTTGAGACCAAGACACAGGATAATGTTTTCGTAACTATGAATGTTGCGACCCAGTATCGTGTAAATGAGAACAACGTAATTGATGCTTATTACAAACTTATGCGGCCAGAAGCACAGATTAAGTCCTATATTGAAGATGCCCTTCGTTCCTCCGTTCCAAAACTGACCTTGGATGAGCTCTTTGAAAAGAAGGACGAAATTGCCCTAGAGGTCCAAAAACAGGTAGCTGAAGAAATGTCGACCTATGGCTATATCATTGTCAAAACCTTGATTACCAAGGTTGAGCCTGATGCTGAAGTTAAACAGTCTATGAACGAAATCAATGCGGCGCAGCGTAAGCGTGTGGCTGCTCAGGAATTGGCTGAAGCGGATAAGATTAAGATTGTGACAGCTGCCTCTGCAGAAGCTGAGAAAGACCGCCTGCATGGGGTTGGTATTGCCGAGCAGCGGAAGGCCATTGTGGATGGTTTGGCAGATTCGATCAAGGAATTGAAGGGCGCCAACATTGAGTTGACAGAAGAGCAGATTATGTCTATTCTTTTGACCAATCAGTACCTGGATACGCTGAATAATTTTGCAGATAGTTCGGGTAATAATACCATCTTCCTTCCAGCAAATCCAGAAGGTGTCGAAAGTATTCGGACTCAGATACTTTCAGCCCTCAAAGCTAAGTAAAGAAAATTCAGAATTATTTAATTTGTTCGAATTTGGTTTGTTTAAGTTGACAAACTGTATAAAAACAATTATAGTAGTTGATGTAGCTAGAATAGAGAGGAGTAAGAAATGGCTAAATCTAATTTCGAGAAAGTAGAATCTGTTGTTAGTTGGGTACGTGATAAGAAGATCACTGGTTACCGTATTAGTAAAGAAACAAATGCACGTGAAATGTCTATCATTGCTCTTGCTCAAGGACGTGCAAAAGTGAAAAATATCTCTTTTGAAACAGCTCTTGGCTTGATTGATTTCTACGACAAAAACCATGAAAAATTTGAAGACTAAACTTCAAAATTGTGCAACTGATATTGCTCATTAAATCAAAAAAGGAATCTGGACTTAGTTCCAGATTCCTTTTTTTGTTTTTGAAAATAGAAGTAATTTAGCTGAGGAAGCGTTGCAGGAATTCTTTAGTTCTTTCTTCTTTGGGATTGGTGAAGATATCCTGCGGGCTGCCAGCTTCAGCAATGACGCCCTTGTCCATAAAGATAACATGGCTGGAAACATCACGGGCAAATTCCATTTCGTGGGTCACGACAATCATTGTCAGCCCTTCCTGAGCTAGTTCTTTCATGATTTTCAGAACTTCACCGACCATTTCAGGGTCGAGGGCTGAAGTCGGCTCGTCAAAGAGGATGGCATCAGGATTCATGGAGAGGGCGCGGGCAATAGCGACCCGCTGCTTCTGACCTCCTGAGAGTTGCTTAGGCTTGGCCTGCCAGTATTGCTCGCCCATGCCAACTTTGTTGAGGTTTTCTTTGGCAATTTTCTCGGCTTCTGACCGTTCTTTTTTCAGAACTGTTGTCTGAGCGACGATAGTGTTTTCAAGGACATTAAGATTCTCGAAGAGATTGAAAGACTGAAAGACCATGCCCAGCTTTTCACGGTAATGGGTCAAGTCGTAATTCTCGTCCAGAACATTCTTGCCGCGATAGAAAATCTGTCCGCCAGTTGGCGTTTCCAGAAGGTTAATGGAGCGCAGGAAGGTTGACTTTCCGCTGCCGGAGCTGCCGATGATGGAAATCACTTCTCCTTTATGAACGGTGAGGGAGATGTCCTTGAGGACTTGGTTTTCACCGTAGGACTTCTTGAGGTTTTTAATTTCTAAAATGGTTTCTGTCATGATTTTACTTCTCCTGTCTGCATTTGATTGGCACCTGTCGTGTAGTTGTCTGTGTCGAAGCGTTTTTCAACATAGCGCAGGATGCGTGTCACGCTGAATGTCAGGACAAAGTAGATTACAGCGATGATGGTAAAGGTTTGGAAGTATTGGTAGGTCTGGGTAGCGATAGTATTTCCAGAGAAATAAAGCTCGACTACCGAGATAACGTTCAGCACAGATGTATCCTTGATATTGATGACAAATTCGTTACCGGTTGCGGGCAGAATATTGCGGACGACCTGAGGCAGAACAATCTTGCGCATGGTCTGACCATGAGTCATACCCAGTGCTGTTGCGGCTTCAAATTGCCCCTTATCAACAGCAAATATACCACCGCGGACAATCTCACTCATATAAGCTCCAGTATTGATGGAGACGATGAAAATGGCCGCGATAGTTCGGTCGATAGAGATTCCGAAAGCCTGGGCTGTTCCGTAGTAGATAACCATGGACTGAACAATCATTGGAGTTCCACGGAAAATCTCAATATAGATATTTAAGAACCAGCCGAAGATTTTTTGCAGTGATGCCAGGAGTTTATTCTTAGAAGCTGGTGCCGTCCGATAAACTCCAATCAGCAGTCCGATGATGAGGCCTGCAATGGTTCCTGTTATCGAAATAAGCAAGGTCAACCCAGCTCCGCGTAGGAATTGAGGCCAGTTTTCAGCCAGAATCTTAGCAACTTGACTGAAGAATGATTCATTCGTTGTTTCACTATCCGTATCAACAGGCTGTTTCTGAATCATCTCATCCATCAGCTTGACTTGGTCATTGGTAGTAATCTTAGCGATTGCTGCATTGGCTTGCTCGATACGATTGTCATCCTTGCGCATCCCAATGGCAATGGAAGCATCTTCTTCGCCGACTTCAAAGCCTTTCTCAAATTGAATCATTTTGAAGTTGGAGTTGGCAGTCTCGGCAGTCAAGGCTTCTGGCCGCTCAGAGATATAGCCATCAATAACACCGGATTCTAAGGTTTGACGCATCTGAGCAAAATCGCCCATAGCTGTTTCTTTTTTGGCACCAGGCAGTTGGTCAATGAGATTGTAGAGATAAACTCCTTGCTGGGAAGTGACTTTAGCGTCTTTGAAGTCTTCTAGAGTCTTAGCAGATGCATATTTTCCATCTTTACGAACTAGGAGAACTGGCTCGCTGGTGTAGTAACTGTTGGAAAAGGCGATTTCCTTTTTCCGCTCGGCAGTTGGGCTCATACCTGCAATAATCATGTCAATTTTGCCGGAAGTCAGAGCAGGAATCAAGCCATTCCAGGAAGTCTTGACAACCAGAGGTTCCTTACCCATCTCTTGAGCAATTTTTTTGGCAATCTGCACATCGTATCCGTTGGCATATTGGTTGGTGCCTTCGATTTTTACAGCACCGTTGGAATCGTCATCCTGAGTCCAGTTGAAGGGCGCGTAGGCTGCTTCCATACCGATTCTCAGGTAGTCATCGGCCTGAATAACATGGATCGTTCCTAAGGTGACCAGGAGGGCTGTAAATAAAGTGAGTAATAATTTCTTCATGGGTTTCTCCTGCTTATCTAATAATAGTTCTTCCTATTCTATCGAAAATTACCGTTCTTTTCAATCCTAGTAAGCCCTTACTTGATAAAAATGATATAATAGAACAAAATATCTGTAAAGAGAGGTTGAGTATGAAACGATATTTTTGTCTCCTATTAGTCTTATTTTCCTGTCTTTGTTTTGGTCAGGTTGTCTCGGCTGTTGACTATGATATTGAATCCTATCAAGGCGATCTGGCCTTGCGTGAGGACAATACAGCTACCTACACAGAGAAAGTAACCTACAAGTTTAATGACGACTATAACGGTCAAATTGTGTCGCTGGGCTCTGCTGGAAAGATGCCCAATGGCTTTGCCATTGATGGGAATCCGACGGTCTCGGTTCTGACGAATGGTGAGCCAGATATGGACATTAACCCCCAAGTCAAAGACTTGGGAGATGGCTATGAGGTCAAAATCTATAATTCAGGAAACGACGGTGACAGAGTTGTTGTTACTGTGACTTGGCAGCTGAGAAATCTCCTTTTTCTTCACAAGGATATTGCTGAGCTCAACTGGACTCCTATCAGCGACTGGGATCAGGGGATAGAAGAAGTCGTTTTGACAGTTTCTGGCTTGAGCAATCCAGATAAGAGCGAGCTTTTTGCTCATAGTGGCTACTTTGGAACCCAGCCTTTCGTGGATAAGGATGGCACCGACTATCTGGTCAAACTCAATGGAATTGGCTCGGGTGATAATGTCGAGCTCCACGGCTATTGGGATCGACAAGCAGTCTCTCTTGTGTCCCAGAATGAAGACGAGAGCGACTACTTGCCAACCTTTAAAGCTCAAGAAGAAAAAATTGCCCGCAAGACGGTCTTTTACCGGCAACTAGGAGAAATTTATATGCCCTTGCTGCTCCTATGTGCCATCCTTGCAGCGGCTATTCTTTATTTTGTCTTTGCCCAGAAGATCAAGCCTAAGCAGTCTTATCCCAAGAATGCCCGTCTATATGAGGCTCCTCAGGACTTGTCTCCTCTTGTCTTGGCGGAAAATATTTACGCGGTGGACATGGAGGATGTCGATCCGACTAGGGGCGGCAAGGCAGTGCTGAACTTTGAAAACATGGTTCAGGCGACTTTGTTAGACTTGCTGGATAGGGGCAATCTCCTCCTGCAGGGAGATGCTGAAAATCCTGTTCTGCAAATAGCGACCTATGATGGACTGGCGGACTTTGAAAGACGTTTTCTGGGCATGGCTTTCAACAAACAATCCCAAGCCAGTGTGAAAGATCTCTTTTCAGCCTATCAAATTTCAGAAGATATTTATAAGCACAAGTCTTCTGCGGATGAGTCCTATATCCGTAACATTGGTAGTAATATCAAGTCCTTATTTACTAACAGTTTGCGCTCCTTATCTAAAGAAGTGCGCTCTGAAGGCAAGCGTTTGGGTCTCTTTAGTCACTACCGGCCTCTTAAAGTTCAGGAAAAGAGATTACTAATTACTGCCATTATTCTAGCTAGTGCTGTTTTGCTGTTTTCTCTTGGATTTTTATTTGTCTACTTGGGCGCTTTTGGAGGCTTTATCTGGATATATATTCCCTTAGCACTGATGGGGCTTGTTTTGATTTGCATTTTTGCTAGTAAGGCGCAGCTTTATTGGCGAGATGGCGTCCTGAATGATGAAGGCGCGCATGATTACTATCTGTGGCGAAGTTTTTCCAATATGCTGCGAGATATTGCTCATCTGGACAATACAGAAATTGAAGGTATTATCCTTTGGAACCGTCTCTTGGTCTATGCGACCCTCTTTGGCTATGCAGATCGTGTCAGCCGTGTCATGGCTCTGCGTCAGATTCGCTTGCAAAATCCATCTATGGACAGCTATGTTCAGGCTAACTTGCACTATGCCTTCTATAGCAGTATGCACAGTTTCTCAAACTACGGCCATGTAGCCACCACAGCCAGCAATTTCTCTGTCTCATCTGGCGGAAGTTCAGGTGGTGGGTTCTCCGGCGGCGGAGGTGGCGGCGGCGGTGGAGCTTTCTAATAGTCAATCCCTCGCCTATCCGGAAAAGTCTTAGTACTGGCTTTTCCTAGCCTTGAAATTGTGATATAATAAGACCTAATACTCTTTGGGAATTTATATATGACTTTCCTTGAGTAAACCCTTGTTTCAGGAGTATCTATGTTTATCATTGAAATTTTTATCTCTATTATTTACGGTATCATCGAAGGAATCACAGAATGGCTGCCGATTTCCAGTACAGGTCACCTGATTTTGATTCAAGACTTTATCCAGTATAAAAATCAAAGTCCAGCCTTTATGGAAATGTTTAATGTCGTCATCCAGCTGGGAGCTATTTTGGCGGTTGTCGTCATCTATTTTGACAAGCTCAACCCTTTTAAACCAGGCAAGTCAGCACGTCAGGTTCAAAAGACCTGGCAGCTTTGGGCCAAGGTCGTCGTGGCAGCCTTGCCGGCTGCTGTTATCGGCTTATTCTTGGATGATTGGTTTGAAGCACATTTCTACAACCTGGTCTCTGTGTCAGTGATGCTGATTGTCTATGGGGCGGCTTTTATCTATCTGGAAAGGCGCGAGCATGAGGAGCCTGCTGTGACAGATTTAGCTTCTCTTTCTTACAAGACTGCCTTGCAAATTGGTCTCTTTCAGATTCTAGCTCTCTTTCCTGGGACAAGTCGTTCTGGTGCTACTATTGTCGGCGGTCTCCTAAACGGTGTCAGCCGTTCTGTCGTGACAGAGTTCACTTTCTATCTAGGGATTCCCATTATGTTTGGCGCTAGTGGCTGGAAAATTCTCAAGTTCATCAAGAATGGGAACAGTCTGGGATTTGGGCAAATCTTCTTGCTCTTGGTTGCCATGGGGGTGGCCTTCGGTGTCAGTCTAGTCGTGATTCGTTTCCTGACAGACTATGTCAAAAAGCATGACTTTACCGCTTTTGGGAAATATCGGATTGGCCTGGGCGGTGTGCTTCTGGTTTATGCTGCAATCAAAGCCTTGATGGGATAAAAGAGACAAGTTTAATGTTTCCCTGACTATCTCATGTAGTGAAATAATAAGCTCTCGGAATTTTCTGAGAGTTTTTTCTTGTAAGGAATCTTCTCTTTCCAACAACTTCCATTTTCAGACCAATACTAGCTATTTTTTGAAATACGGGGGATTTTTTAGTATAATAGTAGGACTAGAAGTGTATGAGGTAGAGATATGGAAATGAAACAGATTAGTGATTCGACCATAAAAATCACGATTCAGCTGGAAGATTTGGAAGAGCGTGGCATGGAAATGGCCGATTTCTTGGTCCCCCAAGAAAAGACGGAAGAATTTTTCTATACCATCTTAGATGAGTTGGAAATGCCGGATAATTTTTTGGACAGCGGTATGCTGAGCTTTCGTGTGACGCCTAAGCCAGATAAGGTGGATGTTTTTGTTACCAAGTCTAAATTGGATAAGAATCTGAGTTTTGAGGATTTGGCAGATTTGCCAGACATGGACGAGCTGTCTCATATGTCTCCAGATGAATTCCTCAAGACATTGGAAAAGAGCATTTTTGAAAAGAGTAAGGAAGACATAGAAGCAGTCCAATCTTTGGAAACAGCTGAAGCAGAGGAAGGGGCGCAATTTTCTCAGGAGGCGGCTGATGAGCAGTCAGCAGAAAATGCAGAGCGTTACATTTACTACATCCTGCGATTTGAAGATATTAAGGCTGCTGCGGCCTTTGCCCAGACGGTGGACTATAAGATTGACTTATCAGAGCTTTATAAGTATGATTCAGTTTATTATTTGACGATTTTGGTAGACGTTGAAGGCTGCCCAGAGCGCTATCCAGCTTGGCTCTTGGCCAAAATGCGTGAGTTTGCAGATGACTCAGATATCACTCGGGCAGTGCTGCAGGAGCACGGTCATCTGCTTTTGGTGACAGATGCCGTCTCCGGCCTGCAGAAGGTTGAATGCCTATGATTACTTTTCCGTTAAAGTTTATCTTGGTATTGCTGGGAACTTTTTTTATCGGGGTGATTCTGACGCCCTTGGTTCGGCTCTTAGCCTTTAAGATTGGTGCGGTAGATTATCCCAATGCTCGCCGCATCAATAAAAAGCCCATGCCTAGCAGTGGCGGGCTGGCGATTGTAGCGGCCTTTTCTATCTCTACTCTGCTCTTGATGCCGCAGATTGTTGCTGTAGATTTTTTTGGACAAACCTATTTTGATTATGTTTGGCCAGTCGTTCTAGGCGGTTTGATTATTGCCTTTACAGGGCTGGTTGATGATATCAAAGAGCTGTCGCCTATGCTGAAAATGGGTGGAATTGTTCTAGCAGCCAGCCTAATCTGGTGGCTGACAGATTTCCGATTGGATGATTTTAAGCTTCCTTTTGGCGGACCTTTCCTGCATTTTGAGCCTTGGCTGTCCTATATTTTGACAGTGGTGTGGATTATTTCTATCACCAATGCGGTTAATTTGATTGACGGTCTGGATGGTCTGGTGAGTGGGGTGTCCATCATCTCCTTGGTGACGATGGGGATTGTTTCTTACTTCTTTTTGCCCCAACACAATCTCTTTCTGACCCTGACTATTTTCGTTTTGGTCTTGTCAATTGCGGGTTTTTTCCCTTACAATTACCACCCAGCTATCATCTATCTTGGTGATACGGGGGCCCTTTTCATCGGCTTTATGATTGCTGTCTTGTCCTTGCAAGGGCTGAAAAATGCGACGGCTGTTGCGGTGGTTACTCCTATGATTATCCTAGGAGTGCCGATTACGGATACTTTTCTGGCGATTATCCGCCGTACCCTGTCTGGTCAGAAATTTTATACGCCTGACAAGCACCATCTCCATCATAGGCTCTTGTCTCTGGGATTGACTCACCGAGGAACAGTGCTGGTTATCTATGGGATTTCGCTGGTCTTTGCCATGATTTCTCTCTTATTGAATGTTTCCAGTCGAATTGGTGGCGTGCTCTTGATGATTGGCTTACTTCTGGGTGTTGAGCTCTTTGCTGAGCTGGTCGGAGTTTTGGGGCCTAATCGTACTCCTTTGCTCAATATTCTCCGTTTTATTGGGAACTCCTCCTACCGAGAGGAAGTTCGGCGGAAATGGCGTCAAAAGAGGAATAAATAAGAATAGCTCTAAACAAAATAAAAGCCTTTTGGGCTTTTTTTTGGTATACTAAAGTGTGTAAATCAGCTAAGCAAAGAAAGGAAAAAGAAATGTCTGTCTTAGAAATCAAAGATCTTCATGTTGAAATTGAAGGGAAAAAAATTCTCAAAGGGGTGAATCTCACTCTGAAAACGGGAGAGGTTGCAGCCATCATGGGCCCAAATGGGACAGGGAAATCCACCTTGTCTGCAGCAATTATGGGCAATCCTAACTACGAAGTGACTCAAGGAGAGGTGCTTTTTGATGGAGTCAATATCTTAGAATTGGAAGTGGATGAGCGTGCTCGCATGGGACTCTTCCTTGCTATGCAGTACCCTAGTGAAATTCCTGGCATTACTAATGCAGAGTTTCTCCGTGCTGCTATGAATGCTGGCAAGGAAGACGAGGAAAAAATCTCCGTCCGCGACTTTATCATGAAGCTGGATGAAAAGATGGAACTGCTCAACATGAAAGAAGAAATGGCTGAGCGTTACCTTAATGAAGGTTTCTCCGGTGGTGAAAAGAAGCGCAATGAAATCCTGCAGTTGCTCATGCTTGAGCCGACTTTTGCCCTCTTGGATGAGATTGACTCAGGTCTGGATATCGATGCTCTTAAGGTTGTTTCTAAAGGAGTTAATGCTATGCGCGGTGAAGGCTTTGGTGCTATGATTATCACCCACTACCAACGCCTGCTCAACTATATCACTCCAGATGTGGTTCATGTCATGATGGATGGTAAAGTCGTTCTTTCTGGCGGTCCAGAATTGGCAGTCCGCTTGGAGAAAGAAGGCTATGCCAAATTGGCTGAAGAGTTGGGCTTCACCTATACCGAAGAAGCCTAGTCAAACATTCTTTTGACTTTGATAAAAGATAGGAGAATGACATGACTAAAGAATTAATTCAAGAATTTTCACAGCTACATGCAGAGCCAGACTGGCTCTTTCAACTGCGCCAGCAGGCCTTTGATAAAATTGACCAGTTAGAATTGCCGCGTATTGAGCGGGTTAAGTTTCACCGCTGGAATCTGGAAGACGGCCGTATTTCAGAGAGCGAGCCATTGACAAGTGTTCCAGACTTTACTGCTCTAGAAGATAATCTCAAGCTTGTTCAGGTGGGAACTCAGACTGTTCTGGAGCAATTGCCGGCTGATTTAGCAGCGCAAGGTGTGATTTTTACTGATTTCCACTCTGCTTTGGAAGAAATTCCAGAGCTGGTAGAGAAGCATTTTATGTCCGCGGTTAAGTACGATGAGGACAAATTAGCGGCTTATCACACTGCCTATTTCAACAGCGGAGCAGTTCTTTATGTGCCGGACAATGTTGAGATTGACCAGCCGATTGAAGGGATTTTTTATCAGGATAGCGAAAGCGATGTTCCTTTTAACAAGCATATTTTGATTATCGCAGGCAAGCATTCCAAAGTTAACTACTTGGAACGCTTGGAAACTTATGGTGAGGGCTCTGTTCCAGTAACAGCCAATATCACTGTCGAAGTTATTGCTCAAGCTGGTGCTCAGATTAAGTTTTCGGCTATTGACCGCTTGGGCGAAAATGTAACGGCTTATATCAGCCGTCGCGGTAAGCTGGACAACGATGCTATGATTGACTGGGCCATTGGCGTTATGAATGAAGGCAATGTCGTAGCGGACTTTGACAGCGACCTCTATGGCAAGGGTAGCCATGCGGATATGAAAGTGGTGGCTCTTTCAAGCGGTAAGCAGGTTCAGGGAATTGACACCCGCGTAACTAACTATGGCTGCAACTCTATCGGAAATATCCTGCAGCACGGGGTTATCTTAGAAAAAGGAACCCTGACCTTCAATGGTATCGGCCATATTATCAAAGGGGCTAAGGGAGCAGATGCCCAGCAGGAAAGCCGGGTTCTCATGCTGTCTGATCAGGCTCGCTCAGATGCTAATCCCATCCTTTTGATTGATGAGAATGATGTGACAGCTGGTCACGCGGCTTCTATCGGTCAGGTAGATCCAGAAGATATGTACTACCTCATGAGTCGGGGGCTTGATAAGGCGACAGCAGAGCGCTTGGTCGTGCGTGGCTTCTTGGGCTCAGTGATTGTGGAAATCCCTGTTAAGGAAGTCCGTGATGAAATGATTGAAAATATCGATATTATTCTCGCAAAGAGATAAAAAGCTGGGCTTTGTCCCTTGTAAGTAGATAGGAGTCTTCATGTCTGGATTTAATGCAGAAGCAATCAAGCAAGATTTTCCCATTTTGGACCAAATTGTCAATGATGAGCCTTTGGTTTATTTGGACAATGCGGCGACAACCCAGAAACCCAAGCAGGTGCTGGCAGCTATTGAAAACTACTATCTTAGAGACAATGCCAACGTCCACCGCGGTGTGCATACGCTAGCTGAGCGGGCAACGGCAGCCTATGAAGAAGCCAGAGAAAGAGTTCGTTCTTTTATCAATGCAGCTTCTAGCAGAGAGGTTCTCTTTACACGAGGGACCACGACGAGTCTTAATTGGGTGGCTCAGCTTGCGGCTGAAAGGCTGCAGCCTGGTGATGAAGTGATGATTTCTATCATGGAGCACCATTCCAATGTCATTCCTTGGCAGGAAGCTTGTAGGAAGACCGGAGCCAAGTTGGTTTATGTCTATCTCAAGGACGGTGCTCTAGATATGGAAGATTTCCGTGCCAAGCTCAATGAGCGGACCAAGTTTGTCTCGCTGGCTCATGCTTCCAATGTCCTCGGTGTCATCAATCCCATCAAGGAGATTGCCCAGCTGGTTCATCAGCAAGGAGCGCTTTTGGTGGTGGACGGGGCTCAATCTATTCCGCACATGAAGATTGATGTGCAGGACTTGGATGTGGACTTCTTCGCCTTTTCGGGGCATAAGATGGCTGGACCTACCGGTATCGGGGTTCTCTATAGTAAGGAAGAACTGCTAGAGCAGATGTCACCGGTCGAATTCGGTGGCGAAATGATTGATTTCGTTTATGAGCAGGAAGCGACCTGGAAGGAGTTGCCTTGGAAGTTTGAGGCCGGCACTCCAAATATGGCAGGAGCAATCGGTCTTGCGGCAGCCATTGATTATTTGGAAGACTTGGGTATGGATGCCATTGCCCAGCATGAGCAGGACTTGATTGCCTACGTATTTCCTAAGCTGCAGGCAGTGGAAGGCTTGACCATTTATGGCTCTCAGGATTTGGCCCAGCGCTCAGGCGTGATTGCCTTTAACCTGGATGGTCTTCATCCGCATGATGTCGCTACGGCTCTGGACTACGAAGGAGTAGCTGTTCGGGCGGGTCACCATTGTGCTCAGCCCCTGCTCACCTATCTGCAGGTGCCAGCGACTGTGCGAGCCAGCTTTTATGTCTACAATACCTATGCGGATTGCGATAAGTTGGTAGATGCTTTAGAAAAGACAAAGGAGTTTTTCAATGGCGCTTTCTAAGTTAGACAGTCTTTACAAGGCGGTTGTGACCGACCACTCGGCTAACCCTCATCATCTTGGGAAGCTGGAAGATGTGGAGCAGGTAGTCCTCAATAACCCAACCTGTGGTGATGTTATCAGCCTGTCTGTGAAGTTTAATGCTGAAAACCAGATTGAGGATATTGCCTTTGTGAATTCCGGCTGTACCATTTCAACGGCTTCGGCCAGCATGATGACAGATACGGTTCTGGGCAAGACAAAAGAGCAGGCACTGGAATTAGCAGAAGTCTTTTCGCAGATGGTTCAGGGCCAAGAAGACAGTCGCCAGAAAGAATTGGGAGATGGAGCCTTTTTAGCAGGCGTTGCCAAATTCCCGCAGCGGATTAAGTGTGCGACCTTGGGTTGGAATGCCCTCAAGCGAGCAATTGAAGAAGATAAAAAGTAAGAATGTGAAAGGAAATTATGTCAGAAGAAAGAGTAGAACCAAAACCGATTGATCTCGGTGAGTACAAATTTGGTTTCCATGACGATGTTGAGCCTGTTATCTCGACAGGAAAAGGGCTGAATGAAGCGGTCATTCGTGAGCTTTCTGCAGCCAAGGATGAACCAGAATGGATGCTGGATTTCCGCCTCAAATCCTACGAGGCTTTCAAGAAGATGCCGATGCAGTCTTGGGGGCCGGATTTGTCAGAAATTAATTTTGATGACTTGATTTATTACCAAAAGGCCTCTGATAAGCCAGCTAGAAGCTGGGATGAAGTGCCTGAGAAGATCAAGGAAACCTTTGAGCGGATTGGTATTCCAGAAGCAGAGAGAGCCTATCTGGCTGGTGCGGCAGCCCAGTATGAATCCGAAGTGGTCTACCACAATATGAAGGAAGAGTTCCAAAAGCTAGGTATTGTCTTTACGGATACCGACTCAGCTCTTAAGGAATACCCAGAGCTTTTCAAGCAGTATTTTGCTAAGCTGGTCCCTCCAACAGATAACAAGCTAGCAGCTCTCAACTCCGCCGTCTGGTCTGGTGGTACCTTTATCTATGTGCCAAAAGGTGTCAAGGTAGATGTTCCTTTGCAGACTTATTTCCGGATTAACAATGAAAATTCTGGTCAATTTGAGCGGACTTTGATTATTGTCGATGAGGGCGCTAGCGTCCATTATGTAGAAGGATGTACAGCTCCGACTTATTCCAGCAATAGCTTGCATGCTGCGATTGTTGAAATTTTTGCCCTTGATGGTGCCTATATGCGCTACACCACTATTCAAAACTGGTCAGATAATGTCTACAACCTCGTGACCAAGCGGGCGCGGGCCATGAAAGATGCGACGGTTGAGTGGATTGACGGGAACCTTGGTGCAAAAACAACTATGAAGTATCCGTCTGTCTATCTGGATGGACCTGGAGCGCGCGGAACAATGTTGTCTATTGCCTTTGCCAATACCAATCAGCACCAAGATACAGGGGCTAAGATGATTCACAATGCTCCGCATACCAGCTCATCTATCGTGTCTAAGTCCATTGCTAAAGGCGGAGGTAAAGTGGACTACCGCGGTCAAGTGACCTTTGGAAAGAATTCACAGAAATCCGTCAGCCATATTGAGTGTGATACGATTATCATGGACGATATTTCGGCATCAGATACCATTCCCTTTAATGAAATTCATAACTCTCAGGTAGCGCTGGAGCATGAGGCCAAGGTTTCTAAGATTTCAGAAGAGCAGCTCTACTATCTCATGAGCCGTGGCTTGTCTGAATCCGAGGCAACCGAAATGATTGTCATGGGCTTTGTCGAGCCATTTACCAAAGAACTGCCTATGGAATACGCTGTTGAGCTTAACCGTCTTATCAGCTATGAAATGGAAGGATCAGTTGGGTAAAACTTGAAATCACTGCTTGAAGAACCGCGTTGCGAGTTAATATTCAAAGAAGTTTGCTAGTTCTAATCCAACATTTACAAAACATACAAAACAACCGCAAATCATTTGATTCGCGGTTGTTCTTTATAGTTTCTCGTTGACATAGCGGACGAAGTCATTCCACCAGACCTTAAAGAAAATGCTTTTTTCTATCTCTTGGCCGGCCACCATTGTGACGGAAGGTGCTTTGTTTTCCAGATAGCCTTGACCGATTGGCTCAGGGTCGGTATAGGTCAAGGTGCCAAGCTCAGTATTTTTTTTCAGAGGAGCTTGGAAGCCTTGTTCCTTGGTTGAAAATTCTACCTTGTGTTCCGCCTGATTTGCGATGCGTTCAATGATGGTAAAATCCTTGCTGGCAACGGCTGGCACGGCCTTTTGCTTGCCATCAATAACGGTTGAATGGCTTTTATTGTAGGCTTCTCCCTCAGCCACAATAGTCGTCTGGGTGAAGTTTTGCGAAACATAGTTCATTAAAGACGCTGTGGCTACAAAGCGTGCGTAGGGGTCGCCGTCAGTTTGCTCAACGTCCAGCACAACTGTAATCATGCGGATACCATTTTCAGTAGTCGTTGCAACAAAGGAAGAGCCTCCCTTCTCCGAACTGCCGGCTTTGAGTCCGTCCACACCTGAGCGGAAGTTGGACTGGTTTTCCAGCATGAAGTTATAATTTTCCAGACTCGTCCCCGCAATTTTGGCTGTGGACTTGGAAGTGATCTCTGTCACTTGAGGGAAGTCCATAATCAGATGTCGGCTGATAACAGCCAAGTCGTAGGCGCTGAATTTGTTTTCAGTGTCCTTGCTTTTTTTAGCTGTGCTAGCTGAGGCAGTATAGTCTGTTTCTTCGGTTGCGTATTCCAGAAGTAGAGTATTTAGCCCTGTGGAGTTCACAATAGTAGCATCTTTGATTCCCCATTCTTTGAGCTTGGCCTTCATCATTTGGACGAAATTTTCTTCGCTGCCCCCAACCTTCTCAGCCAAAGCAATCGTGGCACTGTTGGCGCTGGACATCAAGGACGCGGCAATCAAGTCCTTGACTTTGTAACGTTTGGCTTCCAAAGGGACATTGCTGATATTTGGATTAGATGTTAGATTGTAGGCGTAGTCTGAGATATCAACATAGGTATCGGCAGTCAGGTCTCCTCTGTCAATGGCTTCATAGACCAGATAGACGGTCAAAAGATTGGTGATGGAGCCGACTTCGATTGGAGTATTAGCATCTTTTTCGTAAAGAATCTTTCCAGAAGTAGCGTCCACGGCCATTGCACTTTTAGCGGCAATGTTGTAATCATCTGCTGCAACCTTGCTAGCGGTCAATCCGACCAAAACTAGAAAACATAGGAATAATCGTTTCATTTCTTTCCCCTAAAACAAGATATAACCATTGTATCATAAAATTCTCTTTTCTTTTATAAATCAAGGATAATAAAAGGTTACAAAATAAATGTAGAGAAAAGTAGGGTAATCCCCTTAAAGAGATTTTTTATAAAAGCATCTTTCGGAAAAACTCACAAAATAGAAAAATATTTGAAATAATACAGATATACAAACTGAAAAATAGAAAATTATTATTTTTCTACATAAAGCATTTGTTTTTATAAAAAAATATTGTATAATAATACAATATAAATTGAGAAGGAGAATGCTCATGAAAAAATCTAAATGGTTGGCCATTACTGGACTGACAGTCGTGTCAACACTGATTTTAGCTGCTTGTGGAAGCTCCAGTGCCAGCAATACATACTCTTATATTTATCTGACTGACCCTGATACCTTGGACTATGTAAACTCCAATCGGGCAACGACTTCTGATGTGGCTTCAAATCTGGTCGATGGTCTTTTGGAAAATGATAAGTATGGTAATCTGGTTCCATCTATTGCGGAAGACTGGACTGTTTCAAAGGATGGTCTGACCTATACCTATAAGCTTCGCAAAGATGCTAAATGGTATACATCAGACGGTGAAGAATACTCAGAGGTTAAAGCTCAAGACTTTGTCACTGGTTTGAAGCATGCAGCAGATGAAAAATCAGAAGCTCTTCCTATCGTCCAAAGCTCTATCAAAGGCTTGGATGCCTATGTCAAAGGAGAGTCTAAAGACTTCTCAACAGTTGGAGTAAAAGCAGTTGATGACCACACGGTCGAATACACGCTCAACCAGCCAGAAAGCTACTGGAACTCTAAGACGACCATGGGGATTCTGTTCCCCATCAATGAGGATTTCTTGAAGTCACAAGGCAAAGATTTTGGTACCGTAAAACCTTCTTCCATTCTTTATAACGGACCTTATGTTCTGAAAGCATTCACTTCTAAGTCTGTCATTGAATATGCTAAAAACCAGAACTATTGGGATAAGGACAATGTCAAGGTTGAAAATATAAAACTGACTTATTTTGATGGTTCGGATCAGGAATCCTTGATCCGCAACTTCTCAGACGGGGCTTATTCTCAAGCACGGCTTTACCCTACGAGCTCTAACTATGCTTCTGTAGAAAAGCAGTACAAAGACAATATTATTTACACACCACAGAATTCAACTAGTTTCTATTTTGCTTTCAATCTGAATCGTAAGACTTATAATCATTCGTCTAAGACATCAGATGCTCAAAAGGCATCAACTACAGCTGCTATTCAAAATAAAGACTTCCGTCAGGCAATCAACTTTGCCTTTGACCGGACATCTTTTGGAGCTCAGATGAATGGTAAAGATGGGGCGACTAAACTCATCCGTAGCTTGCTAGTTCCTCCTAGCTTCGTGCAGGTTGATGGCAAAGACTTTTCAGATGTAGTAGAGAGCAAACTTCCTACATACGGTGATGAGTGGAGCGGTGTCAAACTGACAGATGCCCAAGACAGCATCTACAATGCTGATAAAGCCAAGGCGGAATTTGCCAAGGCAAAAGAAACCTTGCAAGCTGAAGGTGTAGAATTCCCAATCCATATTGACGTCCCTGTCGATCAGTCTGACAAGGTTTTGGTACAACGGACGAATTCCTTCAAACAGTCTGTCGAATCAGCGCTTGGCCAAGAAAATGTCGTTATTGATGTTCAGCAAATGTCAACAGATGACTTTGATAATTCTGCCTACTTTGCAGAAACAGCAGCTCAGAAAGACTACGATCTCAACATGTCTGGCTGGTCAGCAGACTACCAAGATCCATCAACTTATCTGAATATCTTTAACCCTGAAACAGGTGATGCTGCAGATAATATTGGTATAGAAAAAGGGAAAAATGCTGATGTGGCAAATAAGGTTGGCTTGAATGAATACAAGGCTTTGCTGGATGAAGCTGATCAAGAAAAACAAGATACAGATGCTCGTTACACCAAATACGCAGCAGCTCAGGCTTGGTTGACGGATAGCTCCATTGTTATTCCTAGTGTTTCTGGTGGTGGTTCACCAGTCGTTCAGAAGGTTGTGCCATTTACCAAGTCTTACTCTTATGTCGGAATCAAAGGAGATGCCTATGTCTTTAAGAACATGGAGCTCCAAAATGATATTGTTACAGCTAAAGACTATGAAGCGGCTCTTAAGAAATGGGAAAAAGAAAAGGAAGCATCCAATAAAAAAGCCCAAGAAGACTTAGAAAAACACATTAAATAAGGTTCTGAACCGCGAGCTTTTGATTCTTTATAAACAGTTTGGAATCAAAAGTTTGTGAATACGATAAAGCGAGACTGAGACATTTTGTTCCAGTCTCTTTTTTATATGACTCTCTATTGCATTGAAGCGTTTACATCCTGTCGCAGAAGTGCTATAATGAAAGTAATCTTAATGAAAACTGGAGGAAGTTTATGAAAACATCTAAGTTAGCTGCAGCTGCTGGGCTTGTCATTCTCTCTGCAGGAATTCTGGCTGCCTGTTCGTTTGGTGGCTCCAATTCATCTGGGAAAAACTATAGCTATGTTTATACGGCAGATCCAGATACGCTGGATTACACTGTGTCCAATAAGCGGGCAACCAATGAGATTATGGCTAATGTAGTGGATGGTTTGCTAGAAAGCGATAAGTATGGTAACTTAGTGCCTTCTCTAGCGGAAGATTGGACCGTTTCAAAAGATGGTCTAACCTATACTTATAAGCTTCGTGAGGGAGTGAAATGGTATACTTCTGATGGTGAAGAGTATGCAGATGTGACTGCTAAGGACTTTGTGACCAGTCTGAAGCATGCCGCAGACAGCAAGTCTGAGGGTCTCTATATCATTCAAAAATCTGTTAAAGGCTTGGACGACTATGTCAATGGTAAAATAACTGATTTCTCCCAAGTGGGTGTCAAGGCGGTGGATGATTCTACTGTTCAATACACTTTGAATCAGCCAGAAAGTTTCTGGAATTCTAAGACAACCATGGGGATTCTTTTCCCAATTAACGAAGAATTCCTGAAATCAAAAGGTGACAAGTTTGCTCAGGGAACGGATCCGACCAGTGTCCTCTATAACGGTCCGTTTATCTTGAAATCTATCACTTCGAAATCTCAAATTAGCTTAGAGAAGAATCCAAACTATTGGGATAAGGAAAAGGTGAAAATTGACACTGTCAAATTTTCTTACTACGATGGTCAAGATACAGAATCTCTAGTGCGTGGCTTCTCTGACGGCAACTACACCATTGCTCGTCTTTTCCCAAATAGCTCCAACTTTGCCAGTGTGAAGAAACAGTATGGCGATAATATCGTCTACACTCCTCAAGGTTCAGGAACCTTCTTTGTCACAACTAATATCGACCGTCAGTCTTACGAGCATACTTCTAAGACAACGGATGCACAGAAATCTTCTACTAAGAAAGCACTGCTCAATAAAGATTTCCGTCAGGCTCTGCTTTTTGCCTTTGACCGTACTGCCTATTCTGCACAAACCAATGGTGAAGAAGCAGCAGACAAGCAGCTTCGTAATACCTTTGTTCCGCCAACCTTTGTACAAGCTAATGGTAAAGAGTTCGGCAGCATTGTAGAAGAAAATCTGGCTAGCTACGGTGATGAGTGGAAGGGAGTCAAATTAGACGACGCTCAGGATGGTCTTTATAATCCAGAAAAAGCCAAGGCAGAATTTGCCAAAGCTAAGGAAGCGCTGCAGGCAGAGGGAGTAGAATTCCCTATTCATCTGGATATTCCGGTTAGCTCAGCAGATACCAATGGTGTTAAGAGTGTTCAGTCACTGAAGCAGTCTATTGAATCCAATCTTGGCTCTGACAATGTGGTGATTGACATTCAGCAGATGACAGATGATGAGTTGAATAACATCACCTACTTTGCGACCTCGGCATCTCAAGAAGACTGGGACTTAAATAATAATCTTGGCTGGAGCCCAGATTATAACGATCCATCTTCTTATTTGGAAATCACTGGCTCTAAGACTGGTGAGAATGTTGACGGCTACTTTGGATTTGATCCTGGTACAGACAATGCGGCAGCTAAAGAGGCTGGCTTTGAAGAATATGACAAACTCTTGGAAGACGCAGCTTCGGAAAACGAGGATATTAACAAACGTTACGAAAAATATGCTGCAGCTCAGGCTTGGCTGACAGACAGTGCTCTGTTGATGCCAGCTTGGTCATCTGGTGCAACACCAAGTGTCCGTAAGGTTGTTCCATTCTCAGGACCATTTGCTTGGACTGGAAACAAGGGTGAATACAGCTTTAAATATGTTGAAATCCAAGATAAACCAATAACGACTAAAGAATATGAGAAAGCGCGTGAAAAATGGGCAAAAGAAAAGGAAGAATCCAATAAAAAAGCTCAAGAAGAACTCGCGGAACATATCAAATAAATCAAGAAAATCCCATTGTAGCAACAGTGGGATTTTTGATGATTTTAGAGGCGGAATGGGCGAGACTAAGGTTGTCTAATCCTAGATGACAGACATGCGGGAAACCTGATTACATAAACATATGAGGGTGCCAGTGAGCTAACTTAATATTCTGAAAATTTATTTTACTTTTAGTACTATCTATGCTATAATCTTAATTAAATCTAAAAATCTAAAAGATGGAGAAACCCATATGAAACAAAGCAAAGTCCTTGCGTTAGCAGGAGTTACTCTTCTTGCGGCTGGCTTTCTTGCAGCTTGCTCAGGCTCTAAGCCAAACACAAAATCAGGCAGTTCTAACACCTTTAATTATATCTACGAGACAGATCCTGAAAACTTGAACTATCTCACTTCAAGTAAAGCTGCTACAACAGACTTGACAGCAAATGTCATTGACGGTCTTTTAGAAAACGACCAATATGGGAACTTGGTTCCTTCAATGGCAGAAAAATGGACTGTATCACCAGATGGGAAGACCTATACATACAAGCTTCGCAAAGATGCTAAGTGGTATACTTCTGAAGGTGAAGAGTACGCAGATGTCACAGCAGAAGACTTTGTCACAGGTCTTAAGTATGCGGCAGACAATAAATCTGAAACAATCTACTTGGTTCAGGATTCTGTCAAAGGGCTTAAGGACTATATTTCTGGGAAGATTGATTTCTCAGAAGTAGGGATCAAAGCAGTCGATGATCATACCGTTGAGTATACTCTTAATGAGCCAGAGAGCTTCTGGAATTCTAAAACTACAATGGGAATTCTCTACCCAGTAAACAAAGACTTTTTGAAAAACCAAGGCGATAAGTTCGCTCAAGCAACTGATCCAACAAGCTTGCTTTATAACGGACCTTTCTTGCTCAAATCATTGACTTCAAAATCTGAAATTCAATTTGAGAAGAATCCTAATTATTGGGACAAAGAAAATGTTCACGTAGATGCAGTTAAACTCTCTTTCTATGATGGACAAGATCAAGGAAAACCTGCTGAGCAGTTCAGCCAAGGCGCATTGACAACAGCCAGACTTTTCCCAACTAGTGCGACTTATGAAAAGGTTGAAAAAGACTTTAAAGATAATATCGTCTATACACCTCAAGATGCCTCAACTTTCTTAGTAGGTACTAACATTGATCGCCAGTCTTATAATCATACGGCTAAGACATCAGAAGTTCAAAAGACTTCAACTAAGAAAGCCTTGCTTAACAAGGACTTCCGTCAGGCTTTGACCTTTGCCTTCAATCGTGAGTCCTATGCATCTCAGATTAATGGTAAGGACGGAGCAGACAAACTTCTTCGTAACCTTTACATCCCACCTACATTTGTGCAAGCTGGTGACAAGTCCTTCGGTGACTTAGTTAAGGAAAAAGTAGTAACTTATGGCGACGAATGGAAAGACGTTGACTTCTCAGATGGTCAAGATGGTCTCTATAACGAGAACAAAGCAAAGGCTGAATTCGCTAAAGCAAAAGAAGCTTTGAAAGCTGATGGAGTGGAATTCCCAATTCATCTGGACATTCCGGTTGATCAAACAGCTACTTCTAAAGTACAGCGCGTTCAATCCCTCAAGCAATCCATTGAGAAGACTTTGGGAACAGATAATGTTGTGATTGATGTTCACCAATTGTCTAAGGATGAAGTGACTAACATTACCTTGTTTGCTCCTTCTGCTGCTGAAGAGGACTGGGATATTTCAGATAATGTCGGCTGGTCTCCGGACTATCAAGATCCATCTACCTATCTTGATGTTATCAAACCTGGTGGTGAGAATACTAAGACCTTCTTAGGATTTGACGGCACCGATAATGCTGCAGCAAAACAAGTTGGTTTGGATGAATATACCAAACTAGTTGAAGAAGCTGGAGCAGAGAAGATGGATCTCAACAAGCGCTACGAAAAATATGCGGCTGCTCAGGCTTGGCTGACTGATAGTGCTTTGTTGATTCCGGTAACCTCTAGAACTGGCCGTCCAACCTTGACTAAGGTAGTGCCTTTCTCAGCACCGTTTGCTTGGTCTGGTGCTAAGGCGCGTGAAGCAGCAAGTTATAAGTACATGAAATTGCAGGATGAGCCTGTAACGACAAAAGATTATAATAGCGCTCAGGAAAAATGGAATAAAGAACGTGCGGAATCTAATAAAAAAGCTCAAGAAGAATTAGCAGACCACGTGAAATAAGCTTGCTAAGAGAACTTTCTCTAATAGAGGAGAAAGTTCTTTTGGAATTTAAAGGAAACGATAAATGAAAAAATATATTTTTATGCGTATCTTACGCTCAATTGTGTCGATTTTCTTGGTGACGACCCTGACTTATGCCATTATCTATACTATGGTGCCAAGAAGGTTGATTTTCAAGCAGGATCCTAACTATAATAAAATAGCGACCAATAAAGATAAAAAGACTAACTATGAGAACACCATCTTTGAGCGGATGGGTTACATTGACTATTATGATACCAAGGAACTGCAGGAGAAGGCTAGCAAGGAAGATTCTTCTGTTACCACAGAAGCTACTGAAGCAAACGAGAAGATTTATCAGAAGTATATTGATAAACTCGGTAATGGCTGGAAATTGCAGAAATTCCCACTGAGCGGAGAATTCTATGCTGTACGTGAAGTACCTGTGTATGAACGTGTCTTTGAGTTCTATGCTAATTTGATTCAAATTGACCATCCAAATGTTATCCAAGATGAGGAAAATCCGAACCTAGAGCGTTATATCCGGTTTGAAAATGATCCTTCTATTGGTTGGTCTCTTGTAGGTTCTGGTACCAAGCATAAATATTTGCTTTACTTTAATGGTCAGTTCCCATTTGTCCACCAGAACTTTATTACCTTTAATTTAGGTAATTCTTATCCAACCTATGCCAATATCCCTGTTCTGCAGGTTATTACGCAAGGACAAGGACAAACTAAGTCTTCTGAAGTTCAATTCCCAACAGGTAAAAAGACATCGTCTGTTAACATTTACTCTCGTACCTATAAGACACCAAGCAAAGCCGATTCACAGGACATTGCTAAGTTTGGTAAGGGAGATGCCTATACAGCGACTCAAAGCAACTATCAAAATCCGTCCATGATTACCAGCTCAGCCATTATTGGTTTGATTGGTGTGGCTCTGTCTTATCTGATTGCTATTCCACTCGGATCCTACATGGCTCGACTCAAGAATACATGGTTTGATAGCATTTCTACAGCTGGCTTGACCTTTATGATGTCACTGCCAACCATCGCCTTGGTCTACATCGTCCGTTTGGCTGGCTCTGCTGTTGGTCTTCCAGATTCCTTCCCAATCTTGGGAGCAGGAGATTGGCGTTCTTATGTCCTTCCGGCTGTTATTCTAGGGCTTTTGAGTGCTCCTTGGACGGCTGTTTGGATTCGCCGTTATATGATTGACCTGCAGTCTCAGGACTTTGTCCGCTTTGCGCGTGCGAAGGGGCTCTCAGAAAAAGAAATTTCTAACAAGCACATCTTTAAAAACGCTATGGTGCCGCTGGTATCTAGTATCCCAGCTTCTATCGTTGGTGTTATTGCAGGTGCGACTCTGACAGAAACTGTCTTTGCTTTCCCTGGTATGGGTAAGATGCTGATTGATTCTGTTAAGGCATCCAATAACTCTATGGTTGTTGGTCTTGTATTCATCTTCACATGTCTGTCTATCTTCGCTCTCTTGCTGGGTGACATTCTGATGACTGTACTGGACCCACGTATTAAGTTAACATCAAAAGGAGGTAAATAATGGCTACAATTGATAAAAGCAAATTCCAATTTGTCAAACGTGACGATTTTGCCTCTGAAACGATTGATGCTCCAGCCTATTCTTACTGGAAATCAGTCATGCGTCAATTTTTGAAAAAGAAATCAACCATTACCATGTTAGGAATTCTGATTGCCATTATTCTCATGAGCTTCATTTATCCTATGTTTTCAAACTTCGACTTTAATGACGTGAGCAAGGTAAATGACTTTAGCATGCGTTATATCAAGCCAAGTGGTCAATACTGGTTTGGAACGGACAGTAATGGTAAGTCTCTCTTTGACGGTGTTTGGTTTGGTGCCCGTAACTCTATTCTCATTTCGATTATTGCGACGGTTATTAATCTGGCTATCGGAGTTATCATTGGCGGTATCTGGGGAATTTCCAAAACAGTTGACCGCGTCATGATGGAAGTCTATAATATCATTTCAAATATCCCAGCCCTCTTGATTGTCATTGTCTTGACCTACTCTATCGGTGCTGGTTTCTGGAATCTTATTTTTGCCATGACGATTACTGGTTGGGTCGGTATTGCCTACACTATCCGTGTGCAGATTATGCGCTATCGGGATTTGGAATACAACCTTGCCTCTCGTACTCTTGGTACACCAACTCTCAAGATTGTAACGAAGAACATTATGCCGCAGTTGGTATCTGTTATCGTGACCACCACTTCACAAATGTTGCCAAGCTTTATCTCTTACGAAGCCTTTCTGTCCTTCTTTGGATTAGGGCTTCCTGTAACAGTGCCAAGTTTGGGACGCTTGATTTCAGATTATTCTCAAAACGTGACGACAAATGCTTACCTCTTTTGGATTCCACTCACAACTCTGATTTTGGTATCCCTTACTTTCTTCGTAGTTGGTCAAAACTTAGCCGACGCCAGCGATCCACGTACACATAGATAGGAGTAAATATGACAAAGAATGAAAATGTAATATTGACTGCTCGCGATATTGTCGTGGAATTTGATGTTCGCGACCGAGTTTTAACAGCCATTCGCGGAGTCTCTCTGGACTTGATTGAAGGCGAAGTACTTGCTATTGTTGGTGAATCTGGTTCCGGTAAGTCTGTCTTAACCAAAACCTTTACTGGTATGTTAGAAGAAAATGGCCGTGTAGCCCAAGGAACCATTGACTACCGCGGTAAAGATTTGACAACTCTTCGTAGTAACAAAGATTGGGAGCCGATTCGCGGTGCAAAAATTGCGACTATTTTCCAAGATCCGATGACGAGCTTGGATCCCATTAATACGATTGGAAGCCAGATTACAGAAGTCATTATCAAGCACCAAGGAAAATCAGCCAAAGAAGCTAAAAAAATGGCCATCGATTACATGAGCAAGGTCGGAATTCCAGATGCGGAAAAACGTTTCGAAGAGTATCCTTTCCAATACTCAGGTGGTATGCGTCAGCGGATTGTTATTGCTATTGCCTTGGCTTGCCGTCCTGATATTCTTATCTGTGATGAGCCGACAACAGCCCTCGATGTAACCATTCAAGCGCAGATCATTGACTTGCTCAAATCCTTGCAGCAAGAATATCATTTCACAACCATCTTTATTACGCACGACCTTGGAGTTGTAGCTAGTATTGCAGATAAGGTTGCAGTCATGTATGCTGGTGAGATTATCGAATACGGTACAGTTGAAGAAATCTTCTACGAGCCAAAACATCCTTACACATGGAGCTTGCTATCCAGCTTACCTCAGTTGGCAGATGCGAATGGGGCCCTTTACTCGATTCCTGGAACTCCGCCGTCACTTTATTCACCAATCAAAGGAGATGCCTTTGCTTTGCGTTCTGACTATGCCATGTCAATTGACTTTGAAGAAGCAGCGCCGGCTTTCAATGTGTCAGATACTCATTGGGCTAAGACTTGGTTGCTCCATGAAGATGCACCTAAGGTTCATAAACCAGAGATTATCGAAAACCTGCATGAAAAGATTCGTTCAAAAATGGGCTTCAATCAATTAGAAGCTTAGGAGGAAGGAAATGACTGAAAAATTAGTTGAAATTAAAGATTTAGAAATTTCCTTCGGCGAAGGAAGTAAGAAATTTGTAGCAGTAAAAAACGCAAATTTCTTCATCAATAAGGGGGAAACTTTCTCTCTTGTAGGAGAATCAGGTTCTGGTAAGACTACTATTGGTCGAGCTATTATCGGACTTAATGATACCAGTGCCGGTGATATCTTCTACGAAGGTAAAAAGATTAACGGGAAAAAATCAAAAGCAGAAGAAGCGGACTTGATTCGTAAGATTCAGATGATTTTCCAAGACCCAGCTGCCAGTCTGAATGAGCGTGCAACTGTTGACTACATCCTTTCGGAGGGTCTCTATAATTACCATTTGTTTGACAGTGAAGAAGATCGTCAAAGAAAAGTGAAAGATATCATCAATGAAGTTGGCTTGTTGGCTGAGCATTTAACTCGCTATCCTCATGAATTCTCTGGTGGACAACGTCAACGGATTGGGATTGCTCGCGCTTTGGTCATGCAACCAGATTTCGTAATTGCTGATGAGCCTATCTCTGCCTTGGACGTGTCTGTCCGGGCTCAGGTTCTGAATCTATTGAAAAAATTCCAAAAAGAGCTAGGACTGACATATCTCTTTATTGCCCATGATCTCTCAGTGGTTCGTTTCATTTCTGATCGTATCGCCGTAATTTATAAAGGTGTCATTGTAGAGGTAGCTGAGACAGAGGAGTTGTTCAACCATCCGGTCCATCCCTACACACAATCCCTGCTCTCGGCTGTTCCAATCCCAGACCCAATCTTAGAGCGTAAAAAAGTGTTGAAGGTCTATGATCCTGAACAGCACGATTATTCTGTTGATAAGCCAGAAATGGCAGAGATTCGTCCAGGACACTACGTCTGGGCTAATAAAGCTGAACTCGAAAAGTATAAACAAGAACAAGAATAGAAAAAATGTCCGAAAGGGCATTTTTTTGCTCATTAAAAAAGATATAGAATGTAAGTCAATTGACCAGCCACAAAGGTATGTAATATTATCCACTAACTTAAAAACAATAATTTTTTTAAAAAATATTAGAAAAGGTATTGACAGGAGGTGTGGTTGGGTGATATACTAATATAGTTGTCGCGAA
>NZ_CAURLD010000017.1:0-45805 GCF_963525625.1 uncultured Streptococcus sp.
TTTGACTCCCTCATGCGTTGGTTCGAATCCAGCTACCCCAGTTCTTAGGTAATAGATCTGATAAAATAATAAAATGTCTTCTGGTGTTTTATTTCTTTATAGGATGGAAATCGTTAACGATAGATCAATGTCATTTGCGGGTGCTTAGGAAAATAAATAAGTAGTATGTCAAGCGAAAGCTTGATTGTTGGAGGATTTTTTTAGATGAATGAATTTGAAGATTTGCTAAACAGTGTTAGCCAAGTTGAGCCAGGTGACGTCGTTACTGCTGAAGTATTGACTGTTGACGCTAACCAAGCTAATGTTGCAATCGCTGGAACTGGTGTTGAAGGTGTTTTGACTCTTCGTGAATTGACAAACGACCGCGACGCTGATATCAACGACCTTGTGAAACCAGGTGAAACACTTGAATTGCTTGTTCTTCGTCAAGTAGTAGGTAAAGATACAGACACAGTAACTTACCTGGTATCTAAAAAACGTTTGGAAGCTCGCAAAGCTTGGGACAAATTGGTTGGTCGTGAAGAAGAAGTTGTCACTGTTAAGGGCACTCGTGCTGTTAAAGGTGGACTTTCAGTTGAGTTTGAAGGACTTCGTGGATTTATCCCTGCTTCAATGCTTGATACTCGTTTCGTTCGCAACACTGAGCGTTTTGTAGGTCAAGAGTTTGATGCTAAGATTAAAGAAGTGGATCCAAAAGAAAACCGCTTCATCCTTTCACGTCGTGAAGTTGTAGAAGCTGAAGCTGCAGCAGCACGTGCTGAAGTCTTTGGTAAGTTGAATGTTGGTGATATTGTAACTGGTAAAGTTGCTCGCATCACTAGCTTCGGTGCTTTCATTGACCTTGGCGGAGTTGACGGATTGGTTCACTTGACTGAATTGTCACATGAACGCAACGTATCACCTAAGTCTGTTGTGTCAGTTGGTGATGAAATCGAAGTGAAAGTTCTTGACTTGAACGAAGAAGAAGGACGCGTATCCCTCTCTCTTAAAGCAACAACACCTGGGCCATGGGATGGCGTTGAGCAAAAACTTGCTGCAGGCGATGTGATTGAAGGAACTGTAAAACGTTTGACTGATTTCGGTGCTTTCGTTGAAGTATTGCCAGGTATCGATGGATTAGTTCACATTTCACAAATTTCACACAAACGTGTTGAAAGTCCTAAGGATGCCCTTAAGGTTGGTCAAGAAGTGACTGTTAAGGTTCTTGAAGTGAATGCTGCTGATGAGCGTGTATCACTTTCTATCAAGGCTCTTGAAGAACGTCCAGCTCAAGAAGAAGGACAAAAAGATGAGAAACGTCAATCACGTCCTCGTCGTCCAAAACGTCAAGAAAAACGTGACTTTGAACTTCCAGAAACTCAAACTGGATTCTCAATGGCTGATTTGTTTGGCGATATTGAATTGTAATTAGATAAAAGAAGTTGAGTTTTCTCAACTTCTTTTTCTGATTTTCACTTGTATTTTCAGAGAAAATCAGTTATAATGAATTAGTTGCCACCCTTAGTGTAATGGATATCACGCAAGATTCCGGTTCTTGAGATGGGAGTTCGATTCTCTCAGGGTGGATGACTTAAAATTGGACTCTTCGGAGTCTTTTTTGCTCTTTCTTGGAGGAACACATGCAATGACAGTAAAATTAATCGTTCATACCTTAATCGAGAAAGAGGGGAAGTATTTGCTTATCAAACGCTCTAAGATAAAGCGAGGCCTTCCTAATGTTTATCCATCTTATTGGGATATTCCAGGCGGAAGTGTAGAAGAGAATGAACTTCCCAGAGAGACGGCTCTACGCGAGGCTATGGAGGAGGTTAATCAAAAGATTCGGATTGATAGGATTATCCATGAAGATAGTCAGTTTGATGCTAGCAAAGATACTGTTTTTACACGTTTAGTTTATGCGGGTAGGATTACGGAGCAGCGTGATATTATATTAGATCCAGAAGAGCATTCAGACTTTGTCTGGATTACTTCTCTGAAAGACCTAGAGGATGAGCTCATCGTACCTTATTTGATTGATATTTTTGCTGACAAATCCATATAAAACAACTAAAAAACATCTCCTTTATTAGGAGATGTTTTTTTATAATTAGTTTTTAGATGCTTCTTGGAATTCAGGATTTTTCCATGCTTCATCAATAATTGCTTGCAATTCTTTAGCAGAAGCTTGCATTTTTTGAGTTTCAGCATCGTTAAGTGGGATGTTTACTGGACGTACGATACCATGAGCACCAACGATAGCTGGTTGACCAATGAAGACATTTTCAACGCCATATTGGCCTTCTTGGAAGACTGACAATGGCAATACTGCATTTTCATCGTCAAGGATAGCTTTTGTGATACGAGCCAAAGCAACCGCGATTCCGTAGTAAGTTGCTCCTTTTTTGTTAATGATTGAGTATGCTGCGTCACGAACGGAGATGAAAAGATCAACCAAGTCTTGTTCGTTCAAGTCGCGGTTAGCTTGCAACCATTGCTCCAATTTCACACCTGCAACGTTAGCGTGTGACCAAACGGCAAACTCAGAGTCACCGTGCTCACCCATGATGTAGGCATGGACAGAACGAGCATCGATACCAATCTTTTCAGCAAGTGCTTGACGGAAGCGAGCTGAGTCAAGTGAAGTACCTGAACCGATAACACGCTCTTTAGGGAAACCAGAGAATTTCCAAGTTGAGTAAGTCAAAACGTCAACTGGGTTAGCAGCAACGAGGAAGATACCGTTGAAGCCTGATTCTACGACTTGAGTAACGATAGATTTGTTGATAGCCAAGTTTTTACCAACAAGGTCAAGGCGAGTTTCACCTGGTTTTTGAGGTGCACCTGCAGTGATAACAACGAGGTCAGCATCCGCACAGTCTGCATAAGTAGCTGCATAGATTTTTTTAGGTGAAGTGAAAGCAAGGGCGTGGCTTAGGTCTTCAGCATCACCGACAGCCTTTTCAAATAATTGAGGGATTTCAATGATACCAAGTTCTTGAGCAATACCTTGGTTTACAAGAGCAAATGCGTAAGATGAACCTACAGCACCGTCACCAACAAGGATGACTTTTTTATGTTGTTTAGTAGCAGTCATTTCTAAACATCTCCTTATTTTTTTAGGGAATATTTCCCGTACACATTCATTCTACCACTTTTGCCATATTTTGTCACGGTCAACTTGTGTATCTAGCGATGTAAACGTTTTTACAAACGGTTCAAAATACTGAAAAATTAAAGAAAATGTGGTATAATATAGGATAGTTTAATATGAAAGAAAGGCATTTTTTAATGCAAGACAGAAACTTAGTAAATGTTAATCTGACTAGTGAAATGAAGACTAGTTTCATCGATTACGCAATGAGTGTTATCGTGGCTCGGGCCCTTCCGGATGTTCGTGATGGTCTCAAGCCAGTTCACCGTCGGATTCTCTATGGTATGAATGAGCTGGGAGTGACGCCTGAGAAACCTCACAAGAAATCGGCTCGTATCACAGGGGATGTCATGGGTAAGTATCACCCGCATGGTGACTCCTCTATTTATGAAGCGATGGTGCGGATGGCTCAATGGTGGAGCTATCGTTATATGCTAGTAGACGGTCATGGGAACTTTGGTTCTATGGACGGAGACGGAGCCGCTGCTCAGCGTTATACAGAAGCACGTATGAGCAAGATTGCTCTGGAGATGCTTCGTGATATTAATAAAAACACTGTTGATTATATTGACAACTATGATGCCAGCGAGAGAGAGCCTGTAGTTCTTCCTGCTCGCTTCCCTAACTTACTTGTAAATGGTGCGACAGGGATTGCAGTTGGGATGGCGACCAATATCCCACCGCATAATCTTGGTGAGTCTATTGATGCAGTTAAGCTTGTCATAGATAATCCGGATGCAACAACTCGCGATATCATGGAAGTCCTTCCTGGACCAGATTTTCCGACAGGAGCACTTGTTATGGGCAAGTCTGGCATTCACCGGGCTTATGAAACAGGGAAGGGTTCGATTGTTCTTCGTTCTCGTACTGAAATCGAAGAGATGAAAAATGGCCGAGAGCGAATTGTCGTAACTGAGTTTCCTTACATGGTTAATAAGACTAAGGTCCATGAGCATATTGTTCGCCTAGTGCAGGAAAAACGCATTGACGGTATCACAGCTGTTCGTGATGAGTCCAACCGTGAAGGGGTACGTTTTGTTATTGAGGTTCGTCGTGATGCCTCTGCACATGTCATTCTAAATAACCTTTTCAAACTGACTCAGATGCAGACCAATTTCAGCTTCAATATGCTGGCTATTCAAAATGGTGTGCCGAAGATTCTGTCTCTTCGTGAGATTTTGTTGGCTTATATTGAGCACCAAAAGGAAGTGGTGACTCGACGGACGGCTTTTGATAAAGAAAAGGCGGAAGCTCGAGCTCACATCTTGGCTGGTTTGCTGATTGCGCTGGATCACATTGATGAAGTGATTCGCATTATCCGTAATAGCGAGACGGACGCAGAAGCACAGACTGAATTGATGGCTAAGTTTGAACTGTCTGAGCGTCAGAGTCAAGCTATCCTCGATATGCGTCTGCGTCGTCTGACTGGTTTGGAACGAGATAAGATTCAGTCAGAATACGACGAGCTGATTGCTTTGATTGCGGACTTGGCTGATATCTTGGCTAAGCCAGAGCGCGTTGTAGCTATTATCAAGGAAGAGTTAGACGAGGTCAAACGTAAATTTGCGGATGACCGCCGAACTGAGCTGATGGTGGGAGAAGTTCTTTCTCTTGAAGATGAAGATTTGATTGAGGAAGCAGATGTTTTGATTACCCTGTCTAATAAAGGCTATATCAAACGCCTGAATCAGGCTGAATTTACCGCTCAGAAACGCGGAGGCCGCGGTGTTCAAGGAACTGGTGTCAAAGACGATGATTTCGTCAAAGAGCTAGTTTCAACAAGTACCCACGATAGACTGCTCTTCTTTACCAATAAAGGCCGAGTCTATCGTCTCAAAGGATATGAAATCCCTGAGTATGGCCGGACAGCCAAGGGCTTGCCAGTGGTCAATCTCTTGAAGCTGGATGAAGGAGAGACTATTCAGACTATTATTAATGTCCAGCAAGACCGCAGTGATGATTCCTATCTTTTCTTTACTACCCGTCATGGGGTGGTCAAACGGACCAGTGTAACGGAATTTGCTAATATTCGTCAGAACGGTCTCAAGGCTTTGAATTTGAAAGACGAAGACGAGTTAATCAATGTCTTTCTGACGGACGGTGCTGCAGACGTTATCATTGGTACCAAGTTTGGTTATTCTGTCCGCTTCAATGAGACAGCTGTTCGGAGCATGAGTCGTATAGCGACTGGTGTCCGCGGAGTTAATCTTCGAGAGGGCGATCAGGTTGTTGGAGCTGGAGTGATTGCTGAGGGAGACGAAGTGCTTGTCATTACCGAAAAAGGCTATGGTAAGCGAACTCTTGCTAGTGAGTATCCAACCAAGGGCCGTGGCGGTAAAGGGATTAAAACAGCCAATATCACTGATAAGAACGGGCCTCTTGCTGGTCTGATGACCGTTACTGGCGAGGAAGATTTGATGATTATCACTAATACAGGTGTCATCATTCGGACCAGTGTGGCTAATATTTCTCAGACCGGTCGCTCAACCATGGGAGTTAAGGTCATGCGTCTGGACCAAAATGCTCAGATTGTCACCTTTACAAGCGTCGAAGCAGACGATAAAGAAGATGTAGAAGAGGAAGAAAACGAATCATAAAAGAGGACCTCTATATGGTACAAGGAAAAAGAAGTCGAAAAAGAAAACAAAAAAGCAAAAGAAATATTTTTATCAATATCGTTGCGACATTATTAATTATTGTGGCTCTTGGCTTAATCTTTAATGCGCAAATCCGAAACATGATTATGGTTTGGCATACCAACCAATATCAGGTCAGCAAGGTTTCAAAAGACTCTATTGATAAGAATAAAAATGTTAAGACAAGTTTTGATTTTAACAAGGTAGAGTCGCTTTCTACAGAAGCGGTCATCAATGCTCAGTGGAAAGCGCAGCAACTGCCTGTTATCGGAGGCATCTCTATTCCAGAAGTATCCATGAATTTGCCAATCTTCAAAGGGCTGGATAATGCTGGATTGTATTATGGTGCTGGTACGATGAAAGAGACCCAGCAGATGGGGCAGGGGAATTATGCCTTGGCTAGCCACCATGTCTTTGGCATCACAGGGGCTAGTAACATGCTCTTTTCCCCATTGGACCGTGCTAAGGCTGGTATGAAGATTTATATCACCGATAAAGAGCAAGTCTATACATATGTAATCACCAGTGTTGAAACGGTAACTCCGGATCGAACGGATCTGATTGAGGATACTGAAGGCGTTACAGAGATTACTTTGGTTACTTGTGAGGATGCCGCGGCAACCAACCGGACTATTGTCAAGGGAACATTGGAAGGGTCTGTCGAGTATGACAAGGCTCCTAAGGAAGTTCTTGAATCTTTTAGTAAGTCCTATAACCAAATGCAGATTTAAAGGTAAAAAAAACTTCACTCCAAAGGTTAGAAAAAACTCTAACTTTTGGAGTTTTTTTATCTAAAATTTATTCTGGACGAAAGATTTTTTGTATCAATTCTTGCTGATTTTAACTCTTTTTCCGAATTATAAGATAAGGAGGTTTCTATGTATAGCATTTCATTTCAAGATGATATTAGCATCATGCCACGGGAGCGTTTAATGAGAGAAGGGGCTGAAAAACTTAGTAATCAGGAGCTCCTATCAATCTTTCTGAGGACAGGTAACAAAAAAGAAACTGTTTTTCAAGTTTCTCAAAGAATTTTATCATCGATTTCCAGTTTGAACGATCTCAAGTATTTAACTTTGCAGGAATTGCAAACAATTTCTGGAATAGGTCCGATTAAGGCTGTGGAGCTACAGGCCATTATCGAATTGGGGCGTCGGATTAACCGAGCAGAGGTTCTGCAGAAAGAGCAGATTATGGGCAGTCAAAAATTAGCACAGAAAATGCAGCAGGAATTGGGAGATATGAGGCAGGAGTGCTTGGTTGCCATTTATCTTAATAGCCAAAATCAAATTTTGCACCAGCAGACTATTTTCATGGGGACTGTAAGCAGAAGCATTGCTGAGCCGAGAGAAATTCTCCACTACGCTCTCAAGCATCTGGCGACATCTATCATACTGGTACACAATCATCCATCTGGCTCAGTCGTTCCTAGCAGAAACGATGATGAAGTGACGCAGCATATGAAAGAAGCGTGTGAGATGATGGGCTTGGTTCTTTTAGATCATTTAATTGTGTCCAAGTCCAACTACTATAGCTACCGAGAAGAGACAGATTTGATATAATTTGATTTACGTGAATATAAAAAACTTCTATTCGTGTAGAACAGAAGTTTTTCTAGGAATAGAGGATTTTAAAGAATATTGACAACATAATCAAACAGAGCTAAGTCTCCTTCTCTGGAGCCAAACAAGAACTCTGGGTGCCATTGGACACCAAGAAAAGGACTGCCGTCAGTAGAAGTGATGGCTTCAATAATTTTATCGCGAGGATCATAGGCGATGACTTTGAGGCCAGCGGCTAAATCCTTGATACTCTGATGGTGAAAGGAGTTGATTTCAGATGCAGGGCCATAGATTTCGTGCAAAATAGAGCCGTTCTTGGTTACCATGCTTTGAGTAGTGTACTCAGCAGAGCTATCTTGCCAATGATCTTCAATGTCTTGATGAAGAGTACCACCCAGTGCGACATTATAAAGTTGGGTTCCGCGGCAGACAGTGAAGATTGGTTTATTTTGACGACGGGCTTCCTTGATTAAAGATAATTCAAAAATGTCCCGTTTGAGTAGATAATCATCGCTGTCAATGGCTTTTTCTTCTCCATAGAACTGGGGACATACATTCTGACCGCCTGTGATGATTAATTTATTGACAATGGAAACATACTGTTTAGCCATTTCTTCATCACCGATTGGCAAAATCATTGGAATTCCGCCAACTTCTTTAACTCCCTCAACGAATCCTGTCGCTGTATAGCTCATATGGATGAAGTGATCGTCTGGGATTTCTCTTTCATTTCCGGTTATTCCAATAATAGGTTTACTCATAGAGTGTTTAATACCTCTTTCAAATTAATTGTCATTTTTTCTCATGAAGTAGAGCAAAGTCTGCAGTTCGCTAGTCAGGTCAACATACTGGACGACCACATCCTTAGGCAGGGATAGGTTTACTGGTGAGAAACAGAGAATGCCCTTGACACCAGCCTGAACTAAGATAGATGCGACTTCTTGAGCTTTTACGCTAGGTACAGTTAGGATAGCAGTTTGCACATTTCCTGACTGTATTTTTTCTTTTATTTGGGAAATTCCATAGATAGGAATCCCATCGCTGGTTGTGTTGCCAACTTCTGGATGGTCATCTGTGTCAAAAGCCATTACAACCTTCATTTTATTGCGCTCATGAAAACGATAGTGCAGCAGAGCCCGCCCCATATTACCAACACCAACAATCATAACATTGGTAATAGCATTGTCGTTCAAGAGATCGGCAAAAAAGTTCATCAATTTCTTGACATCGTAACCAAATCCTCTGCGGCCAAGTTCACCGAAATAAGAAAAATCTCGTCTTACAGTAGCAGAGTCAATACCAATGGCTTCTGCAATTTGCTTGGAGTTTGCTTTTTCAATCTTCTCAGCATTAAAACGTTTAAAAATACGATAGTAGAGCGATAGCCTTTTAGCAGTAGCTCGGGGAATTGTAGTATTTTTTTCAGTTTTCACAAAATCACAACCTTTCTAATTCTATTTTATAGGAAGTTTGTGAAAAAATCAACTAATTAAGGATGTTTAATGCACTAAAAAAGAAAATCAGGAATTGCTGGGAATAATAGTGTTTAAAAGCTTAGTCCTGGTAGGGACTAAGGTCTAACTGGTACATCTGGCGGTACAAGTCCCCAATTAGCCCTGCAAAAGGCAGTTGGTGTCCCTTATAAGTGATGGAAAGTACTTTGAGAGAGTCAGGAACCGTGACGCAGCCAGAGAAGGCGAGAAGAAATTCGTCAAAGTCTTCATAGGAAAGTGTTCGTTTCACCTTATATGAGTCCAAATAGGTCAGTTCAACCATTGTTAATCCTTTCTTTGGGTTCGGTTGGTCTTTTCTTCAAGTGTTCTAAGTAGAAGTCAAGCTCGTTTAAATTTTGAAGATTCAAAACCAAAAAAGCAAAATCTCGAGAATCTTGCTTATTGTGGTGTCTTTTCAAAAATATTTCTTTCAACCAAGCTATCCATCAAGAAATAAAATTTTTGCTGGATAATGTGATGGTCTTCTGATTTAAAAATATTGACCAAGCGCAGGCCTGATTTGTCAGTGATATTGATTTTGAAACCATTCAAATCTTTATTGACGATGATTTTAAGCAAAAAACCATTTCCGCTGTTGGGAACAGATTCCAGCAGACGAGAGAGTTCATAGTTGCCAACCTTGCTTTCAGCGAATGTATTGTCGCGCAAGGTAAATTTCTTGACATTTGGGTGAAGTGAATAGGTATATTCGCAGTTTGCTAAGCTAACAGATGTTTGAAAGGCCATCTTATCCTCCTAAAATTTCTTTTAATTTCTTTGTAAATGATTGAATCTCTTGCAAAGTCGTTTGGTCCGAAGTACTGATTCGAATAGACTCATGCAAGCGGTTGGAATCCTTGCCGTACATAGCCTGCAAAACATGACTGGGTTGTATAGCTCCGGCTGTGCAGGCTGATCCTGTTGAAATGGAAAAGCCATTTAAATCCATTTGAAGCAGAAGTAGATCATTCTTTTGATTGGGAAATCCCAAATTGATGACATAAGGCAGGCTTGGCTGACTTTCATTTAAGTAATAGTCAATGTCTGATAAGTCAGCAAGTAAGCTGTTTTTTAAGTCTTGCGCATGCTCTAGATTTTCCTCTAGATGTTCCATGCTCTCTGACAGAGCCGCCGCCATGCCTGTGATAGAGATTAGATTTTCAGTTCCGGCCCGGTGTTTTTCTTCCTGGTCACCGCCATGCATGAAATTGTCAAAATTCATCTTCTTGGCATAAAGGAAGCCAACGCCTTTGGGACCATGAAACTTATGTGCTGATGCAGAGAGGAAGTCAATCCCTAGCTCGTCTGGGTAGATGGGAAGTTTACCAATTGCTTGAACAGCATCAACGTGAAAAGCAGCAGGATGTTCTTGCAGTAATTCACTAATTTCCTTAATGGGAAGGATAGCACCAGTTTCGTTATTAACTGCCATGACAGATACAAGAATAGTGTCAGGTCTAAGTGCCTTTTTAATATCCTTCGCTCGAATCTGACCATCTACCGGCTGAACAAAAGTAGCTTCGAAGCCGAATTTATCTACTAAGTACTCTACCACTTCTAAGACAGCATGGTGCTCAATAGCAGTGGTCACAATATGTTTTCCTCGGTTCTGGTGACGAAGGGCATAACCTTTGATAGTAGTATTGTTGCTTTCAGTGCCACCTGAAGTAAAAAGAATCTTATTGCTTTGAGTATGCAGAGCTTGAGCAATATCCTCACGTCCCTGTCTGAGCAGTTTACTAGCTTCTCGGCCATGACTATGCGTACTGGAAGGATTCCCAAAGACAGTCATCGTCTTGGTCATTGCTTGGATTGCAGCGGGCGACAAAGCAGTTGTAGCGGCATTATCTAAATAAATCACTCCGGTTACCTTATTTCTTTTGATAGGCAAAGAGTGGGCTGACTGGTTTCCTCTCTTGAATGCGGACAATAGCATCACCAATCAGTTCACTTGCTGTAATGTAGTGGAGATTCTTAGGTGTTTTTTCTTTGGTATCAACAGAGTCAGTTACAAGAATTTCCCTGATAGGAGAATTATCCAGCAATTCCGCAGCTTTATCCGCGAAGAGACCATGACTGGATACAGCATAGATTTCGACTGCGCCTTCACGACAGACAATTTTAGCTGCTTCAGAGAAAGTCCGACCGGTATTTAAAATGTCGTCAATAAGAATAGCTTTCTTGCCCTCGACATCTCCAATGATATATCCCTCAGAGCGACCTGCCTCATCTTCGCCATAATCAATGATAGCGATAGGGGCATCCAGATATTCAGCCAAATTGCGGGCGCGTTTTACACCAGAGTTTTTAGGGCTGACGACAACGACATCATCGCCAGTAAGGCCCATGTTGCAGTAGTGTTTGGCAAAGAGTGGGATAGTGAAGAGGTTATCTACTGGGATATCAAAGAATCCTTGGACCTGCACGGCATGAAGATCCAGAGAAATCACGCGATCTACTCCAGCTCCAACAAGCATGTTGGCAACCAGTTTAGCTGTGATTGGCTCGCGAGGAGCAGCAGTCCGATCCTGACGGGCATAACCAAAATAAGGCATGACAACATTAATCGTGTTGGCACTTGCACGCTTGCAGGCATCCACCATAATCAAGAGTTCCATCAAGTGATTATTGACAGGGAAGCTAGTAGACTGAATGATGTAAATGTCATAGCCACGAACACTTTCTTCGATGTTAATCTGAATCTCGCCGTCCGAGAATTGGCGGGAGGAAAGTTTTCCCAAAGGAACTCCAGCTGCCTCAGCGATTTTTTCAGCTATGGAATGATTGGAGTTGAGGGAAAAAAGCTTCATATTTTTTTTATCTGACATGAGTTGGACCGTCCTCTTTTTGTCTCATTTCTATATCTAATGCTCCATGAAATTTATTTTTCAATAGGTTTTAGATTGCTACCTTTTATTTTACCAAAAAAATTAGATTATTTCAGCTTTTTTATGGTCGTTGATTTATAAGTTTTCAGAAAATCTTGCTATCTTGCTCTTGCCAGGCTTGTAGTCGATCTTGTGCTGTTTTAGGAAGTTGAGGAAATTTTCTTTTCCTTTTTCGAAATCTTCAACTTCGACTTCGAGTTCGAAGTCTGTTTTGCCCAAGTAGTGACTCTCATCCAGAGCAAGCAGACCGATTTCGTCTTCTTTTTCATAGCGGATAGTCTCTAGAGAGCCTAGAATCTTCAAGTCTTGGATGGGAATTTCTTTCTGAAGCAGCGTTTCTAAAATATCTCCCGTAGGAAATTTATTGTTCTGCAAAATATTTTCAGTTTCTTCTGGTGTTAAGTTCTGATTGAGTTCCAAGGATCCGACTTCTTGAGGAATCTTGAGCGTCAGCTCAGCCTCGCGATGGTTAAAAGTCCGTACTCGAAAAGCCATGTGAGCGTGTCGGATACTTTGCTGATCTGAATCGATGTAGTGGTTGGTTTGGCTAATAGGCGAAATATCAACAAAAAACTGGAGCAGACGGTCGTGCTCTTCTTTGGTCAGCATGGTTTTGAATTCAATTTCTAAGTGATTCATTTTCATATCCTTTTCTTTTTTTTGAAAGCGATTTATGTTATAATAACAGTTGTGTTTATTTTATACAAAAAATAATGATATGACAAGGTAAGTGTATGACAATAGAATGGGAAGAGTTTTTAGACCCCTATATTCAAGCTGTTGGAGAGCTGAAAATTAAGTTGCGTGGGGTGCGAAAGCAATACCGCAAGCAGCAGCGCCATTCTCCGATTGAGTTTGTGACCGGACGTGTTAAGCCGATTGAGAGCATTAAAGAAAAGATGATTCTGCGAGGCATTCGCGAGGAAAATATCGAGCAGGAGATGCAGGATATCGCTGGCTTACGAGTCATGGTCCAGTTTGTCGATGATGTGGATGAGGTTTTAGATGTCCTGCGAAACCGGACTGATATGCGCATTGTGCAGGAGCGGGATTATATTAAAAATAAAAAAGCCAGTGGCTATCGAAGCTATCATGTGATTATAGAGTATCCGGTTGATACGATTAATGGTCATAGGCTTATTCTGGCTGAGATTCAGATTCGCACCCTTTCGATGAATTTTTGGGCTACGATTGAGCATTCTTTGAATTACAAGTATAAAGGAGAATTTCCCGAGGAAATCAAATGCCGCTTGGAAACGACAGCTAATCTTGCTTATCAGCTGGATGAGGAGATGGGAGAAATCCGTGATGCTATCCAGGAGGCACAGGCTCTCTTTGATCCTCTTCACCGCAAGTTAAATGACGGTGTGGGAAATAGTGATGATACAGATGAAGAATACAGATAAAAAAATAGCGATTATCCGCAATCGGAAAAGACAGAGCGAACAAGTTTATCAGGATTTGAAGCAGAAGCTGAAACAAAACGGCTTTATTTTAACTCCTAAGAATCCCGACATCGTGATTTCGGTGGGTGGTGACGGCATGTTGCTATCGGCTTTTCATATGTATGAAGAACAGCTGGATCGGGTTCGCTTTGTTGGTGTGCATACAGGCCATCTCGGATTTTATACGGACTACCGTGATTTTGAACTAGATAAGTTGGTAGAAAATCTCAAATTAGACACTGGTGCTCAGGTTTCTTATCCAATTTTAAATGTCAAAATTACTTTTGAAAATGGTGATACACGCATCATTCGTGCTTTGAACGAAGCAACAATCAAGCGCTCGGATCGGACTATGGTAGCCGATGTCATTATCAATCGGGTTCATTTTGAGCGTTTCCGAGGAGATGGGATTTCCGTTTCGACTCCGACGGGCAGTACAGCCTATAACAAATCTCTAGGCGGGGCGGTATTACATCCGACGATTGAAGCCTTGCAGGTGACAGAAATTGCCAGTCTCAACAATCGGGTTTATCGGACATTGGGCTCATCGGTCATTGTTCCCAAAAAGGATAAGATTGAGTTAGTACCGACCCGCAGTGATTATCACACTATTGCGGTTGATAATCAGACTTTCTCTTTCAAAAATATTGTCCGTATTGAGTATCAGATTGACAATCATAAGATACATTTTGTGGCTTCGCCAAGTCATACCAGCTTTTGGAATCGTGTCAGAGACTCCTTTATTGGAGAGTGCAAGGAATGAGGTTTGAGTTTATTGCCGACGAACATGTCAAGGTGAAGACTTTTTTGAAGCGGCATGAAATTTCCAAGGGCCTCTTGGCTAAGATAAAATTTTCCGGCGGAAATATTCTCGTCAACCATCAGCCTCAGAACGCTATTTATCTCTTGGATATTGGCGATAGGGTAACGATTGATATCCCGTCTGAAAAGGGATTTGAGAGCCTGAAGGCTGTTGATAAGGACTTATCTGTCATCTATGAAGATGAGCATTTCTTGATTTTGGATAAGCCGGCTGGGGTGGCCAGTATTCCCAGTGTTAACCATTCCAATACCATGGCTAATTTCGTCAAGGCTTACTATATTCGTCAGGACTATGAAAACCAACAGGTGCATATCGTGACGCGTCTGGATAAGGATACAAGTGGGCTCATGCTCTTTGCCAAGCATGGCTATGCTCATGCCAGATTGGACAAGCAGCTGCAGAAGAAGCTGATAGAAAAGCGCTATTACGCTCTGGTTAGGGGTAGTGGTCTCTTAGAAGAACAAGGTGAGATTATTGCTCCGATTGGGCGCAACCCTGAGAGTATCATTACGAGGCGCGTGACAGAGGATGGCAAGTACGCCCATACCAGCTACAAGGTCATAGAGCGATTTGGAGATGTCTATCTGGTGGATATCCATCTTCATACTGGGCGGACTCATCAAATCCGCGTTCATTTTTCACACATTGGCTTTCCGCTTTTGGGTGATGACCTTTATGGAGGGAGTTTGGTACACGGAATAGAGCGTCAAGCTTTGCATTGCCATTCTTTGAAATTTTATAATCCTTTTAGCGGTCAGGAAGTTGAGCGCGCCAGTCCTTTGCCGGAAGATTTTAAACAAGTTATCAAGAAATTAAAAGCTAAATAGATAAAGGAGTGTTAAGAACAATGAAAATTTTTGACTCAATTCGTGAAGCCTTGAAAGATAAGGAAGTAAAGATTGTCTTGCCAGAGGGTGAGGAACCACGAATTCTGCAGGCGACTAAACGTTTGGTGAAAGAAACCAGCATTACACCAGTTCTTTTGGGTAATCCTGATAAAATCCGCATTTATCTAGAAATCGAAGGAATAAAAGAAGGGTATCAGGTTATTGATCCTTCAAACTGTTCTTGCTTTGAGGAACTGGTAGAAGCATTCGTTGATCGTCGAAAAGGGAAAATCACAGCAGATGAAGCACGTCAGTTGCTCAAGGAAGATGTCAACTACTTTGGGGTCATGTTAGTTTACCTTGGTAAGGTTCAAGGAATGGTGTCTGGCGCGATTCACTCTACGGCAGCGACTGTTCGGCCGGCTCTTCAAATCATCAAGACTCTGCCTTGGGTTTCTCGTACTTCAGGAGCCTTCCTCATGGTTCGAGATGATGAGCGTTATATTTTCAGTGACTGTGCCATCAATATCGATCCAGACGCCAATATCTTGGCAGAGATTGCTGTTAATTCAGCCCTAACAGCGCAGATTTTCGGTATCGATCCCAAAGTTGCCATGCTCAGCTATTCGACCAAGGGCTCTGGTTTCGGAGAAAAGGTTGATAAGGTTGTGGAAGCGACTAAGTTGGCTCAAGAAATGCGTCCTGACTTGGTTATCGATGGTGAATTACAGTTTGATGCAGCTTTCGTTCCTACAACAGCAGAGCTGAAAGCACCTGGCAGCCCGGTGGCTGGTCAAGCGACCGTCTTTGTTTTCCCAAGTATTGAGGCTGGTAATATCAGCTACAAGATGGCAGAGCGTTTGGGTGGCTTTTCAGCAGTAGGACCTATCCTGCAGGGACTTAACCATCCAGTTAATGACCTCTCCCGAGGATGTAATGCGGATGACGTATACAAACTGACTTTGATTACGGCCAGTCAGGCTGTCGGTCATTATTAAACGATAGGAAACAATTGGAGGGCGTAAGCTCTCCTATTTTTCTTGCCTTATGCTATACTAGATTTATGTTAGATTTGAAAGAATACGGAATTGAGATGTGGGAGGCAAATAAAATCGCCTCTTTTCGCGAGAAATTATTAACTTGGTATGATGAAAACAAACGTGACCTGCCATGGCGCAGAACAAACAATCCTTATCATATCTGGGTTTCTGAGATTATGCTGCAGCAGACTCGGGTGGATACGGTGATTCCTTACTATGAACGTTTTCTTGACTGGTTTCCGACAGTAGCTGACTTAGCGCAGGCGCCAGAGGATAGACTGCTCAAGGCTTGGGAAGGCTTGGGCTATTACTCGCGGGTGAGAAATATGCAAAAAGCAGCCCAGCAGATAACGACGGATTTTGCTGGAAAATTTCCTGATAGCTATGAAGGAATTGCTAGCCTCAAAGGGATTGGACCTTATACAGCTGGTGCCATTGCTAGTATTGCCTTTGGCCTAGCTGAGCCTGCGGTAGATGGCAATGTCATGCGAGTGTTGAGTCGCTTGTTTGAAGTTGATTTAGATATTGGCCAGGCTAGTAATCGTAAGGTTTTTCAGGCTATGATGGAGATTCTGATTGATCCTGATAGACCAGGAGATTTCAATCAGGCACTGATGGATCTGGGGTCAGATATTGAAGCTCCTGTTAATCCTCATCCAGAAGACAGTCCAGTAAAAGAGTTTAGTGCAGCTTATTTGCACGGAACAATGGATAAATATCCAATCAAAGCCCCTAAAAAAAAGCCTGTTCCGGTCTATCTGCAGGGCTTGATTATCGAAAATGAATTGGGCCAATTCTTGCTTGAAAAAAATGAGGCTGCTGGCTTGTTATCGGGTTTTTGGCATTTTCCTTTGATCGAAATCGAGGAATTTCAATCAGATAATCAGATGTCCCTGTTTGAAGTCGCTGAAAATCAGCCCAGTCTGGAACTGTCTCCTCAAGAAAGCTTTGAGCAGGATTATGATTTGATTGTTGATTGGCAGCAGCAGTCCTTCTCAAATGTACAGCATGTTTTCAGTCATCGCAAGTGGCATATCCAGCTGGCTTACGGACGAGTTAAAGATAGTCAGCACGCAGCTGAGGGAGAGGTCTTGTGGCTTGATCCGGAAGACTTTGGCAATTACCCCTTTGCCAAACCCCAGCAGAAGATGTGGGAGGCTTTTCAGGAAGCTAGAAATAAGTAAAAAAATCTGAGGCAAAAAGAGTCTCAGATTTTTGAATTGAATCAATTTTATAAGTTTGCAAAAGCTTTAATCTCATCAGTAGTCATAGAAGAATCACAACGAACAGATACTTGGCCGTCTTGAACATGAACAAAACCAGGGACCGTCGGAATGCTGTATTCAGAGCGGAAGGCTTGCAGTTTCTCTAATTCGCTAGCTTCTTCGCTATTAATAAAGAAAATATGCGCCTTAGTATCAGTGACAACGCCAGCAAGAGTAGCAGCGAATTTACGGCAGTAAGGGCAAGTTTTGCGGCCGACGAAGAAAGTTGCTGTCTCTTTATCAGCAATAGCTTGACGAGCACGGTCAACAGTTGTGACTTCAAGGTCTTTAATATTTTGAGCAAATTGTTCCATAAATAATCCTCATTTCTTTTGATAAAACTAGTATGCCATAAAAAGCAGAAAAATGCTTGATTTGGAAACGAAAAACCAGAGAATGTGAAATTCATCCTCTGGTTGATTGGTTGATTGGTTGATTGGTTGATAGTGTTGTTTTACTTGATAAAGGCATTAATCTCTGCTTCAATAGCAGCAATTTTTGCTTGAGCGTCTTCATTGCTGTCACCGACAACGGCAATATAGAACTTGATTTTTGGTTCTGTTCCGGATGGACGGACAGCAATCCATGAACCATCAGCCAAAGTGTATTTCAGCACATCGCTTGGAGGAGTCGTCAGGGCAGTAACAGTACCGTCTGCGGCGGTAGAAGTCTGCGTCTTAAAGTCTTCAGTAACAGAAATAGCAGTAGCGTTGAATTCTTTTGGAGCATTGTCACGGAACTTAGCCATGATAGCCTTGATTTGCTCAGCTCCATCAACACCTGACAGAGTGACAGAGATAGTCTTTTCAGCAAAGTAACCATACTCTTTGTAGATTTCTTCAATACCGTCAGCCAGAGTCAAGCCACGTGAGCGGTAGTAGGCAGCAAGCTCAGCCACGACCAAAACAGCTTGGATAGCATCTTTATCACGTACAAATGGCTTAATCAGATAGCCGAAGCTTTCTTCAAATCCCATCATGTAGGTGTGGTTGTGTTTTTCTTCGAATTCTTGAATCTTTTCAGCGATAAATTTGAAACCAGTCAAGACATTGAACATGGTTGCGCCATAACTTTCAGCAATCTTAGTCACCAAGTCAGTAGAAACGATAGACTTGCAGAGAGCTGCGTTAGCTGGTAGAGTTCCAGCACTCTTATGAGCTTCCAAGATGTACTTAGCCATGATAGCCCCGATTTGGTTACCTGAAAGGTTGAGGTAGCTTCCGTCTTTTTGCAGAACTTCTACACCGACACGGTCAGCATCTGGGTCAGTTGCAACTAGAACATCTGCACCAACTTTACGGCCTAATTCCTCTGCTAAGGCAAAGGCTGCTTGGCTTTCAGGGTTTGGAGACTTAACAGTAGAGAAGTCAGGATCAGCTACAGCTTGAGCTTCAACAACTTCTACAGAATCAAATCCAGCTTGAGCCAAAGCGCGACGAGCCAACATTTCACCAGTACCGTGCAGTGGAGTATAGACAATCTTCATGTCCTTGCCGTATTCATCAATCAGTTTTTGGTTGATATTGACATCTTTAACTTCCTTGAGGTATTCAGCATCAATAGCATCGCCAATCACTTCAATCAAGCCAGAAGCTTTTTCAGCTTCAACATCAGCAACCTCAATAGCAAAAGGATTTTCAATGGCACGGATATAGTCTGTCAATGCATCTGCATCATGCGGAGGCATTTGTCCGCCGTCTTCACCATATACTTTGTAGCCGTTAAATGGAGCAGGGTTGTGGCTGGCTGTAATCATAATACCAGCAAAAGTTCCCAGATGACGCACTGCAAATGAAAGTTCCGGAGTTGGGCGCAGACTTTCAAAGACATAGGACTTGATGCCGTGTTTTGCTAAAACAGCAGCAGATTCAAAGGCAAATTCTGGTGAGAAATGACGGGAGTCGTAAGCAATGGCAACACCGCGTTTTTTGAGCTCATCACCTTTTTCTTCAATCAAGCGAGCCAAACCTTCAGTTGCCTGACGGACAACATAAATATTAATACGGTTGGTACCAGCGCCAATTAAACCACGCATACCAGCAGTACCAAACTCAAGATTGGTGTAAAAGGCATCTTCCTTAGTTTTTTCGTCCATACTATTCAAGTCTTGGTGAAGATAGTCAGGAAGTTCAGCGTAATCAAGCCATTTTTTGAAGTTATCTTGATAAGTCATAGGTGGAGTCTCCTTTATTTTTGAAATGGAGAGTAGGAAATTTTAGCAAAAAATCCTGCTCTTAAATTTTCTTAATCGCTTTCATTGTAGCATATTTTCATTAATTTTGAAAGAGGTTACCTAGAAAACGATGAAATACTTTTCAAGGCATTGTTTCAAGGATTTCAAGATGGTATAGCGGTATTAAAAAAGACCAAAGCATTGCTTGGTCCAGAAAACTAAATCATCATCATTTTTTAGCTTTTTCAAGCGCAGGAATGATAGTTGCCGTCAAAATCGCAGAAATGATTAACTCGGCAATAGAATTAGCTGATAGAATCACAGCCAGAAGTGCTTTGATATCTCCTTGATAGACATTTGCAAAGAGAAAGAAGATACCACCCAAGACGAAGATGGTATTGGTAGCAGAACCTACGGAACCTGCTACAATCAAGCCGACCTTATTTTTCATAGCTTTATATACGAAATAAGGAGTGATACCGATGAGAATGCGAGGCACCATGGCAACAACAAGTGAAGAGAGGCTTCCATTTGGCACAAAAGGGCTAAAGAGATAGCTGGTTGGTAGCAGAACTAAGGTATTGGTGACAACGCTGATACATCCCATAAGGCCACCTAGAACAGCTCCGACTTTAGGGCCATAGAGGATACTGGCGATAATCACTGGGATGTGAATAATCGTAGGTTTAATCGGTACTGGAAGTAAGTTGAAAATAACCGAGCTGAGCAGGTGCAGTACCAACATAATGGCAAAGAAAATAGCAATTTGAGCAATTTTAGACTGTTTTTTCATAAATAAGTTCCTTTACTGTATCAATAATTGTATCAATCTCAGCTAGAGCACCTGTCCCCTGATCGCCACAGGCTAGAACAGCTTCGCGCGGCTGGATAATCTTCCATCCAAAACGCTGCAGGCGCTCCAAATTCTGCTGGGTTAGTGGATTTTCAAACATCTTAGTGTTCATAGCTGGAGCCAAAACTTTCTTGGTATGAGGCGGCAGAGCCAGGGCAGTAGCTGTTACCATATTATCAGCTAAGCCGTTGGCTAATTTAGCGATGGTATTGGCTGTAGCTGGCGCTAGCAAAAAGAGGTCAGACTCTTTAGCGATGTCAATGTGATTGACCTTGCTAGGGTCAGGTTCTTGCATAATATCAATTGAAACTGGCCTTTGCGACAATACTTGCAGGGTCAGCGGTGTGATAAATTCTGTCGCTGCCTCTGTCATGAGGATAGCAACTTCAAAGTTTTCTTTCTTTAGACGGCTAGTGATGTCAGCGGCCTTGTAGGCTGATATGCTGCCACTGACGGCTAAGGTAATCCGTGTCATCATTTACCTCCTTATGGACTATGGATATGCAGATAGAGGAGCTGAGCAATTTCTTCTTTGGATTGAGCTTGGGTTACAGTATCATTTCCGACAAGATAGGCTTTGTGCTCCTGAATAGAAATCTCTGTCAAATCATTGGCGACAATGATTTCTGCCTGATTTTTTATGAGACTGGCTCGCGCGGTCTTGAGTAACTCTTCATCAGAAACATCAACCAAGAGTTTGAAGCCAATCAAGCGAATGTCTGGATTCCATTTTTTTACCAGGCTGATGATTTTCGGTGTCTTTTTGAGAAAAAGAACTTGAACATCATCCTGAGAAGAAATCTTGCTTTCTGAGTTATTCTTATTCAGAAATTCAGTCATATCAGAGCTAGCTGCTACAGCTTCCAAACCAGCCATGTAGACGGGAGTATAATCAGAGACTGCCATTGCATGAATCAGTACATCATGTGTGTGAACGAGTGGATCCAAGTTTTCAAGCAGTTCTGCAACATTTTCAATTAAGATAATAGTAAGATTGGGATGAGCTTTAGGGCGGACAGCTTTGGGAGTCGTCACCAGAGTCACCTGATCACCCTTGTCTAGGAAAGTTTCAGTTATGATTTTGCCAAGCCGTCCCGTCGAATGATTGGTAATAGAGCGGACACGGTCGATTTTCTCGCTGGTCCCGCCAGAAGTAATCAATATGTTCATAGCCTTATTTTACAAGAAAAAAGAAATTTAGTAAAATAATTCTAATTGCAGAGTGTCACAGCGGAAAATAATTCTCTGAAATCTTATATTTTAGAGAATATAATTTTCTTAACTTTCCTTTTTCCCGAACATTAAAATCTTTTTAGAGCTTAATCATGTAGATTTTGCTCTTTTTTGTTATAATCTTTATATTAATTGATAGAGGAGTTCTTGATGAAAACAGATATTGAAATTGCTCAAAGTGTTGAATTGCAGCCTATTGTTGATGTAGTGAAAAAAGTCGGCATTAACTATGATGACTTAGAACTATATGGTAAGTACAAGGCTAAGCTCAGTTTTGATAAGATTCGTGAGGTTGAAAAAAATCCTGTTGGCAAGCTGATTTTGGTAACGGCGATTAATCCGACACCTGCTGGGGAAGGTAAGTCTACCATTACCATTGGACTAGCTGACGCTCTCAACAAAATTGGCAAGAAAACCATGATTGCTATCCGCGAACCGTCTCTGGGGCCAGTGATGGGCATCAAGGGAGGAGCAGCTGGTGGCGGTCACGCGCAGGTTCTACCGATGGAAGATATCAACTTGCATTTTACTGGAGACATGCACGCAATTACGACTGCTAATAATGCCCTGTCAGCTCTTATTGATAATCATCTTCATCAGGGAAATGCACTGGGAATCGATCAGCGTCGTATTATCTGGAAGCGGGTGGTTGACCTAAATGACCGAGCTCTTCGCCACGTAACCATTGGCTTAGGAAGTCCAGTTAACGGTATTCCACGCGAAGATGGTTTTGATATCACGGTTGCCTCTGAAATCATGGCGATTCTTTGCCTAGCTACGGATATTGAAGATTTGAAAAAGCGCTTGGCTAACATTGTCATCGGTTATCGCTATGACCGCTCACCAGTCTATGTTCGTGACCTTGAGGTAGAAGGAGCCTTGGCTTTAGTCTTGAAAGATGCGATTAAGCCAAATCTAGTTCAGACTATTTACGGGACACCAGCATTTGTTCATGGCGGACCATTTGCTAATATTGCCCACGGCTGTAACTCTGTTTTAGCGACTAGCACAGCGCTGCGCTTGGCCGATTATACGGTGACGGAGGCAGGATTTGGTGCGGATCTTGGAGCTGAAAAATTCTTAGATATTAAGACTCCAAACTTGCCAACCTCTCCAGATGCAGTCGTAATCGTTGCAACCTTGCGCGCCCTCAAGATGAATGGTGGAGTAGCTAAGGATGCACTTACAGAAGAGAATATTGAGGCGATCCGAGCTGGCTTTGCCAATCTCAAACGTCATGTTGAAAATATCCGTAAGTTCGGTATTCCAGCAGTAGTAGCCATCAATGAATTTGTCTCTGACACGGAAGCTGAAATTGCTACGCTTAAGGACCTTTGTGCAGCAATTAAGGTACCAGTTGAGCTTGCTAGTGTTTGGGTTGATGGTGCTGAAGGTGGTGTATCTCTGGCTGAGACTGTAGTCAAAACCATTGATGAAGAACCTGCTCATTACACTCGTCTCTATGATAATGATCTTTCGATTGAAGAAAAAATAGAGAAAATTGTCAGAGAAATTTATCGTGGTTCAAAAGTGAACTTTGAGAAAAAAGCTCAGACTCAGATTCGCGAAATTATCAAAAACGGCTGGGACAAGCTGCCAATCTGTATGGCCAAAACACAGTATAGCTTCTCAGACAATCCTGCTGCTCTTGGAGCGCCAGAAAACTTTGAAATCACCATTCGTGAATTGGTACCAAAACTTGGGGCAGGCTTTATCGTGGCTTTGACAGGAGATGTCATGACCATGCCAGGATTGCCGAAACGCCCAGCTGCACTTAATATGGATGTGGCAGCAGACGGCACAGCGATTGGTCTATTTTGATCTTGGTCTAAAAGGCTCTTTACGAGTCTTTTTTGGTATAATAGTGAAAATACTGAGAATAGACTACGGAGTCAACATGAACATTAGATTAGCAAACTCATCAGATGCTGCGACCTTGCTTGCTATTTATGCGCCTTATGTAGAGAATACGGCCATCACTTTTGAATATGAAGTACCGACCATTGAGGATTTTGCAAATAGGATTGAGAAAACATTGGAAAAATATCCTTATCTGGTAGCGGAAGAAGACGGTTTAATTTTAGGCTATGCCTATGCTTCGACTTATTATGCGCGTGCAGCCTATGATTGGGCGGTGGAATTATCCGTCTATGTCAGTCAAGATGCTAGAGGAAAAGGAGTCGGCAGTAAGCTTTATGATGAACTTGAAGACCTGTTAGATAAGATGGGATATATGCATTTTCTAGCCTGTATTTCTCTGCCTAACGAAGATAGCATTGCTTTTCATACTAAGCGAGGTTATCAGCAAGTAGCACATTTACCTAAAATTGGCTATAAATTTAACCGTTGGCATGACATTGTTTGGCTACAAAAATCCTTAGAAAAGGAAGCTAGACCGATAAAACTTTTAAAAGATATGGAGTGAAAATGATGAAAAAGAAACATTTATTAATAACTCTTCTAAGTATTGCCCTTTTGACCTTGACTGGTTGTCAGGCCGTTGAAAATTGGTTTAAAAATGCCAAGGAGGAATGGATTGGTTTAGAGATGACGGTTCGCACCTATGATGAAAATTCCCAGCTTATTGACCAGATGTCAGGTAAGTCACTATCCATCTCGCGTAACGAGGAGTTTGACTCAGTTGATGCGGAAGGAAATTCCAAGGAGGACTCTTCTGTGCTCAAAATTACTTTGGGTAAGTATGAGATCGACCATGTGGGCTCTTCCTTGATTGCAGAAGAAAAAGGCTTGAAAGATGTCTTTGCTCAATATCAAAAGACTGAAGATGTTGAGGAGAATAGCCATTCAGTTCCCGTTTTAAATCGCATGATTTCAGCTTTTAAAAACGACTTTACCGGAAAGAAAAAGGTTATTCTGATTCGCTCGCAAAATGGTACTCCGCTGGCCGCCTATGCCGGTGACCGCGTCTCTCTTGATAAATCAGATGCTCCCAAAACTTCTGAATTACTTATTGACGGTAAGCGTCTCGTGATTTATCGCTGTGACTACACTATTTATGACCGTGAATTGCTGGAGTAAGATATGAATGTAGAGGAATTGGTAAAAGAGTTAAAAGCTGTAGCTAACCCAGATGATGCGGTGGCTATGAAAGCTTATATGAAAAATAAATTTGAGTTTCTAGGAGTCAAGACTCCGGCCAGACGGAAACTCGCAAAGACTTTTTTTAAACAGCAGACTGACTCCATTATTGACTGGGATTTTATAAATGAAGCTTGGAATAATCCTTATCGAGAATTACAGTATGCCGCGCTAGATTATCTGGAGATTCGCAAGAAACTATTGACTCCATCTGACTTGTCACGTTTGAAAAAGCTGGCCCAAACAAAATCTTGGTGGGATACTATTGACTTTTTGGATCGCTTGGTCGGATCCATCATTGCTCGATTCCCAGAAAACAAAGAGATTATTTTATCCTGGAGTTGTGATGAGGATATCTGGCTGCGGCGCTTGGCTATTGACCATCAACTACTGCGAAAAGAGGAAACTGATACTGAACTTTTAGAACAGATTTTAGTGAATAATCTAGGCCAAACAGAATTCTTTATTAACAAGGCTATTGGCTGGGCGCTGAGAGATTATTCAAAAACCAATCCAGACTGGGTTAGGAATTTTATCAAGCGGCATCAGGCAGAAATGGCTGCGCTTAGTATTCGAGAAGGAAGTAAGTATTTATGAAACATATTTATTTAAAATATCTGGAAGAGAAAGATTATTCGGCTTGGCTGGAAGGATTTTCCAATAGACTGCCTTCCCAATCCCCATTTGATGATGGGCTTTTAGATATGACAATTTGTACAGAAAGTTGGTTTGAGGATTTGGTGGCTAAGCACCGAGATTTCCGAGAGAAAGACCAACAGTATATTTGGGGAATTTACGATGCAAAAAGCGGAAAACATGTAGGTATGGTTAATTTATTTGTGCTGGCTAGAGACGATTTTCAATGGGCGGAAATAGGTTATACGATACATAATCAATTTTGGCGTCAGGGCTACGCCAGAGCTATGCTAGGTGAACTTAAGAAAGTCAGTCGTGAACTAGGATTTCATCGTTTAGAAGCACATGTTGATCTACAAAATATCCCTTCACAGAATTTGCTGGAGCAAGCTGATTTCTATCTTGAAGGAGTACGGAAACAATTCCAAAAAGAAGGTCAGGAATGGAAAGACAGACAAGTTTTTGTTTATATTTTAGATTAAATACCTTGACAAAACGGAAAAAGATAAGGTAAACTATATTTCGTGCGATGAGTCGATATGCAGTTTTTCTGCAAATTGAAGCATGGGAGGTCATAACGTAGGAGCGGACCTTGATCAGTTGTGTGAACCTGCTGATCACACGAAAGTGCCCCTATCCCCAGTCTACGGATTGGGGATTTTTCTACATCTCTTAGAGTGGCGAGGCCATTAGTCGCAGCCAATCTTAGAGATATTGATACTGAGACGGCCTATGTCGTGAGTGCTATTGCTCTTGATGAAACAACTTCGCAGAAGGCAGTTGAGTCGTAGAGCAATGGATGCAGTTTTGTTCGTTAGAACAAAATCTGTAAACCTTGAAAGCTTTCTTAGAGAGGCAAGACGGTTAGTCGCAGCCGATCTTAGAGACATAGATGCTGAGACGGACTGTGTCGTGAGTGCTATTGCTCTTGATGAAATGAATCTCTAGGAAAAAGTTGAGTTATAGAGCAGCGTGTAAATGCAGTTTATCTAAAATATCGAACATTTATTCTTTAGAACCATTTGCATTTTTCCCTAAAAATAGTATAATACTAACAATACAAAATTTTTTGAAAATTCAGAGAGGTTATCGCATGGGATATACAGTTGCTGTAGTAGGTGCCACTGGTGCCGTTGGATCTCAAATGATTAAAATGCTGGAAGAGTCTAGCCTTCCAATTGATAAAATACGCTATCTGGCGTCTGCTCGTTCAGCTGGTAAAGTTCTCCAGTTCAAGGGACAAGACATTACTATTGAAGAGACGACTGAGACGGCTTTTGAAAGTGTAGATATTGCTCTCTTCTCAGCTGGTGGTTCTACCTCAGCAAAATACGCTCCTTACGCAGTTAAAGCGGGAGCGGTGGTGGTCGATAACACCTCTTATTTCCGTCAAAATCCTGATGTTCCTCTGGTTGTTCCAGAAGTCAACGCCCATGCCTTAGATCAGCACAAGGGAATTATCGCTTGCCCTAACTGTTCGACAATTCAGATGATGGTGGCTTTAGAGCCTGTACGTCAGCAATGGGGGCTGGAGCGCATCATCGTGTCTACCTATCAAGCAGTTTCTGGTGCAGGTATGGGGGCCATTCTTGAAACCCAAGCACAATTACGCTCTGTTCTCAATGATGGTGTAAATCCTAAGGACACGAAAGCCAATATCCTGCCATGTGGCGGTGATAAAAAACATTATCCTATTGCTTTTAATGCCTTACCTCAGATTGATGTCTTTACAGATAACGACTACACTTATGAAGAGATGAAGATGACTAAGGAAACTAAGAAAATCATGGAAGATGATTCTATTGCTGTTTCTGCGACATGTGTCCGCCTTCCTATCTTGTCTGCTCACTCAGAGTCTGTTTACGTTGAGACTAAGGAAGTTGCACCTATTGACCAGGTAAAAGCAGCAATTTCAGCCTTTCCTGGTGCTGTTCTGGAGGATGATGTAGCTCATCAGGTTTATCCGCAAGCAATCAATGCGGTTGGTAAGAAAGAAACCTTTGTTGGCCGGATTCGTAAAGATCTAGATGCAGAAAAAGGAATCCATATGTGGGTAGTTTCAGACAATCTTCTTAAAGGAGCAGCTTGGAATTCTGTCCAAATCGCAGAGACACTGCATGAACGTGGTTTAGTTCGTCCGACAGCAGAAGTTGTTTTTGAATTAAAATAAAGTGACCAAGGAAACTTGACAGCACAGGGTTGAATAATTGTTCTTTCAACCCTCTTTTCGTATAAAGAGAGGTAAGTTTATGGCGTATGCGGATCTGAAAAACTGTAAAATCATCACAGCTTTTATTACTCCTTTTCATGAAGATGGTTCCATCAATTTTGAAGCTATTCCAGATTTGATTGAGCACCTTTTGGCCCATCATACGGATGGGATTTTGCTAGCTGGAACAACTGCTGAAAGTCCAACCCTGACTCACGATGAAGAGTTGGAGCTATTTGCGGCAGTTCAAAAAGTTGTTAAAGGACGTGTCCCTTTGATTGCCGGTGTCGGTACCAACGAAACGCGTGACTCTATCGAATTCGTCAAAGAAGTAGATGAATTTGGTGGTTTTGCAGCTGGTCTGGCAATTGTTCCCTATTACAATAAACCTTCTCAGGAAGGGATGTTTCAGCACTTTAAAGCCATAGCGGATGCTTCAAACTTGCCCATCATTATCTACAATATACCTGGCCGAGTAGTAGTTGAGATGACACCTGAGACTATGCTGAGGTTGGCTGAACATCCAAATATTATCGGCGTTAAAGAATGTACCAGTCTGGCGAATATGGCCTATCTGATTGAGCATCGTCCAGAGGAGTTTCTGATTTATACCGGTGAGGATGGCGATGCCTTTCATGCTATGAATCTGGGGGCTGATGGAGTTATTTCTGTTGCTTCTCACACAAACGGTGATGAAATGTTTGAAATGCTGGATGCTATTGAGCACAATGACATCAAAAAAGCAGCAGCTATCCAACGGAAATTCATCCCTAAAGTCAATGCTCTTTTCTCTTACCCAAGCCCTGCCCCTGTCAAGGCAGTCCTTAATTACTTAGGATTTGCAGCTGGTCCAACCCGCTTACCGCTTGTGCCAGCGCCTGAAGAAGATGCCAAACGCATTATCAAGGTCGTTGTTGATGGCGACTATCAAGCGACCAAAGAGACGGTTAAAGGTGTCCTGAGACCGGATTATTGATTGATGCAGCAGTCTTAGGAATGCCATAGATAAAAATAATTAAGAAAGAATTGAAAATTGTGACAGAAAAACATAGTGAACGAATTGAGGAGTATAAAACTAAGCATAGACTGGAAAAACTTGAAGGTAAAAAAGTTTATGATAAGCCGCTTATTCGGACCGGTGATAAGGCAGGATGCTATGGTTCAGCATTGATTTTGCTTGGATTTGTTTTAGGAGTTATTTATTTACTTCTTGTACTTATAACGGATTGGGATTTGAAACTTTTCTCTTTCATCTGGGAAACACTTGTTGCGTTAGGGATTATTTTCAGTCTTTTTGGTGCTTTTAAAATCGGTCAGTTGGAGTTGCACAGTTTGTCAATGGTAGCTGACAAAGAGAAAAATTTTGAAATCGATAAAGCTTTCAATCTTTATAACATCATTCACAAACCAACAAAGAAAATTCTACTTCAATATGATAGTGAGGATGATAGTTTAATTTCTCTGAACTCTGGAGGAGAGTTATTAGTCGAGCTCTTAAAGAGAGTTGAAGAAGAGAAATTGTCATTTAAGCCTATTAACAAAACATTGAGATTAGAAGAAGTGTCTGAAAATCACTGGAAAATGCACTATCGTTACAAAAGACAAGACATAACATTAGAGAAATCCGATACATAATGTTTTGATTGCTAAGTTAGTCGTCGTGACTTAAACTTAAAAGTGAATTCAGTATCTGATAGTTTATGAAGAACATTGGAAAAAGGATTGCCCAGAGCAGTCCTTTTTTATATGGTCTTTTAAGGCTAAAAAAATGGAAGCTTCCTTTGAAAAATATTGGAAAAAATTATATAATGTAAAGGTATGGTCTGACTTTGAGATTTCTTTTTGAGCAGACTATAGACAACTGGACTGGCAGCAGTCATGTTAGAGACTTACATTAGATTAGAAATATATAATATAAAAGGAGTTTTTTATGCAAGTTATTAAACGGAGCGGTGAGGTTGTAGAATTTGACCCAGATAAAATTTATCAAGCAGTTTTAAAGGCAGCTCAGACTGTCTATGTGTTGACGGATGATTTGCGTCAGAATTTAGCGCAGGTTACAAAGAAAGTGGTTCTGGATTTGGAAGAAGCTAAGGTTGAACGTGCGACAATCAGCATGATTCAGTCCATGGTTGAAAGCCGCCTCTTGGGTGCAGGTTATATTACTATTGCAGAGCATTATATTTCTTATCGTTTGCAGCGCGATTTAGAGCGCAATGGCTATGGAGATCATATAGCTGTGCATCTGCATTTTGAACAGGTAAGATAAAGTTAGAAAGCCCGCTGGGGCTTTTTTTGCTCTTGAGGTAGAGAAGATCACTTTAGCATTCACCCGCTTAAATCCTAGAAATATGTTAAAATAGTTAAAGATATAAAATTTTATCAATGATATTCGTTGAAAGGATAAATTATGGCAACGATTCAATGGTTTCCGGGGCATATGTCCAAGGCACGGAGACAGGTACAGGAAAATATTAAGTTTGTTGATTTTGTGACAATACTGGTTGATGCGAGACTTCCTTTATCCAGTCAGAATCCTATGCTGACTAAGATTGTGGGCGATAAACCTAAGCTTTTGATTTTAAACAAGGCAGATTTGGCAGACCCTGTTCGTATCAAGGAATGGCAGAGTTATTTTGAAAGTCAGGGGATTTCGACCTTATCTATTAATTCCAAAGAGCAGTCTGCAGTTAAAAAAGTAACAGACGCAGCTAAAAAGCTTATGGCTGACAAATTGGCGAGACAGAAAGAGAGAGGAATTCGCATCGAAACCCTGCGTACCATGATTATTGGCATTCCTAATGCCGGAAAATCAACCCTCATGAATCGCTTGGCAGGTAAGAAAATTGCCGTTGTAGGGAATAAGCCAGGTGTGACCAAGGGACAGCAATGGCTCAAATCAAATAAAGATTTGGAAATTTTGGATACACCAGGGATTCTCTGGCCTAAGTTTGAAGATGAGACGGTTGCTCTCAAGCTTGCTCTGACTGGTGCTATTAAGGATAATCTGCTGCCTATGGATGAGGTGACGATTTTTGGCCTCAATTACTTTAAGGAGCATTATCCTGAGGAGCTGACAGCACGCTTCAAGCAGCTGGTTCTAAGCCAGGAAGCGCCTGACATGATTATGGATATGACCCAAAAACTTGGCTTCCGCGACGACTATGACCGTTTTTACAGCCTTTTTGTCAAAGAAGTCCGTGATGGCAAGCTAGGCCGTTATTGCTTGGATACGGTTGGTGAACTAGATGGCAACGATTAAAGAAATCCAGCAACGTTTAGAGTTGGTGACAGATTTGGCTGATCCTTTTCTGGCAGAAGTAGAGAATGATTTGCGTAGTGGAGTTCAAAAAGCTGTTGAAAAGCGTAAAAGAGCCATTCAGGCGGAGTTAGACGAGGATTTGCGTTTGGAGCAGATGCTATGGTATGAAAAAGAGCTTTATAAAGCTGGCTATCGGGCGATTGCTGGGATTGATGAAGTAGGCCGCGGTCCTCTTGCTGGACCAGTTGTCGCTGCAGCTGTTATCTTACCTCCAGGATGTAAGATTAAGGGGCTAAACGACAGTAAAAAAATTCCCAAGAAAAAACACCAAGAAATCTATCAAGCAGTCATGGATAAAGCCTTGGCGGTCGGTATTGGCCTGATGGACAGTGAGATCATTGATCAAGTCAATATCTACGAAGCGACCAAGCTTGCTATGAAAGAGGCTTTGTCTAAGCTTTCTCTCAAGCCCGATTATCTGCTGATTGATGCCATGAAACTGGAAGTTGATATCCCGCAAGAGTCCATCATCAAAGGCGATGCCAATTCTCTGTCTATCGCAGCGGCCAGTATTGTTGCTAAGGTCACTCGGGATAAGCTAATGGCAGACTACGACAAGGAATTTCCCGGCTATGATTTTGCGCAAAATGCTGGTTATGGGACCAAAAGTCATTTGCAAGGATTGGAAAGAAACGGCGTAACTTCTATTCATCGCAAGACATTTGAACCCGTAAAATCCATGTGTGAATAGGCACGAAGAGGTGAGGCATGCTAATCAGTAAAATCTTAAACAATAATGTGGTGATTTCTGAAGAAAACCAAGAAGAAGTTATTCTCATGGGACGAGGACTGGCCTTTGGTCGAAAAGTTGGCCAGGAGATTCCAGATGAGCTGATTGAGAAAAGGTATGTCTTGTCAGAAAATAGACGCCAGCTTCTGATGGAGTTGCCAGCAGAGGTCATGGAAATGTCGGATAAGATTATTTCTTTCGCAAGGGAGAAACTGCAGAAGAAGCTCAAAGACAGTGCTTTTCTGGCGATGGCAGATCATATCCACGGAGTCTTGCTGCGTTTGGAAGATGATATTTATCTTAAGAATTTCCTCATGTGGGATATTAAACGCTTTTTTCCTATCGAGTTTGAGGTTGGTCAGTATGCCAAACAGCTTTTGAGCGCTTATGTCAGCAAGGAACTTCCAGATGATGAAGCAGCATTTATGGCGCTGACCTTGGTCAATGCAGAGCTGGAAAATGGCGATGGAACTGCGCGTGATTTGACTATGATGATGGAGGAAATCATGACCATTGTCAAGTACAGTTTGGAAATTTCTTTAGACGAGGAAGACATCTACCTTGAGCGCTTTATGACCCATCTAAAATTTTTCTGTGAGCGAGTCCTGACTGATAGAGGCCACCGTGATTTAGAGGACAATGAGATGTTTGACTTACTTAAATGTAAGTATCCCTTGGCTTATGAAACCACTAGGAAGATTGCTGAATTTTTAAAGCAAACCAGAAATTACCAAACATCAGAGGATGAACAACTTTACTTGACCATCCATTTGTCACGCATGAAAAGGAGGATGACATGCAAAGCGAATACGAAAAAATGATTGCTGGAGAGATTTACCGACCACAAGATGAAGATTTAAGAAAAATTAGAGCCCGATCCAAAGAATTTCAATATCGTTTTAACCAAGAGCAAGACAGCGACAAGAGAAGTGCTATTATCAAAGAATGGTTTGGCAGTACGGGAAATAATCTTGCTATGAAGCCAGATTTGGTTTGCGACTACGGAATTAACATTCATTTAGGAGAAAATTTTTGTTCTAACTGGAACTTGACTATGCTGGACGTTTGCCCCATTCGCATCGGAGACAATGCTATGCTCGGCCCAAATTGCCAGTTTCTGACACCTCTTCATCCGCTTGATCCAGTGGAAAGAAATTCCGGAATTGAGTACGGAGCACCAATCACTATTGGTGATAATTTCTGGGCTGGCGGAGGTGTGACGATTCTGCCAGGCGTGACACTAGGGGATAATGTCGTGGTTGGTGCCGGAGCGGTTGTGACCAAGTCTTTTGGTGACAATGTAGTCTTGGCTGGTAATCCAGCACGAATTATTAAGGAAATTCCTGTTAATAAAGAATAAAAGATGGGTTAAAGGCAACAGGCAAGAAAACCAGCTATTGACAACATCAAATTAAATAAAATCGTAAAGAAGGAACTGTACTGCAGTTCTTTTTTTGAACTTTTTTACGAATAAGAAAGTGAGGTGAAAAAATGAATAATTTTGAAATTTATAAAATGAAAAGAGCTGGCTTGACCAATCATCAGGTTTTAAATGTTTTGAGATACGCTGAGAGTAGAGATGGCAAGCTTTCTCTGCGAGATAAGGCTGTCGTATCTGAGTGCCGCAATCCTGCTCTCTTTATTGAGAAATACAAGAGGCTTGATTTACCGGCTTTGAAAGAAGAATTTGAACTTTTTCCGTCCTTTTCTATCTTGGATGATATTTATCCTTGGGATTTATGCGAAATTTACGATGCCCCGACCTTGCTATTCTATCAGGGAAATCTAAATCTACTAGAATTGCCCAAGGCTGCAGTCGTTGGTAGTCGAGACAGCAGTAAGCAAGGAAATGCCTCTGTACAAAAGATTATCAAAGAGCTAAACAATGAATTGGTTATCGTCAGTGGTCTGGCTCGTGGGATTGATACAGCGGCTCACATGGCTGCCCTGCAAAACGGAGGTCAGACCATTGCTGTCATTGGTACTGGATTAGACGTCTTTTATCCTAAGGCCAACAAAAAACTACAAGCTTACATTGGAAAAAATCATTTATTGCTGACAGAGTATGGTCCAGGTGAACAGCCCTTGAAATTTCATTTTCCAGAGCGAAATCGTATCATCGCCGGTCTATGTCGAGGCGTCATCGTGGCAGAAGCCAAGATGCGCTCAGGCAGCCTGATTACCTGTGAGCGAGCCATGGAAGAAGGGCGGGATGTCTTTGCTATTCCGGGGTCTATTTTAGATGGAAAATCTGACGGCTGCCATCATTTGATTCAAGAGGGTGCAAAGTGCATTACGTCAGGCTCTGACGTTCTTTCTGAGTTTGATTTTTAAAACAAGTTTTCCTATAAGAAAAGTTAGCAGTTGACATCTATCAAAAAATAGTTTAAACTCTATGAGATTTATTTCTTATAGAAGGTGTCTAAATTGGTAACAAAAACAAAGAAAAAGTCTACGACCAAGAAAAATCTTGTCATCGTAGAGTCGCCTGCTAAGGCAAAAACAATAGAAAAATATCTGGGACGAAACTACAAGGTTCTAGCCAGTGTCGGGCATATCCGTGACCTGAAAAAGTCTACTATGTCCATTGATTTTGAGAACAACTATGAGCCACAATACATCAATATTCGTGGTAAAGGTCCGTTAATTAATGACTTGAAAAAAGAAGCCAAGAAAGCTAAGCAAGTCTTTCTGGCAAGTGACCCGGACCGCGAAGGAGAAGCTATTTCTTGGCATCTGGCTCACATTCTGAATCTGGATGAGAAAGAGAAAAACCGCGTCGTCTTTAATGAAATCACCAAAGATGCAGTCAAGAATGCTTTTAAAGAGCCGCGCCAGATTGATATGGATCTGGTCGATTCCCAGCAGGCTCGTCGAGTTTTGGACCGCTTGGTTGGTTATTCCATTTCTCCTATTCTCTGGAAGAAAGTCAAGAAAGGTCTGTCAGCTGGTCGAGTCCAGTCTGTCGCTCTCAAGCTGATTATCGACCGGGAAAATGAAATTAATGCCTTCAAACCAGAAGAATACTGGACGATTGATGGAACCTTCAAGAAAGGAACCCGTCAGTTTCAGGCCAGCTTTTACGGTATGAACGGTAAAAAGATGAAGCTGACCAACAACGACGAGGTCAAAGAAGTCCTGTCTCACCTCAAGGGTGATGACTTTACTGTCGACAGTGTCGAAAAGAAAGAGCGTCGACGCAATGCTCCACTGCCCTACACGACTTCCTCTATGCAGCAAGATGCCGCTAATAAGATTAATTTCCGGACACGTAAGACCATGATGGTTGCTCAGCAGCTCTATGAGGGGATAAATATCGGTTCTGGCGTACAAGGTCTGATTACGTATATGCGTACCGACTCGACTCGTATCAGCCCTGTGGCGCAAAATGAAGCAGCAAGCTTTATCACGGATAAATTTGGTGCTAAATATTCTAAACATGGCAGCAAGGCCAAAAACGCTTCTGGCGCTCAAGATGCTCACGAAGCCATTCGTCCTTCCAGCGTTTTCAATACTCCAGAAAGCATCGCAAAGTATTTGGACAAGGATCAGCTTAAGCTCTATACGCTGATTTGGAACCGTTTTGTAGCCAGCCAAATGACAGCAGCAGTCTTTGATACTATGAATGTCAAGTTGGGGCAAAATGGTGTCCAATTTGCTGCCAATGGCAGTCAGGTCAAGTTTGATGGCTATCTGGCTATTTACAACGACTCTGACAAGAATAAAATGCTGCCGGACATGGAAAAGGGTGATACCGTCAAACGTGTTAATACCAATCCAGAACAGCACTTTACCCAGCCACCTGCTCGTTATTCTGAAGCAACTCTCATCAAGACTTTAGAAGAAAATGGTGTTGGCCGGCCATCTACCTACGCACCGACCATTGAAACTATTCAGAAACGATATTACGTTAAGCTGGTTTCCAAGCGCTTTGAGCCGACGGAACTAGGTGAGATTGTTAATGCACTGATTGTCGAATTCTTCCCAGGTATCGTAAATGTGAAATTTACAGCTGAAATGGAAGCAAAACTGGATGATGTAGAAGTTGGCAAAGAACAATGGCAGAAAGTTATTGACGAGTTTTATCAACCTTTTGAAAAGGAAGTTGCTAAAGCCGAGACTGAAATGGAGAAAATCCAAATCAAGGATGAACCAGCTGGTTTTGACTGTGAAGTCTGTGGTAGTCCGATGGTCATCAAGTTGGGGAGATTTGGCAAGTTCTACGCCTGCAGCAATTTCCCAGACTGTCGTCACACTCAGGCTATTGTCAAGGAAATTGGTGTGACCTGCCCACAGTGTCAGAAAGGTCAAGTTATTGAGCGTAAGACTAAGCGAAATCGCATTTTCTACGGCTGTGATCGTTATCCTGACTGTGATTTTACATCTTGGGACAAGCCGGTTGGCCGGAACTGTCCAAAATGCGACCATTATCTGATTGAAAAGAAAGTTCGTGGTGGCGGCAAGCAAGTGGTCTGCAGCAATGGTGACTACGAAGAAGAAAAAGTGAAATAGCAATTTTTACATAATTTATATTACGTAAAATATTTTTCTGAAGAAGAGGTGAAGTTTTATGACAGATAAATTTGCAGAATTTCTAAAAATCGCGTCTCAACTGAATAAGATGGGAATTGTTCCACTTCTGATGGGTTCTCTAGGTCTGGAGCAAGTTACTGGACAAGACTGGCAGGCGCGTGATATTGATATTCATGTTCATGGTGATGAGCGTGGCTGGGAAGCACCAGACGAAGAACGTATTTACGATATGGACAAGATTGAGCCTATGATGGAGCGCTTGGGCTATCGCTTAGTCGATCTGCACGAGCATGAATTTCAAAAAGAAGATCTGTCTATTGAGTTTGGAGCCATGGAAACCTTGGAGGCATTTTCAGGTGTGGCAATAACGGAGCTGTCTCGAAGAGAAGTAGAGGGTGTTGAATTTCTATTGCCAACTGCAGAGCAATTCTTAGCTATCTACCGTGCTTCTTCACAAGATTCTTACCGAAATGAAAATAACAATCATAAGGATTTTGCTAAGATTGCTTACTTGGAAAAAATGACAAAATGATAGACATTCAGGAATTCTCCTGTCTGTCTTTTTTACTATCTTTTTGTTATAATGGTCAGAGTGAAAATCTAGAAATATCCAAGGGAGAGTATCATGTCATCATCCTATATCAATGTTATCGGTGCTGGTCTGGCTGGCAGTGAAGCAGCTTACCAGATTGCCAAGCGTGGCATCCCGGTCAAACTCTATGAAATGCGGGGTGTTAAGTCAACGCCTCAGCACAAAACTTCAGACTTTGCAGAACTGGTCTGCTCTAACTCTCTGCGAGGAGATGCGCTGACCAATGCAGTTGGTCTGCTAAAGGAAGAAATGCGGCGGTTGGACTCGGTCATCTTAAAGTCAGCAGAAGCGACTCGGGTGCCAGCGGGTGGTGCTTTAGCAGTTGATAGAGAAGGCTTTTCTCAGATGGTAACGGATCTAGTGAGCAACCATCCATTGATTGAGGTCATTCGTGAAGAAATCACCGAAATTCCGGAGGATGCCATCACAGTCATTGCGACAGGACCCTTGACCAGCGATGCTTTAGCAGAAAAAATCCACGCGCTCAATGGAGGCGACGGTTTTTATTTCTACGACGCAGCAGCGCCAATCATTGACGTCAATACTATTGATATGACCAAGGTCTATCTCAAATCCCGCTATGATAAGGGCGAAGCTGCCTATCTCAACGCGCCAATGACTAAGCAAGAATTTATGGATTTCCATGATGCTTTGGTCAATGCTGAGGAAGCACCGCTCAATTCCTTTGAAAAAGAAAAATACTTTGAAGGGTGTATGCCAATTGAAGTTATGGCTAAGCGGGGCATTAAAACAATGCTTTATGGACCGATGAAGCCGGTTGGTTTAGAATATCCCGATGACTACCAAGGACCTCGAGATGGTGAATATAAGACGCCATACGCTGTAGTGCAGCTTCGTCAGGACAATGCAGCAGGCAGTCTTTACAACATTGTCGGCTTCCAGACTCATCTCAAATGGGGAGAGCAAAAGCGGGTCTTTCAGATGATTCCTGGTCTTGAGAATGCAGAATTTGTCCGCTATGGAGTTATGCATCGAAACTCCTATATGGACTCTCCAAATCTGCTAGAACAGACTTTCCGCTCTAAGAAACAGCCAAATCTTTTCTTTGCAGGTCAAATGACTGGAGTTGAAGGCTATGTCGAGTCAGCGGCTTCTGGTCTAGTTGCTGGTATCAATGCCGCTCGACTCTTCAAGGGAGAAGAAGCACTTGTTTTTCCAGAAACAACAGCAATCGGCAGCCTGCCACATTATGTTACCTATGCTGACAGCAAGCACTTCCAACCCATGAATGTCAATTTTGGGATTATCAAAGAATTGGAAGGTCCGCGCATTCGTGATAAAAAAGAACGTTACGAAAAAATCGCCGAGCGAGCATTAAAAGACTTACAATTTTATCAAGAAATTTAAAAAAGTTAGGATTTTCTTGAATTTTTCTTGATTTTGTGCCATAATAAATAAAAAATTTGGAAATCGGACATCAATGACCAACCTACAATCTCAAATTAGGAGGAGACCATGAACCAAAAAGTAAAAAATCTGCTGGATGATTGGCTAATTAATAATCCTGCCTTGTATGAAATCGCCAATAGTGTGCGCACGAAAATACGGCAACTGTCAGATACGGTAGTCGAAGAAGTGAAATATGGCGGTATTTTGTTTGCCGCCCCCGAACCGTTTTGCGGCATTTTTGTTTATAAGCAGCATGTAAATGTGGAATTTGGTCGTGGCGCCGAGATGGCAGACCCATACGGTTTGTTGGAAGGCAAGGGTAAAGGCCGTCGCCATTTGCAATTACATACGCTTGAAGATATAGAAAACAAGCATTTGACGGATTACTTGCGATTGGCTCAAAAAGCAGCAGAATATAATTGCTGAGCGAGCCTTGCAGGATTTACAGCCTTATTTGGATAAATAATCTATTTTCTATCATTATCTAATAAAAATCATCAAAAAGTTAGGAAATCCCTAACTTTTTTGCTTAATTTGTGATATAATAAATAAAAATTTTGAAAATAGAAAGTTTTCTGAAAATGAATAAATCCTATTTTTACCTTGAAATGAAAACACATGAGTTAGTTGTTCCTTATACCAAGCAGAAACGCCGTGTCCGCGTGTTGCTTCCAAAGAACTATAACCAGGATGCAAACAAGACCTATCCAGTCGTTTATTTTCACGACGGCCAAAATGTTCTCTATAGCAAAGAGTCTTTCAGCGGCCATTCGTGGAAGGTGATTCCGACAATCAAACGTAATCCAGATATTGAAAAAATGATTGTCGTGGCTATTGACAACGATGGCCAACAGCGCATGAATGAATACGCAGCTTGGAAGTTCCAAGAGTCCAACATTCCCGGCATTCAGTTTGGCGGCAAGGGAACGGAGTATGCGGAGTTTGTCATGGAAGTTGTCAAGCCTTTTATTGATCAGCATTATCGGACCAAGTCGGATCGACTGCATACGGCTATGATTGGCTCTTCTCTTGGGGGAAATATCAGCCAGTTTATTGGTGTTGAATACCAAGATCAGATTGGCTGTCTGGGCATCTTTTCATCAGCTAATTGGCTGCATCAGGAAGCTTTTGACCGTTATATTGAGAGAAAAACGCTTCAGGCAGACCAACGAGTTTTCATTTATGTTGGGACGGAAGAGGCTGATGATACAGATAAGACATTGATGGCGGGCAATATCAAGCAGGCCTATATTGATTCATCGCTCAGCTATTTCCGGCAGTTACTTGTATCTGGGGTAGATTTGTCCAATATTCAAATTAAGATCCAGTCTGGGGCTATTCACAACGAGATCGCTTGGGCGGAGCACTTGCCGGACTGCTTCCGTTTTATCGGCGAAAAATGGTAATCTAGTCAAACACTAAGAAAGAGGTAGAAACTATGCATGTAGAATTTTTAAGTCATTGGAGCGGTAATCTAGGCCGTGAAATGTATGTCAATCGCTATGGCCACGCTGGGCTCCCGATTATAGTCTTTGCATCATCAGGCGGCAGCCATAATGAGTATGCTGACTTCGGCATGATTGAAGCCTGCGCAGGTTTTATTGAGGCCGGTAAGGTCCAGTTTTTCACTCTTAGCAGTGTTGATAGTGAGAGCTGGTTGGCGGACTGGAAGCATCCTCACGATCGAGCAGAAATGCATCGTGCATATGAGCGTTATGTCATCAAGGAAGCTATTCCTTTCGTTAAGCATAAGACAGGCTGGTTTGACCCTATGATGACGACAGGCTGCTCCATGGGAGCTTATCATGCTGTTAATTTCTTCCTGCAGCATCCAGATGTTTTCAATAAAGTGATTGCCCTCAGTGGTGTCTATGATGCACGTTTCTTTGTCGGTGATAATTTGAGCGACGAAGTCATTTATCAAAACTCGCCAGCTGACTATATCTGGAACCAAAATGATGGCTGGTTTATTGACCGCTATCGACAGGCGGATATTATCGTTTGTACTGGCTTAGGCGACTGGGAGCAGGATGGCCTGCCTTCCTTCTACACGCTGAAAGAGGCTTTTGAGCATAAGAATATTCCAGCTTGGTTTGCTGAATGGGGCCATGATGTTTCCCACGACTGGATTTGGTGGCGTAAGCAAATGCCGTATTTCCTTAATGAACTCAATCTTTAAAGGAGGTTTCCTATGAATTATATCGTTATTTCTCCCTACTATCCGCAAAATTTTCAGCAGTTTACAGTGGAGCTGGCTAACAAAGGAATCACTGTTCTGGGAATTGGTCAGGAGCCTTATGACCAGCTAGACCAACCTTTGAAGGATTCATTGACTGAATATTTCAGAGTAGAAAATCTTGAAAATCTTGACGAAGTTAAAAGAGCTGTGGCATTTCTTTTCTACAAGCATGGGCCTATCGATCGGATTGAGTCTCATAACGAATACTGGCTGGAACTGGACGCTGAGTTGCGTGAGCAATTCAATGTCTTTGGAGCAAAACCAAAAGACTTGAAAAAAACCAAGTTCAAATCAGAGATGAAGAAACTCTTTAAAAAAGCAGGTGTTCCAGTCGTTCCGGGTCAGATTGTCAACACAGAAGCTGGGGCAGATTTGGCTGTCAAGAAACTTGGTCTGCCTTTGATTGCCAAGCCTGATAATGGAGTGGGAGCAGCTGCAACCTTTAAAATAGAAACAGCAGAAGATGTCGAACGATTCAAGCAAGAATGGGATCATCAGACAGCTTATTTCTTTGAAAAGTTTGTCCAGTCTGGCGAAATCTGTACTTTTGATGGTTTGGTAGATAAGGACGGTCAGATCGTCTTTGCAACCACCTTTGACTATGCGCATACACCGCTGGATTTGATGATGTATAAAATGGACAATTCCTACTACGTTCTCAAGGATATGGATCCAAAACTGCGTGCTTATGGAGAAGCGATTGTCAAAATCTTCGGCATGAAAGAACGTTTTTTCCATATTGAGTTCTTCCGCGAGGGTGATGATTATGTGGCCATTGAGTACAATAACCGTCCAGCCGGTGGCTTTACCATTGATGTCTATAATTTCGCTCACTCAATCGATCTTTACAGAGGCTATGCAGCGATTGTAGCAGGAGAGCCTTTCCCAGCTGCCCACATGGAGCCACTGTATTGTCTGGCAACCTCGCGCCGTGCATCAACAAACTATGCTTACCCTGAGGCTGACTTGCTGGAGAAATACAGAGATAACTTCAAGGTTAAAAAAGACATGCCGGCTGCATTTGCGGAGCTGCAAGGTGACTACCTTTATATGCTGACAACACCAAGCCGCGAGCAGATGGAGCAGATGATTGCAGATTTTGCTAAACAGGCAGATTAATCAGAAGCATGCTCTGCTATTATTTTCGTATAACAGTTTCAAAATAGTAAAAACTACTCTAGCACAAAAAGTTTGTGAAATTTCTATTTTGAGCCCTAAAACCAGTTTATCCAATGGATTGACTGGTTTTTCTTTGTGAAATGTAATTGAGCAAAAGTTTTGACAGTGCTTACAGCTTTAGATAGAATTAAATAGAAGAATTATGCTTAGAAAGGCAAAAAAATGGCAACTTTAGATAAAGATCTTTTGTTAGAGATGTTCCGTAAGATGGAAGAAATCCGTCGTATGGACTTAAAAATTGCTCAACTTGTAAAAAAAGGAAAGGTTCCTGGAATGACTCACTTCTCAGTAGGTGAGGAAGCAGCCAATGTTGGTGCTATGCTGGCTTTGAACGAGGATGATTTGTTGACTTCTAATCACCGGGGACACGGTCAAGCTATCGCCAAAGGAATCAACCTCAACGAAATGATGGCGGAAATCCTAGGGAAATACACCGGGACCTGTAAAGGAAAAGGCGGCTCTATGCACATTGCTGATCTAGATGCCGGAAACCTTGGTGCCAATGGTATCGTTGGCGGTGGTATGGGAATCGCTGTCGGAGCAGCTCTGACCCAGCAAATGCAGAAGACAGGCAAGATTGTTGTCTGCTTCTTTGGTGACGGTGCTACCAACGAAGGTGTCTTCCACGAAGCGGTCAATATGGCTTCTATTTGGAATCTACCAGTTATTTTCTATTGTATCAATAACGGCTATGGCATTTCTGCTGATATCAAGAAAATGACCAATGTAGAGCATATCCACGAGCGCAGCGCAGCTTATGGCATTCCAGGTATGTTCATCGAAGATGGCAATAATATTCTGGATGTCTATGAAGGCTTCCAAAAGGCTGTGGAGCATGTTCGCAGTGGTAAAGGACCTGTCTTAATCGAGAGTGTGACCTATCGTTGGTTGGGACATTCATCTTCTGACCCAGGCAAATACCGTACTCGTGAAGAAGTAGAAGAATGGAAGAAGAAGGATCCAATCGAAAATCTTCGTAAATACTTGCTGGAAAACAAGATTGCAAGCGAGGAAGAGCTGGAAGCTATCCAAGCTGGAGTCAAAGAAGCAGTAGAAGCATCTGTCAAGTTCGCAGAAGAGAGCCCATTCCCGCCGCTTGAATCTGCCTTTGAAGATATTTACGCAGACTAAAAGAGAGGAGAAAAAGAAAATGGAAACTAAAACTATGTCTTTTCGTGACACCATTATCCTCGCTATGTCTGAGGAAATGCGTCGCGATGAAAATGTACTCTTGATGGGAGAAGATGTCGGAGTCTTTGGTGGAGATTTCGGAACATCTGTTGGTATGCTGGAAGAGTTTGGACCAGAGCGTGTACGCGACTGTCCGATTTCAGAAGCAGCTATTTCTGGGGCAGCAGCTGGAGCAGCTATGACAGGGCTGCGTCCAATCGTAGACATGACCTTTATGGACTTCTCTGTAATCGCCATGGATGCTATTGTTAATCAAGCCGCTAAAACGCGCTATATGTTTGGCGGAAAAGGACAAGTCCCAATGACTGTCCGCTGTGCAGCAGGTAATGGAGTTGGTTCTGCAGCTCAGCACTCGCAGTCTTTGGAATCTTGGTTTACCCACATTCCAGGGCTTAAGGTAGTCGCTCCAGGAACTCCGGCTGATATGAAGGGGCTTCTCAAGGCTTCTATCCGAGACAACAACCCGGTCATTATCCTGGAATACAAGTCTGAATTTAACCAAAAAGGTGAAGTGCCACTGGATCCTGAGTATGTAATCCCACTTGGTGTTGGTGAAATCAAAAAAGAAGGTACCGATGTAACAGTTGTTACCTACGGAAAAATGCTTCGCCGTGTCATGCAGGCGGCTGAAGAATTAGCAGAAGAAGGCATCTCTGTAGAAGTGGTTGACCCACGTACATTGGTGCCGCTTGATAAAGATATTATCATCAATTCTGTTAAGAAGACTGGAAAGGTCGTTTTGGTTAATGATGCCCACAAAACTAGCGGTTTCATTGGTGAAATTTCAGCGATTATTTCTGAGTCTGAAGCATTTGACTATCTAGATGCGCCAATCCGCCGTTGTGCAGGTGAAGACGTGCCAATGCCTTATGCGCAAAACTTGGAAAATGCGATGATTCCGACCGTTGAAAGCATCAAAGACGCTATTCGGAAGACATATCATAAAGAATAAGGTATAATAAAGAAAAGGTTTTTTCATGAATTAGATTACATAAATTATTTTATGTAATCTAATCTTGTGTAGAGAGTCAAAGTAGCTAAAATTTTACAAATTCCAGACAATCGTTATTCGGACTGATTTTATCCGATGAGCGAATTAGTAAGCCTACAAGGTTGATTGCCGATAGCGGTAACCGTAGCAACTTGAGATAGGTTTGTATCCAAGTTACTGTAGAGTTGAACATGGGCTAAAGTCTGTGTGAAAAAGATAAACTTTTCTAGAAACGAAAATTTCTTCGTTAAGTTTTCTATTTTCACTTTGATTTTTAACGCCTTAGTATCATGTAATTGAATTCGGACGGAGGATTGCGAAAAAAATATAGATTTCCTTGTGTTCATCGAACACAGCGTCAATCTCCTATTTTTTCATTGTCCTCTGAGTCCTTAATATCTTATAATAGAATTGGAGAGGTCATGGCTGATGATAAGCTAAGAGCGACTCCTGCGGCTAGAAAGTTAGCGGATGATTTGGGAATCAACCTCTATGATGTTTCTGGCTCAGGCGCAAACGGTCGTGTCCACAAAGAAGACGTGGAAACTTATAAAGATACAAACGTGGTGCGTATTTCACCACTGGCAAAACGAATTGCCCAAGAACACAATATTGCTTGGCAAGAGATTCAAGGAACTGGCCATCGTGGCAAGATTATGAAGAAAGATGTTCTTGCTTTCTTGCCTGAGAATGTTGATAGCGATACAATCAAATCTCCTGCTCAAATTGAAAAAGTGGAAGAAGTGCCTGATAATGTCACTCCTTACGGTGAAATTGAGCGTATTCCAATGACGCCGATGCGGAAAGTTATCGCTCAGCGGATGGTAGAATCTTACCTGACGGCGCCAACATTCACCCTCAACTATGATGTTGATATGACAGAAATGTTGGCCTTGCGTAAAAAAGTGCTGGATCCAATCATGGAAGCAACTGGCAAGAAAGTAACTGTCACAGACCTGCTTTCGCTGGCTGTTGTGAAGACGTTGATGAAACATCCTTACCTTAATTCGACCTTGACAGAGGACGGCAAGACCATTATCACACACAACTATGTCAACCTTTCAATGGCAGTCGGTATGGATAATGGCCTGATGACACCAGTTGTCTATAATGCAGAAAAAATGAGCCTATCAGAGCTTGTAGTAGCCTTTAAAGATGTAATCGGACGTACCTTGGAAGGCAAGTTAGCTCCGAGCGAGCTGCAAAACTCAACTTTCACAATCAGTAACTTAGGTATGTTTGGCGTTCAGTCCTTTGGGCCAATCATCAACCAGCCAAACTCTGCTATCTTGGGTGTGAGCTCGACAGTAGAAAAACCTGTCGTTGTTAATGGTGAAATTGTTATTCGTCCAATTATGAGTCTTGGCTTGACCATTGACCACCGTGTAGTTGACGGAATGGCTGGAGCTAAGTTTATGAAGGACTTGAAGGCTTTGATTGAAGATCCAATTTCAATGTTGGTATAAGATTTTCTTTGCTAGTTTAAAAAGTAAAGAAACGAAACACTCAGCAAATGAAAAACTAGTTAGAAAAGGAAAGAAAAATGGCTTTAGAAGTAATTATGCCAAAAGCCGGCGTGGATATGACCGAAGGGCAAATTGTCCAATGGAATAAGAAAGTCGGCGAATTTGTCAAAGAAGGAGAAATCCTTCTGGAAATCATGACTGACAAGGTTAGCATGGAATTGGAAGCCGAAGAAGACGGCTACCTGATTGCTATTCTTAAAGGCGACGGAGAAACTGTTCCAGTAACGGAAGTCATCGGTTACTTGGGAGAAGAAGGAGAAAACATTCCAACTGCTGGTGGAACTGCACCTGCGGAAACTCCAGCTCCTGCTGCAGCGGCAAATACAGATGATGATAAGAGTGATGATGCTTACGATATCGTTGTTATCGGTGGCGGACCTGCTGGTTATGTAGCGGCTATCAAAGCTGCTCAGCTGGGTGGCAAGATTGCTTTGGTTGAGAAGTCTGAGCTAGGCGGAACCTGCTTGAACCGTGGCTGTATTCCTACCAAGACTTACTTGCACAATGCGGAAATCATTGAAAGCCTTGGTCACGCTGCTAATCGCGGTATCATCATCGAAAATCCTAGCTTCTCAGTGGACATGGACAAGGTTCTAGAAACTAAAAACAAGGTTGTCAATACGCTTGTTGGCGGTGTTGCCGGTCTTCTCCGCAGCTATGGCGTAGATGTTCATAAGGGAATTGGTACCATTACTAAAGACAAGAATGTTTTGGTTAATGGTTCAGAATTGCTTGAAACCAAGAAAATCATCCTTGCTGGTGGTTCAAAAGTCAGCAAGA
>NZ_CAURLD010000018.1:0-38274 GCF_963525625.1 uncultured Streptococcus sp.
TCTTGCTCGACAATCCAAAGACAATTGAGAGGCTAGGACTTTTGTCCCAGCCTCTACATAAAACTATTGAGAATAGATTGATTCTGCAAAATCAGATAAATTCCCAGAAGAATCAGAACCGCAAAGACAACAAATTTAATCATTCCCTTGATCAGACGAATAACCAGAAGGATAATCATGGATCCGACTAGCCACATAAAGGCGGAATTGTGAAAAAATCCCTGAACTGCCTCAATATTCTGGCCGAAGAAGACCTGAATGGGTGCTGGAACATGATTTTCCCAAGCCGCTGTCACTCCTAGCTGGTTGGCAATCTCATTGCCGCTTTTCCATAGCCAGACAAAGATTCCTGAGTTAAAAACAAAGAGAAAAACTTGCTCTGGAAAGTGTCGAATCAAGTAAAAAATAGATTTTAACATAGGCTTACGATTGATACAAGTCTTTTACAGCCTGGATATCTGTCGGCTGGATACTGTAAAATGAGCCTGCTGACTGCATCACTGATTCCTCCTCATTATGGTCTAATCCGATAGCATGGCCCAATTCATGCGCTGCTGTATTGACAATCCGCTCATGAGAATAGGCATAGCGACTGTCCAGCAGGTAGTAACTATTAAGGCGAACCGTGACATGGGTAAACCGCTTGGTTAGGAGATTGGTCTGCGACTCAGCTTCACCAGCTGCACTGATGTTGCCATCGTTCATCTCCGTTGCAACAATGTCCGCCTTATCTTTGTCATTGATGATTTGAAAGGTGAAGGCACCTGTTTGATTCCAAGAATCTATGGCCTCCTTATAGGCTGAACGGAAGGTTTCATTATTTGTATCGATATAAATCGTGGCGCTTGGCTGATCCCAACGAGCCCCTGTTGTTGCATGCTCATCTGTCAGCTGATCTGTTTGCGTCTCCTCACTGCTATGAAGGCCCGTGGAAATGCCTTGGTGATTTAAAAATTGATCCACTCTGCCAACAGCAGTCTGAACAGCCTGCGTCAGTCCCTCTGTACCCGGTTCTGTCGAAGTGGTAAAATAGAAAATTCCGACAATAACCATAAAGCTCAGGACAAAGGACCAGGCAAGTCCCCAAACCACGCGCCCAATCAGACGCATGAGGAACCGGATACTTTTAAAAATAAGTCCCATCGCAATCTCCTTTACTAGATTATAAGAGAACGTTGATTTTACCACCGCTTTCTTAAAGAAGACTGAAAAATCAGCCTTCTCTCTATCTATTATTATAAAAGAAAATGACTACAAATCTGCAACCATTTCTTTTCATACTATTGAATACTCTTTGCAAATCCATTTTTGAGTATAAAATTAAGAACCTCTATCCAGACTGACCCTGCCACTATTATAGTCCAAGCGAATCCCTTTTTGCACATTCGGGATAAAGACATTAAATTCCAAACTACCATCGCTGGACTTGGCCTCTAAATGTGACCCAACCGGTACTAAATCAGTCTCCGTGGCATAAATCAAGGTTACCCGGTAGCGCACCCGCTTGTTCTTATCCAGGGCCTTACGTATCTTTGTCTCATAGTAATTCTGCCCTGTTGAATCCGCTTCATTGGCTTGGTTGGACCAGGCCGTCTGCACAGCGATATTGGCAGGATTGCTAGTAGAAGCATCAAAGCCCTTCAAACCACCGATCAGCGAATAGGCCAAGAGATGTCCCCTGTCCACTGCATGATTGTACTCACCAGGGAGGTTCTTGAGTTGATGCCAACCTGCCGGTACCCATGAAGTGTTGGCATTTCCAGTTTCTTCCCGTTTTTTGTACTGGCGGGTAGACTTGGATAAAAAGGCATTCGCCACTGTCGGAAGTGGTTGCCCTTGTACAAGCTTGGTCTTATTGTCAGCGTAGGGTTTACTAGAAATCCCCGCATCCAAATCTGTCTTATTTCCATTCACGATAAAGGCGCCAGCTCCATTCCATTCAATGCTGCCTTTGAGCTGAGCTCTGACAGCATTCGTCAGAACGCTCTCAGCCAGTTCCTGACTAGGGGTGCCCTGATCTTGTACTTGCCCAACCCTGATTTCTGAATTTGGACTCTGAAGTGGCTGCTGACCATCCTGTCCCCAGAAATAGCCAGCTAGCGCCAAAATCAAGGCCAGAGTCAGCCCAGCCCAGCCTTGCAGACTCTTAGAATTCCTTTTCTGACTAGTCTTTCTTTTCATCTTCTTTCTTTCAACTTAGCAAACTGGATTCATTTCAGTCAGTCTGTTCGACTAGGAGCTAGTTTCCAGTAAACTTCCCGATTAATTCTTGCCAGGTTTCTAGTGAAAAAACTGAGCCCTTACCGTTTCCGATAACATTATAGCCAATCATCAAAGCCACGAAAAAGAGAATCACAGCTACCAAGAGAACCAGTAAAACAAGGCCAATCTGCCGGCCTAAATATTTAAGATTTTCACTCATCGTCTTCTTCCTTTACACGCTTCACTTTGGCTCCCAAGGCTGCCAATTTCTCATGGAATTTATAATAGCCTCGGTCTAAGTGTACCAGCTTACTGACCTTGGTCTCGCCTTCAGCAATCAAGCCCATCAGAATCAAAGTCGCACTAGCCCGAAGGTCTGTTGACATGACTTCAGCTCCCTGAAGACTGCCACCGCCCCAGATACGAGCTGTGTCACGCATGATATCAGAGTGCAGCCCCATCCGACGCATTTCCTCTAGATGCTGGAAGCGGTTCTCAAAAACAGTCTCAATCATCGTAGACTCGCCCTTGGCCATAGCCATGAGCGCCGTAAACTGAGCCTGCATGTCGGTAGGGAAGCCCGGATAAGGAAGGGTCTTGACCGAAACTGGTCTAAGTTTTGAAACATCAGAACGAATCCGAATCCCTTCATCTTCCTCTGTCACTTCCACTCCCATTTCCTGCATTTTGGAAAGCAGGGGACGGTTGTGCTCCCAAATGGCATCCTCAATCAGCAAGTCACCGCTGGTCATAGCTGCAGCAACCATAAAAGTTCCTGCTTCGATACGGTCTTGAACCACATTGTGCTTGGCCCCTCGCAGCTGATCCACTCCGACAATAGTCAGAGTCTCAGTACCTGCCCCTCTGACCTTGGCTCCCATTTCATTCAAAAAGAGAGCTAGGTCAACAATTTCAGGCTCCCGAGCAGCATTTTCAATCACTGTCGTGCCTTGAGCCAGCGTCGCAGCCATCATGATGTTTTGCGTTGCTCCCACACTAGGAAAGTCCATGTAAATGTGGGCACCCTTGAGTCGCTCTGCCTTCGCTTCGATATAACCCGCTGTCTGGGTAATCTGAGCTCCCATAGCTTCTAAGCCCTTCAGGTGCAAGTCAATAGGCCGGCTACCAATTGTGCAGCCACCTGGCATGGAAACCTTAGCATGACCATTACGAGCAAGAACTGGCCCCAAAACAACGATAGACGCCCGCATTTTGCTGACGTATTTGTAAGGTGCCTCCTCAGACAAGGGCTGGGTGGCATCCACAACAACTGTATTTTCTTCCTGATTAAAATCCACCTGAGTGTTTAAACCGCGGACCACATTGTTCATGGTAAAGACATCAGACAAGACCGGAACATTTTTCAAAACAGACTGGCCTTCGCTAGCCAAGACTGTCGCTGCTAAGAGAGGCAGGACCGCATTTTTTGCTCCTTCAATCTTAACCTTTCCGACCAAGCGATTATCTCCACCTTGAATAATAATTTTTTCCATACCGATTCCTTACTCTAAATTTTTAAAATCATCCATACTATCATACCATAAAATCAAAAATATGACCTTATAAAGTACCGTTAAAAATCGCCCGGCTCATATCGTAAATACCAATGAAGAAAAGGCTGACTAAATAGCCCAAGGCAATGCTAAACAAGAGAATCAAAAAGCGAATCTTCATCGCATTATCGGCATTGACCTTGAAAAATTTCTCCCACTCAACAACCGTTGACAGCAGATGAAAGGCAAAGAAAATAAAGAGCAAATGACTGCATAATTTAAAAATAACTTCTACCATAACTTTTATTATACCACAAGACCCGAGTAAGAGACGAACTAAACAGTTCTGCCCTTTTTCTTTGGAAAAGAAAACTGAGACAGATTTGCCTCAGTTTTGCGTATTCAGTCTATATTCATGAAAGTATCTTGCCAGATGATCAATGACTTCCATCAATCTATGTAAAATAGCTTCTTATAATCTTGTTCCGACATTAAGCCGGTTGATCGCCCGCTGCAGGGCAATCTTAGCCCGGCGTTCTTGGTCAATCAAGTGCTTATCATGGGCTTCTTCGATTTCTTGCTCAGCTCGGAGCTTAGCTCTCTCAGCCCGACTAATGTCGATATCTCGCTCACGCTCAGCTGAGTCCGCCACAATGGTAATGACATTATCTGCAATTTCAATGATTCCGCCGTTGACCGCAATCCAGTCGATATGCTTGTCATCATCAACCCGGCGCACCTTAACCTGATCCACTTCTAAAACAGCTATGATATTGATATGGCGGGGCAAAATCCCCAACTCACCATCAATGGTCTTTACGGAAACAAATGCAGCATGGTGATCATAAATAAGACCATCCGGTGTCACGATTTGTACTGTCATTTGAGCCATCATTCACCTCTTAGAATCCCATTTTCTCAGCCTTGGCCAATACATCCTCGATAGAGCCTACACCACGGAAAGCATCTTCCGGCAGCTTATCGTGCTTACCTTCAAGGATTTCTTTGAAACCACGAACCGTTTCAGCTACTGGTACATAAGAGCCTGGCTGACCGGTAAACTGCTCTGCCACATTGAAGTTCTGTGATAGGAAGAACTGAATCCGTCGCGCACGTGCAACCAAAGTCTTCTCATCATCTGACAACTCATCCATACCAAGGATAGCAATGATATCCTGCAATTCATGATAACGTTGCAGAACCCTCTTAACCTCTGCAGCCACTGCATAGTGCTCTTCTCCGACAATCTCAGGTGAAAGGGCACGCGAGCTGGAAGCCAATGGATCCACGGCTGGATAAATCCCCAGCTGAACCAATTTCCGTTCTAGGTTGGTCGTAGAGTCCAAGTGAGCAAAAGCTGTCGCTGGCGCTGGGTCAGTATAGTCATCCGCTGGCACATAGATAGCCTGGATTGAAGTAACGGAACCTTTCTTGGTTGAGGTAATCCGTTCTTGTAACTGTCCCATTTCTGTCGCAAGTGTTGGTTGGTAACCAACGGCTGACGGCATGCGGCCCAAAAGGGCAGATACTTCCGAACCAGCCTGCGTAAAGCGGAAGATGTTGTCAATAAAGAGCAGCACGTCCTGACCTTCCACATCACGGAAATATTCCGCAATAGTCAGTCCGGTAAGAGCAACCCGCATCCGAGCTCCTGGCGGTTCATTCATCTGACCAAAGACCATAGCGGTCTTTTCGATAACGCCAGATTCTTTCATTTCCCAGTAGAGATCGTTCCCTTCACGCGTCCGTTCACCAACACCTGTGAAGACAGAAATCCCACCATGCTCCTGAGCGATATTGTGAATCAATTCCTGAATCAGGACTGTCTTCCCTACTCCGGCACCGCCAAAGAGACCGACTTTCCCACCTTTCAGATAAGGTGCTAACAGGTCGATAACCTTGATCCCTGTTTCCAGGATTTCTGATGAAGTCGATAGTTCATCAAAGGTCGGTGCCTTCTTATGAATCGGCTGGCGCTCTGCATCCTCTGCAAAAGGCGCATCCAAGTCAATAGTGTCTCCTAGGACATTGAACACCCGGCCCAGAGTTTCCTTGCCGACCGGCACAGAAATCGGACGACCAGTATCCAAGACCTCCAAACCACGCGTCAAACCATCGGTCGACTCCATGGCAATGGTCCGCACCACACCGTCACCAAGCTCAAGAGCTACTTCAAGGACGATTTTTGATTTTTTCTCATCATTTTTATAGACTACAAGTGCATTATTTATCTCAGGTAGTTTGTCTCCGGCAGCAAACGCAACGTCTACAACCGGCCCAATAACCTGAGCAATTTTGCCTGAGCTCATGTTTTTTCCCTCGTTTAATTTCTAATTCATTTGTGGCCTTATTCAAGCGCACTTGCACCCGCCACGATTTCAGTAATTTCCTGCGTAATGGCAGCTTGCCGAGCGCGGTTGTACTGAATAGTCAAATCACTGATGACTTTTTTAGCATTGTCTGTCGCTGTCTGCATAGCAGTCATGCCGGCAGCATTCTCAGCCGTCTTGGCATCAATAATGGCACCGTAAATCATGCTCTCTGCAAACTGGGGTAGCAGTTGATCCAAGATAGAATCCCGACTGGATTCCAGTTCCAAATTCAGCGTATAATCTTCATCAGCCTCATTGGGGTCCAAGTCAATGATTGGCAGCATCTGCTCCACCCGCATCTGACTGGTCAGACTGTTGACATGGTGGTTATAGCAGACATAGAGCTCATCAAAGAGCTCATTCTGGTACATCTCAATGGTCTTGCTAATGATTTTACGAACCTCATCAAAGCTAGGCTGGTCTGCTAGACCTCGCAGCTCATAAACCGGCTGAATGCCCCGAGCTCGGAAGAAATCAGCACCGACACTTCCGATACAGATGACTTCAAAGTCCTCTCCTGTCGGATGGTACTCAGCTTTTAGCTCCATCAATGCCTTGAGAATAGTCGCATTGTAGCCGCCTACCAGACCGCGGTCAGAAGTGATGACGATATAGGCTGATTTCTTAACTGGCCGACTGATTAACATTGAGTGATGACGGGCATTTTCTGCCTCGTGGCCATGTAGCATATCCGTAACCAACTTACGCACTTTCTGGGCATAGACCTGAAAGTTCTTAGCTGCTTCCTCAGATTTTCCCAGCTTAGCAGCAGAAACCATCTGCATGGCATTGGTGATTTGACTGGTGTTTTTCGTGGATGCAATTTTATTTTTAATATCATTTAATGAAACTGCCATCTGACACCTCTATTCTTATTTGAAGCTAGACTGGTCAATAAACTCAGTAATGGCAGCATCCAAGACTTCCTCACTTGGAAGGTCTTTCGTTGTCCGAATGGTTTCATAAATGCTTTCTTGATGCGCATCAAAGTAGGCAAATAATTCTGACTCAAAGCGCAGAATATCGTCTACTGGCACACTGTCTAAAAAACCATGGGTCAAAGCATAGAGAATCACTACCTGCTTTTCAACCGGCAGCGGCTCGTGAATCGGCTGTTTCAAGACTTCTACAGTCCTGCGGCCACGATTGAGCTTGGCCTGCGTTGCCGCATCCAAATCACTACCAAACTTAGTAAAAGCCTCAAGTTCCCGATAAGAAGCTAGGTCGATACGCAGGGTTCCAGCTACTTTCTTCATAGCCTTGATTTGGGCAGAGCCCCCAACCCGTGAAACAGAAGAACCTGCATCAATGGCCGGACGTACCCCAGCATTGAACAAGCTGTCGCTGAGGAAAATTTGTCCGTCAGTGATTGAAATCACGTTGGTCGCGATATAGGCCGAAATGTCTCCTGCCTGCGTTTCAATAAATGGCAGAGCTGTAATCGAACCACCACCCAGCTCATCAGAAACCTTAGCTGAACGCTCCAAGAGACGGCTATGCAGATAGAAAACATCTCCAGGAAAGGCCTCACGGCCTGGCGGACGACGGAGCAGGAGAGACAGTTCACGGTAAGCCACAGCCTGCTTGGACAAGTCATCATAGACAATCAAAACATGCTTGCCATTATACATGAACTCTTCTGCCATCGCTACACCAGCATAAGGCGCCAGGAAGAGCAAAGGCGACGGCTGTGAAGCAGAGGCTGTGACGACAATGGTATAGTCTAAAGCACCATACTGACGCAACGTTTCTACCTGTGTACGGACTGTAGATTCTTTCTGACCAATCGCCACATAGATACAAATCATATCCTGACCTTTTTGGTTCAGGATGGCATCAATGGCAATGGTCGTCTTCCCAGTCTGACGGTCCCCGATAATCAGCTCCCGCTGGCCGCGGCCAATTGGAACCAAGGCATCAATAGCCTTGAGACCTGTCTGCAAAGGCTCAGATACTGACTTACGCTGCATGACACCCGGAGCTGGTGTTTCAACCGGACGTGTCTTGTCCGTGACAATGTCACCAAGTCCATCAACAGGACGACCCAGCGGATCAACAACCCGCCCAATCAAGGCCTCGCCCACAGGAACTTCCATGATTTTACCAGTCCGGCGAATGGTATCTCCCTCACGAATGTCTGTAAAGTCTCCCAAGATGATAATCCCAACATCGGTCGACTCTAGATTTTGCGCCATACCATAAGAGCCATTTTCAAAGATTAACAGCTCTCCGCTCATAGCCTTATCCAGTCCATGAGCACGCGCAATTCCATCACCAATATAAGTGACGACCCCTGTTTCTGTGACATCAAAATTTGGCTGGAAATTTTCAATTTGTTGCTTAATTAAAGCGCTGATTTCTTGTGCGTTAATCGCCAAAATTCACACCACTTTCTATTTCAATTTTTCTTTTACGACTTGCAATTGACGTTTGATGCTTGCATCAATTGTTTTGTTATTGGCAGAGATGACAAAGCCGCCAATCAGGCTGCTGTCCAATTCTTCCTTGAGCGAACGGACTTTTAGGCCCATCTTCTGCTCAATAATCGGCCGAATCTTCTCCTTCTGACTGGCTGTCAAAGGCTGAACAGAGCGTAGCGTCACCTCAAACTCATTGCTGATCTTTTCAAGCTGATGCTGACTCTCCAGCACAATCTCATAAAAGAGGTCTTCACGATGATTGAGAATGACAATTTCAATCAGATTATCAAGCAGCTGGGAGCCTGAGTTTTGAAAGAGCCGCAGACTCTTTTCTTTCTCGTGGTCACTGATGCCGATATGTGACAAAAAGTCAGCAAGGCCGGTCTCCGCGAAAACAGCCTTAATCTGACTCAGTTTTTCAAAAACATCTTCTTGCTGACCTTTTTCAAAGACCGTCTGAACAAAAGGCAAAGCATATTTCTCAATGATTGCATATTGCTTCTTATCCATCAGGCATCTCCTAACTGTTTGATATAGCGGTCAATGAGCTCGCTTTGAGCTTCCTTGTCCAGCTCCTGACTCAAAATCTTACTGGCCAGAGTCACTGTCAAATCAGCCACTTCTCCTTTGATGCTGCTCATAGCCTCTGCCTTGCTTTGGGCAATTTCCTGATTGGCTTTAGCTTTCAAACGCCCTGCTTCTTCTGCCGCATTAGCTAGGATTCCAGCCTTATTCTTCTCAGCTGTCTCCTTAGCAGTCTCAACGATAGAAACTGCTTCGACCCGACTGCCTGCCAGAGCTTCCTCACGCTTTTGCGCCAAGTCTTCAGCTTTCTTACGGGCAGCTTCTGCACCATCAATATCGTCTGAAATCTTTTGAGCACGCTGATCTAAAATCCCAATAATATTTCCCCAAGCAAACTTCTTAATGAGAAATACTAAAAGAAGAAAGGAGCCGGCAATCAAGATAAAGTTGCCAATAATTTCACCTACGGTTATATTCATTTTCTCTATCCTTTCTTTTTATTCTACCTCACCATTAATCTTTTTACCAAGATACATAGATGTTAGCATGGTAAAAACATAGGCTTGGATACAGGAAATAAAGATGGAAAAACCAGTCCAAACCATGTTCATAATAAAGGCAATCGGATACCAATACGCTGCTTGATGTGCCCAAGTCAAGAGCAAACCAGCCAATACTTCACCTGCAAAAATATTCCCATAAATCCGCAAGGCTAGCGAAGCAAAATTGGTGAACTCTTCCAAGATATTCATGGGTGTCATGATACCCGGAGTCACAAAACCTTTTAGATATCCTTTTATACCTTGACGACGGATTCCTTCTACATGACAGAATACCGTCACTAAAAGAGAGAAGCCCAAGTCAAAAGCGAGATTGGCTGTCGGAGATGTCCAGAGATTGAAACCATTGGTTGTTTGGACCTTAGCCATTAATCCCAAATTATTCGCCACAGCTACGAAAAGAAAGAGGGAGAATAGAAAAAGCGAGTAATTCTTCATATAATGCTCGCCAACGTTTCCCTTGGTAAAATCAATGACAAAGTCATAGATATATTCCAAAGCATTCTGCTTTCTTGACGGCTTAATCGTCATCTTTCGACTTGCCCAATAAACAAGTCCAAAAGTTACAAGCACCGTCAGCAGAGTCATGGCCAGCAGGGTCAAATCAAAGGTCACAGGACCTACATTGATAGTTGGATTCATACTTTCTTCCAACAGATGACACCCCCTTTTCTAAAGAGAATCCTTTCTTATTTGATAACAAAGGACATAGCCAGCGTTACAAAGAAAGTACCTTCAACAAAGGCTACTCCCAAGATTAGGAGGCTTCGCAATTGACCGATAATTTCTGGCTGACGAGCTGCTGCCTTAAATAAATTACTCATAATCAAACCTTCAGCAATTGATACGCCCAAGCAGGCCAAACAAAGTCCTAAATATGTTAAATTCATGATGACTTCTCCTTTATATTTTAAAATTTACTTCCTTAGTTTACTCCTAAAATATCGAATAGTCAATCTTTTACCACCATTGTAAGCGTTTTTTATTTCTTTCTTTTGATTTATACATTTTCCTGTCAAAACAATTGAATTATTATTGATATACAAACTATTCTGCTATATAAATAAGAAGAAAGTGATTAAAATTTCACTTATTTCATATGTTTTTTAAAAAAAAGAGCAAAGTGATTATTTGCTCTTGATTTTTCTACGATTATGGATGGCTGACAATCAGCTGCAAATCTCCAGACAAGGTCCATTCTGTGATGTCGCTTGGCAGGATGAAATGGTCCCCTTTTTCGAGCGGGTAAACAGCTCCATCAACTTCTAGCTCACCGATACCTTCCAAGACACTGACCAAGCTATAGTCTGCTGTCTTTTTAAAATTGACTGAACCGGCAATATCCCACTTGTAAACAGCAAAGAAGTCATTGGCCACCAAAAGAGTAGAAGTCAAACTATCTGCCTGAATGGTAACAGGACGGCTATTGGCTGGCTCACCGATAGTCAAAACATCAATAGACTGCTCCAAATGCAGTTCACGAAGATTGCCAGCATCGTCCTTGCGATCAAAGTCATAGACACGGTAGGTTGTGTCACTGGACTGCTGAGTTTCCAAAATCAGAATCCCCGATCCAATGGCATGCATGGTTCCGCTTGGCACGTAGAAGAAATCACCTGCCTTGACCGGAATTTTAGTCAGGAGATGGTCCCAGTCCTTGCTCTCAATCTGCTGGCGCAGCTCTTCCTTGCTCTTGGCATTGTGACCATAGACAATCTCTGCTCCTTCGTCTGCAGCAATGACATACCAGCATTCAGTCTTACCAAGCTCCCCTTCGTGCTCTAGTCCATAGGCATCATCAGGATGGACCTGAACACTGAGCCAGTCATTAGCATCTAAAATCTTGGTCAAAAGCGGAAAGACAGGTTCCGGACGATTGCCAAAAAGCTCACGGTGCTCGGCATATAGAACATCTAACTTCTGGCCTGCAAAGCGTCCATTCTTAACGGTTGACACACCATTAGGATGAGCCGAAATAGCCCAGTACTCTCCTACGTGATCGCTGGGAATCTCATAGCCAAAGACATCGCGCAGCTTGGTTCCGCCCCAAATCTTCTCCTGCATCACAGACTGTAGAAATAATGGTTCTGACATGGTATTCTCCTTAAATATTTTTTAGATCCAGCAAGGAATAGCCCTTGGTGTCGAAACGGTTGTTACTGCTTCTATTATAATATAGCTGGAGGTCCTTTGTCTACTCTCTGCTGAAAGCAAGCCTTTTATAGTAAAAAGAGTAAAGCTCCCCAGCAAATGCCGCAAAGATAACCGACCAGCACATCCTTTGGATAGTGCACTCCGCCAATCACGCGCACTACGGCCAGCCCTGCTGAAAGCAAGAGGCAGAGGAGTCCCGGCAACCAGAAAAAGTAGAACAGGCACATAGAAATGAGCGTGGCTGAGAAGACATGGCGGCTGGGCATGGACTTGCCTGATGTATCCTTGGCTAGCAAGGGCTGAATTGGCCATTTTTCGTAAGGGCGTGCTTGATTCAGCTGTTTACGAATAGCTGACAACAGACCGAATCCGATAGCTGGTAAGAAGAAAAAAGTAAGCAGCCCTTTCCAGCCTTCCGTCAGAAAGGCACTGATTAGAACGAGACCATAAACAATAGGTATGAACAGGGTCATTCCCCTATTGAAGTAAACCAGCCCTTTCAGCCACTGAGGGCGACTGCGAAAGGGAGCCGTTAATTGTTGATAAAAAATCGTGTAGTCTTTCATGCTTGCTTACCCTGCTTTTCTAAAAGTTGGACTCTCATACTTTCTATACTATAGCATATTTCTAGACAAGATGGTAGACGGATAGCAAAAGAGACTGAGAGCTTGGTCTCAATCTCTTGTTTTCATTTCATCTGAAGCCTTTTATTTCTCTAAGTTCCAGATTTCCTTGGCATATTGCTCAATGGTATCATCTGAGGTAAACTTGTCAGATGTAGCGATGTTGATTAAGCTCATGCGGGCCCATTTTTCTTTGTCACGATAGAGAGCATCAATCTTCTCTTGAGCTTCTACATAGGCATGGAAGTCTTCCAAGAGGAAGTATTCATCATTGTGGGTGATAAGGGCTTCGTAGATTTCAGAGCCTTCTTCACGAACGTTTGGAATGGTTCCGTTGACAAAAGTATCGACCACTCGGCGAATGTCTGGATTGCTTTCATAGACACCGCGTGAGTAGTAATCATGGAGGGCATAGTGCTCGTAAACTTGGTCCTTGTCCATTCCGAAGATGACAATATTATCATCACCAACCTCGTCCTTGATTTCGATATTGGCTCCGTCCAGAGTAGCCAAGGTAATGGCACCTGTCATCATGAACTTCATGTTGGAAGTGCCAGAAGCTTCCTTGGAAGCTAGAGAAATCTGCTCGGATACATCTGCCGCTGGAATGATGAGCTCAGCCAAGCTGACCCGGTAGTTTTCCAAGAAGACAACCTTGAGTTTTCCTTGCAGGCTTTCATCCTTGTTGACCAGATTGGCTACTTCATTGATCAGCTTAATAACAGACTTGGCAAAGTGGTAGCCTGGAGCAGCCTTGGCACCGAAGATAAAGACGCGCGGTACCATATCCTTGTCTGGATTATCCTTAAGGTCCCAGTAGAGCTTGATGATATGAAGCAAGTTGAGCAGCTGACGCTTGTAGGCGTGGAGGCGTTTCACCTGCACATCAAAGATGGCTTCTGTAGAGACTTCCACTTCTGTTGATTCCTTGATAAAGTCAGCCAGACGAGCCTTGGCTTCTTGCTTCACTCGATAAAAATCACCCTGCACTTGCTGATTGTCCTTGAATTCCAAAAGCTTGCGCAGCTCATGGATATCACTTCTCCAGCCCTGACCAATCAGCTTATCAATCTCAGCCGATAAAGGTTCATCCGCAATTTGTAGCCAGCGGCGCTGGATAATACCATTGGTCTTGTTATTAAACTTCTCTGGGTAAATGCTATAGAAATCACGCAAAGTATCTTCTTTGAGCAGTTCGGTGTGAAGTTTAGCAACCCCATTGATTGAGTGGCCACCAATGATAGCCAAGTGGGCCATGTGGATTTGATTATCCTTGACAATCCGAGTGTTTTCGATGACTTGCGGATCAAGGCCACGCCCAGCCATTTCAGCTACATAGCGGTTGTCAATTTCAAGGATAATCTGATAAACCCGCGGCAGGACATTCTTAAAGAGCTCCGCATCCCATTTTTCCAAGGCTTCAGACAGAATGGTGTGGTTGGTGTAGCTCATGGTTTTAACCGTAGCATTCCAAGCATCAGCCCATTCCAAATCGTACTCATCCATCAAGAGACGCATAAATTCAGCCGGTGCGACAGCTGGGTGGGTATCGTTGATATGGACAGAGACCTTCTCATGAATATCCTTGAGCGGGCGATCTTGCTTGAGGTAGGATTTGATAATGGTCTGCAGACCGGCACTGGTCATGAAGTATTCCTGGATCAAGCGCAGCTCTTTTCCTTCGTAGCTAGAGTCGTCTGGATAAAGAATAGCAGTGATGTCTTGCACCCGGCGACGGGCTTCAATAGTCGGATAGTCCAGTTCATGCTCTTCTGGAATTTCAACATCCCAAAGCCGGAGATTGTTGACATTGTCATTGCCAAAGCCAATCTGTGGCACATCGTAAGGAACGGCCCGCAGGATTTTGGAATTCTCATAAAGTGGCACGATCCGCCCCTTTTCATTGGCATGGAGGGAAACATTTCCGAAGATTTTGACATCAACAATATCATGGTCCTTACGGGTTTCCCAGACATTGCCCAGACTGCCAAACCAAGCATCAGGAATTTCTACCTGATAGCCATCTACGATGCGTTGCTTAAAGAGGCCATAGCGATAGCGAATCCCATTTCCAAATCCTGGATAGCCAGTTGTTGCCAGCGAGTCCATGAAGGCAGCCGCCAAGCGTCCCAGACCACCATTTCCCAAGGCCATGTCATACTCAGCATTCTTAACATCCTCAAAGTCAACGCCCAAATCAGCAAAGCCTTCCTTGACCGTATCGAGGATACCCAGGTTGAGCAGATTGGTTTCTAGCATGCGTCCTGGAAGAAACTCGATAGAAAAGTAATAAGCTGTCTTTTGCTGCTGCTCAATCAACTGATTGCGGCGCTCCAGCCACAGGGGTGTGATATACTTGCGGACAGTGCTGGCCAGAGCCTGAAAGAGCTCCACTGAAGTCGCATCAGCAACCTTAATCAGCTGTCTTTCATGTAGAATATCCTTAAAATCTCGAATAAAACGTTCTTTTGTCAGTTCCATGGTGGGTGGTTATCTCCCTTTCTTAAAAGCGGGAAACAGTTTTTAAACGCAGGAATACTTTTTTTCAATCAAGATGGGAAACACTCGCTTCAGCTACAAGCTAAAAACAGAGCTCCAAAACAGTATGATAATATATAAAAATGTAATTCTCACGGAAATCCTCCCTTGTCCCATGGACAAGAGAGGATTTGTTTACACTGATTCCAAAGTAAATGTTACAGGAGTGATTGATATAAATCACTGTAAGCCTGGCTAGCTGTATCCCAAGAGAAGTCTCTCTCCATGGCCTGCTCTTGCAGAGATTTCCAAGCTTCCTTGTCATCGGCATAAAGTCTGAGTGCTTCCTTGAAGGTCCAAGTCAGCCAGTAGCCAGAAAAGTTATTGAAGCTAAAGCCAGTTCCCTGTCCTGTATAGGCATTGTAAGGCTCTACGGTATCACGCAGACCGCCCACTTCATGCACCAAAGGCAAGGTTCCATAGCGCATAGCCATCATTTGTGACAGGCCACAAGGCTCGAAGCGGCTTGGCATGAGGAAAATATCGCTGGCAGCGTAAATCTCCTGAGCCAAGGTCACATCAAAGAGGATATTAGCTGAAAGCTTATCTGGATAGGCATGACCAAACCAAGCGAAAGCCTGTTCAAAAGCTGGATCGCCTGTCCCTAATAAGATAATCTGCACATTTTCCTGCAGGAGATTGTGCAGCTCTTCCACTACCAAATCAAAGCCTTTCTGACGCGTCAGGCGGGAAACAATCCCAACAACCGGCACATCATCACGCACAGGCAGACCAACTCGCTCTTGCAAAGCTCGCTTGTTTTCTAATTTACCAGATAAGTCGGATTTGTCAAAGTGGTGGGCTAAGAGTGGATCCGTTTCTGGATTATAGATATCCGTATCAATACCATTGACAATTCCGACCAACTTACCGGACTCCATCCGCAAGATTTGATCCAAATTGCAGCCAAATTCTGGTGTCCGGATTTCACCTGCATAGCTTGGTGATACAGTCGTCACTCGATCCGCATAGAGAATACCAGCCTTCATCCAGTTGAGACAGTCATTCCAACGCAGGGTTCCGTCTGCATAGCGCTCATAGCCCACTCCAAACAGTTCCCAAAGCATGCTGTCCGGGAATTGACCTTGGAACTCCAGATTATGGATGGTCAAGACAGTCTTGATATTCTGATATGCTTGAATCCAATGGTATTTTTCCTTAACCAAGAAAGGAATCATAGCTGTATGATAATCGTGAACATGCAGAACATCCGGAATAAAATCAATCCGCTCCATCAGCTCTACGGCTGCTAACTGGAAGTAAGCAAAGCGCTCACCATCATCAAAATCCCCGTAAACATGACCGCGAAAGAAATAATGCTGATTGTCAATAAAATAGAAGGACACACCGTTCAAGACCAGTCGCTTGACCCCAACGTATTGGCGACGCCAGCCAACACTGACTTCAAAGTAGAAAAGGTCTTCCACCTGATCGCCAAATTTGGCATGGGTCATGTCATAGTATGGCAGAATGACACCAACTTCATGGCCAGCCTTGACCAGAGATTTGGGGAGAGCGCCGATAACGTCTCCCAAACCACCTGTCTTAGAAAATGGGGCTCCTTCTGCTGCTGCAAATAAAATCTTCATCGAATTATGTCCTCTGTAACTTTTTGGCTCTTCTTGACTACGATTGGGTCTTCTGCAGTTCCGCGAATCACCACTCCTTCGCCAATTTCAACACCCTTGTCCACAATCGCGTACTCGACAGTTGCATTTTCTCCAACTTTCACTCGAGGGAAGAGAACACTGGATTTAACACTGCTTCCAGTCTTAATCTTGGTATTCCGCGAAATCACAGAATCGATGACCTCACCTTCCACAATGCTTCCTGACGCAAACTGGGAGCGAGATACTTTTGAAGACTCAGCATAGTAAGTTGGCTCTTCATTCTTAACCTTGGTGTAAATCTTTTGGTTCGGACTGAAGAGAGAGTAGAATTTTTTACTTTCAAGCATATCGATATTGGATCTGTAGTAGGTCTCTACAGAATAGATATTCGCCAGATAGCCTGTATATTCGTAGGCAAATGCCCCTTCCTGAGTTGCTAAATCACGCAGGACATAGCGCAGTTTTTGGGGATGCTCTTTCTTGGCTTCTTCTTCCAGCTTTTCAATCAGCCATGGAGTATCCACCACAAAGATGTCTGTAGACATATTAAAGAGCTCAGTATCCTCTCGGCCATCAAAGAGTTTATGCCCTCTGACATGGTCTGTCTCATCAATATCTAGGACAGCATTCACATCCGAAATATTTTCCTTATGCAATTTCTTGTAGACAACTGTAATCGGCTGCTCTGTTGTATTGTGCAAGTGGAAAACTTGATTGAGGTCAATATTAACCAAGACATCGCAGTTAAGTGCAACCGTTTGGTTGGAACCGGAACGTTTCAGGTAGGTCAAAAGCTGATCATAGTATTCCTCACCGACTGTAGAACTTTCTACACGGGTATTGTAGATTCCCAAGTAATAGTGGCTGAGCAAGGTAGACAGACCCCACTCACGACCAGAACGAATATGGTCAAAAACAGAGCTGATATTGTCCTGCTGGAAGATACCAAAGACACTGCGGATACCAGCATTGGCAAGACTTGAAAGCGGGAAGTCAATCAAGCGGTATTTCCCACCGAATGGCAAGCTGGCTACTGGACGATGATTTGTCAGAGTTGACATATCATGGAAGCCGACTGTGTTTCCTAAAATTGCTGAGTATTTATCAATCTTCATCTTTTGGTACCCCCACTTTCTCGTTGTATCCGACAACATATACTTCCTCTGTACCATCAATCTCTACACCATCAGAGATGATAGCACCTTCGCCGATAATGGCCCGCTTGATCTTAGCGTCTTTGCCAATAACAGCTCCACTCATGATAACAGAGTCTTCAATGACTGCCCCCTTTTTGACCTGAGCACCAGTAGAAAGAATAGAGTGTTTTACTGTACCGTCAACGAAACAGCCATCAACGACCAGCGAGTCTTCCACGTGGGAATTTTCACTGATGAAGTTTGGCGGAGAAATCAAGTTGCGAGAATAAATCTTCCAGCGACGATTGCGGCTATCCAGAGCATTTTCTGGGCTGATGTATTCCATGTTGGCTTCCCAGAGAGACTCTACTGTACCAACGTCTTTCCAATAGCCTGCAAAGTCATAAGCATAAACGCTTTCGCCAGATTCAAGGTAGTTAGGGATAACATTCTTACCAAAGTCAGACATATCTACATTGCTCTTTTCAGCAGCTACCAGCATATTGCGCAGACGCTGCCAGTCAAAGATATAAATCCCCATAGAAGCCTTGGTTGACTTAGGATTTTCTGGTTTTTCTTCAAATTCAACAATCCGATTATTAGCATCTGTATTCATGATGCCAAAACGGCTGGCTTCTTTGAGAGGCACATCCAGAACGGCTACTGTCAAGCTGGCATTGTTGTCCTTGTGAGACTGAAGCATGTCATCATAGTCCATCTTGTAGATATGGTCCCCAGACAAAATCAGGACATACTCAGGATTGATGCTGTCGATATAGTCGATATTTTGATAAATCGCATGGCTGGTACCTTCAAACCAACGATTTCCTTCGCTCGCAGAATAAGGCTGAAGAATGGACACGCCTGAGTTAATACCATCGAGACCCCAGCTAGAACCATTTCCGATGTGACTGTTCAGAGCTAGTGGTTGGTACTGAGTAATGACACCGACATTATGAATACCGGAGTTGGCACAGTTAGACAAGGCGAAGTCAATAATACGATAGCGACCGCCAAACTGTACCGCTGGTTTTGCGATACTCTGTGTGAGCTTTCCAAGACGAGTTCCTTGCCCGCCGGCAAGAATCAAAGCTAGCATTTCATTCTTCATAGACTACTACTCCTTTGTGGAATCTTTTTTAACATTTTTGCGAGCAATCCGACGCTTGATCTTCCAGATGCTGGCTCCAAGAGCTGGAAGCGTAAAGGTCAAGGTCTGTGGATAATCTTTCCAAAGTCCTTCTTGAGACTGAACTGTTTCGTTATGTTCCTTCCAAACACCTCCCCATTCTTCTAATTCAGTGTTCCATACTTCTTCATAAATGGCTTCCACTGGAACACCGATGGTAAAGTTCTTCCGCTCTACCGGCGCCATATTGAATACACAAACTAACATATCTCCTTTTTCCGTCTTACGGATAAAGGAGAGAACACTTTGATCAGTGTTATCCGCATCAATGATTTCGATGCCATCATAGCTCAGATCAATTTCCCAAAGCGGACGATTGTCTTTATAAAAGGCATTGAGTGCAGCAGTGAAGCCCTGCATCTTCTTGTTCATCTGATCGTCCAGATTAGACCATTCTAGTTGCTCTTCTGACTTCCATTCTAGGAACTGACCAAATTCTGATCCCATAAAGAGCAGTTTCTTGCCCGGATGACAGATCTGATAGGTCAGCAAGTTGCGGAGCCCTGCGAATTGATTGTAGCGGTCACCCCACATCTTGTGCATAAGACTCTTCTTACCGTGAACCACTTCATCATGCGAGAATGGCAGGAGGAAGTTTTCAGAGAAAGCGTACATAAAGCTAAAGGTCACCAGATTAAAATCGTACTTACGATAAATCGGATCTTCCTCGTAGAAGCGTAGGATGTCATTCATCCAGCCCATATTCCACTTGTAGTCAAATCCAAGACCACCCAGCTCTCTCATGCCAGTAATCTTGGTCTCTGAGGAGCTTTCCTCTGCAATCATCATGACATCAGGATGAGCTAGTTTGATAACCGTATTGAGGCGTTGCAGGAAGTAATAGCCCTCATAGTTGCGATTACCGCCATCTTTATTTGGCTGCCATGGACCGCTGTCATAGTCTAGATAGAGCATATTGCTGACAGCATCAACCCGAATTCCGTCCAGATGGTAAAAATCAATCCAGAATTTAATGCTGGAAATCAAGAAAGACTGAACCTGATTCTTGCCCAAATCAAAGTTGAGAGCACCCCAGCCATAGTTATGAGCCCGGTCGTGATCCTGATACTCGAAAGTCGGTGTCCCGTCATAGTAGGCCAGAGCATCATCATTAATAGTGAAATGACCTGGTACCCAGTCTACAATGACACCGATATTGTTCAAGTGGCATTCTTCGACAAAGTCCTGAAATTGCTCAGGAGTCCCGTAGGTGTGCTCAAAGGCGAAGTAGCCCATGAGCTGATAGCCCCAGCTAAGTCCTAGCGGATGAGCCATAAGCGGCATGAATTCCACATGTGTGTAGTTCATTTCCACCAGATAAGGAATCAAGTCTTCTTTTAACTGGGCAAAGCTATAAGGACTGCCGTCTTCATTACGTTTCCAAGAGCCAGCATGCACTTCATAGATATTGACCGGCCGAGAGAAGAAGCCCCAACGCTTCCGGCGTGCCAGCCAAAGACCGTCTTTCCACTTCTTCTCGGGAATGGTGCGAATAACTGCTCCCGTTCCCGGACGTTCTTCCAGATAAATAGCCAACGGATCAATTTTCAAAATTTCCTGACCACTGCTGCGCTTGATATTGTACTTGTAAATATCTCCTTCCTTAGGCAGCTCCGTGAAGACTTCCCAAACGCCCGCTTCATTTCGGACCATAGGAATCTGCTCTTCATACCAATTGGTGAAATCTCCAATCAAATGGACACTCTGAGCATTAGGCGCCCAAACGCGGAAAGAATAGCCAGACTTGCCGTCCACTTCATCCTGATGCGCCCCTAGATAATGCTGTAAATGAAAGTTTTCACCTGTTGTAAAGGTTCTTAATGCTTCGTTCTTATCCATGCAATCACCTTTCTATTTGTAAGCGTTTTCTATAATACTATTCTACATTATTTTTATCTCTTTTTCAAGTAAATTTCAAATATCCTTACGGAAAATTACTAAAACCGAACATTAGCTGAAATTAGTAATAAATGAGAGAGAAAACACTGCATTTTGTGTCTCTCGATATGTTTTAATTCCTTTTTCACTAAATATAGGAGCTATCCAAAACAAGAAAAAGATGAAAATTTTCATAAAGATATAGACCAATATGTAAATTTACATTTTAAAATAATAAGCAATTAAACACATAAATGATTAATTCTTATCAAATCATGCGTTAATCTTGTTAAATTTACAAGTTCATCAAGGTAAGAAAAAAGGCCGCACAAAGCCGCCTTTCTCATTATTTCACATCAAACACGATGGATTTCACTTGTGTCATCGCTTCGATACTGTAACGAATCCCTTGCACTCCTGCTCCAGATCCCTTAACACCAAGGAATGGGAAGTTATCTGGACCACGTTGGGTCTTATTATTGATGTGTACAGTACCCACTTCCAGTTTCTCAGCAATTTCAAATGCTTTCGGGAAATCATTTGTAAAGACTGAAGATTGAAGACCAAATTCTGACTGGTTACAGATTTGGATAGCCTCTTCAACGGAAGTCACACGAATAATCGGAAGAACAGGACCAAACGGCTCTTCCCAAGCTAATTTCATATCCAGTGTCACATGGTCAAACAAGGCAGGCCAGATGAGATTTGCTTCACGTTTGATTTCTGTCAAGGCTGACGCTCCTTTTTCTTGAGCATCTTCAATCAAGCCCCAGATGAAATCTGCTGATGCATTATCAATGACTGGTGTGATATCCGCATTATCAAAGGGATCACCAACCGTCAGTTTCTCTACCTCTGCCTGAAGCAGCGCCGCTAATTTATCTGCTACGCTCCCCATAACAATGACACGTTTAATAGCCGTACAGCGCTGGCCGGAATAGCTGTATGCCCCACCAACTATCTGCTTAGCTGCATGCTCCAAGTCAGCATCTTCCAGCACAACTGCAGCATCCTTACCACCCAATTCTAACATAATTGGACGCATGCCAGCCAACTTACCGATGCGCTCACCGATTGGAGTGGAACCAGTAAAGTTAATGTAGTTTACTTCCTTATGCTCAATGATGTAATCCCCGATTTCTGAACCACGTCCTGTGATGGTATTGAAAACACCAGCAGGCAGACCAGCCTCAGCAAAAGCCTGAGCCAAGAGCAAACCAGAGATTGAACCTTGAGTAGGTGGCTTAAACATCACGACATTTCCGCCGATAAGGGCAGGAGCAATCTTAGAACCAGACAGGTTGACTGGGTAGTTAAATGGCGCAATAGCCAATACAACTCCTACAGGCTCACGACGGACCACAGCCAATTTTTTCTTGCTGGCAGCTTCAAAGCCGCCACCTTCCATAACCTGTCCGTGAATACGAATCCCTTCTTCAGCCGCATAGCGAATCAAGTCTGCTGTCCGGACTACCTCTCCTACTGCCGCTTTGATACCCTTGGCAACTTCCTTTGCAAGGATTTCACCAATCTTCTCCTGATCGCGCTCCAAAATATCCGCAACCTTATGCAGATAAGCTGCACGTTCAACTGCTGAAAGAGCTCTCCAAGCTGGCAAAGCTGCACGAGCACTCGCCATCGCATTGTCTACCTCTGCCTGAGTCATCGCAGGAACAGTTCCTAAAATCTCATTGTTGATGGGAGATGAGATGGTGATTTCATTTTCAGAAACTTTCCACTCTCCATTTATATAGTTTTTATATTGTGTCACTTGTCCCCTCCAAAATGTTATTAAATATTATTTTACCAAATTTTCTGAAAATTTCAACTAAAATCCTTAAATTTAAGGATTTTTTTCACAAATTAAATAGATAATCTTAGTTCGGTCATATTCTACTTGCTTATTTGCTATTTTTTTCTTCTGCTTCCACTTTTTGCTCCCTCTTACTATGAGGTCATAACAAAAAAAGACCAGGAAAATTTTCCTGATCTTCATTCTTCAGATTAATCGAAGTCGAGATACTCTTTTTCAAGCTCAAGAACTTCTTCCATCGTAGCACATTCAGTCAGTGCACGCTGAGCCAGTTCTTGCATTTTCTTCGTATCCAGCTTCTTCATGAGGCTACGAGTCCGAAGGACAGAAGTCGCGCTCATAGAGAATTCATCCAAGCCCATACCTACGAGCAATGGCACCGCTGTTTGGTCGCCGGCCATTTCTCCACACATACCTGCCCACTTGCCTTCAGCATGAGCTGCCTTGATAACATTGTTGATCAAGCGAAGGATAGAAGGGTTGTAAGGTTGATAGAGGTAAGAGACTTGCTCATTCATCCGGTCAGCTGCCATAGTGTACTGGATCAAGTCGTTAGTACCGATTGAGAAGAAGTCTACTTCCTTGGCAAATTGATCCGCCAGCATAGCTGCTGCTGGGATTTCAATCATGATACCCACTTGGATATTGTCTGCTACTGCAACGCCTTCAGCCTGTAACTTAGCTTTTTCTTCGTCATAAACCGCTTTAGCTTTGCGGAATTCTGTCAGAAGGGCTACCATTGGGAACATGATGCGCAATTGTCCATGTACAGAAGCACGCAAGAGAGCGCGGATTTGTGTACGGAACATAGCATCGCCAGTTTCAGAGATAGAGATACGCAAAGCACGGAAACCAAGGAATGGGTTCATTTCATGCGGCATATCGAAGTAAGGAAGTTCCTTATCTCCACCGATGTCCATCGTACGAACAACCACTGGTTTTCCATTCATGCCTTCAAGTACAGCCCTGTATGCTTCATACTGCTCATCTTCTGTCGGGAAGTCTTGAGAATCCATATAAAGGAACTCAGTCCGATAAAGACCAACTGCTTCTGCACCGTTAGCATTGACACCTTCAACGTCTTTCGGCGTACCGATATTGGCAGCCAATTCGAAGTGCTTGCCATCTGCAGTCACAGTCTGAGCATCTTTAAGCAATTCCCATTCAGCTTTTTGCTTAGCATAAGCCTCACCAGCTGCCTTGAATGCTGCGATTTGATCTTCAGTTGGATTGATAATTACTTCACCAGTGATACCGTTAGCTGCAATCACATCGCCGTCTTTTACAAGCTCAGTAATGTTATTAGTTCCCAATACTGCTGCGATTTCAAGCGTACGCGCCATGATAGCAGAGTGGCTTGTCCGGCCACCGATATTGGTTACAAAAGCTTTAACGAATTTCTTATCCAGCTGTGCTGTATCAGAAGGAGTCAAGTCATGAGCAATCACAACTGATTCTTCATTGATAGACGCTGGGTTTGGCAATTTCTTGCCCAAAAGGTTAGCAAGAACACGCTTCGTCACGTCGCGGATATCTGCTGCACGTTCCTGCATGTATGGATTGTCGTCCATGTTTTCAAAGAGAGTGATAAACATGTCCGTTACTTCTTTCAGACCAGCTTCTGCATTGGTCTTTTTCGCACGGATTGTTTCTTTGATTTGCCCAACCATTTCAGGGTCAGCAAGTACCATTAAGTGAGCGTCAAATACCTGAGCGGCTTCCTCACCAAGGCTATCTACTGCTTTCTCACGGATAACAGAAAGCTCGTTCTGTGAAGCTTCAAGAGCTGCATCCAAACGAGCCTCTTCTGCATTCGTATCTTCGACTGAAACAGTCTCAAATGATAAATCCGGTTGAACTAATAGATATGCCTTAGCAACGGCAACACCGTCAGATGCTGCAATTCCTTTAAGCATTTCTGTCATATTAAGCCAATCCTTCTTTTTCCATTGTTTCAGAGATTGCAGCGATAGCATCGTCTGCATCTGCACCTTCAGCTGAGATCTTAACATCAGCTCCTTGGCCAACACCGAGACTCATAACACCCATGATAGATTTCAAGTTTACTGATTTACCTTTGTATTCAAGTGTGATGTCTGAAGCGAATTTGCTAGCAGTTTGAACCAACAAAGTTGCTGGACGTGCGTGAATACCTGTTTCTGCTACAATGTGGAAATCTTTAGAAGCCATAGTTAGACTCTCCTTTTAAATAATTCTTTTTGAGTTATTGTGATAACCCTTACAAGTTGATATTATATCACCTTTTGAAATCTTTTTCAAGAATTTTATAGCCCGCTTACAAAATATTTCTTAGTAAATGAAAACTCCTCTTATTATATTGAAGAGAAAATTTTCGAGCAAAATCCCACATTCCCCAAGCTTTATTCAAAAATGGCTTCTACTAAGTTTTCAATCATAAATTTCTTATTTTTATAGTAGTTAATTTCCATAAATTAAGAATATAAACTCCCCCTCCACTTCTCCTAGTGATTCCCTAAATTCTGTAACACAAGATATTGGATTTTAGTTTTTGGGAGGAAAAGATACAAGTCATTTTTCTAAAGGTTTAAGACTTGTTTAAGCATTGCCGCAACAGCATCTTGCTCCTTTTCTGCAATTTTTCACTTATTTTCACCGCTTATATAAACACTATATATTGTATTGTAATCTATCCTATAACAAAATATCACACAATATTTAGTTCAAAACTATTGACATTCTATTTTCTTTTAGATATACTAGTTTCGTATTATTTAAAAGAAAAAACGAAAGTTTAGAGGAATTTTTAATGGTAACTATTTACTCAAAAAACAACTGCGTTCAGTGCAAAATGACCAAGCGCTTCTTAGATACTAATCATGTAGAATACCGCGAAATCAATTTGGACGAACAGCCAGAATTCATTGACCATGTCAAAGATCTTGGTTTCAATGCTGCTCCTGTGATTCAGACAGCAACTGAGGCATTTTCTGGTTTCCAACCTGGTAAATTGAAAAAACTGTCTTAATGTAGTTTATTTTGAGGGCGGCGCGCCTTGATTGGGAGATAAACTAAAAGACAGATTATCAGGGCAAACTGCAGCTCCTATGCTCATAGGGGCCGTTTCTTTTGTAAGGCGGATATTTTTCCGCTAACTAATTATCTTATTTATATAGAAAAGGAAAAACATGGGACTCAAACATTTAGAGGATGTGACATACTTCCGACTCAACAACGAAATCAACCGTCCAGTTAATGGTCAGATTATGCTTCATAAAGATCAAGAAGCCTTAAAAGCTTTTTTTAAAGAAAACGTTGAGCCAAACACCAAGCAATTTTCTTCTATCACAGAAAAAATTAAATATTTAATAGAAGAAAACTATTTGGAGAAGGAATTTATTGAACTTTATTCTCCTGAATACATCGAGGAGCTGACTGCTTTTATCCATGCTCAAGATTTCAAGTTTAAATCTTTCATGGCTGCTTATAAGTTCTACAACCAGTATGCCCTGAAGACAAATGATGGTGAATACTATCTGGAAAGCATGGAAGATCGGGTACTCTTCAACGCCCTCTACTTTGCCAACGGAGATGAAACCATTGCCAAGGATATTGCCAATGAAATTATCCACCAGCGCTACCAACCGGCGACACCAAGCTTCCTCAACGCTGGTCGGGCTCGTCGTGGTGAATTGGTTTCCTGCTTCCTCATCCAAGTAACAGATGACATGAACTCAATCGGCCGCTCCATCAACTCTGCCCTGCAATTGTCTCGTATCGGAGGCGGGGTTGGTATTTCCCTCAGCAATCTGCGGGAAGCTGGAGCTCCTATCAAGGGCTATGAAGGTGCTGCATCTGGGGTTGTGCCTGTTATGAAACTCTTTGAGGACAGTTTCTCTTACTCTAACCAGCTGGGCCAACGTCAGGGAGCTGGGGTTGTTTACCTCAACGTCTTCCACCCAGATATCATCTCTTTCCTTTCTACCAAGAAAGAAAATGCTGACGAAAAAGTTCGGGTTAAAACCCTCTCACTCGGTGTTGTCATTCCGGATAAGTTCTACGAATTAGCGCGCAAGAATGAAGAAATGTACCTCTTCAGCCCATATTCTGTTGAACGTGAGTACGGTGTGCCATTTGCCTACCTTGACATCACTGAAAAATACGATGAGTTGGTCGCTAATCCAAATATCACTAAGACCAAGATTAAGGCCCGTGATTTGGAAACAGAAATTTCTAAGCTCCAACAAGAATCTGGCTATCCTTATGTCGTAAACATTGATACGGCCAACCGTTCAAATCCAATCGACGGTAAAATCGTCATGAGTAACCTTTGCTCTGAAATCCTGCAGGTGCAAGAGCCTAGCCTTTTGAATGATGCGCAAGAGTATCTTCACCTAGGAACAGATGTGTCATGTAACTTAGGTTCTACCAACGTTGTCAACATGATGACTTCGCCTGACTTCGGAAAATCCATCCGGACTATGACACGCGCCCTGACCTTTGTCACAGACAGCTCGCACATCACAGCTGTGCCATCTATCGACAATGGTAACAGTCTGGCTCACACCTTTGGTCTGGGAGCTATGGGACTGCACAGCTACTTGGCTCAGCAGTTGATTGACTATGGATCAGCGGAAGCTGTAGAGTTCACCAGCATCTACTTCATGCTCATGAACTACTGGACCTTGGTTGAGTCTAACAATATTGCTCGCGAGCGTGGCGTGACCTTCCATAACTTTGAAAAATCTGACTATGCTAACGGAACTTACTTTGACAAATACCTGACGGGTGAATTTGTACCTAAGTCTGACCGTGTCAAAGAACTCTTCGCAGGTATCTTTATCCCGTCTGCAGAAGATTGGGCAGAGTTGCGCGACAAGGTCAAGGCTGATGGCCTCTACCACCAAAACCGCCTAGCTGTTGCGCCAAATGGCTCTATCAGCTACATCAATGATGTTTCTGCTTCAATCCATCCAATTACTCAACGTATTGAAGAACGTCAAGAAAAGAAAATCGGTAAGATCTACTATCCTGCGGCTGGTCTGTCAACTGAGACTATTCCTTACTACACCAGTGCCTATGACATGGACATGCGCAAGGTTATCGATGTCTATGCAGCCGCAACTGAGCACGTGGACCAAGGTCTTTCCCTGACTCTCTTTATGCGCAGCGATATTCCTAAAGGCCTCTACGAATGGAAAAAAGAAAGCAAGCAAACAACCCGCGACCTTTCTATCCTGCGTAACTACGCCTTCAACAAGGGTATCAAGTCCATCTACTACGTCCGCACCTTCACCGATGATGGCGGCGAAGTAGGTGCCAACCATTGCGAAAGCTGTGTGATCTAACAAGAGATTTTAGAAAAAGAAAAGGAAATTCGACCACGTCACAATTTTACTTTCCTCATCATGGACAGGAAGGTAAAATCGTGGAGCATTGGGACAGTATCCAAGAAGGGATAGCTGATACCACATCAGGTCGTACCATCTACTAAAGGAGAAAGAATGCAAACTTACTACAAAGCCATTAACTGGAATGCTATTGAAGATGTCATCGATAAGTCCACCTGGGAAAAACTGACCGAGCAATTCTGGCTGGATACGCGGATTCCCCTATCCAATGACCTGGATGACTGGAGAAAGCTGTCCCACAAGGAAAAAGACTTGGTCGGCAAGGTCTTCGGTGGCCTGACCCTGCTGGACACCCTCCAGTCTGAGTCTGGTGTGGATGCCCTGCGCAAGGATGTCCGCACAGCTCACGAAGAAGCTGTCTTCAACAACATCCAATTTATGGAGTCCGTTCACGCCAAGTCCTACTCTTCTATCTTTTCTACGCTCAACACCAAGTCAGAAATTGATGAAATCTTTGCCTGGACCAACACCAATCCGTACCTGCAAAAGAAAGCTGAGATTATCAACGAAATTTACTTGAACGGTACAGCTCTGGAAAAGAAAATAGCCAGCGTTTTCTTAGAAACCTTCCTCTTCTACTCTGGTTTCTTCACTCCGCTCTACTATCTGGGCAATAACAAACTGGCCAACGTTGCTGAAATTATCAAGCTGATTATCCGTGACGAGTCTGTCCATGGAACCTATATCGGCTACAAGTTCCAGCTAGCTTTTAACGAGCTGCCAGAAGACGAGCAAGAAAAACTCAAAGAATGGATGTACGACCTGCTCTACACCCTCTATGAAAATGAAGAAGGCTACACTGAAAGCCTCTATGACACAGTTGGATGGACCGAAGAGGTCAAGACCTTCCTACGCTACAATGCCAACAAGGCTCTGATGAATCTAGGACAAGATCCACTCTTCCCAGACTCGGCAGACGATGTCAATCCTATCGTCATGAATGGTATCTCAACCGGTACCTCCAACCATGACTTCTTCTCCCAGGTGGGTAACGGCTACCTGCTGGGCGAAGTTGAAGCCATGCAGGATGACGACTATAATTACGGTTTATAAGACAAAGACCCCCTCTTTCCAAAATACGGAAAGAGGGGGTCTTTGACTGACTATTAATCTATTGACTATCATAGATATATTCTTCCAGATGTTCTGCGACTGTAATCTCAACTCCAACATCAGATGTTAGATAAATCACGGTACAGTCATGAGCTGGGACAATAGGAAATAAAAAGGGCTTCATATTTTGATAAATTCTATACATCCGCCTTTGACTCGTTGGATTTTCAAGATAAAGCTTGCTGTCACCACCAGAAAAGTCAGCTGGCAGAAGGGCATAATAAGCTACCAAAGCTCCATTTTCATCCAATACTCTAGTCTTATTTAAATCCTCAGCTATTTTTTTCATCATTAAAGTAGCCATCTTTTCCTCCCTTCATGTTTTTTATCCAAATAAAGGTGGAGCTAGGAACATCATCCCTAACTCCACTTATGCAGTCACTAATTAGATACGCGATAATACGGATGCTGGGAAGCAGTGATAGCATCTTGTCCAACTCGAATCTGTGCTTTAGGATTCTCGTTTCCAGTATCAGGCAAAACAGCTCCTTCTGGAATTACTAAAAAGGTTGCGCTACTGCTACCAGCAGTATAAGCAAGAGTAGATACATAACTACCATCGCTTACTTGACCTTTTAGTAAAGTATAATCGCTGGATTCTTTTCCATTCAGAGTATGAGAAACGACCCCTTGATTATTCAATACTATCGCATCCCCCAAATCATTTTGCCAAGTACCGGCTACAGTCGAAAAATCTCCTGCTGCCAAAGCATTGACATCGATACCCGCTGCTGGAGTGGCTGGGTCTTTCGTGTCAGACTTTGTTTCATTTTTAGGCTGAGCTTCAGAAGATACTGACGCTGCATCAGTTTCATCTGGGCTAGCTGATGGAACAGCTTTCGCTTCAGACTTAGAATCTGATTTAGAAGTTTGAACTGTTTGGCTAGAGCTACTACTTTGAGATGTTTGCTTGTCCTGCTGTTTACTGCAAGCACCAAGCAAGATAATGGAAGAAGTGAGTGCAGTCGCAAGAAACATTAATTTTGCATTTTTCATAAAAGAGGCCTCCTCATGAATTAATACCTTTTTGTAATCTTATTGTAACATTTTGAATTAATAAAATCAATAATCATATTGAAATATTATAAAATTAATTTATTGCTACATAACGACGGCTACCACTATACCCAACATAGCTAATCCACTGATGACCATCTGCAATAAAAGTTTGATCATAAAAGACTGTGCTCCCTTTGTCAAAGTTTGCTAGTTCTGGACTTGATATTTTAGCTTCAGACCGAATAGAAGCATAGCCTTGAAAAACGTAATTCCCTTTTGATGGAATAGATATAGTTGGTAATGCGACTTCCGTAGTAGCTGAGCCGGCACCTACAAGTTTTCCATCATCCTGAACGTAGTACAGGTGGACGTTGTATTTCCCTGTGGAATTTTTATGATCACTTACTTTAATAGTCTGTTTGTAAGTCCCATCTGGTTGCTTGCTAGCAGTGTACCAAACCACGTCATCTTGGTCATTGGCAGCAGACCATGTAGGTACCTTTACTTCTTTTACACCACCAGGATTAGAAACATTAGACACAATAATATCAAAGGTACCTGTCTTTGAAGTATTATTCCGAATAGTAATAGTTCCTGTCGGCCGGATTAATTCCTTATCCAAGGAGACTTCTGTCGTCGTTCCTGTTACACAAATCATTTGGCCATTATTTTGAACATAGTATAAATGCACATTATATTTTCCAGTGGAATATTTATGATCGCTAGCCTTTATTGTCAATTTGTAAGTGCCATCCGATTGTCTTTTAGGAGTATACCAAATAATATCATCTTGATCATTCGCACTAGACCATGTAGGTACTTTTACTTCTTTTACACCACCAGGATTGGAAATGTTAGATATAACAACATCAAAGGTTCCTGTTTTTGAATTATTATTTTGAATAGTAATTTTCCCTTCAGGCTTCTTAATAGAAACGGTAGTCTTCGTTCCCCCAGCTCCAACCATTTCCCCATTATTTTGAACATAATATAGATGGATATTATACTCTCCCGTAGAACCTTTATGTTTATTTGCATTGACAGTTATTTTATATGTTCCATTAGGCTGTTTAGCAGCAGTGTACCAAACAATATCATCTTGTCCATTTTCACTTGACCAAGTTGGTAATTTCACTTCTTTCACACCATACGGGCTAGAGACATCAGATACAATGACATCAAAAGTCCCTGTCTGAGCATTATTGTTTTGGATAGTCAAGGTTCCCTTTAAAGGAGCCTTTGTCTTTGTTACTCCAATGGCAATATATCTACGATTTCCAGCAAAGGAGAGATAGCTAATCCATTGATGGCCATCTGCTTCCAATTTGCGATCATATGTAACAGTTTGTCCTGCATCATAATAAGCTAATTCAGGACTAGACATCTTAGGCTCAGCTTTAATGGAGGATCTTTGAGTGAAATGATACACTCCACTGGCAGGGATTCCTTGATTATCAGAAGGCTGGGAAATCGGTGTGGATGTACCTCCAATGATATCTTTAAAATGTATAAAGCCTGAGATTGAACTTGCAGCAACTACTCTGCGATTATAACTTTTACTCCAAGCATAGTTATATTCTTCAATTTCTACATTATTTCCCAATACATTGGACACCCATGCTACATGTCCGTAACTTCCATCATCAATCCAAGCGACTGAGCCAAGAGCTGGATGATTATCTCCCCTATATCCTTCTCTTCTTGCCCGATATCCCCATTCACCGCCATTTCCGTACGCACGAGGAATGTTAAAACCATTAACTGAACTTAATCTATAAGCAGTAAATGAAGTACAATTTTTAACAATAAGTCCCCAATCGTCCGCAGCATAATCAGGGAGATTTTTAAACCTTACTGGATAATCATCGCCTCGAGCGATTGAACCATTCCCTGTAGCCAGTAAAGTCGTATGTCCAGTCCCGTTTGCAACTTTACCAACAGTTGTTTTGAGAGTTGTTTTTTCTTCTTTAGTTGCACGGCGGCGGCTGACATCATTAACAATTGAGGTGGCTGGCTTATCTACATTCGAAGCGGCATAGCCACGTGTTACTAAATGTTTAGGATTAGTAGGATCATCTATAACTGGATTTATTTCAACAGTTTTCTGTTTTTCATTAACTGTTGAAGTTTGATCAGAAACAGGCTCAGTGTTGATTGGAATATCATTTGCATTTGTCGCTTTATTTTCAGTTTCTAGTGGTTCAGGAACTTCAGAAGTTACTCCATTTTCAATACTAACTAAATTGTTATTTACAGCATTTTTTGTTTCCGATTCAATATCAGAACTTACTGTTGCATTTGACTTTTCTGAAACACTCTGATTTGTGTCCACAGCTATGTCAGAAGGTGCTGTAGAAACTACTGAATCAGTACCAGTTGGCGAAATTACTTGATCAGCAGCAACTGTTTGAGTCCCTGCAAATAATAATGTTCCTAGAAGCACTGAAACTGCTCCTAGAGAATATTTACGAATAGAAAAACGTTGAACCTGCTTATTAAAAAATTGATTTTTCATTTTATTTGCTCCCTTTATTAATCTTTGTGCACGACAACATTTAATTTCCTAAAGCCAAAACCAAATCATGGCGAGATAATAAGAAATCCTAAACATGTGATTCTCTCCTTTCCTATTTAACTTTTTCCATGTTTCAATTATAGACTCAATTACAAATAAAAAACAGGACATAGATGTCCTGCTAGCCTTGATGATAGAGCCGAAGTTCTTTATTCCACTCCTCAGCCATTTTTTTAGATAGAAAAGTATGACCTAACAATCTTGCCAGTGTCAGTCCCTCTTCATAGTATTGTTGAGCTTTTTTCTCGTCCTTGTGTACGAAAAGCTCATATTCTCCCTCTAACATTCTTATCAGCGGTTTCTTTTGATAGTCCTCTGTCAATTCCATGATTACATTAAGTTTGTTGAGCGTATCTTTTGTATAAATGAACTCTTTTCGCTCGCACTCAATACCTGGGATTGTCAGTAGAGCATCTCGCATGAGAAAGAGATATTCATTTGGAATATAGTCAACTGACTGCAGTAATCGCTGAGCGATTCTTGCATATAATTCCTTATCAAACTTAGCTGACCGAATCTCCTCTTCATCTCCCACATAGATCTGATAGAGCTGGATGTAGAGTAAATCATTCACGTCATAATGCTTTTTACTCTGCAAATCGTCCAAATGCTGGGCAAAGAGAGTCATTCCATACTTATGGAATTTCTCAGAAGTATAAGTATAAATCTTTGATTGCAAGATATCCATTACATTCTGCTCAGCTTCTGGCAAATCATCATAATAAACTTCAAAAATTTCATCTATGATATGCTCCAATTCGAACAAAGCTTCGGTATTGCCATAAGTGGTCGTCCGAATCAGCTTATACTTCAAGCGCTGATAGTCAGTAGGTAGAGCTACATCTTCTTTTTTACTTCCTGTCAAAGTTGTCAAATCGACCTCTAGACAGAAAGCCAGATATTCTAAAGTAGAAAGAGTAGGCTGGGAAATGCCTGACTCCAAACGGGTTAACTGCCGTATAGAAAGCTTTGACTCATCACCACACAATTGCTCCTTAGTCCAGCCCCTATTTAATCGAAGCTGTTTCAAATGCTGTCCAAATTCTTTTCCTTGCATCGTCAATCCCCTCCCAAATAAATCAGGAAACTTTTGGTTATGTTATCATGTTATTCTAGATTTATTATAGCATAATTGGAAAGATTTTACTAATAAAATTCCAAAAAGATTACTTCCTTTTCTCAGTGATGAAATCTACCTAACTGTTGCAACAGTTAGGTAGAGCGGAGCTATTGAGACCTTAGGCTCAATAGCTAGTCATGGAACTCTGCAGGAGGTCGCTGACATCCGCCATCACTTGAGAAAAGCATGTAAATCTAAAAATTAGTATATTACAAGTATTAAAGGACCCCAAACTTAAAAGTTTAGAGTCCTTCTACCATATTCTTTTTTGAGTCTAAACACAAAAAAACTAGTAATACACATTCAAGTGAGATGGCAAGACACGAATCGTTACTGGCAGTTGGTCGCCCTCATCTCCGTCAACATTGACGCTGAGCTCTGCCTTATCGTCAACCAACTCAACTGTGATTTCCTTAAAGGTCAGATACTCGATATTATCACTTTCTTCTCCATTGCCTGAAATCAAATCTGGAACAGAAACCAAGGTGTCCAAGAGATTTTTATCCTTAAGATACAAGAGATGGAGCAAGCCGTCATTGACAGTGGCTTCAGGGAGAATACTCTCAAAACCTCCGATTGAGTTGGTAGAGCCAATCAAGAGTGTGCTGCTCTTTATCGTACGCTCTTCTCCATCAATCTTCAAGTGAAATTCGTAAAAACTAGTATCCATCAACTGCTTGAAGCCAGAGATAAAGTAGGCAAACTTGCCCCACTTGGTCTTATCTTCTGAATCCACATTGTTAATCGATTCAGGAATCGTTCCAATGGCAACCACATTCATAAAGTACTGGTCATTAATCTTACCGATATCAAGTGGCTTGACTTTATTGATATCCAGATTCTGGATGGCTTCTTCAGCGTCCAGGGGAATGCCAAGAGCACGCGCCAAGTCATTGACCGTACCAAGTGGAAAGAAGCCAAAAGTCGGACGATAGTCTAGTTCAGCCAGGCCGCTGATTCCTTCATTGACTGTTCCATCGCCACCCATGACAAAGACGCTATCATAACGGTCTTCTGCTGCTTGCTTAGCAAAAGCCGCTGCGTCTCCGCCTTTTTCAGTATGCTTGACCACTACCTCATCGAAACATTCTGCCAGCTTTTCTCTTGCCAAGTCTTCATAGGACTTGGCTTTTTCGCCTCCCGAGCTAGGGTTGACAATTAATAGGACTTTAGACATAAAGAAACCTCTTTTCATTTGATAGCTCATTATACCATCTGGAAAACACTTTCACAAGAATTTGAATCTGCTGGCTTTCGAAAGACCAGAAAAGCAGTTTAGTATTTAAACTCCATTCCACAGAAAAGCACTTCTAAAGTTAGACTTTTCTGTCTAACTTTAGAAGTGCTGTCTTATATTTCGTTTTTCTATTAAAAGAAGACAATGAGAACAAAGGCAATTAGGTTATTGGCCAAATGTAGACCCATTGAGTAGCGCAGGTCCTTCTTAGCTAGATAGCCTAGGCCAAAGATAGCTCCCAAGATGAAGTAAACCAGAAACTGTACTAGATTACCCGGCATGTGCAGAAGAGAGAAAAAGCTGGCAGATACAGTTAAATAAAGCAGAATTTTAGCCAAGCTATTTTGGTTGGGAAAGAGAAACTTAGCCAAAAATCCTCGCGTCAGCAACTCCTCAAGAATAGGAGCAAAGATTACCATGTATAGGAAGGCAAAGGCTGGCTGCTGCTGAATCAACTGCACAGCAGCATTCTGATTGGCAGAAGATTCAATAGGAACGAGCTGCTGGAAGATGATAAAAGCAAGCAAGAGGACGCTGGGAAGCCAGATAGAACTGGTTAGCTTGGTATTTTTGATTTCCAGTTTCAAATCTTTCTGGTACCATTTCCACATGGCAAAAGAATAGAGACTGGCAAGTATGACAAAAATTGGCAAAATCAATAGTTGAGAAGTTCCTCCTGTCAGAGAACCTATGGTGAAGAGAACTATAGCGGAAAATATATAGAAATAGGCCAAGAGGACAAGTATATAAAGGCCAAAATTAGTAAAGAAAGTTTTTAATTTCATAGTGATTCCTTATAGATTGATTTACTTAAACATAGCTAGCAGCAGTATTATAGCCATAGGGAGATTGTTCAGGATATGAACCAACATGGAATCTTTTATATTCCCCCGACGAGCATAGGATAAATAAAGAACCAGTCCAAGTGCAAAATAAATTGGGAACTCAGTCAATTGGGTGATATGAGGCAGGGTGAAGACCACAGAAGTCACAATAGCAGGCAAAACTTTTTGATTATTTTTGAAAAAGAAGGCAGTCCCAAAACCGCGGAAAATTAATTCCTCCATGATAGGAGCGATAAAGGCAATCGTTGCAACAAAGAGCAAGGCAAAAAAGATATGCTGCGAAGACATCATTCCCCCTAGCCCTTGTATGGCGCTGTCATTACTGGTCTGGGAATTGCCGCTCAGGATGAGATTGAGATAAACACCGACAATAGCAGCCACTCTGGCAAGGAAAAAGAATAGAAAAGCAAAACCGATGTCCTTGCCAGACTGTTTGAATTTTTTCTTTTCTTCAGGCACATGCTTCTGATAACGCCGCCACAAGCTACGAAAAATCAGGAAAACTAAAATCAGATACAAGGCTACCAATAAGATTTCTGCATAAATAGGTAAATTCTTCCCGAGCCTTAAGAATAGCATTGGAGCAGCATTTATAAGGAGGCTAAGAGCAATTAAGCCTATCCATTTTACAAGTCCTAAAGCAGTTGATTTGAAGTTGTTCATTTTGTATTCTCCTTTTGATAAATATTGATACCGACTTCCGTATCCTCAACAGCGATATCACCCTTCTGCCGAAGAATAGCGACAGCCAGGAAAAAATCTCCTGCACAGCCGGCTGCATGGAAGCTAGCAAGAACGATATAAGAGGTCGCAGTCAGAATATGCAAGGCATAGATCAAGGTCAGGACTAGGCTAATCAGAAAGAAAGGTGCCAGGATGATGACGAGCATCCTTTTCCGACTGTAACGACTGCCTGGACTGGTCGCATAGGCCATGCCGCTTTTAAAACCAAACTTGACCTTGGTATTTTCATCCCCCAAGACCTTGAAGAAAAAGCCGTGGATCAGCTCATGGATGACCATTAGAACAAGGAGGTAGAATAAGTCAAAGAAATGAAAAACTTCGCTGCCCTTGCCATACATTAGAATAGCAATCCAGGTAAAGAGGGCTAGAAAAGGGAAGATCAGCAATACAGCCGTTATATTCAGAGCCAGATTGACCTTTTTATTATGGATAAAATCAAGTTCTTTCAGTAGTTTCATAATTTCCGCCTTTCATCAGGAAATAAGCTTATTTGAAATATTTTCTTACCATTGGATAATACATAAGATTGATATAGATATGGATCACCACTAGGATGACAAAACCCGAAACGACATTGAGGGGTGTGAAAGTTCCCACTATCCCTAAAATGACATAGAGGGCTGGCAGAAGTCTCTGATTTACATTGAAGAGAATGAGATAGCACTGTTCATAATTGGCTTGCAGCTCTGATTCATCATAAGAGAGGGCAAATTCTTTTATTTCCTCGGTAGTCGGAAGGGCTGATAGCTTATAGTGCCGCACCTTTTGAACCGTCTTTAAAAAGACAACTTGCAAAATAAAATAAAGAAAGGCAATCGCATAATCTATAAGACTCCACTGAAGCGGGCTCTTATGATTAGTGATATTCCCGATATAAACGACTCCAACTAAAATCGTAAAAAGAACGATAGCACTGCTGATATTAAAGACAATGCTCGCATATTCCAGATTTTTAAAGGTTAGCCGGTACCATTCATAATTCTTATCCTCATCTGCTTCTTTTTCATAAGCTTCATTGTATTTACGAGTCCGATAAATCAAGAAAAAGACCAATGGATAGAGGAGGATAAGACTGGCCCTACCTAACTGGCGCAGCAGTTGAACAGTAAAAATAGTCGACCAACTGATGTTTTTTAGCAGGCCAGTTTCCGAAAACAAAATAGACAAACCGCCTATTAAAGCTCCAGCTAGAAATATAAGGACATTATATAAAACTCTTTTCTGTGTAGATATACGTTTTTGCTCTTTCACGACTTCTTCTCCTTTATTTTTTACAATAGATGATACAAGAATGCTGAGGCTGAAGGACTGTTTTAGCTCCTCTTGAAATGAATTCTAATTGCTTCTTCATTCTGCTTCCTCCACCAGCCGAAAGACATTCTCAACATTTTCGTTGAAAATATGGGCAATCTTAAGGGCAATCACAATCGATGGGGTATATTCGCCTCTCTCTATAAGGCTGATTGTCTGCCTGGAAACACCGGCCAGCTTAGCCAGTTCTGTCTGGTTGAGACCGTCACGCGCCCTCAACTCCTTGAGTCGATTTCTAAGCTGCATCATAAACTCCTTATTTATTATTCTCCCTTGGATAAAATTATTGTAACAGATTCTTTTCTTTTTGACAAGTATCTTTGTCAAAAAAATAATAATCTTTGTCAAAAACACCATTATTATAGACAAATAAGAGGCTGGGACAAAAGTCCTAGCCTCTCAATTGTCTTTGGATTGTCGAGCAAGA
>NZ_CAURLD010000019.1:0-37547 GCF_963525625.1 uncultured Streptococcus sp.
AAAATACGGGGAAACCCAAAAATACATAGGAGGTGCATAATGAGCACATACGCAATCATTAAAACTGGCGGAAAACAAGTTAAAGTTGAAGTTGGTCAAGCAATCTACGTTGAAAAATTGAACGTTGAAGCTGGTCAAGAAGTTACTTTTAACGAAGTTGTTCTTGTTGGTGGTGAAAACACTGTTGTCGGAACTCCACTTGTTGCTGGAGCTACTGTAGTTGGAACTGTTGAAAAACAAGGAAAACAAAAGAAAGTTGTTACTTACAAGTACAAACCTAAAAAAGGTAGCCACCGTAAACAAGGTCACCGTCAACCATATACAAAAGTTGTCATCAACGCAATCAACGCTTAATTTTAAGGAGATTAAATGATACACGCAGTCTTTGAAAGAGCCGAAGATGGCGAACTGAGGCGTGCAGAAATCACAGGTCACGCCGCGAGTGGCGAATACGGCTATGATGTCGTGTGTGCGTCTGTTTCGACGCTCGCCATTAATTTTGTCAATTCAGTTGAGAAATTCGCAGGCTACGAACCGACTTTAGAATTAAACGAAGATGAAGGTGGATTCTTACGGGTTGAAATCCCGACAGGTATTGCACCGAGCCAAAGAGAAATGACTCAACTTTTCTTTGAATCATTTTTCCTAGGAATGGCAAACTTATCGGAGGACTCATCTGAGTTCGTCCAAACCAGAGTTATCACAGAAAACTAACACGGAGGAAAAACATTATGTTAAAAATGAATCTTGCTAACTTGCAACTATTCGCCCACAAAAAAGGTGGAGGTTCTACATCTAACGGACGTGATTCACAAGCGAAACGTCTGGGAGCTAAAGCAGCTGACGGTCAAACCGTAACAGGCGGCTCTATCCTTTACCGTCAACGTGGCACTCACATCCATGCAGGTGTCAACGTTGGACGCGGCGGAGATGATACTTTGTTCGCAAAAGTTGAAGGCGTAGTACGCTTTGAACGCAAAGGACGCGATAAGAAACAAGTTTCTGTTTACCCAATCGCTAAATAATTAATAAGAAATCCCCATGCTCGGATATTGAGCATGGGGATTTCTTATTAGAGACGGCACGATAAAGCATTTATTAATTCATGATGATGCTCATCAATTTTAGCATACAAACTCTGATAATATTCTAAAATTTTAATTTTTAGACTAATAAATATTTGAAATCGCTTGCATTTCCTATTTTTTTATGTTATTCTATATAAAATAGATGCAATCATGTTTCTAAATCTAAAAAGATAAGGAGAAATTATGGAAAAAGAATCATTTAAACTTCCAGGCTTTTCATTGTATAAATTGAAAGTTGGATTAGCATCAGCAACTCTTCTATTTGCCTTTTCACAAGCTTCGCATGTTTTTGCAGACCAGGTTGGCACACCACCTTCAAGCAGTATAGAAAAAACTGAAGCAGTAAGCTCTCCGATTGAAGCTGCTGGTACTGAAATTGCTGCTGATACGACGAAACCTGTTGTTGAAGAATCTACAGCGAAACCAGGAGATTTGATCGATGTATCAAAAAATGTATCACCTGTTGATGTCAAAGAAAGTCAAGAAGGCAATCAAACAGTCCGTGTAGAAACGTCGACTGTTGATGTTACAAAGACAGAAGTGGCTCCGGAAAAGGTTGATAAGGCGCCAGAGCCAATAACTAGACGTACTGAAAATACTTTATCTGGCACAGATGAAAATGGGAATCCCTATACGCAGTATGAGCGAGTAGATAAGACTACAACTATTACCTACACCTCAACGCCACCAACTGTGACAAAAGCTGGTTCAGCTGATATTGTATTTGTTGTCGACCGTTCAGGATCCATGGGTGGCACAATTGATATTGTTCGTGCAAATATTAATGAATTTGTGCGAAATATTACTAAAGAGGGGATTACAGCACGTTTTGGCTTGGCAACATTTAGTGATGAAGTCTACGGCCGTAATTCTGGCAGCAAAGATGAAGATACGGTTCTAACACGGTTTGGGTCATCTTATTTTACAACTGATCCGGCTGAGCTCGAAAAAGCGTTAGCTGCGATTCGTATAGCGAGTGGAGGAGATACTCCGGAAACACCAACTCCTGCCCTGAACCAGATTATTTCGACCTATGATTGGTCTAAGTCATCTAAAAATAAGAAATTCGTCGTTTTATTAACAGATGCTGAAATGAAAGAAGACCCTTCAATTCCAACGGTTGCTGATACACTTGCGGCTTTGAAAGCTGCTGGTATAGAAAGAACCGTAGCAACGGTAAAATCGATTGAGGGAATTTACAAAAATTTTGCAACAGAAGGCAGAGTGCTTGATATCGAAAATAACCTAGCTGATGCTCTAACAAAAGGAACCACTTCATGGATTGTTGAAAGTGTCAATGAAGCTCGTTACTATAAAATCATAAAAGATAGTTATCAATTCTATCTTGAGCGTCGTACTACAATGCCTACATCTACCGTCTATCATGTTCAAGCACCAACACTTTTGGCCAAATCTGAACAGTCTCTTCCTAAAACAGGAAGTAGCGAAAAGGCAGTCTATAGTGTTGTGGGGCTTGGTTTGCTTCTGACTGGATTGGGGCTAGGTATTAGTGTAAGAAAATCAGAAGAACAATAACCATCTGCTAAAAAATGAATTTCCCATTAGAGGGGTTTTGAATAAAACAAACACCAGAAACGAAGACACACGTTCTCATTTCTGGTGTTTTTCATTATGGTGTAACTTCTTCGTCTTTTATATTGACAACGCCATACCAATTTGCATAATAGGTCTTTCCTTTGTAGTTGACAATAGTTTCCCTATAAAGTTCACCATACTCACCAAAGTAATAGTAATACTTGCCAATCTTAAAAAGACCGTTTTCATAAGCTGTTCCATCTTCACCAAAGTAATAAGTATATTCAGAGTAACTAACAAATCTGTTTTTAACCATTTCTCCGTTAGAATCAAAGAAGTATAGTTTGCCATCAATAGTGTAAGTATTGATGACCCTTCGTCCTTTTTCGTCGAAATAATACGTCTTCCCAGTTGGGCTGGTATAGAAAGATTTTTTTAGATTCGTCGGAATTTGTTCAGCTGGGTCATCTTGAACTTTGTATGTAGTTCCATATTGGTTTGCGAGATAGTATTTACCCTCGTGAAGAACGATTCTATTTTCAATTCTTTCACCAGACTCATCATAAAAAGCGCCAGGGAACTCACTTTTAGGGGCTTCCGGAACCTTGATAGGTTCAGAATCATCAAAGATAGTAGGGTCGTCCTCAATGTCGGGTACACTAGGATCGTAAATACCAACTTCACGTCTAGAGGCCCAGTCTGGGATTGACTTATTCTCCGCTTGGACTGTTCCGGTGGAAATCAAAGCAGCTGCCAAAGTCGCAGCAGAAGCGAGTGAAAGACCCAGCAAGTAGTGTCGGTTGAACATTGCTTTAGTGTTCTTTTCTTGTCTCATAGCAAATCCTTTCTATGCAACTGTTAGTATAAGATTAAAGAATCTCATTTTTAACAGTTAGGTTATGTTGTTTCTATAAAATTATACCTCTGTAACATTTCTATAATATTGTAATATTATTTCATTTTTATAGAGATTATGTTACTAATTGGTGATAAAAATAAACAAGAATTAGATAATATGTAAACGTTTACAAACATAATTTTTTGTGCTATTATTATAGGGATGAAAGGAGAATGCCTATGATGAAAAGGTATAAATTGCTATTGGTACTTGCTTTGTCATTACTAGTTTTTTGGCCATTTGGAGCCATAAAAGCAGATACGGCTAATAAGCTGCTGGAAGCTGCTAACCAGTCTGAACAAGCAAGTGCTGCAGTTGCAACGGACTCTTCTGATAGTAATGCAGGGGTTAGGGGCACGCCAAGTCAGGATGGTCAGATTGCTGCAAAAGCTCTGCCGGTCTCTGATGCTCCGTCAGTTGCAACTACTGAAGCAGATGATTCAAGTCAAGCTGGTAACACGGGGAATTTGTTAGAAGATTCTACCAAACCAGTGACCGCCGAGTCTGCAGAAGTTTCCTCAGCTGCCAATCAGGCGCAGGGTCAGGCAGCGAGTGATGCACCTTCGGCTTCTAAGAGAGTACAGGAGCTTGTGGCGGATATGACACTTCGTCAGAAGATTACACAGATGTTGATGCCGGACTTCAGAAAATGGCAGCAAGAGGGCCAAGCCTCCCAGTCAGATATGACGGAGCTTAATAAAGAAGTGGCAGAAGCGGTTGATAAATACGACTTTGGTGGTGTCATTCTCTTTGCTGAGAATGTGAAGGGAACTGCTCAAACCTTAGCCTTGACGCAGGCCCTGCAGCAAGCAGCTATTAGTAACCAAGCTAATAATGGTAAATTGCCGCTCTTGCTCGCGATTGACCAAGAAGGTGGTATCGTCTATCGTTTGGGTAGTGGGACTGCACTTCCTGGCAACATGGCAGTTGGCGCGACTCGAGATCCAGAATTGGCTAATCAAGCAGGTCAAATCATCGGACGGGAGCTATCGGCTCTAGGTTTGAATGTCAACTTTGCCCCAGTTTTTGATACAAATAATAATCCGCAGAATCCAGTTATTGGTTTGCGTTCCTTCTCTTCAGATCCTAAGGTTGTTGCTCGTTTGGGAACGGCTATGATGGAGGGGATTCAGAAATACAATGTAGCAGTAGCGGCTAAGCATTTCCCTGGGCATGGTGATACGGCGGTAGATTCTCACACTGGTCTGCCTCTGGTTGATAAGTCCTATGCGGAGCTCGAAGCGCTGGAGTTGCTGCCCTTCAAGGCTGCCATTGACAAAAATGCTGATATGCTGATGACAGCCCATATTCAGTATCCTCAGATTGAAAAAGACACAGTAATATCTAAGGAAACTGGAGAAAAAATTTATATCCCTGCCACTTTGTCAGATGATATTATTACCGGCATAGTTCGCAAAAAGTTTGGTTACAAGGGAGTGGTAGTATCTGATGCTATGGGCATGGATGCGATTGCCAAAAACTTCGGAGAATCTGAAGCAGCTATCATGGCAATCAAATCAGGTGTAGATGTGGTTCTGATGCCGACTGTCTTACGTAGTAAGGGTGATTTGGCTAAGATTGATAAGATTATCAGTGATATTGAGCAGGCGGTTCAGAGAGGCGATATCCCAATCAGCAGATTGGATGAGTCAGTGACCCGCATCTTGAACCTGAAAGAAAAACGGGGTGTTTTAGACTTTGACCCATCTGAGCGAACCCAAGCCAAGGCTGAAGTAACTGTTGGCTCAGAGTTAAACAGAGATACTGAACGAAAAATCGCTGCTAGTGCAGTGACGGTGGTTAAAAACGATGATACTGTTCTGCCCTTTAAGGTCAAATCTGGCGACAGGATTTTACTGTTAGCGGCTTATGATGATGAAGTGCCTGGGCTAGAACTGGGCGTCAAGCGTCTGATAGCAGACGGAGTTATTCCAGCAGATGTCACATACGAAGCGCTGAACTACAGCAAAACAACCAAGTTAGAAGATTTGAAAGGAAAGATTGACCAAGCGACACACCTTATCCTGATTTCTGAAATTGGACGGCAATCTCAACTGGCCAGCGATTTCTGGCTGACAAGAGTTCCGACAGAAGTCGTGGACTATGCAAATGCAACTGGAAAGCAAGCAGCTGTCATGAGCATTTCCAAACCTTATGATGTAGCGAATTATCCTAATGCCAAGGCTATTGTAGCGGTCTATGGAAACAAGGGCATGGATCCAACTGAGTCTCTGAAGCCGGACAATGCCTTCGGTCCTAATATACCGGCTGGTGTTGAAGTCATTTTCAATGGTCAAAATCATGTTGGGAAGTTACCAGTAAATGTGCCGCGTATCAAGGATGGCATCATGTCTGAGACAGAGGTAGCCTATCCTATTGGGCACGGCCTATTTTATACCGATCCAGTTAAGGATATCAAAGTCAATGTTCCTACATCTGCTCAGTTAGATCAGCCTTTTACAGCTACGGTTACCCTGAGTGGATTAAATGGTCTAGAGAAAAATGACTACCGTCTTGCCCTTAAGATGGATAATCAGCATTTCAGCATCCTGCCAAGTCCAGATTATACCATCTCTGGTGATACTGTTCTGATTTCGAAAAAAGCCAATGATACCAATCCAGTTGAGATAGGCTTGAAAGGCTTAGTAGAAGGTCAGTTCAGTCCAGTGCTTTCCCTAACCTTGATTGACAGTCAAAACAGAGAATTCAGCATGGCAGAAGGTTATTACAAGGAGCTTGTTCAGATTACTGCAGCTAGGCAGAGCATGATTCCAGGTCAACAAAATTCTCCGCAGTTGAATTTGCGTTCTGTTGAACCTGTAAGTCCTCGTTGGAAACTAAGTCAGCAGGCTCCGCTGGTAAGTCAGCTTCCTAAAACAGGAGACAGCAGAAGTTTGTTCTTAGTCTTGCTGGGCCTCGTCTTCTTCTTTGGAGCTATCTGTCTCTATGGTCTGTCTTCTCGCAAAGTATAAGAAATGAAAAATGAGAATACAGCAGTAATACTTTCGTAGCCTTACTTATTCTTGATAAAATAACAAAAAGAAAGATTCCACAGCAACTTTGCAGTAAAAGCGGATTCTTCCTTTTTTATTTAGAAATTTGCAGAAATGCAGTAACAAAAAGCCTTGTGAGCTTGCTAAAAGAACCCACCCTTTAATATTTTACTCAACTGTCATCGGTTTACTATTTACTTTTTATACGTTTTTTGGTATAATAGTTCATGTTATAAAATGTAACATCAAAGGAGGTTCTATCCATGAAAGCATCAAAATGGCTGATTGCGACTGGAGTTGCACTGAGTGCCGGGCTATTGCTGACGGCTTGTAGCCAGTCTTCGTCTAGCACAAATAATTATACTTACGTTTATAGTTCAGACCCTGATAGCTTGAACTATCTTGCTACAAACCGTGCAACGACAGGTGATGTCATTTCCAACCTGGTCGATGGACTTTTTGAAAATGACAAGTACGGGAATCTGGTTCCCTCAATCGCCAAGTCATGGACAGTTTCTAAGGACGGCCTGACCTATACTTATAAGCTGCGTGATGATGCTAAATGGTACACATCCGATGGTGAAGAATATGCAGAAGTAAAGGCCCAGGACTTTGTGACTGGCTTGAAGTATGCAGCGGATGAAAATTCTGAAGCTATTTATCTCGTTCAGGATTCTGTGAAGGGCTTGGATGCTTATATCAAGGGTGAAGATAAGAATTTTGACAATGTTGGTGTCAAGGCTATTGATGACCATACCCTGCAATATACTCTGGCTCGCCCTGAGCCTTACTGGAACTCTAAAACGACCAGCACGATTCTCTTCCCAGTCAATGAAGAGTTTCTGAAAGCAGGAGGAAGCAATTTTGGTTCTGTCAAGCCATCTAGCATCCTCTATAACGGTCCTTACTTGCTCAAGTCTCTGACTTCTAAGTCTGTGATGGAATTTGTCAAAAACCCAAATTACTACGACAAAGACAATGTCACTCTGGATAGCATTAAGTTGACCTACTATGATGGAAATGATCAGGAAGCACTGATTCGTAACTTCAGCGATGGCGTTTACAGCACAGCTCGTCTCTATCCAAATAGCTCAGGTTTTGCTTCAGTCAAGAAGAAATACGCGGACAATATCGTATACAGCCCGCAGGATTCTACTTCTTATTACTATAATTTCAACTACAACCGTCAGTCCTACAATCATACTTCTAAAACAACAGACGCTCAAAAGTCTGCGACCAACGAAGCAATCATGAACAAAGACTTCCGTCAGGCTATCAACTTTGCCTTTGACCGTACATCTTATGGTGCGCAAGGAAATGGCGAAGACGGAGCGACTAAGGTCTTGAGAAATACCTTGGTACCACCTAGCTTTGTCCAAATTGGCGACAAGGATTTTGGAACTGTTGTTGGGGAAAAATTAGTCAACTATGGCAGCCAATGGCAAGGAATTGACCTCTCTGACGCTCAAGATCCTTACTACAATCCTGAAAAGGCTAAGGCGAAATTTGCAGAAGCTAAGCAAGCCTTGCAGGCTAAGGGTGTTGAATTCCCAATTCACTTAGATATGCCAGTTGATCAGTCTAGCACGATTGGCGTTCAATGGGCTAGCTCAACCAAGCAGTCTATCGAATCAGCTCTTGGAGCGGAAAATGTCGTGATTGACCTGCAAAAGATGAGCACAGACGATCTTAATAATATCACTTATTTTGCTAATTCTGCTGCTCAGAAAGACTATGATATGTCTACTGGTGGCTGGACTGGTGACTACCAAGACCCATCTACCTATCTTGATACTCTCAATATCAAGAACGGCGGAAGCTTGCAAAACTTTGGTTTTGAGCCAGGTCAAGACAATGATAAGATTAAAGAGCTAGGCTTGGATACTTATACCAAGATGCTGGAAGAAGCTAATGCTGAAACCAACGATGTGCAGCTTCGTTACGAAAAGTATGCAGAAGCGGAAGCTTGGTTGCTAGATAGCGGCTTGATTATCCCGACTGTATCACAAGGAGCAACACCGTCTGTTACTAAATCAGTGCCATTTACAAAGGCTTACTCACCAGTTGGTGTCAAAGGTTCAAGCTACAACTTCAAGCTGACCCAGCTTCAGAAGGATGTAGTAACGACCAAAGAATACGAAGCAGCTAAGAAAAAATGGAAAGAAGAAGCTACTGCGGCAAATAAAAAAGCCCAGGAAGAACTTGCTGACCACGTTGAAAAATAAAAAAACAATTAACTAAGCGAGATTGGGGCTGGATTTTTCCAGTCCCTTTTTGAATGACTTGACAGGGCTATTCGTGGTAGAATAGAAAGAAATACTGGAAAGAAGTGAGACAGATGCAGATAAGTATTTATAATGCATTACCTGAGAAAGAAAAGCAAGTATTGTTTGAATTAGTTCAAGAGTGTAATAGGGTAGATGGAGGCTATCGACTGCCCTATCTGGATAATAATTATAATGCGGATTCGGAAATGCCAGCCTTCTTCTTGGCAGAGATGGATGGTCGAACCATCGGCTTTCTATCTGTCTACGCAGATGAACCCAGCCAAGCTGAGGTGTCTCTTTATGTTCTGCCGGCGTATCGCCGTCAGGGTGTGGCTAATCAGCTTCTGGCTGTTTTTGAAAAAGAAGCTGATAAGTATGATTTGACCGAGATTGAGTATGTAGCAGAGCGGGCCTTTTTGAACGCTCAACCCGATTTTGCTCGCAGATTTGATTACCAAGAGGGTGAAGCAGAAATCTGGCTGGCACAGCCTGCTCAAACTTTTCCTCTGGAAAAGAGAGAAGGGATAGAGGTCTTGCAAGGAATTTTGGGCTTGGCAGAGGAAATTGCTGCTTTTCAGTCCCAAGTCTTTGAGATACCGCTTGATGTTGCCTTGAAATATGCCCAAGAATCTATCAGCAGCGCATCTAGCTTGCTTTATATCCTGAAGAAAGATGGTAGAGTTGTAGCTTCTGTGTCTGTTGATACGGATTTTGGCACCAATTATTTTTTTGGCTTGGCAGTTAATCAAGATTTTCAGGGGCAGGGGTTAGGAAGCTATCTCTTGCTTGCAAGCATGCTGGATTTGAATGAGGGCAATGGACAGGAGTTTCAGATTGTCGTAGAAAAGCAGAATAGCCGAGCTTTGAAACTCTATAAAAAGCTAGGCTTCAAAGAGATGACAGAGGTTGTCTATCTCAAAGAAAAATAGCAAATTTTTCTAAGAATACTCATTAACTTAAAAGGAGAAACTGGCTTCTTACAGCTGGTTTCTTTTGTTCTGCCTTGGTTTATGGTATAATGAGACGATATGTAAAGAAGGAAAATGTTATGAATATTCAACAATTGCGTTATGTGGTTGCCATTGCTAATAGTGGGACTTTTCGAGAAGCTGCGGAAAAAATGTATGTAAGCCAGCCTAGTCTGTCTATCTCTGTCCGTGATCTGGAAAAAGAGCTGGGATTCAAGATTTTTCGTCGGACCAGCAGCGGTACTTTTCTGACACGCCGAGGAATGGAGTTTTACGAGAAAGCTCAAGATTTGGTCAAGGGTTTTGATGTTTTTCAAAATCAATATGCTAATCCTGAAGAGGAGCGGGATGAGTTTTCTATTGCCAGCCAGCACTATGACTTTCTGCCGCCTTTGATTACTCAATTTTCTCAGACCTATCCTGAATATAAGAACTTCCGGATTTTTGAGTCAACAACCGTGCAGATTCTGGACGAAGTCGCGCAAGGCCACAGTGAAATCGGCATTATCTACCTAAATAACCAGAATACCAAGGGCATTATGCAGCGGGTGGAAAAGCTGGGCTTGGAAGTAATTGAGCTCATTCCTTTTCAGACCCACATTTACCTGCGGGAAGATCATCCTCTAACTCAGAAGAAGGAGTTGGTCATGGAAGATTTGGCTGCTTTACCGACTGTTCGCTTCACTCAGGAAAAGGACGAGTATCTCTATTATTCAGAGAATTTTGTCGATACCAGTGCCAGCTCACAGATGTTTAATGTGACGGACCGCGCGACTTTGAATGGGATTTTGGAGCGTACGGATGCTTATGCGACTGGATCTGGCTTTTTGGACAGCAATAGTGTGAATGGTATTACTGTCATTAAGCTTCGCGACAACTTGGACAACCACATGGTCTATGTCAAGCGTGAAGATGTGGAGTTGACTCAGGTCGGAGAAGACTTTGTATCAGTTATGAAAGAGTATTTTGCACAGAAAAAATAAAGTATGAAAAGAAAAATTATTATTCCTTTTGCAGTCTTGGTTCTTATTGTTGTGGACCAGCTTGTCAAGTTATATATTGTCAGCGGTTTTAAGCTGGGGCAGGTCAAGAGTTTCATTCCGCATCTGGTGAGTCTGACCTATCTTCAGAATACCGGCGCAGCCTTCTCCATGCTGGAAAACCAGCAATGGCTCTTTACCTTGGTGACATTTTTGGTCATCGGTGGAGCTGTTTACTACCTCATCAAGCATCTACATGCTTCAAGGTGGATGCTGGCCGGACTGAGCTTGGTAATTGCTGGCGGTTTAGGGAACTTTATTGACCGGATACGTCAAGGTTTTGTCGTGGACATGTTTCAGTTAGATTTTATCAATTTTGCTATTTTCAATGTGGCTGATATGTATCTGACCTTTGGTGTAGCTATTTTACTGCTGATGATTTTGAAGGAAGAAAAAGATGGAAGTAAGAATTGAGGTCTCGGTAGCTGGTCAGCGATTGGACAAGGCGGTTGCTGAGCTGACAGAACTGTCAAGGAGCTTGGCTAATGAGCAGATTAAGGATGGCCAGATTTTGGTCAATGGACAAGCCAAAAAAGCCAAATACTCTGTCAAAGAAGGCGATGTCATCTCCTATGAACTGCCTGAGCCAGAAGTGGTTGAGTATGTGCCTGAGGATATTCCGCTAGAAATCGTCTATCAAGATGAGGATGTGGCAGTCGTCAATAAACCGCAGGGAATGGTGGTCCATCCTTCTGCAGGCCATACCAGCGGCACACTGGTCAATGCCCTCATGTACCACATCAAGGACCTCTCTGGCATCAACGGAGTTCTCCGGCCGGGGATTGTCCATCGGATCGACAAGGATACTTCAGGACTTCTCATGATTGCTAAGAATGACCAAGCCCATGTGGCTCTGGCTGATGAGCTCAAGGATAAGAAATCCCTACGCAAGTATTGGGCTATTGTTCATGGAAATCTGCCTAATGACCGTGGAGTGATTGAAGCACCGATTGGCCGCAGCGAAAAAGACCGTAAGAAGCAGGCCGTGACGGCTAAAGGCAAGCCTGCTCTAACGCGTTTTCAAGTCTTGGAACGTTTTGGTGACTATACTCTGGTTGAGCTTCAACTGGAAACGGGAAGGACTCATCAGATCCGCGTCCACATGGTCTATATTGGTCATCCAGTAGCTGGTGATGAAGTTTATGGACCTCGCAAGACTTTAAAAGGTCATGGCCAATTTTTGCACGCGCGAACCCTGGGCTTCACCCATCCTAGAACTGGTGAAGTGCTGGAATTTACAGCTGAAGTGCCAGCCATTTTCCAAGAAACCTTGGCAAAACTGCGACAAGAATAGGTAGGTTTGTTCATTGTTAAAATACAAATTTTCCTTTGACCGCTTCAATCGCGGTCGTTTTTATTTTCTGTAAATCGTGGTATAATAAGACAATCTAGCAGTGAAGGAAGAAGAAATGAAAGCAAAGCGAATCGTATTTAAGGTGGGGACTTCGTCATTAACCAACGCAGATGGCAGTCTGTCACGCGCCAAAGTAAAGGAAATTACTCGGCAGTTGGCTCTCTTGCACGAGGCGGGGCATGAGTTGATCCTGGTCTCATCAGGAGCTATTGCGGCAGGTTTTTCTTCTCTGGGCTTTAAAAAGCGACCGACAAAAGTGGCAGATAAGCAGGCTTCAGCTGCGGTTGGACAGGGTTTGCTTTTGGAGGAATATACAACCAATCTTCTTTTGAAGCAAATCATTTCTGCTCAGATTCTTTTGACCCAGGATGATTTTGCAGATAAGCGGCGTTATAAGAATGCCCATCAGGCCTTATCTGTCTTGCTGAATCGCGGAGCTATTCCCATCATCAATGAAAATGACACGGTGGCCATTGAGGAGCTCAAGGTCGGGGACAATGATACACTGAGTGCGCAGGTGGCGGCTATGGTTCAGGCGGACCTCTTGGTACTCCTGACAGATGTAGATGGACTGTACACAGCTAATCCCTCTACCAATCCAGATGCTCGACGTCTTGAAAAGATTGAGAAGATTAGCTCTGAGCTGATTGATATGGCAGGCGGTGCAGGAACGAGTAATGGCACTGGCGGCATGCTGACAAAGATCAAAGCTGCAACACTTGCGACCATGTCTGGTGTTCCGGTCTATATCTGCTCCTCACTCAAGACTGATGCTCTGCTGGAAGCGGCGGAGGAAACCAAGGATGGCAGTCTCTTTTTGGCCCAGGAAAAAGGTCTAAAAACGCAGAAGCAATGGCTGGCTTTCTATGCTAAGAGTCAAGGGGAAATCTATGTAGACCAAGGAGCAGCCGACGCTCTCAGAAATAATGGAAAAAGTTTGTTGGTGTCCGGTCTTGTATCTGTATCGGGAAGCTTTTCCTATCAAGATACGGTGACAGTTTATGAAGAAGGCAGCGGAACTATTCTTGGTAAAGGGCGCGTGCGTTTTGGCAAGTCAGCTCTTAAAGATATGCTCAAGTCCAATAAACCTAAAGGAGTCGTCATTCATCGGGATGATTGGATTTCTCTGACACCGGAGTTGAATGATTTATTTGCAGAATTTTAGAAAACAAGGAAAGGAGAAGCGATGACCTCAACACAAGCGATTTTTGAAAAGGTTCAGAAAGTTAAGAAGACAATCAATACGGCCACAATGGCTGAGAAAAACCATGCTTTGGAAGAAATGGCAAAGCAGCTCTGGCTTTCTCGTGCGGATATTTTAGCAGCCAATGAATTGGATATGACCACAGCTAAAGGTAAGATTTCAGATGTGATGCTGGACCGCCTCTATCTGGATGAGAACCGCATTGCTGCCATGGCAGAGGGGATTCGTCAGCTGATTGACTTAGAGGATCCTGTAGGGGAAGTCTTGGAAAGGACTGAGCTTGATAACGGCCTTGTCATCAGTAAGAAGCGGGTGGCCATGGGCGTGATTGGGATTATCTACGAAAGCCGGCCTAATGTCACCTCTGATGCTGCTGCTCTTGCTCTAAAGAGTGGCAGTGCAGTCGTTCTCAGAAGTGGCAAGGATGCCTATCGAACTGCGCTAGCTATTGTCACAGCTTTGAAAAACGGCTTGGCTAAAACTAAGATTTCGCCAGACTGTATCCAGTTAGTTTCTGATACCAGTCGGGCTTCCGCCCAGGCTATGATGAAGGCCAAGGGCTATCTGGATTTGCTCATCCCTCGTGGAGGTGCCGGGCTGATTCAGGCGGTCGTGGAAAATGCGACTGTGCCGGTTATTGAGACAGGTACTGGAATTGTCCATATCTATGTAGATAAGGATGCTGATCAAGATAAGGCTTTGGCGATTATTGAGAATGCCAAGACCAGTCGTCCTTCTGTCTGCAATGCTATGGAGGTACTACTGGTTCATGAAGATATTGCAGCTGCATTTTTACCACGTTTACAAAAGATTTTGGTAACAGATCGTGATGCTGCGCAAGAAAACCTTGTTGAATTACGTTTGGATGAGAAAGCAGCTCAGTATATCTCGGGCTCGCAAGCTAGATCGGAAGATTTTGATACCGAATTTTTGGATTATGTCTTAGCGGTCAAGCTTGTTTCCTCGCTGGAAGAAGCGGTGGAGCATATTGAAGCCCACAGCACCCATCACTCGGATGCCATTGTGACGGAGAACGATGTAGCGGCAGCTTGCTTCTCAGAGCAGGTGGATAGCGCAGCAGTTTATGTCAATGCTTCAACCCGCTTTACAGATGGCGGTCAGTTTGGCCTTGGTTGTGAAATGGGGATTTCCACTCAAAAACTGCATGCCAGAGGTCCTATGGGGCTGAAAGAGTTGACTAGTTATAAATACGTCATCCAAGGGACTGGTCAGGTGAGGAAATAATGGTGAAAATTGGATTTATCGGTCTGGGAAATATGGGCGGCAGTTTAGCCCGCCTAGTTGCCCAAGATGAAAGATATAGAAGCGAATTACTACTAGCTAATCGCAGTCGTGACAAGGCTGAAAAGATTGCTACGGAAGTTGGTGGACAGCTGGTCAGTAATGAAGAAGTTTTTTCTGAAGCAGAAGTGATTTTTCTGGGGATCAAACCAGCTCAATTTGCTGACTTGCTGGCTGATTATCAAGAAATTCTAGAAAATCGGGATTCTATTTTGCTGGTTTCCATGGCTGCTGGTCTGACCTTGGAAATATTAGAAAGATTGACACCCAGCCACCATCGTTGGATTCGGATGATGCCTAATACACCGGTAGCTGTAGGTGAGGGGGTTATTACCTATGCCTTATCCCAGCAGGCGAACCCAACGGATGAAGACTTGTTGCTTGAGCTTCTGTCTTCAGCTGGCCTTTTAGTCAAACTAGAGGAAAAGCAGTTGGATGCAGCGACTGCTCTTGCTGGCTGTGGACCAGCTTTCGTCTATCTCTTTATAGAGGCCTTGGCGGACGCTGGTGTCCGAGCAGGACTCAGTCGCGATATATCCCTGCAGCTAGCCAATCAGACCCTCTTGGGTGCTGCTAAGCTAAGTCAGGTCAGTGGGCAACATCCTGCTCTGCTCAAAGATCAGGTCTGCAGTCCGGCCGGTTCGACCATCGCTGGGGTAGCCAGTCTGGAAGAAAATGCCTTTCGTGGAACAGTCATGGATGCCGTTCAAGCTGCCTACAAGAGGACGCAGGAGATGGGGAAGAAGTGATACAAATCTTTAATTTTTTAGATTATAGGAAAGGGTGTGACTTGCGAGGATAATTTTTTTCTTTGCAGGCTCACTCTTTTTTCCTTTGTTTGATAATCAAATAAGTCCTCTCTTTAAAACTGTGGTATAATAAGTACTATGCAAACCAAACCGACTTCTGCTTATGTGCACATTCCTTTTTGTACTCAGATTTGTTATTACTGCGATTTTTCCAAGGTTTTTATCAAAAATCAGCCAGTAGATTCTTATCTGGAGCATTTGATTGAGGAGTATGATTCTTACGATATCAAAAAGCTCCGTACCCTCTATATCGGTGGTGGGACTCCGACGGCTCTATCGGCACCTCAGTTGGCTTTTTTGTTGGAAAAGCTAACGGACAAGCTGGACTTGTCTTATCTTGAAGAGCTGACCATTGAAGCCAATCCTGGGGATTTGGATCAGGAGAAGATTGCTGTACTCAAAGCCTCGCCTGTCAATCGGGTTTCGCTGGGTGTACAGACATTCAATGACCGCATGCTTAAGCAAATTGGCCGCAGTCACTCGGAAAAGGACATCTACGAGAATATTGCCAATCTCAAAAAAGCAGGTTTTGATAATATCTCGATTGATCTGATTTATGCCCTGCCCAAGCAGACCATGGAGGATGTGAAAACCAATGTAGCCAAGGCTATTGCTCTGGACATCCCTCACATGAGTTTGTACAGCTTGATTTTGGAAAATCACACAGTATTTATGAATCGGATGCGGCGAGGGAAACTGCCTCTGCCCAAGGAAGATTTGGAAGCGGAGATGTTTGACTACATTATAGCCGAGCTCGAAAAAGCAGGCTTTGAGCATTATGAGATTTCCAACTTTTCCAAGCCAGGCTTTGAGAGCCGCCACAATCTCATGTACTGGGACAATGCTGAATATTATGGTATTGGAGCGGGAGCGTCTGGCTATGTTGATGGTGTTCGCTATAAAAACCACGGGCCGATTCGTCATTATCTGCAGGCGGTGGAAGCGGGCAATGCCCGTGTGCAGGAAGAAGTGCTGACGCTGAAAGAAAAGATGGAAGAAGAGATGTTTCTAGGACTGCGCAAGAAATCAGGCGTGTCAAAAAAATGTTTTGAGGAAAAATTCAGTCTTTCCTTTGAAGAGCAGTACGGAGCTGTCGTTGCTGAACTGACTGAGCAGGGCTTGCTAGTGCCAGACAGAGATATCGTGCGTATGACCAAACAAGGCCTCTTTTTGGGTGATACGGTTGCTGAGAAATTTATATTGGAGTAAATCATGGGCTTAACTTATCAAATGAAAATGAAAATTCCTTTTGATATGGCAGATATGAATGGCCATATCAAGCTGCCGGATGTTATCCTGCTGTCCTTGCAGGTATCGGGGATGCAGTCGATTGAGCTTGGCGTCAGTGATAAGGATATGCTGGAGCAGCATAACCTAGTCTGGATTATCACGGACTATGATATTGATGTGACACGACTGCCACGATTTGCAGAGGAAATTACCATTGAAACAGAAGCTTTGACCTACAATCGGCTCTTTTGCTACCGTCGCTTCACGATTTTTGATGAGGCGGGTGAAGCCATTATACAGATGATGGCAACCTTTGTTCTTATGGATCGAGACAGCCGCAAGGTTCGTGCCGTTGATCCGGAGATTGTAGCGCCATATCAATCTGAGTTTTCCAAGAAATTACTGCGCGGTCCTAAGTATCCTGACTTGGAAAATCCTGTCAGCAAGGACTACCATGTACGCTTTTACGACTTGGATATGAATGGCCATGTCAATAATAGCAAGTATCTGGACTGGATATTTGAGGTCATGGGTGCTGACTTCCTCACCCAGCACATTCCCAAGAAAGTCCATCTTAAGTATGTCAAGGAAGTTCGACCGGGCGGCATGATTGCTTCTAGCTATGACCTAGAAGGTCTCCAGAGCAATCACCAGATTTCCAGCGATGGCGAAGTCAATGCCCAGGCTTTGGTGGCCTGGCGAGAGTTTAAACAAGAGAATTAGGAAGAGTAGAAATGACTTATAAAGGATATTTGATTGATTTAGACGGAACGATTTATAAGGGCAAGAGCCGGATTCCGGCTGGAGAAGCCTTTGTGCATGAGCTGCAGAAGCGCAAGATTCCCTATCTTTTCGTGACTAATAATACTACTCGCAGCCCAGAAGCAGTGCAGACCATGCTGGCTGAAAATTTCAATATTGAGACGCCACTTGAGACTATTTACACAGCGACTTTAGCTACCATTGACTATATGCAGGAGAAAAATCTAAGCAAGAAAGCTTACGTCATCGGTGATGTCGGACTTAAACATGCCATAGAGGAAGCTGGATATATAGAAGACACAGAAAATCCAGACTATGTAGTAGTGGGTCTGGACTGGGAAGTGGACTATGAGAAGCTGACAATAGCGACTCTGGCCATTCAAAAAGGTGCTCACTTTATCGGGACCAATCCTGATCTCAATATTCCGACGGAGCGAGGTCTGCAGCCGGGAGCAGGTGCTATCAATGCCCTCTTGGAAGCAGCCACTCGGGTTGAGCCAACCTTTATCGGCAAGCCAAATGCAATCATCATGGAAAAAGCCATAGAGCATCTAGGACTGGCGCGTGAAGAAGTGGTCATGGTTGGTGATAACTATCTGACAGATATTCGAGCGGGAATCGACAACGGCATTCCGACCCTCTTGGTTACAACAGGTTTTACCCTGCCAGAAGAGGTGCCCAATCTGCCGATCCAACCGACGCACGTCTTGTCAAGTTTAGAGGAGTGGGACTTCGATGCGTGATAAGGTAAGATTTTCAGCCAGCGTCTTGTGCTTGTTGGCAGCAGCGATATTGCTAACTATTTATCTAGCTTGGCTCTTATACCCGATGGAGATTTCTTATTTCAACTTGACGGATAAGGTTTATTTGAAAGCAGAGACCATTCAGTACAATTTTAATATTTTGATGGATTACCTGACCAATCCTTTTAGTCAGAAGCTAGCAATGCCGGATTTTCGCTCGTCAGCAGCTGGTCTGCATCATTTTCAGGCAGTCAAGTACCTCTTTCACTTGGCGCAAGCTATTTTTCTAGTTACTCTGCTGGCCTTTATCTTCTTTATCAAAAAAGTTGTTAAAAAGGGATTCTTAGGTCTCTACAGACGGGCTTTTCTAGTGATCAGTATCTTGCCACTTGTCTTTGCTGGACTGGCTTTTCTGATTGGCTTTAACAATTTTTTCACACTCTTTCATCAAGTTCTCTTTGTCGGAGACAATACCTGGATGTTTGACCCGGCCAAGGATCCAGTCATTTGGATTCTGCCAGAAGAATTTTTCATGCACGCCTTTATTCTTTTTGCTTTGTTTTATGAGGGGATCTTTTTGACCTTGTATTTCCTTAGCAGAAAGGGTAAAGAGCAAACTTAATATAGGAGATTTTATGTATTATATACCCGAACCTTTAAATCCTAAAAGAGATCTAGGACGATTTTCAGCGACTTGCTTTACTTATTTATGGGTTATGCTTGCTGCTGTCTTCATTTACGTATTTGTTGCCTTTTTTGTCATCATGCCAGGGCAAGGTATGGACATTCAAAAGACGCAAGACATTGTTACCAAATTCATGGAAAAGGACGGCGGAGCCTATATTCTAGCTTCCTGTCTCGGTGTTCTTACTTTCACGGTGTCTCGGGGCAAGCAGCTCTTCAAATACGACCTTCGTCGCAAGGGGCGGAAGATGACTCCTAAAGTTTTCTTTTATATGATTTGCTTCCTTTTATTCGCCCAAATGTTTACAGCTGTTGTCAATCAGATCATGCAGGCTATCATGCAACTCTTCAATCTAGATCTATCTAGTATGGAATCAGGGAGCGGCGGTTCTGAGACACTGACTATGCTGATTTATTCATCTTTGATGGCTCCAGTTACAGAGGAAATTATTTTCAGAGGTGCTGGTTTGCGAGCGTTAGAGAAGCATGGAAAGGTTTTTGCCATTCTTCTGACTTCGATTTTATTTGGCCTTTTTCACGAAAACCTATATCAGCTTTATTTTGCTAGTTTGATTGGTTTAGGTTTTGGCTATATCGCTTTTGAGTATTCGATTATCTGGTCTATCATTTTTCATGCTCTCAATAACTTTGTCATAGCAGAAGGTATAGCTTTTCTTTCAAAAAAAGCTCCAGAGCCTATTGTTAACATCGTTTTTTACGGCCTTTTAATCGCTGGCAGTACAGTATTTCTTTTGCTCTTAATCTTGAAATGGCCCAAATTTAAGGAATACATTGATGCCAATCGTTCGCTCTCAGGGACCTATCGACAGGCTTTTAAATCAGTCTGGTTCTGGGTTCTGGTTGTGTTTACTTTTCTTGGAACTTTTCTGCCTGTCATGGCAGCCTATCTTGTATCATTGATTAATAATAGCTAATTGCCTTTTAATTGGCAGTTGTGCAACGATATGTAAGGAGTTGGATATAGTCCAACTCTTTTTTTGTTCGATAAAAAGATAGAAATTGAAAGTTTTTGGTAGAAAATGCTTGACATTGGTAAATAAAGAGGTATAATAATAATCGTAAACGATTCCAAAGGAGGTGCTTTATGCTGAAGTCGGAAAGAAAGCAAGTTATTCTAGAGACAGTCATAAGAGAAAAATTTGTTTCTTTAGACTATCTAGTACATGCTTTAAACACTTCAGAGTCAACTATCAGAAGAGATTTGGATGAACTGGAGAGCGAGCATAAACTGAGACGAGTTCATGGTGGAGCCGAAAGCCTTCATTTTCTGCAGGAAGAGGAGAGTAATCAGGAAAAATCTATCAAAAGCATTCAAGAAAAGACAGCTATCGCTAAGATGGCAGCAAGCTTGATTCAAGAGCATGATGTGATTTTTATTGATGCGGGGACAACCAATGAGCTCTTAATCAATGAGCTGCATGATCCAAGAGTGACAGTTGTCACCAACTCTATTCACCATGCGACCAAATTGGTAGAGCGTAATATTCCGACGGTCATTATTGGCGGAAAGGTCAAGCGATCAACGGATGCCAGTATTGGCGGTGTGGCTCTGAATCAAATCGGTCAGTTGAATTTCGATAAGGCCTTTATTGGAATGAATGGCATTGACGATGGCTTCTTTACCACTCCAGATATGGAGGAAGGAGCTGTCAAAAGAGCGGTTTTAGAGAACGCTAAGAAGACTTATGTCTTGGCTGATCTTTCTAAACTAGGACAGACGTCCTTTGTCAAGGTTGCTCCTCTTGCCAAAGCAAGCATTATTACTAATCAAAATGAATCAGAAGTGATTCAAGCGCTCAAAGAAAAAACGGAGGTGATTGAAGTATGATTTATACTGTCACACTAAACCCTTCCATCGACTATATTGTCCGTCTGGACAAGGTCCTTATAGGAAGTGTCAATCGGATGGACAGTGACGACAAATTCGCTGGCGGAAAAGGAATCAATGTTAGCCGAGTTCTCAAACGTTTAGGTATTGAGAATACAGCTACTGGCTTTATCGGCGGTTTTACTGGCAAGTTCATCACAGATACTCTGAAAGAGGAAGGGATTTCCAGCCATTTTGTAGAGGTTGAGCAGGATACTCGTATCAATGTCAAGATTAAAGCAGATGCTGAGACAGAGATTAACGGACCAGGTCCAGAAATTTCTCATCAGAAACTAGAAGAGCTGGAGTCATTTCTTTCTTCTCTGACTTCAGAAGATACAGTAGTCTTTGCGGGCAGCAGTCCTAAAAATCCAGGAAATGTTATCTACAAGGAGTTAATCGGTCTGACCAGAAAGACAGGAGCACAAGTCGTCTGCGACTTTGAAGGACAGACGCTGCTGGATTCTTTAGAGTTTGAGCCGCTCTTGGTCAAGCCTAATAATCACGAACTAGGTGATATTTTCGGAGTCAAGCTCGAAAGTTTGGATCAGATTGAGAGTTATGCCCGTCAAATCTTAGACAAGGGTGCCCAACATGTGATCATTTCCATGGCTGGTGACGGTGCCTTGCTGGTAACTCAAGAGGGTGCCTACTTCGCTAAACCTATCAAGGGCAACGTGAAAAATTCTGTTGGTGCTGGCGACTCTATGGTGGCTGGGTTTACTGGAGAGTTCGTCCGGTCTGGTGATGTTATTCAAGCCTTCAAATGGGGAGTGGCCTGCGGAACGGCAACCACCTTCTCAGATGATTTGGCGACAGCTGGTTACATAGAAGAAATCTATGAAAAAGTAGAGGTAGAAAAAATATGAAAATTCAAGACTTACTAAGAAAAGATGTGATGTTGCTGGACTTGCAGGCAACAGAGAAAAAAGCCGTTATCGAAGAAATGATTCAGAGCCTAGTAGATCATGGCTATGTAACAGACTTCGAGACTTTCAAAGAAGGGATTTTGGCTCGTGAAGCCTTGACTTCTACAGGTCTGGGTGACGGAATCGCTATGCCTCACAGCAAAAATACTGCAGTGAAAGAAGCGACGGTCCTTTTTGCCAAATCAAGTAAAGGCGTAGATTATGAGAGTTTGGATGGCCAACCAACTGATCTTTTCTTCATGATTGCAGCTCCAGAAGGCGCTAATGATACCCACCTAGCTGCCTTGGCTGAATTGTCTCAATACCTGATGAAGGATGGTTTTGCGGATAAATTGCGACAAGTGACATCACCTAATCAGGTGATTGAGCTCTTTAACCAAGCTTCAGAAAAAGCAGAAGAACCTGCTGTCGTCGAACCTGCCAATGAAGGTGGAGACTTCCTTGTAGCTGTAACAGCATGTACGACAGGAATTGCGCATACCTACATGGCTCAAGAGGCTTTGCAGAAGGTCGCTGCTGAAATGGGTGTCGGCATCAAGGTTGAAACCAATGGTGCCAGCGGTGTTGGAAACAAGCTGACAGCAGAAGATATCAAAAACGCTAAAGCTGTTATCATAGCAGCTGATAAGGCTGTAGAGATGAATCGCTTTGACGGCAAGCCGTTGATCAATCGTCCAGTTGCAGATGGTATTCGTAAGACAGAAGAACTGATTAATCTGGCTCTTTCAGGAAATGCTGAGATTTACAAGGCTGCTAACGGTGGCGGTGCTGCAGAATCTGGTAATGAGAAACTTAGTCTGGGCGGCGCTTTTTACAAGCACTTGATGAGCGGTGTTTCCCAAATGTTGCCATTCGTTATTGGTGGTGGTATTATGATTGCCATTGCGTTCTTGCTGGATCAGATTTTGGGTGTGCCAAAAGATCAGCTTTCTAATCTAGGAAGTTATCATGAAATTGCAGCGCAGTTTAAAGCAATTGGTGGAGCAGCCTTTGGCTTCATGTTGCCAGTATTAGCTGGTTATATCGCTTACTCAATCGCTGAAAAGCCAGGTCTGGTTTCTGGTTTCGTAGCTGGTGCAATTGCGAGCAGCGGTGCATCATTTGGTGGTGTTGCTTACGCTGAAGGTGGTCAGAAAACTCTTGATTTAGTTGGTGTATCATCTGGTTTCCTAGGAGCTTTGGTAGGTGGCTTCTTAGCTGGTGGTATCATCCTTCTCCTTCGCAAGCTTCTTGCAGGTCTGCCTCGTTCACTTGAAGGTATCCGTTCAATCTTGCTCTTGCCTCTTCTGGGCGTTCTTGTGACTGGATTTGTGATGTTGGCGGTGAATATTCCGATGTCAGCAATCAATACAGCCTTGAATGATTTCTTGGCAAGTCTGAGCGGAAGCTCTGCTGTCCTCCTTGGCCTATTGGTAGGCGGTATGATGGCTGTCGATATGGGTGGGCCAGTTAATAAGGCCGCTTACGTATTTGGTACTAGTACACTTGCAAGCACTGTTTCAACTGGTGGTTCACCAGTCATGGCTGCAGTCATGGCAGCGGGTATGGTTCCGCCTTTGGCAGTGTTTGTAGCGACTATTATTTTCAAAAACAAATTCACTGAAGAGGAACGTGATTCAGGTTTGACAAATATTGTCATGGGTCTGTCTTTCATCACAGAAGGAGCTATTCCGTTTGGAGCTGCTGACCCAGCTCGTGCTATTCCAAGCTTTATTGTAGGTTCTGCTCTTACAGGTGCTCTTGTAGGATTGTCTGGTATCAAGCTCATGGCTCCTCACGGAGGAATCTTCGTTATCGGCTTGACAAACAATCCAATCCTTTACTTGGTATATGTATTGATTGGTGCAGTAGTCAGCGGTCTTATCTTTGGTTACTTGCGCAAACCACTTGAAAAATAATATTTAAAAGAATCTCGCTTTTGTTAGTGAGGTTCTTTTTTGTGTTTTCCAACATGCAAATTTTAGCATGGAAACTTCGCTCGATATATGGTATAATGGGCCTATCGCATATTTTTAGGAGAATAAAAATGAACATACAGCGCGAAAAAGAATTTGTTAGTCAGTACCATTTTGACGCCCGAAATTTTGAATGGGAAAAAGAAAATGGAACACCTGAAACCAAGGTTGATGTAAATTTCCAATTGGTCAAAAGAGATGTCGAAGCCCACACAACTTCATTGATTGTGATCTTGACTTTTATGATTGTTTTTGAGAATTTTGTTATCAGCGGAACTATTTCACAAGCCAACCACATTCACGGTCGTCTCATTGAGGAACCGAGTGAATTTGACCACGATGAAGTAGAAGAGCTGGCTCGGCCTTGCTTAACTATGCTCAACCGCTTGACTTATGAAGTGACAGAAATTGCTCTGGATTTGCCAGGCATTAATTTGGAGTTTTAATTATGAAGTTAGCGGTTATCACAGATTCATCGGCCTATCTGCTGGCTTCGCTGCTGGAGAATGAAAATCTTTTCGTTTTGGATATTCCGGTCGTGATTGCTGGTGAGACTTATGTCGAAGGTAGAAACTTAACAGCCAGTGAATTTTATGAAAAAATGGCTCAGTCAGATGAATTACCCAAGACCAGTCAGCCTAGTATTGCTGAGTTAGAAGAGATTCTCACTATTCTAGACGGAAAGAACTATACCCATGTTCTGGGGCTCTTTCTATCTAGCGGTATTTCTGGTTTTTACCAAAATATTCAGTATCTGAAAGATGAGTTTCGTGGTTTGAAAATTGCCTTTCCGGATTCAAAGATTACCAGCGCTCCGCTCGGTATCTTGGTTCAATCTGCTCTAGAGTGGGCAGAACAAGACCTGGAATTTGAAGCAATTTTAGCCAATGTCCAGAAGCAGATAGATGGCACCAGCGCTTTTATCATGGTGGACGACTTGGACCACTTGGTCAAAGGAGGACGCCTTTCTAACGGTGCTGCTATTCTGGGAAATCTGCTGAGTATCAAGCCTATTCTGTATTTTAACGATCATGGTGTAATAGAAGTTTTTGAAAAGATTCGGACGGAGAAGAAAGCTATCAAGCGTATGCTGGAACTTGTCCGAGAAAGAACATCAGGCGGTGCTTATCAGATTATGGTTATCCATGGCAATGCGCCAGAAAAAGCGGTTGAGCTTCAGCAAAATCTGCTAGACAGCGGTATTGCTGGCGAAGTCCCTATTGCAACCTTTGGCAGTGTTATAGGGACGCACTTGGGTGAGGGCAGTGTTGCACTGGGATATATTCCCGTGATCTGATTGCTTGAAAGACTGAGCTTGTCTCTGTAAGGAGGAAAACATGAGTATCAAAGTTATTATTGCTGGTTTTAAAGGTAAAATGGGCCAAGCAGCCTATAAAATGGTAACAGAAGATCCAGAACTAGAATTAGTTGGACTTTTGGATCCTTTTACGGATGAAAAAGAAGTAGCAGGTGTTCCTGTCTTCAATGCCAAGGAAGAATTGGCTGGGCTGGAAGCCCATGTCTGGGTTGATTTTACAACCCCTAAAGTAGCTTATGACAATACTCGCTTCGCTCTATACCAGGGATTTTGCCCAGTTGTCGGAACGACAGGATTTACTCCAGAGCAGCTGGAAGAGTTAATCACGCTGTCTAGGGAAAAGGAGCTGGGCGGATTGATTGCGCCAAACTTTGCCTTGGGAGCTGTTTTGCTGATGCAGTTTGCGGCTCAGGCAGCCAAGTATTTCCCAAATGTAGAAATTATCGAACTACATCATGACCAGAAAAAAGATGCACCGAGCGGGACGGCTATCAAGACAGCCGAGCTCATCAGTCAAGTCAGACCAAGCAAGCAGCAGGGAGCTGCTGATGAGGAAGAGTCTATAGCTGGCGCCCGCGGAGCTGATTTCGATGGCATGCGTATTCATTCGGTTCGCTTGCCAGGTTTGGTTGCCCACCAAGAAGTAATCTTTGGCAGCCAAGGAGAGGGATTAACCCTGCGGCATGATTCCTATGACCGTGCTTCCTTTATGACAGGAGTTAATCTCGCCACAAAAGAAGTTGTCAAACGATCAGAATTAGTCTATGGATTGGAACATTTACTATGAGATTAGAAACTCTGCCTTCTGAATTTCAGGAGGCTTTGCCAGTATTAGAGAAGATAAAAGCGGCTGGCTTTGAAGCTTATTTTGTTGGGGGCTCTGTTCGAGATGCCCTTTTGAAGCGACCTATTCATGATGTGGATATCGCTAGCTCCAGCTATCCTGAGGAAACCAAGCGTATCTTTGATCGTACAGTTGATGTGGGGATTGAGCATGGAACCGTCTTGGTCTTGGAAAATAACCGTGAATACGAAGTGACGACTTTCCGGACCGAGGATGTCTATGTGGACTACCGCAGGCCCAGCAAGGTTTCTTTTGTGCGCTCTTTGGAAGAAGATCTCAAGCGGCGCGATTTCACCATCAACGCTCTAGCATTGGATGAAAACGGCCAAGTTATTGATCTTTTCCAAGGCTTGGATGACTTGGAAAATCGGATTTTGCGGGCAGTTGGAACTGCTGCAGAGCGTTTTAATGAAGATGCTCTCCGTATCATGCGGGGTTTTCGTTTTCAGGCTGCCTTAGATTTTGACCTGGAGCAAGATACTTTCGTAGCTATGAAGGATTGTGCTCCCTTGCTGGAAAAGATTTCAGTTGAACGAATTTTTATTGAGTTCGATAAGCTCTTGCTGGCTCCGTTTTGGCGCAAGGGTTTAGAGGCACTCTTGACAAGCGGTGCCATAGAATTTTTGCCAGATTTGAAGGGAAGCAGAGCTAAGTTAGAAAGGCTCTTTGACTTGGCTTCAGATTTTCGATTTTCAGCGTCCGAGCAGGCTTGGGCAGCCCTTTTGCTAGCCTTGGATGTGCAAGATGTTAAAGGCATTCTAAAAGACTGGAAGACGTCTCGTGAATTTGCCAAGAAAGTAGAAGACTTGGTTGAGATTGCGGCATTCCGCTCAGAACGAGACTTGAGCAAGCGCGACTGCTATGACTATGATATTGACTTATTGCTACAAGCAGAAGAGCTTCGGCAGACGCAAGGTTTGGCAGTTGATTTCTCTACGATTCAGAATCTTGATGCCAGTCTGACTATTCACAGCAAGCAGGAAATGGTGGTCAATGGCGGCATGCTGATGCGGGAGTTCGGCTTTGAGCCAGGACCAAAACTTGGACAAATTTTGAAAGAGTTAGAATATGCTATTGTAGACGGCCACTTGCCTAATGAACTAGAGGCCATTTACGCCTATATCAAGGAGAAAAAATGAGCGATTTTATCGTTGACAAGCTAACCAAATCAGTAGGGGATAAGACTGTTTTTCGGGATATTTCCTTTATCATTCATGATCTAGACCGGATTGGTCTGATTGGTGTCAATGGAACAGGAAAGACAGCGCTGCTGGATGTGTTGTCGGGCAAGTCGGGCTTTGACGGAGATGTCAGCCCTTTTTCTGCTAAGGCAGGCTATAAGATTGCTTATTTGACTCAGGAGCCTGATTTTGATGAGGAGCAGACGGTGCTTGATACTGTTTTGTCCAGTGATTTACGGGAAATGCAGTTGATTCGAGAGTACGAGTTGCTCCTGACGGCTTATGATGAAAGTCAACAGTCTAGACTAGAAGCGGTTATGGCCGAGATGGACTCGCTCCATGCTTGGGAAATCGAAAGTCAGGTCAAGACGGTCCTGTCTAAGCTTGGTCTGACAAATCTGTCACTTAAGGTTGGTCAGTTATCAGGAGGCTTGCGACGCCGAGTTCAGCTGGCCCAGGTTCTCTTAGGTAATGCCGATTTGCTCTTGCTGGATGAGCCGACCAACCACTTAGATATTGATACCATCGAATGGCTGACCCATTTCTTGAAAAATTCCAAGAAAACTGTGCTTTTCATCACCCACGACCGCTATTTCTTGGATAATATTTCAACTCGGATTTTTGAGCTGGATGGCGGTCGCTTAATTGAATACCAGGGAAATTATCAAGACTATGTCCGTCTCAAGGCAGAGCAGGATGAGCGGGATGCGGCCTTGCTTCATAAGAAACAGCAACTGTACAAGCAGGAGTTGTCTTGGATGCGGCGGCAGCCCCAGGCTCGGGCAACTAAGCAACAGGCGCGTATCAATCGTTTCCAGGACCTCAAGAACGATTTGGCCGGTCAGACGACTGACGGCAATCTGGAAATGAACTTTGAAACTAGCCGTATCGGTAAGAAAGTCATTGAGTTTCAAAATGTAGACTTTGCTTATGATCAGAAGCCAATTCTCTCTCAGTTCAGTTTTTTGATCCAGAACAAGGACCGCATTGGGATTGTCGGAGATAACGGTGTCGGCAAGTCAACCTTGCTCAATCTGATTGCCGGTAAACTTCGGCCTCAGGCTGGTCAGCTCATTATCGGAGAGACAGTCCGAGTCGCCTATTTCTCTCAGCAGATCGAAGGCTTGGATGAGTCTAAGCGGGTCATCAATTACCTGCAAGAAGTGGCCGAGGAGGTCAAGATAGGCAGTGGAACGACTTCCATTGCAGAACTCTTGGAGCAATTTCTTTTTCCACGCTCTACACATGGAACTTTAATCGAAAAGCTTTCTGGCGGAGAGAAAAAGCGTCTTTATCTGCTCAAACTTCTCTTGGAAAAGCCGAATGTCTTGCTTCTTGACGAGCCGACTAACGATTTGGATATCGCAACTCTGACGGTCTTGGAAAATTTTCTGCAAGGCTTTGTAGGTCCAGTCATTACAGTCAGCCACGACTGTTATTTCTTAGATAAGGTAGCCAGCAAGATTTTGGCTTTTGAGGATGAAAGTATCAGAGAGTTTTTTGGAAATTACACGGATTACTTAGACGAAAAAGCCTTTCTGGCAGAAAGCTCTGCTATTTCCCAAAAGGCGGAAAAGGAAAAATCAACCAAGGTGCGCGAGGAGAAAAAGCGCATGACCTACTTTGAAAAGCAGGAGTGGGAGTTTATCGAGGCTGATATCGAGGCGCTGGAGGAGCGGATTTCTGAGATTGAAGCGGCCATGCAGGAGAATGGCTCTGACTTTACTCGCTTGTCTGAGCTCCAGCAAGAACTGGATGAGCAGGACGAAAAGCTGCTGGAAAAATATGAGCGCTATGAATACCTGAGCGAGTTGGACGGATGAATGAAGTAGTGTTTAGGCAGAGCTGGTTGAAAATATTCCTTTTTGCTTTATTGGCGAGCGCTCTTGCTGTCTTTATGACTGCAGTTCTTGTATTACCATCTAAAAACGGATACCTATTATTTGACTCCAATATTTCTGTGATTGAAAAAATGTTTTTGGTGATAGGTACAATTGTTTTTGATTTTCTGTCTATTTTAGTATGGCTTTGTTTGTTTAGAGATAAACGTTTTCTTCGTCTAACGGAACAGAGCTTTTACGTTAACCCCCTTCTTTTTAGAGGAGTTTCGTTTTATAGTTGGGAAGAAATCCAGAGGATAGATTATAAAATTGAACGTATTCGACATTATGCAAAATATCAATTATTCAATAAGAGTCATATTTTGACGATTTGTTTTAATTCAGTGGATTCTGCAGTTTTGAAAAGAAGTAGGCTTGCTTATAGAAAGAGTAAAAAATTGAAGTTTGGAATCCCTGAGTCGTTAGAAATTACTCTTATGTTACTGAAAAAAGAGAAGCCAAAACATATTTATGAAACGATGATGGATTACCATAATCAATGGCGAGCAAGTCAGAAGGATAATTAAGGTGAAGATATAGTCCGAACAGTTTCATATACTGTTAATCTAAAACCTTTAGAGATGAAACGGAGGCATCTATGAAACTAAGATTGGAAAATACCGACTCAAAGAAAACACAAGAACTGGGAGACTTAATCAGGGCCTACAATCAATCTAAGAGGGAGCCCTCCAAAAGTGAGCCTCTTAACATCTATGTAGAAGACGAACAAGGAAATCTGTTGGCTGGTATGGCGGCCGAAACTTTTGGAAATTGGCTGGAGATTGAGTATTTGTATGTGAGCAAGGAATTACGAGGGCAAGGCGTAGGTTCAGAAATACTGTGCAGGGCTGAACAGGAAGCTAGAGAAAGGAAATGCAAATATTCGTTTGTGGATACGTATCAGTTTCAAGCCCCAGATTTTTATAAAAAGCACGGCTATACAGAAGTGTTTGCGCTGAAAGATTATCCTTATACTGGTGAAAGATATTATTATACAAAAGACTTGTGAGTTTACTTTGGGAATAAAGAAAAATTCGATTTTCACTTTTCTTTATGCAAACCTTTTCCTTACTGAAAAAATCTGATATAATGATGATAAATAAAACACAGAGGAGAACATCATGTCGAAAAAAATAATCGGAATTGACCTTGGTGGAACATCTATTAAGTTTGCTATTTTGACTTCAGAGGGCGAAATTCAGGAAAAATGGTCCATTAAAACCAATATTTTGGACGAAGGTAGCCACATCGTAGATGATATGATTGAGTCAATCCTGCATCGTTTGGACTTGCTTCAGCTTTCAGCAGAGGATTTTATCGGGATTGGTATGGGCTCGCCAGGAGTAGTTGACCGTGAGAAAGGGACTGTTATCGGTGCTTACAATCTCAATTGGAAGACGCTGCAGCCGGTCAAGGATAAGATTGAAAAAGCGACAGGGATTCCTTTCTATATTGACAACGACGCTAACGTTGCTGCTTTGGGTGAACGTTGGATGGGCGCTGGAGAAAACCAGCCTGATGTAGTATTCATGACACTAGGAACAGGTGTTGGCGGAGGAATTGTTGCAGAAGGTAAGCTCTTGCACGGGCTTGCTGGAGCAGCAGGAGAGTTGGGTCACATCACTGTTGACTTTGATCAGCCGATTCAATGTACCTGTGGCAAGAAGGGCTGCCTAGAGACTGTTGCATCTGCGACTGGTATTGTCAATCTGACTCGCCGCTATGCTGATGAGTATGCTGGTGATGCTGAGTTGAAAAAACTGATTGACAACGGTGAAGATGTCAATGCAAAAGTTGTCTTTGACTTGGCGAAAGAAGGCGATGAGCTTGCTCTGATTGTCTATCGCAATTTTGCTCGCTATCTAGGAATTGCCTGTGCTAATATCGGCTCTATCCTTAACCCATCTACAATTGTTATTGGTGGCGGAGTATCAGCTGCGGGTGACTTCTTACTTGATGGCGTGCGCAAGGTTTATGAAGAGAATAGCTTCCCGCAGGTTCGTACTTCAACCAAGTTGGCCTTGGCTACTCTTGGAAATGATGCTGGTGTTATCGGAGCAGCATCATTGGTTTTACAATAAATTCTACAAGTTTGCTTTATTTGTTCTCCTGCAGAAAGGTCTGTAGGAGAATTTTTATAGAAAATTTGCTATACTAGAAAAAGCTCACTGAACGAAGGAGAAATCATGACGCTAGCAGATACGATTTTCAAAGAGAATATTAAAAAAATTATGGAGCAAGGTGTTTTTTCTGAAAATGCTCGTCCGCGCTACAAGGATGGAAATGTGGCTAATTCCAAATATATCACTGGTTCTTTTGCGGAATATGATTTGAGCAAGGAAGAGTTCCCAATCACGACTCTGCGCCCTATTGCTATCAAGTCTGCCATTAAGGAAGTCCTTTGGATCTATCAAGACCAGTCTAATAGCTTGGAATTGCTCAATGACAAGTATAATGTTCACTATTGGAATGACTGGGAAGTTGGCGATACGGGTACTATTGGCCAGCGCTACGGAGCTGTTGTCAAGAAGCATGATATTATCCATAAAATTCTCCAACAGTTGGAAGCCAATCCTTGGAACCGTCGCAATATCATCTCTCTCTGGGATTATGAAGCTTTTGAAGAAACAGATGGCTTGCTTCCATGTGCTTTTCAAACCATGTTTGACGTTCGTCGTGTGGATGGAGACATTTATCTGGATGCGACTCTGACTCAGCGGTCAAATGATATGTTAGTTGCTCACCACATCAATGCTATGCAGTACGTGGCTCTGCAGATGATGATTGCCAAGCATTTCGGTTGGAAGGTCGGCAAGTTCTTTTACTTTATCAATAACTTGCACATCTATGACAATCAGTTCGAGCAGGCGGAGGAGCTATTGCGTCGGGAACCTAACGACTGTCATCCTCGGCTCGTTTTAAATGTGCCGGATGGAACCAATTTCTTTGATATCAAAGCAGAAGATTTTGAGTTATTAGACTATGATCCTGTTAAACCTCAGCTGAAGTTCGATTTGGCTATTTAACGATTTTGATAAATGTAAGAGAACTGCCAACCTCAGCAAAAGTTCTGCTGGAATCATACTTTAAACATGCCTTTTTACAGCAAATTTGATAGAATAGAGTTACTAATACAAAGGATAAAAGGATGACAAAGAAGATTATTGCCATTTGGGCTCAGGCAGAGGATGGTCTGATTGGAAAAGACAAGGTCATGCCTTGGCATCTCCCAGCAGAATTGCAGCATTTTAAAGCAACAACGACTGGACATGCTATTTTGATGGGCCGAGTGACCTTTGATGGTCTGCAGCGTCGCGTTTTACCAAATCGAATCAGTCTGATTTTGAGCAGGGACAAGAACTATCAAGTTGACAATGAAAATGTCTTGCTGTTCAGCAATGTGGAAGATGTCTTGGAGTGGTACCACAAGCAGGATAGAAACTTGTATATTATCGGAGGAGCGCAAATTATCAGAGCTTTTGAGCCATATTTGGAAGAATTGATTCAGACTCAGATTGCTGCTAAGTTGGAAGGAGATACCTATTTCCCTGAGACATTTGACTGGGCTCCTTATCAGGAAGTTAGCAGTGAATTTCATGCCAAAGATGAAAAGAATCCTTATGATTTCACTATAAAAAGATACCAAAGGAAGGACTCGTAAGAATGGAACGTAGTATTTTTGGTTTTTTTACGGCCTTTTTATGTGTCATTTGTCTTATTTGTGCCGTTCAAACCTTTCGGAAAAAGCGGTTTGGACTGGCAGCTTTATTTTTGCTGAATGCTTTTACAAACTTGGTAAATTCCATTCATGCTTTTTATATGACACTTTTTTAACATGTATGAAAGAAAATAAATAGATTTAGAATTTTAGAATTGGAGTAAACAATGCCTACAAGTCGTAATGATGATATGATGGTTTTTTGTTCTTTCTGTGGGAAGAACAAAGATGAGGTTCAGAAGATTATCGCTGGTAACAATGCCTTTATCTGTAATGAATGTGTGGAGCTTGCGCAGGAAATCATCCGTGAAGAGCTAGCTGAGGAAGTGCTGGCAGATCTGTCTGAAGTACCAAAACCTCAGGAGCTGCTGAATATCTTGAACCACTATGTTATCGGGCAAGACCGAGCTAAGCGTGCCTTAGCAGTAGCGGTCTATAATCACTACAAACGTATTAACTACCATGACAGCCGTGAAGAAGAAGATGTGGAACTGCAAAAGTCAAATATTTTGATGATTGGCCCGACTGGGTCAGGTAAGACCTTCCTGGCGCAGACTCTAGCTCGCAGCCTCAACGTGCCTTTCGCTATTGCGGACGCAACAGCTCTGACTGAAGCGGGTTATGTCGGGGAAGATGTGGAAAATATCCTCCTCAAGCTTTTGCAGGCTGCTGACTTTAATATTGAGCGTGCAGAACGCGGCATTATCTATGTCGATGAGATTGACAAGATTGCTAAGAAAGGCGAGAACGTCTCAATTACTCGCGATGTTTCGGGTGAAGGAGTTCAACAAGCTCTGCTGAAGATTATAGAAGGAACAGTAGCTAGTGTGCCGCCGCAAGGTGGACGTAAGCATCCGCAGCAGGAAATGATTCAGGTTGATACCAAGAATATTCTCTTCATCGTTGGCGGTGCTTTTGACGGTATCGAAGAAATCGTAAAACAGCGTATGGGCGAGAAAATCATTGGTTTCGGTCAGAATAACCGAGCGATTGACGAAAATGGGTCCTATATGCAGGAAATTATCTCAGAAGACGTTCAAAAATTTGGAATTATCCCTGAGTTGATTGGCCGTTTGCCTGTCTTTGCCGCACTGGAGCAGCTGACAGTGGATGATTTGGTTCGGATTTTGAAAGAGCCTAGAAACGCCCTTATCAAGCAATATCAGGCGCTTCTATCTTATGATGATGTTAAGCTTGAATTTGACGAAGATGCTTTGCAGGAGATTGCCAATAAAGCGATTGAACGTAAAACCGGTGCGCGCGGCCTTCGCTCTATCATCGAAGAAACCATGATGGATGTCATGTTTGAAGTTCCGAGTCAGGAAAATGTCAAACTTGTCCGCATTACCAAAGAAGCAGTAGATGGAACAGACAAGCCCATTCTAGAAACTGCCTAACGAGGTGCTTATGGAAATCAATACCCACAACGCAGAGATTTTGCTGAGTGCAGCCAATAAATCGCACTACCCTCAAGATGATATTCCAGAGATTGCCTTAGCTGGCCGATCAAATGTCGGAAAGTCCAGCTTCATCAATACACTTCTCAATCGCAAAAATTTAGCGCGAACGTCAGGAAAACCTGGAAAAACTCAGCTGATAAACTTTTTCAACATTGATGACAAGCTGCGTTTTGTCGATGTGCCAGGTTATGGCTATGCCCGTGTTTCCAAAAAAGAGCGTGAAAAATGGGGCCGGATGATTGAGGAGTATCTGACCAGTCGTGAAAATATCAGAGCGGTTGTCAGTCTTGTTGATCTTCGGCATGATCCTAGCGCAGATGATGTGCAGATGTATGAATTTCTGAAATATTATGACATTCCGGTTATACTAGTAGCGACCAAAGCTGACAAAATCCCTCGCGGAAAATGGAATAAGCACGAGTCGGCCATTAAGAAAAAACTGGATTTTGACAAAAATGATGATTTCATTCTTTTTTCCTCAGTCACCAAGGATGGCTTAGATGCTTCTTGGGACGCGATTTTGTCAAAAATTTAATAATGCGAATTAAATCCAACTCGTTTTTGAGTTGGATTTTTTGAAATAAAACGAAAAATGTCATATACTTGTAAATTATCAATAGTGTTTTTTTAATCTTTAGTATGTTACAATGGTATCATTAACATCTTATTCAGGAGAAGTGCTGTGAAAAAGAGAATTTCAAAAAAAGGTAAGAGAATCCTTTCAGCTTTATTCATCATGACGACGACGATTGCTGTTGGTTTCGTCTTGGCAAAGCATATTAATCCTGCTAGTGCCAATAATAGCGACCAGCAGCCTATGAATCAAACAGACTATTTCATTTCACAAATCGGTGAGCCCGCGCGTCAGTTGGGACAGGACAACGATCTTTATGCCTCTGTTATGATTGCCCAGGCTATTTTGGAAAGTGGCTCAGGACAGTCTGGTCTATCAGGTGAACCTCATTATAACCTTTTCGGTATCAAAGGGAACTATGATGGTCAGTCTGCTAATATGGAGACTTGGGAAGATGATGGAGAGGGAAATGCTTATACCATCAACGATAGTTTCCGTTCATATCCTAGCTATGTAGAGTCTCTGCAAGACTATGTTGCTGTACTCAAGCAAGGGCATTTTGCAAGCGCATGGAAGAGTAATGCGCCAACCTATCAGGATGCAACAGCTGCCCTGACTGGTGTCTATGCGACAGATACTAGTTACAATACTAAATTGAATTATATTATTGAAAAATATGATTTGACTCGCTTTGATTCACCACTCTATGAGTCTGGAGCTGGCTATATCGTTTACAATCCTTATCGTCAGCAATACACTACTCAAGATATCTTGGATGTCGATACTGCCTGGGCGAATAGATTTTAATAAAGAGAACAAAAAAGAGGGAGACCTCTTTTTATGTTTAATCGTAGATTTTAGGAGTATTTCATGGGAAAATTTAAAGATTTGCTTGATGAGCAAGAAATTATTATTTTAGATGGAGCCTTAGGTACAGAGTTGGAAAGTCTGGGTTATGATGTATCTGGTAAGCTTTGGTCCGCTCAATACCTATTAGACCAGCCTCAGATTATTCAAGATGTGCATGAAAGCTATGTGAAAGCTGGCAGTGACATTATCACTACGTCCAGTTATCAGGCCAGTATTCCAGCATTTATAGAGGCAGGACTAACTCCTGAAAAGGGTTATGATCTTTTAAAAGAGACAGTCTTCTTATCACGAAAAGCAATCGAAAGTAACTGGCAAACATTATCTCCAGAAGAGCAGAAACAGCGACCCTATCCTCTGATTGCAGGCTCGGTAGGGCCTTATGCTGCCTATTTAGCTGATGGTTCGGAGTATACGGGAGACTACCAGCTGAGCGAGGGAGAATTCCAAGAGTTTCATCGACCGCGTATTCAAGCTTTGTTAGAAGCGGGCTGTGATTTATTGGCTATTGAAACGATTCCAAATGGAGCAGAAGCGGCAGCAATCCTCCGGCTTTTAGCTGAGGAATTTCCGCAGGCTGAGGCTTATTTGTCCTTTGTCGCCCAGTCGGAGAATGCCATATCAGATGGCACTAAGATTGAGGAATTAGGGAATTTAGCTCAAAAAAGCCAACAAGTCTTAGCAATTGGTTTTAACTGTATAGCTCCACATTTAATTGCTCCATTATTAGATGGGCTTGGACAAGTGTGCAACAAACCTTTTCTGACCTATCCAAACTCTGGCGAAACTTATAATGGCTTGACCAAGACATGGCATGATGATCCAGAGCAGGAGCGGAGCTTGCTGGAAAATAGTAAACTTTGGCAAAATCAAGGTGTACGGCTTTTTGGTGGCTGCTGCCGAACACGGCCAGAAGATATTGCTCAGTTAGCAAAAGGATTTAAGGGTTGAAAAGTTATTTTTCAATCCTTTTTTAGAAAATTTAAAAAGGTTCTAGAAAACGCCGTCAAAAGAAAGAACTTTGTGATATACTATACATAGTTTAAATTAATAGGAGAATTTTTTATGCCTGAATCGACATTTATTCCTAAAATTGAAGCAGCTTGCCATAAGAAAGAAGCTTTATTTGATACAAGCAAGGCCAAGTACGCTGTTCGTTCCATCTTTGCTGGAGCTTTCCTAACCTTTAGTACTGGGGCTGGAGCCATTGCGGCAGATTTGACGAATAAGATTGTTCCAGGAACTGGGCGTTTTCTCTTTCCTTTCATCTTTGCTTGGGGATTGGCTTACATTGTCTTTCTAAATGCAGAATTGGTGACTTCTAACATGATGTTTCTGACTGCTGGTACCTTTTTGAAGAAGATTGACTGGAAAAAGGCTTTGATGATTTTGCTTTATTGTACCTTTTTCAATCTGATTGGCGCTTTGATTGCCGGCTGGTTCTTTGCTAACTCGGCTGCTTATGCAGGGCTTAGCAAAGATAGTTTCATTTCTGGTGTTGTGCAGATGAAGCTTGCTCGATCTAATGAGTTGATTTTGCTCGAGGGAGTGTTAGCCAATATCTTTGTTAATATCGCTATTCTTTCCTTCGTTTTGGTCAAGGATAGTACAGCTAAGCTCTTCTTAGTTATATCAGCTATTTATATGTTTGTATTCCTGACTAACGAACACTTGGCAGCCAACTTTGCCTCCTTCGCTATCGTGAAATTCAGCTCAGCAGCAGCAGAAGTGCAAAATTTTGGTATTGGAAATATCTTACGTCACTGGGGCGTAACCTTTATCGGTAATCTCATTGGTGGTGGTCTACTCATAGGTTTGCCATACGCTTGGTTTAATAAAAATGAAAAAGATTACGTGGATTGATGCAGTGTAATTTCAATACAATTCAATAAAATAAAAAAGATTGTATAAAAAGCTTGCAATCTTTTTTTTCTTTTGCTATAATTATCAATGGTTTGAAAAAAACTGCCTAAGACAGTAGGGGAGCTCGACTCATAAAGATCCTACCGAGGACAAAACGTATCATGTAAAAAGAAGCGTATTGTACTTTCGTGT
>NZ_CAURLD010000020.1:0-36600 GCF_963525625.1 uncultured Streptococcus sp.
GGGAATCTCTAGCTTTTTTGTAGCTGAGAACTATTTTGTCTCAGGTTCTTTTGCTATCTATGGATTAGCTGTGGAGCTAGAGCTGGAAGAGCTTGAGTCTTCTTGACTGCTGTCTTCGTCGCTGCTGCTAGTTTGGAACTGCTCTGGATGCAGTGCCCTATAGCTTGGCGAGTTAAAGAGGTCCACAGTGGAAACATTGCCTCGCTTGGAGTAAAGACTGGTTGATTGGTCGCCTTTTTCTTTTTCAATAGCCAACAAGGCTTTCATTGAATTAAGATAAGAGTAATCTTTAGGGTTGACCTTGCCTAAGTCATTTCCTTTGTAGAAGCGAATCAAGTCACCGGTTTGAATAGCGTCACTCATCCTCAGCTGAGTATTGGCGGCATTACGAATCTCATCCAGCTCTTTCTTGATGGTTTCGTCTGGATTGGTAATTTCCTCACCGGTCTGGGTGTAGTAGGTTCGTCCGTTGAAGCTAGTGTATTTTGGAGTGACAAAGTTATTGCTGGATCGGAATGCTGTGATTTGTTGATGCTGAGATGACAGCAGGTCTTGTCCAACCTGAAGGTAGTTTTTAGAGTCAATGCCCAGCAAATGCTCCAATGTTGGCAGCATATCCACTTGACCGCCGTAGGTATCAATGATCTTTCCTTTGTCCATGCCAGGTACCACTACCATGTATGGTACGCGCTGCATCATAGCATTGTCATAATTGGACCAAGTCTCAGAAGTCTTGCCTACAAGAGGGGCCAAGTTAGGATTACGGGTTTGGGAAATTCCAAAGTGATCCCCATAGAGAACGATAATAGAGTTGTCATAGAGGCCAGATTCTTTGAGATAATCAAACAAGGCCTTAACAGAAGAATCTAGATAGTTGGCAGTGGCAAAGTAGCCGTTGATGGTTTCATCCTTGGTCTTAGCCAGAGGGAAGCCAATCTCGTCACCAATCAAGCTAGTCGTGTAAGGATAGTGATTGGAAACCGTGATATACTTAGCATAGAAAGGCTGCTGCAGGTGTTCCAGGTATTTGATGGAATCTTTCAGCATAATCTTGTCATTCAAACCGTACTGGAAGGAGTTGGTGTCGTCCTGCTTGGTAAAGTAAGACGCATCGAAGAAATAGTTATAACCCCATTGCTTGTAAGCAGTATTACGGTTCCAGAAGCTTCCAGTATTTCCGTGGAAAACAGCAGAAGTATAGTTGCCGTTTTTGGAAAGAATAAAAGGCGCTGCTTGCTGGGTATTGGTACCGCCGTAGTTGACCATGAAAGATCCTTGATTGAGACCGAAGAGCCCAGTTTCAATCATGGTTTCAGCATCAGAAGTCTTACCAGCCTTGACCTGGTTGAAGACATTAGAGAAAGCCAGAGTCGAGTTGGAGTGGTAGAGGGAATTGAGGAAAGGTGTCACCTCGTACTCTTTCCCATCTGCCTGCAGCTTATAGTCAATCAGGAACTGCTGGAAGCTTTCCAGATGGACATAGATAACATTGCGGCCTTTGGCAATCCCGTAATATTCTGGATTAGGCTCCGCATAGTGGGATTGAATGTATTCTGTTACTGGTTCCAAGTCTTTTTCAGAAGCTTTGGAGCGCTCACGATTGGCGGTATATGTCTGGTTAGCACTGTAACCTAGAAAGGCTGGCAAGCCCAGAGCCCGAACGACATAATAGTTGGAAAATCCACGTGACAAGAGCTCAGGCCGGTCAATTTCAGCCAAGAAAAGGTTGGCGGAAAACAGCATGGCAGACAGGGAGGTCACAGCAAAGCTGGCGCGTTTATTGAAAGGCCGGTCATCCATTCGGATGTATTTCTTAAAGAATAAGAAAGCCAAAATCGGGAAATCAATCAGATAAAGAATATCCCAAGGGCGGAAGAGCTCAAGTGCTGCTTCCCCAAGTCCAGCTGAAACGCTGCTAGAAGCCAGCATAGTGTTGACCGTAACAAAGTCGCTGAACTCGCGGTAGTAAATGGAGTTAGATACCAGCCAAGCAAAGAGGAGCAGATAAATTCCGAAGGCTAGGCTGTAGAATAATTTGGTTCGTTTTACATAAAGTGCTAGTCCTAGTAGCAAGAGGCTGATAGGGAAAGGGTTTATGATAGCTAAAAATACTTGATAAGCACCTTGAATATCAAGGTTAAAATCAATCGTATAGGCCCACATGGTTTTTATCCAATAGAGGACCAGTAAAATCAAGACAAAACCTAGTCTCGTACTCATGAAATTGAGTAAATTCTTGGTTATTTTTTTCACAAAAAGTTACTTCCTTGTCTTATTTCCTAAAAATTTTCTCCTCTAAGTATAACATAAAAAGACGGCGCAAGGAAAAATTGACCTCTTTTTGATTGAGGAAAATGTTTGGAGCAGTTAAATATTTAAGTTTTTTGATGGAGAAAGCTTTCTTAGGATTATTGTGTGAAGATTATTTTGCCGCAGATATTAATGGAATAGAATCAAATATTATTGGCCAGAAACTTGAAAACAGCGGGAAAATATCTAAAAATCACTCAAAAAACATTTACAAAAAACATAGAAAAGGATATAATGAAGACAAGTTGATATATCAAAAGACATTGGTTCAGAGTTTTATTACTAGTTAATGGTATATTATAAATGGTTGGTGTCTATTTAAAGGGGAGATGATGATGAAGAAGGCTATGAAAATCTCGCTCATTCCAGCATATTTAACAGATGATGGGTGAAGGTGTTGGAGAACAAATGGAAAGGAAGAAAAAGATGAAAAAACTATGTGCATTAGCAATCCTATTGCTTGTAGGAACTATATTAGTGGGGTGTTCCATCATGAAAAACGCGAAAAGACAGGAATTTGAAGAGCGATTCTCAAGAATCTCAGAGGTTTATCCGACAGCCAAGGCGGAGGATTTGTTTAAGAAGTTTCCCAAGGGGTTCAGGATTGTATATATAAGACAAGAGCTGACTAACAATAAAACATTTTTTCACGAGTTTAAACTGAGGGGTGATCATACTACCAAACAAATTATCGGAGATTATACGAAAGTAAGAAGTCAACCATATAATGATGAAATAATAATGACTTCAACTGTGACTTATAGTGATAAGAATGGATTCCAAACTACAGATGGTCAAGTTCTGGATTCTAGTTTAGAGAATGTTAGATTTCTTTTTACTCAACTTCCTATTGAGTATCAGTATTTGAAGTCTCTAGATTTAGACGCTATTACGGAAAGTCCGGTCACAGGTGATTACAGCATCCGCTATGAGATTACGAATGAAAACATCAACAGCTACATTAATTTGCCCAAAGGAAGCAAGACATTATTAGAATTTCGGGGATATCCAAAATATGACAAACAAGATAAATATTTTTTAACATTATCGGTAGAACGGTCAGAAAAATATTATTTTAGCGAAACAGTTATAGAAGAATAGGAGTTAATAATGGGAAAAGAGTATACAAGTTACATCATGATGATACCGGCCTTGCACAAAAAATGGCTGCTTTAACGGAGAATAAACGTAAGACCGAGGCAGAATTGATTCAGCAACAGTATATTTTAGAGTATCTAACGATTAAGGCGCCTTCGACTGATCAGATTGCAAGTTTAATCGTCAGTCATATTGGACAGACAGTTAGTGCAGAAAATCCAGTAGCAAGGCTCGTCCCTAGTGATTCAGAACTGATATTTGAAGCTCAGGTATCTGATAAGGATATAACAGATATTCAAAAAGGTATGAAGGCTGTTGTTAAATTACAGGCCTATCCTTATTCAGACTATGGAACCATTCCTGCTAAAGTGACTTATATCAGCCCGACTGCTTTTCAAGTTAAAGGAAAAGGGATGGTATATATAGTCCAAGTTGCGATTGACAAGAAGCATTTGCACAAAGGAATTGACTTAGTTTCAGGTCTATCAGGAATACTTGAAATAAAAACAGATAATCGAAGTATCTTAGATTACTTCCTTGACCCTATTCGAGATGGTTTGAATGACAGTCTGAAGGAGAAATAATTTCAGATACTATTTGGAATATTTCTGAATGAATGAACAACCTCTCAGAATCTTGAAGATAGTTCTGAGAGGTTTTTTGTGGTAATATACCTCTCTGTCTTCCTTGTCTTATTTCCTAAAGATTTTCTCCTCTAAGTAAAACATAATTTCTCCAGTTAAGGAAAATTTGAGCCGCATTTGAAATATTTTAAATCAGCGAAATTGTAATATTTCTATAAAAGCCTTATCCTCTCTATGGAGAGGTTTATAGTCGTTTTGCACTCGTTTGTGAAATCTTTTATTAACTCAAATGTAAAATATGTTTTGAGAATTTTCACAATCTTTGGTATAATATAATTTATGAATAAACTTACTGTTACTCAAGAGGCAGAAGAAAAACTGAGAAAGGGCATTCTTTTATTAGATAAAAAGGATTTTGGCGCTCTTTCGCTTCAGAATCAATGTGTGGAGCTGCAAAACCGTCAGGGAAAGTTCTTAGGCACAGCTTATCTCTCTCCACAAAATAAGGGAGTTGGCTGGCTGATTTCCCAGAAGAAGGTAGAGCTGAACTCGGATTTTTTTCAAACTCTCTTTGAGCAGGCTAAGAGCAGACGTTCTACTTATTTCCATTCGGCTGACACGACAGCCTTTCGACTCTTTAATCAAGAGGGGGATGGCTTCGGTGGCTTCACGGTGGATTTCTACAATGACTTTGCGCTTTTTTCTTGGTACAATGACTTTGTCTTTGCTATCAAGGAGCAGATTCTGACAGCCTTCGCTAAGGTTTTCCCAGAGATTCAGGGAGTTTATGAAAAGATTCGTTTCAAGGGTTTGGACTACGAATCAGCTCATCTCTACGGAGCGGAAGCACCGGAAATCTTCACAGTCTTAGAGAATGGTGTCCGCTATCAGGTTTTTCTGAATGATGGTCTTATGACCGGTATCTTTCTGGATCAGCACGATGTGCGGGCTAGTCTGGTAGATGGTCTGGCTGCTGGTAAAAGTTTACTCAATATGTTTTCCTATACAGCTGCTTTTTCAGTAGCAGCAGCTATGGGCGGTGCCAGTCAGACAGTATCAGTGGATTTGGCCAAGCGAAGTCGTGAGCTGTCAGAGGCTCATTTTCTGGCCAATGGTTTGACACTGGATCAGCATCGCTTTCAGGTGATGGATGTCTTTGATTATTTCAAATACGCTAAGCGCCACGACCTAAGCTTTGACGTCATTGTGATAGATCCGCCTAGCTTTGCTAGAAATAAAAAGCGCACATTCTCAGTTGTTAAAGATTATCATCGTTTGGTTGCACAAGCTTTGGAAATCCTGAATCCTCAGGGAATCATGATTTTAAGTACCAATGCAGCCAATCTTTCCAAAAGTAAGTTTAAACAAGAAATTGAAAAAGGCTTTGCCGGCAGAAAGCACCGCTATCTTGCGGAGTATGGCCTGCCAGCAGACTTTGTCTATAATAAAAAAGACGGGAGCAGTAATTACCTCAAGGTATTTACAATAAAGGTGGACCAATGAAATTAGTCGTTTCTGTAATGCCCAAGAGTTTAGAAGAAGCTCAAGAAATTGATGTAAGTCGCTACGAAGATGCGGATATTATTGAATGGCGGGCAGATTTTCTGGCCAAGGATGACATTTTAAATGTTGCGCCAGCTATTTTTGAAAAATTTGCCGGACGTGAATTGATTTTCACCTTGCGAACCCGTCAGGAAGGCGGAGAAATTGAACTGTCAGATGATGAATACGTAGCTCTCATCAAGGAAGTAGCCGGTTTTTACCAGCCGGATTATATCGACTTTGAATATTTCTCTCACAAGGGGAAATTTGAAGAAATGCTTGAGTTTCCTAATCTGGTGCTGAGCTACCATAACTTCGAGGAAACACCGGAAAATATGATGGAAATCCTGTCTGAGCTGACTTCTCTGACCCCTAAGCTGGTCAAGGTTTCTGTCATGGCTCATAATGAACAGGATGTGCTGGACTTGATGAACTATACTCGCGGTTTCAAGACTTTAAATCCTGAGCAGGATTTTGTTACTATTTCCATGGGAAAAGTCGGCAGGATTTCACGCATTGCAGCTGATTTGACAGGTTCCAGCTGGTCTTTTGCCAGTCAGGAGATGGTGTCAGCACCTGGTCAGATTTCTCTGAGCAATATGAAGAAAATCCAGGAGATTTTGAATGAAAATTAATGGCCACACCCGCATGGCTGCTGTGGTTGCCAAGCCAATTAAGCACAGTATTTCTCCTCTTATTCACAATATGGCTTTTGAAAAGACTGGTGTCAATGGTGTCTATCTAGCTTGGGAAGTAGAAGCAAAGGATCTGCAGGCCAGTATAGAAAATATCCGCAGATACGATATGTTTGGTGTCAATCTTTCCATGCCCTATAAGCAGGAAGTGATACCTTATCTGGACGAGCTGGATGTCAGTGCCCGCCTTATCGGAGCGGTCAATACGGTTGTGAATAAAAATGGAATTTTAGTTGGTTATAACACAGATGGCAAGGGATTTTTTAAGAGCTTGCCTTCTTTTGCTATTCGGGGCAAAAAAATGACGATTTTGGGAGCAGGTGGAGCAGCGACAGCGATTATCGCCCAAGCAGCTTTGGACAATGCAGAGGAAATTTTTGTTTTCACTCGTCAAGCTTCTTATGAGAAGACAGTCAGCAAAATGGCAGCTATCAGCCACCAAACCAAGAGTTGTATCCAAGTACTAACCTTGGAACATGCGGATAGCATGCAGGATAAAATCAACCAATCAGACCTTCTGGTCAATGGGACTAGTCTAGGCATGGATGGCATCAGCATGCCCCTGCCTGAACAGATTGAGCTGCCTAGCCAGATTTTAGTTGCGGATGTTATCTACCAACCTTTTGAAACGCCCTTTCTCAAATGGGCAAGAAATCAAAATATCACAGCGGTCAATGGACTTGGTATGCTGCTCTATCAGGGAGCAGAAGCCTTTGAACTTTGGACCGGCAAGACCATGCCCAGTCAGGAAATTTGGCAGTGTTTAGAAGAATTGTACAACAATTGAATAAGAGGAGAGCAAGATATTGAAGAAAAAAATTATGGTATTAATTATTATTCTGTTTATTATTATCTTAGGAGGATTTATTTTTATGCAACAAATAGAACATTCAAAATTAGAATCTAGAAGAGACAAGCTGATTAAGCATGCTTTCTCTCTTTTTGAAGAACAAACAGCTCTTTATATTAAGGAAAACTATGCTGGTATTAATAAAATTGAATTTTCTCCTATCTTTTTTGAAGAAGGAGGACCTAATGATTACTTATCTATTCAAGTTGTGCCAGTCATTTATGATCAAGAAGGAAATAAGGCCTATTTGGGACGTAAAGTAGGAAAAACATCTTTCCTCAGTTATGGTTTGCATTTTGGTGTTGAATTTGATTTTGGGATTGATAATGAAGAAATTATTGTTTTAGAGAATTCGAAAGCTGGTGGAGATATTGATGTATCTGACGCTAAGACTCTCCCTGAGAATGCAAAAATGTCTAAAGGATATGGAATTGATGATAATATAAGTGCATTAGTAAAAGATGGTCAGTTGAAAAATGTCGAGAAAAAGGAGGGTGGTAGTCCTCAAGTCGAAATTGTTTATAACCTAGAAATTCAGAAAGGAAATTATCGGAAATGGCGTTGACAGATGAAGAAATTCAACAAGTTATGGCAAAACGAAAAGAAATAATTGAGCAAAATGAAGATACCGTGTTCTATATAGGTACTAATGAAAATAGAAAATATTATACTATTATAGAAATAAAAAACGAAACAACTCAAGGTATTGCTTTCGTGCCTTCGGATTCAGAGGGGAAAAATTTAGATTATACACAAACTAGTGTGGTTTATTTAGGAACTCAAGTTGGATTAGAGACGGTTTGGGTTACTCCGACGGATCCAATTCTTGTTCCAAACGAATCAACTAGAAATGCCATAAAAGCCCGTGAAGCTTTGTCTCCTCAGTATAATGATATGGAGTTGTTCTATAAAAATGCAGCAGAAGAGGTTGCTAAACATAATGGAACTATTACCAATCTCTCTGCTTATAGTCAGTCTGGTGTCCCTGGGGTAAAAATAGGGGCTAAATATAAGGTTCCCCAAATAACTACTTTTGTAGATTGGGGTGGCATAGGTGCTCTAAATAGTGGCGTATTTACAAAGAGTGAACTAGAGTATATTAATAGTCATACACACTCATATAGCGATTCTGGCAAAGATTTAACCTCCTTAGACGGTGGAGGGGGAAAAATTGTGTATGGAAAGGTTTTTACAGCAGAAGGTACTCATGGTATCAATTCTCCTTGGGGAGATCATGCTCCAGAGTTTTTCCATTTGAAGGGGAACCGTTTGGATATTGACTGGTATTATAAGAAAAATATGTTTGCTACTGGTATGAGCGAAGCGCAGGTAAGAAAGATTGCTAAGGTAAAGGCTCAAAAAGCGAAAGAAACTAATTTATTGGATTGGGGGACATGGTTTGACAGTACAGATCCAGAAGTCTATGTCAAAGAATATTTGGAGAAATATGGTCCTTTTGAACCTGAGCCAGTTGATAAAGTAAAATTGAATAACAAGACCATTATGGAACTGCACAAGAAAATGGGGAGTGTTTCAGGAAGTAAGCTCATCAGTCTGCGGGAAGAATTGGTAGCCACAGTAGCTGATAATGCTCGCTTGCAAGGCAGTCTGTATCAGTCAGAAGTTGATCAGAAATTGGCACAGGCTAAAGAAAGCGCGGAAAACCATATATCTGAGGTGCATGAGGCAGCATACCAAATGGCAAAGAGTTTATCAAGTTCGGAAGTGGAAACTTTGTTGAGCGAGTTTACCTTGGAGACTTGTTGGGATGCTGGTTTGGAAACTGGGACACTTGAGCAGTCGGCTAGCTATGCAAGAAAATTATCTGAGATTGCTGAGGTGTTGGAAGCTGCGTCTGGTAAAATAGTGGCTCTGGATAAGGAACAGGCTGCTTTGTTTGGTTTATCAAAATGATAGGAGGATGAAATGGTAGGAGGAGCTTTAGCTATTGATAAGCTGTCAGTTGAGAATGCTTTGAAGGAACTAAAGAAAGAGCAAGAAAGGACAGCTATTCGAGCGGTTATTGCGGCTAAGAAACTAGTCATTGCTCAGGAAGGGATTGAATTGCAGGATTGGTTTAATGGTCACGCTGAGAAGATGAAGTCTTTTGCGGCGACGGTCTTGGTAGCGGATTTGAAAGGTGGCTTTACTGGTAAGGCTGCCGAGGCAGCGGAGAGTGCTTTGCAGTCTGTACCCCAGCCGAACTTAACAAGTCCAATCATTGGAGGATAAACTGTGACTCTACGCCAAAAGAATATTGAAGAGTTAGAAAACGCATATATTAAAAAAACGAGGCAATTTAATGAGTTTGAATGGGACTGTGAGGATTTGCGAAAGGATGTGCAAAGGCATACAGAAGACTTGGCTGACTGGGTTTATTATTTCTATCGTCGGACATCAAGTAGACATTTTAATTCGATTTCTAATCAGCTGTTTTACCTACAAGAGGAGTTTGAAGTCAAACTGAAGCGCTTTGAAAGACGCTTGGAAGATGAGAGAGAAGTTGAAAGGAAGAAATTTCAACAGGAGCTGGATCGGTTGTGTCGCCAAGGATATGAGGAGGATTAGTTTTCTCTGATATACTAAACGAAAGTTTTCACCAAACTAAACAGAGTGAGTCTCTCAAAACAGTATTTTTGAGATTGTTGAACAGATTTATAAAGTTAATAAAAAGAATATAGATGTCTCATTTTACTAGACACACACAGGAGAGTATTAATAAGCAGACTAGAAATAGCTACTGATACTGAAATATTTGACGTAATTTGATATACTAGGAAGCAAGTATAATTTTTTTGATTGACTCGGAATGGAGGCGCTTATGAAACTGAATGTGAATCTCCCGCATCATCCCTATGATATTCTCATCGAAAAGGGGTCTTTATCTCAGGCTGGAAGTTGGCTGCGTCAGCTTTGGCAGCCTCAGAAGGTAGTCATCGTCACGGACAATCGAGTGGCTCGACTCTATGCGGAAAAGGTCAAGCTGAGCTTGGAAGCGGCTGGCTTTGAGACTTTTGTCTTTGACTTTTTGGAGGGTGAGGCCAGCAAGAACTTAAAGACGGTCAACAAAGTCTATGAGTTTTTGGTCAAGGTTGGTTTGACCCGCAGCGATGGTATCGTGGCCTTGGGTGGCGGAGTTGTCGGAGATTTGGCAGGCTTTGCTGCTTCGACCTATATGCGGGGCGTGCATTTCGTGCAGGTTCCGACTAGTCTGACTGCTCAAGTGGACTCCTCTATCGGTGGTAAGACAGGTGTCAATACGCCTTGGGCTAAGAATATGGTCGGGACTTTTACCCAGCCTGACGGAGTTCTGATTGACCCAGAAGTCTTGCATACTTTGGGTCAGCGGGAACTGATTGAAGGCATGGGCGAGGTGGTCAAGTACGGCTTGATTGAGGATAAGGAACTCTGGGAAGAGCTGTCAGAAATGGATGGCAGTTCAGAGTCTATTTTGGAGCATGCAGAGAGCATCATTTACCATTCCTGTGATGTCAAGCGTAAGATTGTGGTTGAGGACGAGCTGGATAATGGCGTCCGCCTCTATCTGAATTTCGGCCATACTATTGGGCACGCTATTGAAGCGACAGCAGGCTACGGAAAAGTCATGCACGGTGAAGCTGTGGCGATTGGCATGGCACAGGTTTCCCGCGTCGCTGAAAAGCAAGGCCTTATGCCAGCTGGGATTACAGAAGACATTATCCGCATGTGTCAGAAGATTGGCTTGCCGGTGGATTACCAGCCATGGAATGAGAATGCTCTCTATCAGGCACTGACCCATGATAAGAAGGCTAGAGGCAACTCTATCAAGCTAGTACTGGTGCCTGAGTTGGGTTCGGCTAGTATTCACCAGATTCCGCTGGAAGAGATGAAAGAATTTCTGAAGAAATGAGTGCCAGATGGAGTTTAAGACGATTGGACAGTTTGGATAAAAATAGACAGATTGTCCAGTTCTTTCCATCCCAGAAATAGGAGAAAATGTATGAGATACTTAACAGCAGGAGAATCCCACGGACCACGTCTGACAGCTATTATTGAGGGGGTGCCGGCTGGTCTTCCTCTGACCGCTGACTATATCAATGCTGAGCTCAAGCGTCGTCAGGGTGGGTACGGCCGTGGTGCCCGCATGAAGATTGAAAGCGATCAAGTCGAGATTACGTCTGGGGTTCGGCATGGCTTGACCATGGGCGGTCCGATTACCCTCAATGTCACAAATCTGGATCACCAGAAGTGGCTGGAGATTATGAGTGCGGCAGATGTGGATGAAAAGAAAAAAGGGCTGCGCAAGATTACCAAACCACGCCCTGGCCATGCGGACTTAGTCGGAGGTATGAAATACCGCTTTGATGATTTGCGAAATTCTCTGGAGCGTTCTTCTGCCCGCGAAACGACCATGCGTGTGGCAGTCGGAGCAGTAGCCAAGCGTTTGCTGGAAGAAATCGGTGTGGAGGTAGCCAGCCATATCGTAACCTTTGGCGGCATTGATATTGATGTGCCGGCCGATCTAACTGTAGCAGAAATCAAGGAAAGAGCTGCCCAGTCAGAGGTTTCCATTGTCAATCCTGAGCGCGAAGAAGAAATCAAGGCCTACATTGATCAAATTAAGAAAGACGGGGATACCATCGGTGGTGTCATTGAGACTGTCGTTGGTGGTGTGCCGGTCGGTCTGGGCTCCTATGTTCAATGGGACAAGAAGCTGGATGCCAAGATTGCTCAGGGAGTCGTGTCCATCAATGCTTTCAAGGGAGTCGAGTTTGGCGTGGGCTTTGAAGCCGGTCGTCTCAAGGGCAGTCAGGTAATGGATGAAATCCTCTGGTCTGAGGAAGATGGCTTCACTCGCAGGACCAATAATCTAGGCGGCTTTGAGGGCGGTATGACCAATGGTCAGCCAATTGTTGTACGCGGCGTTATGAAGCCCATTCCAACCCTTTATAAGCCACTGATGAGCGTAGATATCGAGACCCACGAGCCTTATAAGGCGACAGTAGAGCGGAGCGATCCTACAGCTCTGCCAGCGGCGGGTGTTGTCATGGAAAGCGTGGTGGCAACAGTTTTAGCCACCGAAGTTCTGGAGAAGTTCTCTTCGGACAATCTGGAAGAACTGAAGGATGCGGTAGCCCGCCATCGGGAATTTGTCAAGAACTTTTAGAAGAAAGGAGTAGGCATGGAGAGAAAAACAGTCTATATCGCAGGTCTGGGACTGATTGGAGCTTCTTTGGCTCTGGGCATCAGGCGAGCTCATCCTGAGATTGAAATTCTCGGCTATAACAGAAGTGAAGAATCAAGACAGGTTGCCCTGGAGCGAGGAATGGTAGACCGGGTAACAGATGATTTTGCCGCCTTTGCTCCATTGGCTGATGTGATTATTCTGGCTGTGCCCATCAAGCAGACCATAGCATTTATCAAAGATCTAGCGGAGCTGGACCTGAAGGAAAATGTTATCATCTCAGATGCTGGATCGACCAAGGCTGAGATTGTGGCAGCTGCAGAAAAGTATCTGCAGAATAAGCCCGTCCGCTTTGTCGGAGCTCACCCGATGGCTGGAAGTCACAAGACCGGAGCCAAGGCTGCTCATGTCACTCTCTTTGAAAATGCCTATTATATCTTCACCCCCTCTAGCCTGACCAAGCCTGGTACGCTTGAGGAAATGAAAGACTTGCTAAGTGGTCTTCATGCCCGCTTTATCCAGGTGGATGCTGCCGAGCACGACCGAGTGACCAGTCAAATCAGCCATTTTCCGCATATCCTAGCCTCCAGTCTTATGGAGCAAGCGGCAGCTTATAGCCAAGAGCATGAACTAACCCAGTCTTTTGCAGCTGGTGGTTTTCGAGATATGACGCGGATTGCGGAGAGTGAGCCTGGTATGTGGACCTCTATCCTATTGACCAATCCTCAAGCTATCTTGGAGCGGCTGGAAGATTTTAAAGACCAGTTAGACAAGGTTGCCGCAGCGATTGAGGCTAAGGACGAGACAGCTATCTGGGAATTTTTCAATAGAGGACGGCAGAGCCGCAAGCAGATGGAAATTCATAAGCGTGCCGGTGTGGACAGCTTTTATGACCTCTTTATTGAGGTGCCCGATGAAGAAGATGCAATTTTGGGTATTTTGGAGCTTCTGCGCGGAATTTCTGTCGTCAATATTCGTATCAACGAGGAAAACCGTGAAGATATAAACGGTATTCTGCAAATCACCTTTAAAAATCGCCAAGATTTGGAAAAATCTGCTAAAATAGTAAGAGAAAATACGGATTACCTAGTGTCCGAAGACTAATATAGATTGGAGAACTCTATGTCAAATATTTATGATTTAGCTAATGAACTGAGCAGAAATCTGCGTGATTTACCTGAGTACAAGGCAGTCGCAGAAAGTAAGAAAGCAGTGGATGCTGATAGCGAAGCGAAGGCTATTTTTACAGATTATCTGGCTTTCCAGCAGGAGTTGCAACAGCTGGCTCAGACTGGTCAGGTACCGACTCAGGAGGTACAGGACAAGATGACTTCCTTTGGTGAGAAGATTCAGGGCAATGCTGTTCTTTCTGAATTCTTCAATAAGCAGCAGCAACTATCCATCTATCTGGCGGATATCGAGCGTATTATCTTTGATCCGGTGCAGGATTTGCTTAAGTAAGCTAATAAAAAAGAAGAATCTGGGATGAATACCCGGATTCTTTTAGCTTCAGCTAGGATTCCAGAAATTTTAAGAATTTCTGGTCTTTTTATGATAAAATAAGAAGCAACAAAGGAAAGTACGAGGTCACCTATGAAATTATCAACCAATATAAAAGGCCTGAAGGGCCGTATCCGCGTACCGGGAGATAAATCCATCAGTCACCGTTCCATTATTTTTGGCAGTTTAGCCAAGGGCGTTACTACCGTCCGCGACATTCTGCGAGGGGAAGATGTGCTGTCTACCATGCAGGTTTTTCGTGACTTAGGTGTGCAGATTGAGGACGATGGAAATCTAGTCAAGATACATGGTGTAGGATTTGAAGGTCTGCAAGCACCGAAAAATAAGCTGGATATGGGTAATTCTGGAACGTCTATCCGTTTGATTTCTGGTGTTTTGGCTGGTCAGGACTTCGAAGCGGAGATGTTTGGTGACGACAGTCTATCCAAGCGGCCTATGGATCGGGTGACCATTCCTCTGCGGCAGATGGGAGTCGAGATTGCTGGTCGGACTGAGCGTGATTTACCACCGCTCAAGATGAAGGGCAGCAGGGAACTGAAGTCTATTCATTATCAGCTGCCAGTGGCTTCTGCTCAGGTTAAGTCGGCCTTGATTTTTGCTGCCCTACAGGCTCAGGGAGAGTCGGTTATTATTGAAAAGGAAATCACCCGTAATCATACGGAAGATATGATTGTCCAGTTTGGTGGGCAGATTGAGGTCAAAGGCAAGGAAATTCGCATTCAGGGCGGTCAGGAATTCACTGCTCAGGAAGTGACGGTCCCAGGTGACATTTCCAGCGCGGCTTTCTGGCTGGTGGCTGGATTGATTGTGCCGGACTCTAAGATTGTTTTAGAAAATGTTGGCATCAATGAAACTCGTACAGGTATTCTAGAAGTGATAGAGGCTATGGGCGGACGGATGAAGCTGTCAGATGTCGATCCAGTAGCCAAGTCTGCAACCATCACCGTTGAGACGTCTGAGCTTAAGGGCACTGAGATTGGTGGCGAGATTATTCCGCGCTTGATTGACGAGTTGCCGATTATTGCGCTTCTTGCGACTCAGGCTCAGGGACGGACTGTCATTCGTGATGCAGAAGAGCTCAAAGTCAAGGAAACCGACCGTATCCAGGTAGTGGCAGACGCTCTCAATAGCATGAGCGCAGCTATTACCCCGACGGAAGACGGCATGATTATCGAAGGGAAAACAGCTCTTCACGGTGCCCAAGTCAATACCTTTGGTGACCATCGCATCGGAATGATGACGGCAATTGCTGCTTTGTTGGCTCAAAGCGGTCAGGTAGAACTTGAGCGGTCTGAAGCTATTAAGAGCAGCTATCCAAGCTTCTTCAGCGACTTGGAGGGCTTGATGCATGGCTAAGATATTGCTGGGCTTTATGGGAGCCGGAAAGTCCACAGTGGCCAGAGGCTTAGCCCAAGACTTTGTCGATATGGATGAACTGCTCTGTCAGAGGCTGGGCATGTCTATCAAGGACTATTTTGATCAGCATGGTGAAGCGGCCTTTCGGGCTGCTGAAGCCCAACTCTTGGCTGAGTTGATCGATACAGACTTGGTCGTCTCAACTGGCGGCGGTGTAGTCGTCAGCCCTGAAAACCGAAGATTACTGGCTCAGAATGCTGACAATATCTACCTGAAAGCAGATTTTGAAACGCTCTATCAGCGAATTCAGCAGGATGCTGAGCAAGAGAGACCTTTGTTCTTAAACCAGAGTAAATCAGACCTGCAGCAAATTTTTGAGCAGCGTCAGGCCTGGTATGAGGAAGTGGCGACCCAGATTGTCGATACGAGCCTCAAAAGCCCGCAGGAAATTATTGAGGAAATTCAATGAAAATAGCATTTTTAGGTCCTAGAGGCTCCTTTTCTCACCATGTAGCCCAAGCTGCCTTTCCCAACGAGGACTTGGTGCCTCATCAGAATATCACCGAGGTCATGAAGGCTTATGAGACTAGGGAAGTGGATTACTCGGTTGTTCCGGTGGAAAATTCCATTGAGGGCAGTGTCCACGAGACGCTGGACTATCTCTTTCATCAAGCAGACATTCAGGCAGTGACAGAAATTGTTCAGCCCATCAAACAGCAGCTTTTGGTGACGGATTTAGAAAAGCCAATTGAGAAGATATTTTCTCACCCGCAGGCTATTGCCCAAGGAAAGAAATACATCCGCCAGCATTATCCGCAGGCTGCCATTGAGGTCACGGCTAGTACGGCCTATGCAGCTCGTTTTGTGGCAGAGCATCCTGAAAAGAATTTTGCGGCTATTGCCCCGCGCACGGCTGCAGCAGAATACGGGCTCAAAGTAGCGGCCAGCGATATTCAGGAAATGGAAGAAAATTATACCCGCTTCTGGATTTTGGGTCATGAGGTTCCTGAACTTCGACTGACCAAGACAGGAGATAAGCAGACACTGGCCTTGACCTTGCCGGACAATCTGCCTGGTGCCCTTTACAAGGCCTTGTCGACCTTCGCTTGGCGTGGTATTGACCTGACCAAGATTGAGAGCCGGCCCCTAAAAACGGCTCTGGGAGAGTATTTCTTCATTATTGACATTGACAACGAGCAGAAAAAATTGGCGGATTTTGCCTATCAAGAGTTGACAAGTCTTGGAATTACTTATAAAATTTTTGGTAGCTACAGTGTGTTTCTGATTCAGGACAAGTAGCAGTAGATTGGAGAAGAGATGAAGAAACCAGAAAATCTTAGCCATCATGAACAGCTCCGCTTAGATTATCTCTATAAGAATTATTACTATCTAAACGATAAAGAAAAGAAAGAATTTGACTATTTGCGTAAGAAGTCCAAGGGGATTGGCGGTTCAGTCAGTGTGTCTGACCATGAAGAGCAGCCGCATACAGCTAGTGACACCTATGAGCAAGAGCCAGTGGAAATGGATTCTTCTGGCCTCTTGCCCAAGTACCCTGAGCGTTCTTCTCGCAGTAGAAGGCAAAAGAAGGCGCCGGAAGCTCTGGCAGAAGCTGGTCTGGGACAAGACAAGCCCAAGAAGCCTCGCAAAAAAATCCGCTTGAAACGGATTCTGCTTTGGGCAGGGATTTTCCTGCTGATGGTCTTGGGGGGCATGATTTTCATGTTTGTCAAAGGCTTGACCACAGCTCATAATGGCAATTCTAAGCCAGCAGAAACAGAATTTTTTGACGGCAAGGATACTAAGGACGGAGTGAATATCCTCATTCTCGGAACAGACGGCCGGGTTGGTGACGACTCGACTGAGACGCGGACCGACTCTATTATGGTCTTGAATGTTGGTAATAAGGACCACAAGGTGAAATTGGTCAGCTTTATGCGTGATACCCTCATTCACATCGACGGCGTCAGCAATGAGTACACCGATCCGTCGCAGGCAGATTACTATGACCAAAAGCTCAATTCTGCCTATACGATTGGGGAGCAAAACCATAACCGCGGTGCAGACTATGTCCGCCAGATGCTCAAAGATAACTTCGATTTGGACATCAAATATTATGCACTGGTGGATTTCCAGACCTTTGCGACAGCTATTGACACCCTTTTCCCAAATGGCGTCAGCATGAATGCCCAGTTCTCAACCATTGATGGGGAGAAAGTGACAGAAGTTGAAGTGCCGGATGACCTGAATATGAAGGACGGTGTGGTACCTAATCAAACAATCAAGGTCGGTCAGCAGCAGATGGACGGTCGGACCTTGCTCAACTACGCTCGCTTCCGTAAGGATGATGAGGGCGACTTTGGCCGGACCCGCCGCCAGCAGGAAGTCTTGACAGCTGTTTTCCAGCAAGTCAAAGATCCGACCAAGCTCTTTACTGGGTCAGAGGCCCTTGGTAAGGTCTTTGCCTTGACTTCGACCAATGTACCTTACAGCTTCCTTTTGACCAATGGTCTCTCTATGGCTGGAGATTCCCGCAATGGAGTTGAGCGCCTGACGATTCCGGAAAATGGCGACTGGGTGGATACCTATGACATGTACGGTGGCCAAGGACTTTTGATTGACTTTGAAGCCTATAAAGAAAGACTGCAGCAAATGGGTCTCAGATAAGATATATGATATAATGAAAGGTAGGACGATGTTCTGCCTTTTCTTTTGGGAAATGGCAGAGCGATAAAGCAGAAAGAGAAAAATATGTTAAAAAAGAATGATGTGATTGAAGTTGAAATCGTGGATCTGAGTCACGAGGGAGCTGGAGTTGCCAAGGCAGAAGGCCTGGTTTTCTTCGTGGAAAATGCCCTGCCGGGTGAGCTCATCCGCATGCGTGTGCTCAAGGTCAACAAAAAAATCGGCTTTGGCAAAGTGGAGGAATTTCTCCGTACTTCAGACCAGCGGAATGAAAATCTTGATATGGCCTATCTTCGTACGGGGATTGCTGACTTGGGGCATCTGAACTATCCAGCTCAGTTGGACTTCAAACGCAAGCAAGTCAAGGACAGTCTCTATAAGATTGCTGGTTTGTCTGATGTTGAGGTACCGCCGACACTTGGTATGGAGCAGCCGCTGGGTTACCGTAATAAGGCTCAAGTGCCTGTCCGCCGTGTCAATGGCCAGCTGGAAACAGGATTTTTCCGGAAAAATTCCCATGATCTTCTGCCGATTGAAGATTTCTATATTCAGGACCCAATTATTGATCAAGTTATCCTTTTTACACGTGATTTGCTGCGTCGTTTTGACCTCAAACCTTACGATGAGCAAGAAAAGACTGGACTCATTCGCAATCTAGTTGTCCGCCGTGGCCATTATTCAGGGGAAATCATGGTAATTCTGGTCACAACCCGACCTAAGATATTCCGAGTGGAGCAGATGACGGAACGCTTGACAGAAGCCTTCCCAGCTATCAAGTCCATCATGCAGAATATCAACGACCAGCCGGGTAATGTGATTTTCGGAAAAGACTGGCGAACGCTTTATGGCCAAGACTACATTACCGACCAGATGCTGGGAAATGACTTCCAGATTGCTGCGCCCGCCTTTTACCAAGTCAATACCGAAATGGCAGAAAAGCTCTATCAGACAGCCATTGACTTTGCCGAACTGACTGCAGATGATGTGGTTATCGATGCCTACTCGGGTATCGGAACGATTGGGCTCTCTGTTGCTAAACACGTCAAGCAGGTCTATGGTGTGGAAGTGATCCCAGAAGCTGTCGAAAATAGCCAAAAGAATGCAGAAATCAACGGCATTACCAATGCTAGCTATGTCTGCGCTCCTGCTGAAGAAGCCATCCAAAACTGGCTTAAAGAGGGTATCCAAGTGGATGTTATCCTAGTCGATCCACCACGAAAAGGCCTGACCGAGAGCTTCATCAAAGCCAGCGTTAGCATGGAGCCCAAGAAAATCACTTATATCTCCTGCAATGTCGCCACCATGGCGCGTGATATCAAACTATATCAAGAGCTGGGTTATGAACTGAAGAAAGTCCAGCCGGTGGATTTATTTCCGCAAACGCATCACGTGGAGTGCGTAGTGTTGCTACAACGAAGAAAAGGGTAAAAATCCTTTATTTTAAGCACTTTTTCAAGCATTTTGTCTTTATTGAAAAGAGTGATTTTGACATAAAAAAGGTGCAAAAAAAGTATATTGATGTGAACGTCTGTTTGGATGTCGACTGCGTAGACAAAAAAGAGATACGTCAGTAATAAATTAACTCAACGAGAACATTTTAATAAGTGTTCTCGCCTTTTTATTTTCAGGAGTAAAAGCATGCAAAAGGAAGAACAGTCATCACGGCAAATCGTGATGTGCCATCTCATGGCTGTCATGGGAATAAATATTGAGAAAGCAACTCAGTTAATTGCTGAAATGGAAGAGTCAGGGCTAATTCAATTTGATGAGTTAGGAAATGTTGGTTTATTAGTGTTGGAGGGACAATCATGAAACGTATCACCGCAAATCATTACCAAACATCAGAGCGTTACTATAAGCTCCCAAAACTCTTATTTGAAAGTGACCGATATAAGGACATGAAACTTGAAGTAAAAGTAGCTTATGCTGTCTTAAAAGACCGTTTGGAGTTATCTTTGAGTAGAGGTTGGATAGATGAGGATGGGGCTATCTATTTGGTTTATTCCAACTCAAAACTTATGACACTTCTTGGTTGTTCCAAGTCAAAGTTGCTGACGATAAAGAAAACATTACGTGAGTATGGCTTGATAGATGAAGTCCAACAGTCTTCCAGTGAAAAAGGACGCTTGGCTAATAAGATTTACTTAGGGGAGCTAGAACATGAACCTACCCCCGTCTTAAATTCAGACGGGGGTAGTGTTCAAAAAACACTAGGGGGGTGTCAAAATCAGCCGGGGCTGGTCTTAAATTCAGCCACTAGTGAGACTGAAGTTAGTGAGACTAATAATAGTGAAACTAAAGGGAGTGAGTCTGTCATTGAGGACGAGGAGGAGACAGAAAATCTAACAAGTAAGAAAAGCGAAAATGAACATTTTCATCGTAAGGTGGAACAAGTCACAAGATATGACAGAGATTACATTTGGGGACTGGTTCATGACCAGTTGAGACAAGCTGGATTATCACAGGCAGCTAGTGACTATGCCATGAATCATTTTGACCACCGCTACAAATATGCTTTGGAACACATGAGGTTTGCGGCTAGGGCAGAAACGATAGCGGAATACGTTTTTAATGGCATATTAGCCGAATGGACCAAGGGACAACGCTTAAACGAACTAAAAGGAGGTGAGTAGATGTTTTGGTAGATTTTATTAGGGATTTTGGGACTAGGAATGATTTGGCTCATTATTGAGGTCATCACTGCCCCAGAAATGGAAGATCATTATTAAGCAAGGGCGTTACAGAAGAAGTAATGTCCTTTTATTTTTGCCAGAAAGGAATGAGAGACATGAAGTTTTTAGATTTGTTTGCAGGAATTGGAGGCTTTCGATTGGGTTTAACTAATCAGGGCCATGGGCAATGGTCAAGACTGGGTAGCCACAGCAGCACGCCTTGGTGGTGAAACAGGCAAGGTCCCAAAAGCAGGAGCGATTGTTTCCTTTGCGGGGGGTGCTCATGGAACACCTGCCGCTTATGGTCACGTGTCGTTTGTCGAGAAGGTTTACCCAGATGGCTCTTTCCTTGTCTCAGAGACCAACTACAATGGCAATCCCAACTACACCTTCCGTAAATTATCAGGAGTGGATAGCACGATTAGCTTTGCCTATACGACAAAATAGAAAGAATAAGTTAACAAGTATATTTTTGTTAGCTTATTCTGTTTTATAAATATTGTGATAAAAATTCTATCTTTCAATTTTAAATATACGCTTAGTGATATGGTATAATAATTGTGAAAGGTGACTGAAGATTATCAAATGGAAACAAATGTTGAAAAAATTAAAAAAGAGTCAAAAACTGGTTTGACTTCTTCGGGTTTAGTTGACCATATTTCGAAAATTCATAAAATAGATATTCATGATGTCGACTCTATCTCACTCTTAAATATGGGCTATTATCATGGATATAAGCGATATAGATTTGTTAAGAAAGCTAATTCAGGTGGTATGCTATCAATTACTTCATTTAAGGAAATTGTAGCAATCTACCAGTTTGATATGGAGCTAAAAGGCCTATTTTATCCTATTGTAATGCTAGTTGAGACAGCATTAAAAAATAGAACGATTGATTCATTAGTTGCAGAATCTAGTAGTGGGATAGAAGATGTATTAGATAATCAATTAGCTTGCTACATAGATTATTCTGGTGACACTGAGAAATATGCTAAGAAATTCCTACAGTATAATGAAACAAAGCAAAATATACTGGATACAATTGAATATTACTCGGACAAGAATAAAGTCATAAAACATTATTTAGATAGTGACTATCAAATTCCTCTTTGGGCGTATTTTGAAGTTATTACTTTAGGACAATTTAGTAGATTTTTAGGATGTTTAGTCAAATCAAGTCGTGAAAAATTGAATCAAGATTTTACGATTATCCCTAAAAGGTCGAATTCACTTGAGTTAGTTGTTAATTCTCTGATTGAATTAAGGAATGCTACTATGCACAATAGTACCATTTTTGATGCCAATTTCTCAAGTGGTGTATCTAGAGCACTAAAAAGACAGATAAAACAAGATTTAGGGTTATTAACATTCACTTGTGTATTTATTGAGGATTATTTTATTTTACTTATTTGGATTTTGAACCTTCTAAAATTTGATTCAGGGATTCTTATTGAATACATCAATCAATTTAATGAGATTGTTGAAAGATTCGATAAATCCCTAGATAATCGTGATATTTTCTTTAAAATTATCAGTACAAATAGAAAAACGTCGATTCAACAATTAAGTAAATTTATTGACAAAAAATGAATTTAGTGGTAGTATGATATTATCGAATTGGGGCGTGCTAGTCATGTCTGGGAGGGTCTGATGCGTCAGTCCTCCCATTTTTTATTTATAAGCAATTTTCAGAGGTTATCGGTAGTGCTACCGATAGCTTTTTTCTTTGTCCTTTTTTTGATGTGATACCAAAATCAAGCCGTCTTTTTTATGATGGGGAGAGAGTGACAGATTGTTACTACTTATCAAAAGAAAAGAAGGACTTTTTTATGACCAAACAATGTCATCATCACTTTTTAGTCAATCAGGAAAAGGCAGAAAAGCATGTCTTCCGTAAAAGTAAGAAGTATCGGACACTTTGTTCGGTAGCTCTTGGGACCATGGTGACAGCTGTTGTCGCTTGGGGTGGCCAAGTAGCACAAGCTGACGAAGTGGTAACACCTTCGCTAGATAAAACCGTTCAGTTAACGGAAAATCCTGCGACCAATTTACCCGAAGCCCAACCCACACCAGTTGCTGAACAGACCGCTAATCTTGCCTCAACTGGTCAATCAGATGGCGCTATCACAGTTACTGTTCCTCATGATGTTGTGACAAAGGCGGTCAATCAAGCTACTGCTGAAGGGGTTACGACCATTCAGGATAAGCCTATGGATTTGGGAAACACAACTTCTGCGAGTGAGACCAGTAAGCAATTGGATAAGGCAGAAGCAGACGCTGCGAAACAGGCTGAGAACATCACTCAGGTGACCAATACCTATAAAGCAGATAAAGCTGCTTATGAACAAGATAAAACTCGTGTTGAACAAGGGAACGCTACATTGGCTGCTAGTCATAAAGACGCCACTAAAGCAGGAGAGGCCTTGAACAGTTCAGTAGATACCGCTGTTTCAGAAGTGAAGACTCAAGACAAGTCTGCGAACGTGACTATTACAACTCAAACCGTATCATCAGGGGATGGTTCAACGGTTTCAGGCTATCAGGATTATCGTTCTTTCGTAACTGCTATTGATAAGCAAAATAAGGACAATCTTGCAGAATATAAATTAAAGAAAAACGCCGCAGATGCCATTGTCACAAAGAACTTAGCGACACAAAAGGAAAATGAAGCGGGTCTTGCTAAAGCAAAGGCTGATAATGAAGCTATTACTAAACGCAATCAAGCAGGGCAACAAGCGATAGATGACGAAAATAAGGTCGGTCAAGCTGCTGTGGATACTTACAATAAGAACCAACAGAAATTGGTGACAGACCGTGAAGCTGAGATTGCTGCTATCACGAAACGCAATAAGGAAAAGGAAGAAGCTGCTAAGACAGAAAATGAAGCCACTGATGCCTACAACGCCAAGGAAATGGATCGCTATAAACGTGATTTAGCTGAGATTTCAAAGGGAGAAGAGGGCTACATCTCTCAAGCTCTTGCTCAGACTCTCAATTTGAACAATGGAGAACCGCAAGCACGTCATTCAGCGGATACTAGAAACCCTAATCGTATCATTGCGAAGGGGGACGCTATGCTTGGAGGCTATTCTAAAATCCTAGATTCAACTGGTTTCTTCGTCTATGACACCTTCAAAACTGGAGAAACCCTATCCTTTACCTATCAGAATTTAAAAAATGCTAGCTTTGATGGTAAGAAAATCACAAAGGTTGCTTATGACATCACCAATCTCATATCCCCAACTGGTACAAATGCTGTTCAGTTAGTTGTACCAAATGACCCGACAGAAGGTTTTATTGCCTATCGTAATGATGGAACAGGTAATTGGCGAACAGACAAGATGGAGTTTCGTGTCAAAGCTAGGTATTTCTTGGAAGATGGCTCTCAAGTCAGCTTCACCAAGGAGAAACCTGGTGTCTTTACTCACTCCTCACTCAACCACAATGACATTGGATTAGAGTATGTGAAAGACACATCAGGCAAGTTTGTCCCTATCAATGGTTCAACCATTCAAGTGACAGCCGAAGGTCTAGCTCGTTCACTTGGCTCAAACCGTGCCAGTGATTTGAAGCTCCCTGAAGAGTGGGATACCTCTTATAGTAAGTATTCCTATAAGGGAGCAATTGTGTCAACGGTCACATCAGGAAATATCTACACAGTGACCTTTGGTCAGGGCGATATGCCTCAAAATGTTGGGCTCTCTTATTGGTTTGCCTTAAACACCTTACCTGTGGCACGAACCGTCAAGCCTTATAGTCCAAAACCACATGTGACACCAAAACTTGACCCTATTCCAGAACTGATTAAGGTCGTTCCAAAAACCTTTACGCCAAAGACCTTTACCCCAGAACCACCTGTGAGCTTTAAGGAAAAACCATTAGAAAAAGTGACACAAGCTCATCTGAACCTCACTAAGGTGACCTTGCCTAAAGAACCTGCGCCAGAACCGTTGCCAAAAGCACCACAAGTGCTAACGGTTCATTACCATGACTATCGTCTAACAACAACTCCTGATATTATGAAAAAAGTGGTCAATACCGACCAAGTGAACCTTCATGACAAAACCGTCGCAAAGGATTCTACGGTCATTTACCCTTTAACTGTAGACGCTTTTTCTCCCAATCGGGCGAAAACTACCAGCCTTACCTTTGAAGATTACCTTCCAGCAGGTTATGTCTTTGACAAAGCAAAATCACAAGCAGAAAACAGAAACTATACCCTTACTTTTGACCAAGATAAGAACTTTGTGACCCTAACTGCCAAAGAAACCTTACTTCAAGAGATCAATCAAGACCTTACCATGTCTTACCAACTAGTAGCACCTAAACTCTATGGTAGTCTTCAAAATGATGGGGCAACTTATTCCAACAGTTATCAGCTTCTCATCAATAAGGGAACGCCAAACGCCTATACGGTGACTTCTAATGTTGTGACGGTGCGTACGCCTGGTGCTGGGACAACCACTAGCCGTATTGTTCCTCAAAAACGCAATGACAATGAAGATGGCGTGGTCATTAACGATACTGTGGTGGCTTTAGGCACAATCAACCATTACCACTTAACGTGGGATTTAGACCAATACAAGGACGATACTTCTTCTAAAGAAACGATTGCACGCGGTTTCTTCTTTGTGGATGACTATCCAGAAGAAGTTCTTGACTTGGTAGATAAGGGAACAAGTATCACTACTCCTGATGGCAAAGCTGTATCAGGGATTGCCGTTAAGACTTATGCGTCACTGTCAGAAGCTCCGAAAGATCTTCAAGACAAATTTGCACATGCTAAGATTTCTCCAAAAGGGGCTTTCCAAGTCTTTATGCCTAATGACAATCAAGCCTTCTATGACCAGTATGTCAAAACAGGAACCTCCTTAACCCTTGTCACCAAAATGACGGTCAAAGACAGCCTCTATGGTCAAACGAAGACTTATCGAAACAAGGCCTACCAAGTGGATTTTGGCAATGGCTATGAAACCGATGAGGTGACCAATATCCTTGTAAGCCCATCACCTAAGAAACAAAACCTGAATAAGGATAAGGTGGATATTAACGGAAAACCGATGGTGGTCGGTTCACAAAACCACTATACCTTGTCATGGGACTTAGACCAATATCGAGGCATTAAGGCTGATAAAGATCAGATTGCACAAGGGTTTTACTTTGTGGACGATTATCCTGAAGAAGCCGTATTACCAGATGACACAGCGATTCAACTCACGACAACTGATGGCAAAGCTGTCACAGGCGTGACGGTAAAAACTTATACGAGCTTATCAGAAGCTCCTAAAAAACTACAAGTAGCTCTTTCAAAACGCAAGATTGCGCCTAAAGGAGCCTTCCAAGTCTTTATGGCAGAAAATCCACAAGCCTTCTATGATTCTTATGTAACGAAAGGTCAAAACATCACCATCATCACCCCTATGACTGTCCGTGAGGAGATGGCAAATACAGGCAAGTCTTATGCCAATGTGGCTTATCAAGTAGACTTTGGGCAAGCCTATGAAACCAATACGGTAACGAATCACGTGCCAAAAGTAACACCACATAAAACTAATACCAATAAAGAAGGCGTGTCTATTGATGGCAAGACCGTTCTTCCAAATACCGTCAATTATTATAAGATTGTTCTTGATTACAGTCAGTACAAGGACTTGGTCGTAACCGATGATGTTCTTGCCAAAGGTTTTTACATGGTGGATGATTACCCTGAAGAAGCGCTTATCCTAAACGCAGATGGTGTTCAAGTGATGGATAAGGCAGGAAATCTTGTCAAAGGGATTTCGGTGAAAGCCTATGCCTCATTGTCAGAAGCGCCTAAAGTGGTTCAAGATGCTATGGCCAAACGTCAGTTCACACCAAAAGGAGCCATTCAAGTTTTAAGTGCTGAAGATCCCAAAGCGTTCTACGAGGCTTATGTTAAAACTGGTCAAACCTTAGTGGTGACCCTTCCAATGACCATTAAGAATGAGCTGACAAAGACTGGTGGGAAGTATGAAAACACCGCTTATCAGATTGACTTTGGTTTGGCTTATGTGACAGAGACAGTGGTCAATAATGTGCCAAAACTAGACCCACAAAAAGATGTGGTGATTGATTTATCACAAAAGGAGAAAAGCCTTGATGGAAAAGAAGTTGCCTTGAATCAGGTCTTTAACTACCGTTTGGTGGGAGCACTCATTCCAGGCAATCGTGCGACACCACTCATCGAATACCGCTTTGACGATGATTACGATGAAATCCATGACGACTATAATGGTGTTTACAAGGCTTACACTGTGGTGGATGTCACTCTTAAAGATGGAACGGTTTTACCAAAAGGGACAGAAGTGACCAAGTACACGCTACAACAGGTCGACACGTCAAAAGGAACGGTTACCATCAGTTTTGATCAGGAATTCCTTGAAAAACTAGCAGAAGAATCCGAGTTTCAGGCAGATGTTTACGTGCAAATGAAACGAATCGCTTCAGGTGTAGTAGAAAATACCGTATTACATACTGTCAATGGCTACACCATCAGTTCAAACACGGTTAAAACAACTACTCCTGAACCAGGGCCACCAACTCCGAATCAACCAACACCACCTCAACCACCTATTCCAACACAAGAAGCACCAGTTCCAGCAAGTGTCTTACCAAATACAGGAGAGAGTCAATCACTCTTAGCGCTTGTCGGTGGAGGACTTCTTTTTGGCCTAGCTTACGGACTTTCTAAACGCAAAATGGAGGACAACTAGATGGAACCTAAAAGCATTTACACAATGGATTCAGACCAAGATGGCCTAACGGATGCTCAAGAGTTAGCTTTAGGGACTAATCCTTTTAGCAGTGATACGGATAGTGACGGACTGACAGACCTTGAAGAAGTCCAACAAGGCTTGAATCCAATTCAACAGCGTAAGGAGAGAAGCTATGGCTTGGAATTATGACACAATTTCTAGAACTCTTTCTGAGATGGCACGAGAAAACTATAAAGACATGGTTAAAGCCTTTTTAGCCATGGAATTGAGTATCAAAAACAAGTCACTTCTTGATACGCTCTATCAAGACTTTATGGGCATTGATGACTTGTCTTTAGTTAGTGATGACCTGCGCCTAAGAGCAGACGGTTATCAGGAACAGCTTCAAGAAGAAGTGACGGACCTCTTGGATAAACTCTATCGAACAGGTGAGGGAGCTAGTTTCATTATGGAAGTGATTGTGTCCAACAATATTTCTGAGTCCCTTGCTCAGTATGAGGTTTTGAATGAGGAGGATTATTCGCCTCTCACCTTAGAGACCTTGCAGGACATTATCCAAAAGGAGTTGTCTTTAACGAGTCAAGATTATTTTGGAGATGTGACCTATCTCGCCCTGCAGAAAGATTTGTTAGACCAGAAAAGCCATTTCTTACAACAGTATGTGACAACTTTAATGGATAAGTTACCACAAGAAAAAGACCAAAGCGCCTTGGTCCTAGACTAAAGCAATGGGCTGAGAATACCTCTCAGCCCCTTTTTAATTGGAGGAACATATGACTCAAGAACAATTACTTGAAATGTTGCGGGCAAGATTGCCACGTGACCAGATTCTTTTGGAATCCTTTTTACGCTATCAAGCAGTCCATTTTGATGAGGATTGGGATAGCCTTATCCAAAATTTTACAACCCAAAGAGGAGTAGTCACCTCACCTGTTCAAGTGGTTCGCTTTGAAACAGAAGTTTCTGCTTTTGTAGAGGCGAGCCCCTTTGACGAGGCAACAGACCTAAGCAGCTACACACAGACCTTTGGTCAGGCTGGCTTAAAGAAGTTACCTCAGTTAAACAGTGATGAGAAAGCCTTGGTGATTGAGGTAGCCCTCTTTAACCTAGCCACTCGCTTTCATCTCTTAGATCAAGAAGGCGCCTATCAGTCCATTTCGGTAGCTTCTCTTTTGGATAAAGGCAAAGCTGCTAATTTGGTCAATGTCTATCGAGTGGCCAATAATTTGTCTGACCGTATTAGCCGTGATATTGAACAGTTTCTTCTCACTTATGAACCTGAACTAATAAGCACCCAGGAAACGGTAAAGGAAAGAGAAGAGGTAGTTGAAGAAAAAGTAGTTCCAGAACCTTCTCAGGACATCACCTTTCGTGAAGAAGGACTTGTCATAATCGCAAGTCTTGATGAGGAAGAGTTATCACAACTAGATTTACGAACAGGGCAAACAGAACATTTACCAGCTTATGAACATCTAAACTTGTCTCAAAAATTTGAGATATTAAGTCACTTTGACCAAGTGCGAAATAGCCGTCCAAAGCTACCAAACCTGAGACGTGGGGAGTTTGACCATGAAATGGAAATGACGCCAATCTATGAGGACAATGAGCTATTAACCTATTTAGAAGCAGATGGGACAGCCTATGACTTACAACGTCCTCTAACACCTCAAGAAGAAGTAATCTTAGCTGAAATGGGTCAAACCATTTTGGCTGAAAATACCGAAAAACTGACTCGTTTAGGGATAGACTTAGCTGACGTTGATGAGCAGCAACGTGGGATACTGATAGATGCTGCAGGGCGTTTTCATTTGATTAATGCCGACCTAGCCATATTAGGGGGCTATCCTAAGGCAACCGTCACTCAATTAGCCCTTGTGACAGAATTGCTTCAGATGGGATTAACGCATGACAAGGCAGAATTTTTCTTGACCAGTCAGCTAGACTTAGAAGAAGCAAGACCCATTGCCTACGCCTTCTTGCATGAAGACCTTACTCTTGAAGAAGCTAGAACCTTTGAAAGGGACAAACTGTCCCAACCTGACCTATCCTTTAGGGAATGGCGAGAACACATCTCACAAACAAAACCTGAAATCATGACTCAATCACTCCCTCAAAATCCTATCGTAGAGGAAGCCCTTAAACGCTATCCGATTGACTCCATGGTGACTTACAAAGGACAGGACTTTAAGGTGATTGCCATAGAAGAGTCAGGTGTTAATAACCTGATTCGGATTGAACTACGAAATGATTTCACGAGTCTGATTGAACAAAATCCAGTTCTTTTCCTACGGACATTAGAGGAGATCACTCAGGCTCTCCATCTTCCTTCTGTCGAAGAAAAAGAAGAAGTGGAACAACCTAGCCAAGAATTAGACCTCTTTTCCTTTATGGAAGATGATGAGAACCAAGAAGACGTTTTTCAAGAACCAGTCATAGAAAGAGAAGTGGAAAAATCTGAAACTCTTGAAGAAGAGATTGATTCAGAGCTTTCTGAAGTCATTGAGATGACACCAACCACTGATTTTCACTTTCCAGAAGATCTGACAAACTTTTACCCTAAGACAACTAGAGATAAGGTTGAAACGAACGTGGCTGTCATTCGTTTGGTAAAAGCTCTTGAAGTTGAACAACGCAAAGCAACCCCAAGTGAACAAGAACTCCTTGCCAAATACGTGGGCTGGGGAGGACTAGCCAATGAGGTCTTTGATGAGTATAATCCTAAGTTTTCTAAGGAACGTGAGGAATTAAAGACGCTAGTCACAGATAAAGAATACTCAGACATGAAACAGTCCTCTTTAACTGCCTACTACACAGACCCACTCTTAATTCGTGAGATGTGGAATAAACTAGAGTGTGATGGCTTTACAGGTGGAAGAGTGCTAGACCCTTCTATGGGGACTGGGAATTTTTTTGCGGCAATGCCCGAACACTTGAGAAAAAATAGTGAGTTGTATGGTGTTGAATTAGACACGATTACAGGAGCTATTGCCAAACACCTTCATCCGAATAGCCACATTGAGGTGAGAAGCTTTGAAGCAGTCAATTTTAATGAGAATAGTTTTGACTTGGTTCTTTCAAATGTACCCTTTGCCAATATCCGTATTGCGGATAATCGCTATGATAAACCCTATATGATTCATGATTACTTTGTCAAAAAATCATTAGATTTGGTGCATGATGGTGGGCAAGTCGCTATAATTTCCTCCACAGGAACCATGGACAAACGGACAGAAAACATTCTCCAAGATATTCGTGAAACAACTGATTTTCTTGGTGGCGTCCGTTTACCAGATACTGCCTTTAAGGCTATTGCAGGAACGAGTGTCACAACGGATATGTTGTTCTTCCAGAAACATGTGGACAAGGGCTATCAAGCAGATGACATTGCTTTTTCAGGTGCCATTCGTTATGACAAAGATGACCGTATTTGGCTCAATCCTTACTTTGATGGGGAGTATAATCCTCAGGTTCTTGGAAGCTATGAGGTTAGAAACTTTAACGGTGGGACACTTTCTGTGAAAGGCAATTCTGATAGCTTAATAGGAGATGTTCAAACTGCTCTTGAACAGGTTAAACCTCCTAGGGAAGTTGACCTTTCTGACATCTTCATCAATCCAGATGTACTGGCAAAACAAAACATTGATACCTCGATTCCGTCTGATATCAGAGAAACCTTAGACCGTTATAGCTTTGGCTATAAGGATTCGACGATTTACTACCGAGATAGTAAGGGAATCCGTGTTGGGACTAAGACAGAGGAGATCAGCTATTATGTGGATGAAGAGGGGAACTTTCAGGCTTGGGATACCAAGCATTCGCAAAAGCAGATTGACCGCTTTAATGACCTCAAAGTCACAGATAGCACCGCTCTTGATGTTTATGTGACTGAGGAAGCCACCAAACGTGGGCAGTTTAAGGGCTATTTCAAAAAGACGGTTTTCTATGAAGCTCCCTTATCTGAGAAAGAAGTGGCACGGATTAAAGGCATGGTCGATATTCGTAATGCTTACCAAGATGTTATTGCCATTCAGCGCTACTATGATTACGACAGAGATGACTTTAATCACTTGCTAGGAAAACTCAACCGCACCTATGATAGCTTTGTCAAACGCTTTGGATATGTGAATAGTGCTGTGAACCGTAACCTCTTTGATAGTGATGATAAGTATTCACTGCTTGCAAGTTTAGAGGATGAAAGTCTTGACCCAGCTGGTAAAACAGTTATCTATACTAAGTCCCTTGCCTTTGAAAAAGCCCTAGTTCGTCCTGAAAAGGAAGTGACGGCAGTAGCATCTGCTCTTGATGCACTCAATTCTAGTCTTGCAGATGGGCGTGGAGTAGATTTAGATTACATGATGTCTATTTATCAGATAGACTCAAAAGCGACTTTGATTGAAGAATTAGGAGATACCATTATTCCAGACCCAGAACGCTATTTAAAAGATAGAGAAGTGGTTTATGTTTCTCGTCAGGATTTCTTATCAGGTGATGTAATCACCAAGTTAGAGGTTGTGGATTTGCTTATCAAAGAAAATAATTCGGATTTTCCATGGCAGCACTATCAAAACCTCTTAGAAGACGTGAAGCCGCCACGTGTTACCTTAGCTGATATTGATTATCGGATTGGCTCACGATGGATTCCTTTAGCCGTCTATGGGAAATTTGCCCAAGAAACCTTTATGGGGAAAACCTTTGACCTCACAGACCAAGAAGTAGCGACCGTTCTTGAAGTTAGCCCAATTGATGGTACAATGTCCTACCAGTCCCCATTTGCTTTCAGATATTCTACCGCAACGGATAGAAGTTTAGGTGTTCCTGGGTCTCGGTATGATAGTGGTCGTAAAATCTTTGAAAACCTCCTTAATTCCAATCAACCAACGATCACAAAACAAGTAGAAGATGGGGATAAGAAAAAGCATGTGACTGACGTTGAAAAAACAACTGTTCTTCGGGCTAAGGAAACTGAACTTCAAGAACTCTTCCAAGACTTTGTGGCCAGTTACCCAGACGTGCAACAGATGATTGAAGAAACCTATAATAGCCTCTATAACCGTACGGTCTCAAAAGTCTATGATGGTGGTCATTTAACCATTGATGGCCTTGCTCAGAACATTTCCTTACGCCCTCACCAAAAGAACGCTATTCAACGGATTGTGGAAGAAAAACGAGCCCTACTTGCCCATGAAGTCGGTTCAGGTAAGACCTTAACCATGCTTGGGGCAGGCTTCAAGCTGAAAGAACTCGGTATGGTACATAAACCTCTATATGTGGTGCCGTCTAGTTTAACCGCTCAGTTTGGTCAAGAAATCATGAAGTTCTTCCCAACCAAGAAGGTTTACGTAACGACCAAGAAAGATTTTGCGAAAGCCAAACGCAAACAATTTGTGTCACGCATTATCACAGGGGACTACGATGCCATTGTCATTGGGGATTCCCAATTTGAAAAAATCCCCATGAGTCAGGAAAAACAGGTCACCTATATCCAAGATAAGCTAGACCAACTGCGAGAAATCAAACAAGGCAGTGATAGTGATTATACAGTTAAAGAAGCAGAGCGTTCCATCAAGGGCTTGGAACACCAATTGGAAGAACTCCAAAAACTGGAACGTGATACCTTTATTGAATTTGAAAACCTAGGCATTGACTTTCTCTTTGTGGACGAAGCTCATCATTTTAAGAACATTAGACCCATTACTGGACTTGGTAATGTGGCAGGGATTACCAATACCACCTCTAAAAAGAATGTAGATATGGAGATGAAAGTGAGACAGGTTCAGGGAGAACATGGCTATCGTAACGTGGTTTTTGCGACAGGTACACCCGTCTCAAACTCTATTAGCGAACTCTACACCATGATGAGCTATATTCAACCAGATGTCCTAGAACGGTATCAAGTATCTAACTTTGATTCGTGGGTGGGTGCTTTCGGAAATATCGAAAATTCCATGGAATTAGCCCCAACAGGGGATAAGTACCAACCCAAGAAACGCTTCAAGAAGTTTGTGAACCTTCCTGAACTCATGCGGATTTATAAGGAAACAACAGATATTCAAACGTCAGATATGTTGGATTTACCTATACCTGAAGCCAAAGTCATTGCGGTGGAGAGCGAACTCACTGAAGCTCAGAAATACTACCTTGAAGAGTTGGTTGACCGTTCAGACGCCATCAAGTTAGGCAACGTTGATCCTAGTGAGGATAACATGTTAAAGATTACTGGGGAAGCTAGAAAATTAGCCATTGATATGCGTCTCATTGACCCAGCCTATACCTTATCTGACAATCAGAAGATTATGCAAGTGGTGGATAACGTGGAACGGATTTACCGTGAGGGTAATGGAGATAAGGTTACACAGATGATTTTCTCAGATATTGGAACCCCTAAAAGTAAGGAAGAAGGGTTTGACGTTTACAATGAACTGAAGAACCTCTTAGTGGATAGAGGGATTCCCAAAGAAGAAATTGCCTTTGTCCATGACGCTAATACCGATGAGAAGAAAAACTCTCTGTCTCGTAAGGTCAACAGTGGAGAGGTACGAATTCTCATGGCTTCTACGGAAAAAGGTGGAACAGGCTTAAACGTCCAATCACGTATGAAAGCTGTCCATCATTTGGACGTTCCCTGGAGACCAAGCGATATTGTCCAACGCAACGGTAGGTTGATTCGTCAGGGTAATATGCACCAAGAGGTAGATATTTACCATTACATTACCAAAGGGAGCTTCGACAACTACCTCTGGCAGACTCAGGAGAATAAGCTTAAATACATCACGCAAATCATGACCTCTAAAGACCCCGTACGGTCGGCAGAAGACATTGATGAACAGACCATGACTGCTTCAGATTTTAAGGCTTTGGCAACAGGTAATCCTTATCTCAAACTGAAAATGGAGCTAGAAAATGAGTTGACCGTTTTAGGCAATCAAAAGCGTGCCTTTCATCGCACCAAAGACGAGTATCGTCATACCATTGCTTACTGTGAACAGAACCTCCCTATCTTAGAGAAACGTCTCAGTCAGTATGACCGTGATATTGCTCAATCCTTGGCAACTAAATCCCTAGATTTTGTCATGAGATTTGACAATCAGACAATGAATAACCGTGCAGAAGCCGGAGACTATCTACGCAAACTCATTACCTATAACCGTTCTGAAACCAAAGAAGTCAGAACACTTGCGACCTTTAGAGGATTTGAGCTTAAAATGGCAACCAGAAGCCCTAGTGAGCCTTTGCCTGATATAGTGTCCTTAACCATTTCAGGCAGCAACCAGTATTCTGTCTCTTTAGACTTGAAATCAGATGTGGGAACCATCCAACGCATTACTAATGCCATTGACCATATCCTAGAGGATCAAGAAAAGACAGAAGAAATGGCCAATAACCTCAAAGATAAATTAGCAGTTGCAAGGGTTGAAGTGGAAAAGGTCTTTCCTAAAGAAGAGGATTATCAGATGGTTAAAGCCAAATATGACATCCTTGCCCCATTGGTAGAACAAGAAGCAGAGGTTGAGGAAATAGATGTAGCACTAGCTAAGTTCAATGAAACGATCCAACCGCAACACGACCAACAACTTTCTCTTGATTTTTAAGAAAAAGGCTGACAAAAAATAGTGAACGCGGTAAAATGAAGTCAAGAAATCACCAAAGGAGAACAAACTCATGACCCAAACAGTAGAAGCGATGCGTTATCAACTAGAAGAATGGCTAGCACAAGGCTTTACAACCCCTGAAGACCGAGCTAACTACCAAGCCTTAAAGGAACAATACGAAGATGAAACCCTTGATTACAGCTTTTCAAAGCGAGAAATCATTGGTCAATTAGACATTATCATTACCACTCGTGAGAATGATTTTCCAGATTTAGATGAGGTGACAAAAGAAGGCTATCTTGATCTGGTTGCTCAACTTGATAACCTAGACAAGGGACAGGCTGACTACTATCGCAAGCAATTAGTGTAGAAAGAGGTGTAAGACATGATAGAACAAATCATTCAAAGCCTTTTCATCATTGTAGCAATAGGACTGATTTTGATTGTTCTCTACCAGATTGCGAAGATGCTTGGAAGCTTATTTATCATTGGATTAATCGGATTTCTAGCTTTCACAGAAGTCTATGGGATTTACCCCTTTTTTACAGAAAGAACCCTCTATGTGGAAGATTTAGCGGCCAATGGTATTTTGAGTTTTACTACCTTCTATATCATTTTTAATCTTTTACTTGTCCTTGGACTTGTGGCAAAGGTTATTAGAAATCGGTTGGCATAAAACATATTGAGTTAAGGAAAAACTTATAAAGCAGTAAAAGGCATACATTCAGTGTTTTGATAACACGTGAGTATATGCCTTTTTAGAGTACTCATTTTTCGAAAATTAGCACTGAAATTAATATTTTGATTTAACTACAATTTAGTTTTAGGTATGAATAGAAGCAATAGGGTTATAAGAAGTCAATATTTCCTTTTGTTTAGATTGTGATACATGAGTATAAATTTGAGTTATGGAGATGGAACTATGTCCAAGTATCTGCTGAATATATCGAATATCCACATCGTTATCTAACAGCATTGTTGCAAAACTATGCCTAAACATATGAGGAGTGATGGAATTAGCAAGATTCATTTGTTCTCGTACTGTTTTTAAGACGAGACGAACGCTTTGTTCTGTCAGAGGCTTTTGAGAGATTTTTCCTGGAAAAAGATATTTATCTGATTGCTTGCAATAGTTTGCTAGATATGTTTTTAGTAGTAAAACAGTTGTTTCATCGCCTAAAAAAATAATACGTTCTTTTTTCCCTTTTCCTAGAATGTGGAGTGTTTGATTTTGAAGATTGATGTTTTTTATTTGAATGTGACAAAGCTCGGAAATTCGAATGCCAGTGGAAAGCAACAAAGAAACTATTAAGAGATTCCTTTCAGCCTTTTGTCGTTGAAAATTAGTTTTAGAGGTGATGACTCTTTGCTTAAGATAGACATAAAGATTTTTTAAAATATTATGAGGAATTATTTTAGGTAGTGTTTTTTCTGTTCGATATTGAAAACGTAACTGATTAAATGGATTTTCAGTGATGAGATTCTGTGTCATTAGGTAGCTATAAAAGACTTTTAGACTTGCAATCTTTCGCCGTAAAGTATTGGTTTTAATAGTTGAATCTGTCAAATATTCAATATAACTTACTACACAATCGTGGTCTGAATGGCAAAACTGCATAAGATCATTTTTGTAAGCACGAAGTGTATGCGAGCTTAAACGTTTATGAGTTTTGCAATAATCTAAGTATGTAGAAATAATAATGTAATCCATGAATGTCTCCTTTATCAATAATTACGCTATTATAAACTGATTTAGTCATTTTGTATAGTGATAATAAATTGTTATCGGTAGGAGAA
>NZ_CAURLD010000021.1:0-33405 GCF_963525625.1 uncultured Streptococcus sp.
TAATGCCTGGTGATAACGTGACTATCGACGTTGAGTTGATCCACCCAATCGCCGTTGAACAAGGTACTACTTTCTCTATCCGTGAAGGTGGACGTACCGTTGGTTCAGGTATGGTTACAGAAATCGAAGCTTAATTCGATTCCGTTCCCAGATAACAATTATAGTCAGACACTAAACCCCGTGAAAACGGGGTTTTTGTATGCTTTCTGTATTTAAGGAGTGATGAGGTTAGAAAGGCTTTAAGTGGATAGTTTTTTAGTCCGAATAGGATAGCTGTAGGTCGTACTGGTGTACAGAAAGTGAACTAGTATAAGGTATAATAAATGACTATGTTTGAAAGTGATCTAAATAAATCTACAATGGATAGGTTGATTTAAAAACAAAGTGACTTTCGTATTTTTCTTGTAAAGGTAATGAAGGATTCTTTGCTTCTGGTTATACAAACACACTAGAAAGTGGTATAATAGAATGGATTGTAAAATCTTGAATTGAGGGAAATCATGAAACATGTCTTCATCATCGGGAGTCGGGGACTTCCTGCTAAATATGGAGGATTTGAAACCTTTGTCGAGAAATTGACAGAGCATCAAATCTCTTCTCAAATCCAGTATCATGTGGCTTGCTTATCAGATGATGAAGCTTTTCATCATTTTGACTACAAGGGGGTAGACTGTTTTACAGTCAAGCCACCCAAGCTTGGTCCGGCCCGCGTAATTGCCTATGATATGATGGCTGTTTCCTATGCCCTCAAGTTTGCTAAGAAAGAGCAGATTGAACAGCCAATTTTTTACATTCTTGGAAATACGATTGGTGCTTTTATCTTTCCCTTTGCTCGTCGTATCCATCAGGCGGGCGGTAAATTCTTTATCAATCCTGACGGGTTGGAGTGGAAGCGGGCCAAATGGTCTAAGCCAGTCCAAGCTTATCTCAAATATTCTGAGAAGGTCATGACCAAGCATGCAGACTTGGTTATTGCGGACAATCAAGGCATCGAAAGCTATATTCAAAAAGCTTATCCTTGGTCTAAAACGACCTGTATCGCTTATGGAACCGATCTTTATCTGTCCAATCTGACGGAAAACGAAGGCAAGGTCAGGGTCTTCTTTGAAAAGTGGACCAGTAAGGAAAAAGACTATTACCTCATTGTCGGACGCTTCGTTCCGGAAAACAACTACGAAACCATCATTCAAGAATTTATGAAATCCAAGACCCAACGTGATTTGCTGATTATCTGCAATCATGAGGGCAATCCCTATTTTGAAGAGCTCAAGCAGAAAACGGGCTTTGACCGTGATTCTCGCATTAAGTTTGCAGGGACGGTCTATGATCAGAATTTGCTCAAATATATTCGTAATCATGCTTTTGCATACATACATGGACATGAGGTTGGTGGGACCAATCCGGGACTCTTGGAAGCACTGGCTCAGACAGATGCCAATCTGGTATTGGATGTGGATTTCAATCGGAAGGTAGCCAAGGAAACGGCTCTGTATTGGCAAAAAGAACCTGGCCAGCTGGCCCAGCTGATTGACCGAGTAGATGCTCAAACAGATTTTACGGAGCTAGGTCAAGCTGCCAAAGAAAATATGAAAGAAAACTACACCTGGGAAAAAATTGTGGGTGAATACGAGGATTTATTTTTATCATGAAAGTGACCATTCTTCTGTCCGCCTATAATGGGGAGCAGTTTCTGGCCGAGCAGATTAAGAGTATTCAAGAGCAGACATATAGGGACTGGCAGCTGCTGATTCGTGATGATGGCTCTACAGATGGGACGCGGGCTGTCATCGAAAACTTTTGCTGCAAGGATGACCGCATTGCTTTTATCAATCGGGAAAATCCACAAAATCTGGGTGTCATTCAGAGTTTTCATAGCCTGCTTCAATACCAAGATTCGGATTTCTATCTCTTTAGCGACCAAGATGACGTTTGGCTGCCAGACAAGATTGCTATGCAGTTGGCTGAGGCAGACAAGTATGATAGCAGTCAGCCCTTGCTGGTTTATACTGACTTGAAGGTCGTAGATCAAGAGCTGCAGGTTGTTCACGAAAGTATGATTCGCACTCAGTCAGATCACGCTAATACAGAACTAATCCAAGAGTTGACGGAGAATACGGTAACGGGCGGTGTTTCTATGATTAATCGCGCCTTGGCCCAACTTTGGACTGGAAAGGAAGAGCATGAACTGCTCATGCACGACTGGTATCTGGGCTTGCTGGCTGCGGCTTTTGGAAATCTAGTCTATATTGACAAGCCGGGTGAGCTCTATAGACAGCATTCGAATAATGTGTTGGGAGCTCGAACGCTCAGAAAACGCGTAAAAAACTGGGTTCGTCCCCATGTTCTTTTTGCCAAATATTGGAAATTGATAAAAGACAGTCAGACCCAGGCTAGAAATTTGCTGGTCCTGCCGCTGACTGCTGAAAATAGAGAGTTAATTGAGAACTTTGTGACCATTATAGAGGTGCCTTTTAAGGAGCGCTGGCGCAGAATTCGTCAGTATGGCTATCGTAAAAACCGCACTTTTCATACGCTTGTTTTTACGAGCCTCATTCTCACAAAGTTTGCTTATAAGGAGTAATATTCATGGATTTTTTTAATAGAAAAAACAGGATTCTCTTACGAGAGATGATTAAAACTGATTTTAAATTACGTTATCAAGGAAGCTTTATCGGACATCTATGGTCAATTTTAAAACCTTTGTTGCTATTTTCGATTATGTATCTTGTTTTCGTTCGATTTTTGAGATTTGATGATGGAACACCACATTATGCAGTATCTCTCCTTTTAGGAATGGTAACTTGGAATTTCTTTACAGAGGCAACTAATATGGGAATGATGTCAATTGTCTCGCGAGGTGATTTATTACGAAAGCTAAATTTTTCAAAGTCAATTATTATTTTTTCATCTATTGCAGGCGCAGCGATTAATTATGCTATTAATTTATTGGTAGTTACTGTTTTTGCTTTGATTAATGGTGTTCCTTTGACACTAGGATGGCTAATTATCCTCCCTTTGTTTGTTGAGTTGGTTTTAGTTTCTACAGGTTTTGCTTTTATTCTAGCAACTTTCTTTGTCAAATATCGTGACATTGGACCAATTTGGGAAGTAGTATTGCAGGCTGGCTTATATGCAACGCCAATTATTTACTCGCTTACGTTCATTATTCAACGAGGCCAAGTAACTATTGCTAAAATCATGATGCTTAATCCCCTTGCTCAAATTATTCAGGATTTACGTCATTTTGTTGTTTTTTCAGGAAGTATGCGTGGATGGGATTTGATCGGTAATCGTTTTATTTCTATCATTCCCTATATTTTGCCAATTTTCATTTTCTTGTTTGGTTACTATATTTTTAATAAAAATGCTAAGAGATTTGCGGAGATTTTATAATGTCAAATAATATTGCAGTAAAAGTCGACCATGTAAGTAAATTCTTTCGATTGCCTACTGAGGCTACTCAGAGTTTGAGAACTAGTTTGGTCAATCGTTTTAAGGGGATCAAGGGCTACAAAGAACAGCATGTTTTGAAAGATATTTCCTTTGAAGTTAAAAAAGGGGACTTCTACGGGATTGTCGGTCGCAATGGATCTGGTAAGTCTACCCTCCTGAAAATTATCTCTGAGATTTATATTCCGGAGAAGGGCAAGGTAACTATTGACGGTAAGTTGGTTTCCTTTATTGAACTGGGTGTTGGCTTCAATCCAGAACTAACTGGTCGCGAAAATGTCTATATGAATGGTGCGATGCTGGGATTCTCAACAGAAGAAGTAGATGCCATGTACGATGATATCGTGGAGTTTGCTGAGCTGGGCGAGTTTATGAACCAAAAGCTCAAGAACTACTCCAGCGGTATGCAAGTGCGTCTGGCCTTTTCTGTGGCCATCAAGGCTCAGGGTGATATTCTGATTTTGGATGAGGTCTTGGCTGTTGGAGACGAAGCCTTTCAGCGTAAGTGTAATGACTACTTCAAAGATCGTAAGGAGTCGGGCAAGACGACCATTCTGGTAACCCATGATATGGGAGCTGTTAAAAAGTATTGTAACAAGGCTGTCTTGATTGAAAATGGCTTAGTCAAAGCTATCGGTAATCCAGATGATGTGGCCAACCAGTACAGTTTTGATAATGCTGCTATTCAACCAATTAAAGAGTCTCAGGAATCTGAAAAATTAAGGGAACAAAGGCTTTTGGTTGAAGATTTTGAAGTGAAGCTATTATCAAAAGCGCAAGTTACTCCAGAACAAGAACTTGAATTTGAGTTTACATTTAAACAATTAGAAGATATTGAATCTCATATTGCTATGTCTTTTGTAGATATTAATACCAATTATGGCTATTACAATGACAATTCGATGGATCTAAAAACGCAAGGTATTGGAAAGAAAAAAATAATATATAAATGTAAACTTCCCTTTCTTAACCAAGCTCGGCTTAGATTAGAAGCAACTATTCGTGATTCAGAGAAACGGGTTCTAGCTTTTGCATCATCAGCAAAAGCACCGATTGTATTTATCGAAAGAAAAGATATTCCTGACAACGATAAATCTGCACTTGATTCTGCAACGGGACTATTGGTTAGAAATGGCAATTGGCATGAATTAAATGAGTAAAGGTCTTTAAAGGTTGAGATATGGGCAAAAGTATTTTATTTGTTTCACCAACAGGAACTTTGGATAACGGTGCTGAGAGATCTATTACAAATTTGATGGTTTATCTAGCACAGTTAGATTACAATATTTTTAATGTTTATCCTGAAAATGGCCATCCTACACATAGAGCGTATCGAGATAAATTACAGGATGCAGGTGTTAAATTATTTCCACTTACGACTGTAAAATGGTGGTGGGAAGAAGCGCCAGGGAATCTTCTTTTGTCGAAAGAAGAAAGAGTTCTGTTTTATCAAAAGAATATTCAAGATATAAGGGATATTATTTCAAAAAATAAAATTGATCTGGTTATTTCTAATACTGCGAATGTATTTCAGGGTGCTTTAGCAGCGGCTTGTGAATCAGTTCCACATTTTTGGCTTATTCACGAATTTCCCGAAAGAGAGTTTGCCTATTATGTAGACAAGTTCGATTTTATGCTTGATAATTCAGAAGAGGTTTTTGCTGTCCAAGGCAATTTGAAAAAGTCGCTGGAAAAAATTGGGAATCGAAATCTTAAGTTGCAATCGTTTATTCCTTTTACAGAAATCTCTAATGAATCACTTGGTAAGGGAGAACAAATAAGAATAGTTTCCGTTGGTTTAATTAATGAAAATAAAAATCAGATGGAGCTGTTGCAAGCCTATCTTAAGCTAGGAAGATTTGATATCCCCTTAATTTTTATAGGAGATTGGGAAGAAGAAATTAAGCAGGAATGTGACGAATTTATAGAGAAACATTCATTGACTCAGGTAAGGTTTTTAGGATATCGGAATCTTCCATGGAAAGAAATCACATCTTCGGATATCTGTGTTTTCAATTCTAAATCAGAATCGTTCTCCTTGGTTTTCATTGAGGCAATTCTAAAAGGAGTTCCTACAATTGTTTCTGATAATTTAGGATATTCTACAGTTCGTAATATTTTTAATACAGGATTTGTATATCCTCTAGGCAATATAGAATCTCTCACAGAAACTTTAGAAAATGTGATTGAGAATTTCCAAAATTATAAATGTGCTGCATTGGAGACCAGTCAGGTAGCTAAGCAACTATACACCATTGAAAATTGTTATAAAGCCCTTTTAAGCAGAATTGAAAAATCTTTGTCTCCTGTAAAGAATAGCCTGCAAGCAATTGAATTACTATTGGGAAATACTTTGCCAAACCATAGTGTATTTGATATTAAGAAGCAATTTGTAACATTCTTTTACTCAAAATTAGGAGAAAATTTTTCAGAAGAAAACAGTTTGAGATTTCCATTGGAATATTCTGATGAAATTTACGTTGAACTTCCTTCTGATGTTATGAGGTTGAGGGTTGATTTATCTGAGATTCCCAGTTATTATAAAAATGTAAAACTGCAGACCTATAAAAAACATGAGGAGATTCCCATTGATTTTACAAATGGAATAGCTTTAGCAGATAGTTTACTTTTCGGTAAAAATGATCCTCAAATTCATTATAATTTAGAGGGTATTTCTGAAACGCAATTTACCTTTTTTTATGAGATGAAAGATATTTTTGATCCAATGAGGGAAGGATCACTTTTAACTGAATTATCAGAACTTCAGTTAGACAATTTATCTTTGCAAGAAAGAATAATTCAATTAGAAGAGCAATACCAGGTATTAAACCAGCAATACCATGCTATAATCGGAAGCAGGCGTTGGCAGCTTTCGACTAAAATTATAAACTTCTTTAGGAGAAAGAAATGAAACGATTATTAATTTATGTTCATTTTAATAAATATGATCATATCAGCCGTCATGTTCATTATCAACTTGAGCATATGAGACCTTTATTTGAAAAATTAATCTTTATTTCAAATAGTCAACTTAGTGAATCTGAAGTTGATAAACTTCGTGAAAAGGGGTTGATTGATGTCTTCCTTCAACGGGAAAACATTGGTTATGATTTTGGTGCTTGGCATGATGGAATGGAGTTGGTTGGTTTTGAATCACTGAAAGAGTATGATTCAGTGACCGTCATGAATGATACTTGTTTTGGACCACTTTGGGATATGGGGCCAATTTATCAAAAATATGAATCAGATTCTGATATTGATTTTTGGGGAATGACGAATCATCAAGAAGTTAAGCAACGAAATTTGTTTATTAACGAGCATCTTCAATCTTATTTTATTTCTTTCAAGAAAAATCTAGTTCAATCAGAAATTTTTCAAATTTTTTGGAAATCTGTTGAAAATTATACAGATGTACAAAATGTTATTGACAATTATGAAACACAATATACGAAAAAATTTACTGATGCAGGATTCCAATATCAAGCTATTTTAAATACTCTTCCACTAAAGGAAGATTTTTTCCATAGTAATTTTACTATTCATTATCCACATATTCTTTTGGAATATAAGGTTCCTTTTATTAAAATTAAAACTTTTGATTTAAGTCAACATTTGTCTCCATATTTACTGAAAGAGATTGAAGAGGTATCCGACTATCCAGTAGAATTTATCTTGTCCCATATGTCAGATGTCAGTCAGCCAACTCCACCTTATCTGATTGATAGAAAGATCCTTCAAAATAAAAAAGATGCATATTCAAACAAGAAGAAAGTAGCAATACATCTTCATACTTTTTATGTAGACCTCTTAGAAGAATTTTTGGATGGATTCCAATATTTTAATTTTGATTATGACCTATTTTTAACAACAGATTTGAAAAATAAAAAATCAGAAATTGAAATTATTTTAGCAAAACGGCATCAAAAAGCGAATATTTATTTAACAGGAAATCGTGGACGAGACATTATTCCTATGTTGAAGCTAAAGGAAGAGCTATCGTCTTATGATTACATTGGACATTTCCATACCAAAAAGTCCCCAGAATATCCATATTGGGTTGGAGATTCTTGGAGAAATGAACTTTTTGATATGCTGATAAAACCTGCCAATTCGATTCTCGCTAATTTAGAAAATAATGAACGATTGGGACTTGTGATTGCAGATATACCAACCTTTTTCCGCTATACAAAGATTGTAGATCCTTTAAATGAAAATAAATTTGCGGACGATATGAATATCCTTTGGGAAAGAATGAATATCGATCGAGCTATAGATTTTAATAGTTTGAACACTTTTATTATGAGTTATGGTACATTTATATGGTTCAAATATGATGCATTAAAGCCTTTGTTTGACTTAGAACTTAGAGATGAGGATATTCCGGAAGAGCCACTTCCGCAGCATACAATATTACACTCTATTGAGCGCATTTTAGTATATCTAGCTTGGTCGCAGAGATTTGATTATGCTATTTCTCGAAATGAAATATATATCACACCTTTTGTTGATAATAATGTTTTAAATATTCGTCCAGACACCTTACCAAATACCTATGTGAACTTTGATAATATAGGGGGGTTAAAAGGTGCGACTAAATATATTTTCCTTGGGCCAGCAAGTGCAATAAAATATATTGTTAAGAGGATGATTAGAAAGATTAGGAATTAGATTAAAATGTTTGGAAAAAGAAAGTGTAAAATAGATTATAGTTCTTTTTATGCTAAATACAAAGATTATCAATTTACGGTACTTAAATATCTATTCTCTATTATAATTAGCTTTTTAACGTTGAAGACAACAGGGAATTTACTATATGTCATTATTCCTTTACTAGAGTTGATTATTATTTTTCTTGTTTCAAATTTTATCATTAAAAAAAATCAAATTATTGGTTGCTTTATTAATAATTTGTTTATTCTCTTTTATAACGTCGAGATATTAGTTCTTTTTTTTGGAAATAGCTTTGTAACTCTTATTATGTTAAGTAATCTAAGCTCTTGGGAGGCTCTTAAAGGAAGAATTTTTATTTTTGGTTTAGGTATTGTTTTATTATTAACCTTTAGTTTCCTACCGACTAAGTATGTTGAAACACAGAATAAGATTACCTACTACCTTTATAAATATAATGTTGTTTCTCTGTTTCTTTTGAGTGCTGCACTCACTCTAAACTTATCTTTGGGAGGATTCTTTGGTTTTAAGTATTCTCCAGGTAAGTCGGTCTATGATTTAGCAGTTGCTGAGTATGATTATATTCAGCTGATTCAAAAAGCGGAAAGAGAGTCTACAGAGAAGAAAAAACTTTTCTACAAAGAGGAAGTTGGAGACTTTATCAAAAAGCCGAAAAATATACCAGAAAAACCTAATGTGATTCTTATTTTTACAGAGGGAATGTCTCAGCATATTATTGATGATGAGAGAAATATCACTCCTAATATTAAAGAATTACAATCTAAATCTTTGAATTTTTCAAATTATTATAATCATACCTTTGCAACTTATAGAGGGATAATTGGTCAACTGTATTCAGGTTATCAGTTAGATAATTCTGATCAGAACCATCTGATTTCTCTGCAGAGTATTTTGAAGAAAGAAGGTTATCATACTTCTTTTATTAATACAGAAGCTCATAATGAAGAATTCACTTCTTATTTAAACCATTTAGGTTTTGATTCTGTTCTAGATGCACAGCCTTCTAAGGGGGAGGAAAGTACATTCGATAAGGATGCCTATAAAGAACTTAATAAATTGATGGCTAATCAGCCTGATGGGCAGCCTTTCTTTATCTCAATGTATACTTTTGGTACACATATTGGCATGAATTCATTTGATAGAAAATACTCAGATGGAAATGACCGTTTGTTAAACCGTTTTTATGATTTAGATATACAATTTGGGAAATTCATCGAAAAATTTAACAATAGTAAATATTCGGAAAATACAATTTTAGTCTTCACAACCGACCATGCAACTTATGTTGATGATGAATACAGAAAGTCATTTCCTAATCAGTCGAGAGGAATGGGCAATCTTGACAAAGTACCTTTTTTCATCTATTATAAAGGAGTCGATCCTCAAATACTAGATGCTCAGGGGCAAAATTCTGTTAACCTTACTCCAACTATTTTAGATTATTTAGATATTTCTAGGGAAAATTATTTCTTAGGTAATTCATTATTTGCTAATAAGGAGTACAGGACAGTTTTTAGCAGCTTATTTGTTTCAGAATTAACTTATGCAAATACATCTGATGCTACAGTTCGATACTTATCTAAACACGAAGAAGAAAATATGGAGACGTATATTGTGGATTATTATTCCTCAGCAAGATGGTAAGACTGTTGTAACAATAGTGTTTTTTATAAAACAAGGAGATAGAATATAAAATGAAAGAAAAAATTGCGGTATTGCTTCCAGCATATAATGAAGAAATAACTATTCAAAAGGTTATAACGGATTTTCAGACAGTTCTACCTCAAGCAGACATTTATGTTTATGATAACAATTCCAAGGATAGAACCAATGAACTAGCTAGAAAAGCTGGAGTTTTTGTAAAATTTGAGCCTAGGCAAGGCAAAGGGAATGTAGTTCGTTCTATGTTCAGAGAAATTGATGCAGATTATTATATTATGGCTGATGCAGATGATACTTATCCAGCAGCTGAAGTTGAAAAATTGCTAGCTCCTTTGCGTTCGGGAATGGCTGATATGACAATTGGAGATCGTCTTTCCAATGGAACCTATTCCCAAGAAAATAAACGTGGTTTCCATGATTTTGGTAATAATTTAGTCAAGTACTTGATTAACTCTCTATATAAGGGGAGCTACAATGATATTATGACAGGCTATCGTGGCTTTAACCGACTCTTTGTTAAGACATTTCCTGTCTTGTCTCCAGGATTTGAAATTGAAACAGAGCTATCTATTCATGCTATGGATAAGCGTTTCAAACTAGTAGAAGTACCAATCACTTACAAGGATCGTCCTGAGGGAAGTGAGTCTAAACTCAGCACGTTTTCTGATGGCTTTAAGGTTCTCAAAATGATTTTTAGTCTATTTAAAGACTATAAACCATTGGTATTCTTTTCTATTTTAGCTTTTTTATTATTTTTGGTAGGACTTATTATTGGATTACCCGTTATTGCAGAGTTTGCTAATACGGGCCTGATTGACAAATTGCCATCAGCAGTTTTAGCGACAGGATTTATGATTTTGGCAGGTTTGTTTTTTATTGCTGGTATCATTTTAGATACAGTAGTTCGACAAAACCGAATGCAATATGAACTCGAGGTTTATCAATACTATGATTAATGCTTTTAATAAGACTATAAAATACAGATATGCTCTAGCTCTGGTAGTCTTTATTCTTGGATTAGCACTGAATCTTAATGGTAGTTCCATAGCGAGCTGGAATAGAATAGGGGTGACTGAGCTTCAGAATGGAGTTCAGTCAAAATCAAGAATTGAAGGAGATGGTAGCCAATGGTTATCACCTTTTTCAAATACAGATGGTGTTATTTTTGGTATTCCAAGAGGAATTAGATCTGATGAATGGATGGTTCAAACTTCCTTTTTTATCTCCCAGGCTAATTCTGGCAATCAACTTGTCAATGAGAATTATGGTTTGTCTGGTCAGAATATGATTGTAGCTTATCATTCACCAGTCAATCATATTTCTATTTTGGGTAAACCATTTAACTGGGGAGCTTTATTCCTCAGTCCTTCTCGTGCTCTATCCTGGTATTGGTGCTTTAAGATTATTACTCTTATTCTTTTGTCTTTTGAGTTTATTATGATTTTGACAAAGGGAAATAAGGTGTTGTCTTTTATAGCGGCTTTCTTTATCACTTATACACCAGTCGTACAGTGGTGGTTCATGCAGCATTTGGGAGATGTAGTCTGGTTTACTTTACTAGCTTTGGTTTCTATTTATTATTATTTTAGTTCTGAAAAATTAATTGCTAAGGTCAGTTTTGCAGCACTTCTATCCAGTAGTCTGATTGGCTTTGTTTTAGTTATTTATCCCGCATTTCAAGTTGTTTTTGCCTATATTATTTTGATATATTTTCTCGTGAAGTTTTTTACAGCTTTGAGAAAAAAGCAACTGTCCAGAAATGATTGGATCATTATGTTTACAACGCTTTGTGTTACTGCGGTGATTCTGGGAGTTAGTATTTATCAAAGTTTAGATGCTATTATTGCATCATTAGAAACAGTCTATCCAGGCAGTCGAGTTTCTACAGGTGGAGGAATTCCTCTCACATTTCTAGTCACTATATTTTTAAATCTCTTTCTGCCTTATAAGCTTCCTACTATATTAAATCAAGTAGAATTAGCCTCTTCTCTTAATTTTCTTCCTTTTATGCTCTTGGCTTTGCCTTTTATCATATATAAGAAGCAGATTAAGGAAAATCTATTTGGAATTCTGTTGTCTTTGTACAGTGTATTTCTCATGCTGTATATATTCGTTGGTGTCCCAGAATGGTTAGCAAAAATTACTTTATTCAGTTATGTGACATCAGGAAGAGCCTGGCAGGCTTTGGCTGTTATAGCAGTATTTATTAGTTTTTGGTTCATTGACTTTGTTTGGAAAATGGAATGCAAGAAGCTTTTTAAAGTTCTTCTGCCTATAAGTATACTTAGTTTTATTCTCTTTGCCTATTTGATATCTTACAATCAGGTTTATAAGGATTATATCTCAAGAAGCTATATATTACTGTCAGCTTTTCTGCTTTTCTTAACATTTTTGCTAGGAATTTTAAAATATAAGAAACTATTTACTCTATCTATGTTAATTTTATCTTTATTAACAGGTTTTACAGTAAATCCAATTGTTAGAGGAACAGCAGTTGTTGAGAACAAAAAGCTAGGAATAGCAATTAAAGACATAGTCAAAAGAAATCCACAATCTATCTGGTTGACGGATAACAACATGCTTTATAATTATCCGCAAATGTTTGGAGCAAAAATGATTAATGGTGTTCGCTTTTATCCAGATATAGAAGAAATGAAGAAGATAGATATCAATGGTAAATATGTTAATGAGTGGAATCGTTATGCTCATATTAAGCCAATTTTAGTTGATGGTGAAGTAAGTATGTCTAACAGTAGTCCAGATGTTTTAGATATGCAAGTCAACACTGCAACTTTAAAAGAATTACATGTTAATTATGTTATTTCAAGTCGAGATTTAGCGATCAAGTTTGGGAAAGAATTCCAACTCCTATATGGTCCTGATAAAGACGGAAATAGAATTTATCAAATTAATGCGGAGTATTAATAATAAATATATTAGGAGAGTACATAAATGGAGAGAATTGAAAAATTATTAGGAATAAAAGATAAAGCATATGCTAGCCATGTTTTTATAGCACTTTGTATTAGTTTTGTTGTCGCTTTAGGTGCAGTACTATATAGAAATCCCGGTTCTTGGATGGATGAACAATCTCATTATTATAGAGCGATTCAAATTAGTAATGGTGATGTTTACAAAAATGATAATGGGAATATGGCTTTATTTGGAGGAATGGTATCAGAAACTCAGCAATCTTTTATGGATTATTTTATAAAAAATGGGCCTAACCATACGTTTGGTTTATATCCTTTATCAGAGGTTGGTAAATTACAGTATTCTGAAAAAAACAGATTTCAAGCGGCTACCAATGCCGTTCCTTATCATCCTCTTGTTTACTTTCCCTATGTCTTGATTGTCTTATTGAATAAAATTTTGCATTTAACTCCAGCAACTGAATTCATTTTTATGAGATTATCCGGATTGACCTTTGCCTTTTTCGTTTTAATATTGTCAATTCGAATAATGCCATTTAGTAAGTGGACAATTGCTGCGCTATGTCTTCATCCTACAATCTTATTAACAAACAGCGCTATTTCAGCTGATGTTTTTACAAATGTTTCTATCATTTTTTTTGTAGCTTGTTTAACTAAAGTCACCTATAAAGTAGCAAAGTTAAAAACTTTTCAAAAGTTAGATGCAATACAACTAGGAATATCGATTATCTTAGTTTCTCTAGCTAAAGTACCAGCTTTCTTAATTATAATATCTGTTTTCCCGATGCTCTATTTTGCAAATAAAGAAAAGCTAACTAGTAGATTTATAAATTTTTTTCTGTTATTTACTTTATTCTTCTCAATACTTTGTTCATTACTATTGATTGTATTGATAAAGGATGTAAATACAGGTGCTTATTTTGGGAGAAATGTAAATACCTTTAAGCAGTTATCTCATATTTTTTCAAATATTTTTAAATTTATAAGCATGTATCTTCGAGAGATTTTCTCGTATGATTATACAGTGATTCAGCTAGGGTATGCAGAGGAAGTGACTTATCAAAAGCCTCCTATCCTAGTTTCTATACTGTATTATGTTGCCTATGGACTCAGTTGGCTTTATCAAGAAAAAGAATATAGAGTGACTAAAATAGATATTAAAAAATTCAATTTAATTCAAATAGGCAAAATATTCTCTTTCTTTGCGATTATTTTATCCACCTTCCTTATTTTATATCTTCAATTTTCTCTCGTTGGTTCTGATATAATTGAAGGAGTTCAACAAAGGTATTTTATCGCCTATAGCTTGCTATTACTGACATTTATACCCAATATAGCAAAACTTAAACGAACATTTCTCAATGGTATAGTAGTTGTGACGTACTTTCCTTTGGTTACTTATATAATTTACTTCTTTACTCAAATTTTCTAAATAATATTTCTAAACTTAAAATTCATAAATAAAAAATAGAATAGGCAAGTCTACCTGTTCTATTTTTTCTTAATTTATGCTAAACTAGTAGTATGGGGGTGTGAGCATGATAAAGATTTTCGGTAAGGTTCGCTATCACTGGCAGCCAGATGTAGCCATCCTGATAATATATTGGTCTTTATCGGTCATTCCGATTTTTGTTGGCCTGGCTTTGATGTATGAAAGCTCACGAGTGCCAACTCTTGTTCTGTTTTCTTTCTTCTTGTTCATGGTTTTGTTGGGAATGGGAGTTCATCGTTATTTTACCATTTATGACGATGGAACCTTGCGAATTATCACAGCCAATCCCTTTACTCCGATAAAGGTCAAGATTTCAGATATTGAAAAAGTCGAAGTGACTAAGACATCAATTACCTTATATTTTAAAGGGCAGAGCCGCAGCCGGAGTTTTTGTATGCGCAAGTGGCCTAAAAAATATTTTGTCAATGCCTTGGCCCTTAATGAGCATTTTAAGGGTGAGGTAGAATTAGTAGATAATTTTACCCATATTGACTATTTTGAAGCTTACTATGGTAGTCAGTCCAAAAAATCCTAGTCTTTCAAAAGAGCTCGGGTTGGGCAGTTTTTGATGGCTTCCACGACATCGGAATCCTCAGTGATTTCCTTTTCTAGGAGCTGGTCGTCCTGGTAAAATTTGACGATGCCATTGTCATGATAGTCAAAGAGATCAGAGTAGGTTTGACAAAGCCCACAGGCAATGCACCGTTCGGGAATGAGTGTTACTTTCATACCCATATTGTAATAAGATTTTAAGAAAAACTCAAGGAGGAAGTCATGGAAAAAGAACCATGGGAAGAAGATGTATACGATAACGGAGAAGATAAGTTGAAACGAACTAAGAAGTTTAGCGCCTTGAATGCAGACCGCTTGTTGACCATATTAACCATTATTTTCTGTATTTTAGTGGTTGCGGTGGTGTGCTTCCTGACCTATCTGTCTACTGGTGGAAGTAATAGACAGACCCAAATGGAAGGTTTCTACGGCACTTCAGCAGCAAGTTCCAGCAGTGAAGCGTCTTCTACAGCAGAGCAGACAGCGGCAAATACCACAGAATCCTCTGAAGGAACTCTGACTGTTCAGCCTGGCGAAGGAGAAGCAGCCATTGCAGCGCGTGCAGGTATTTCTATTGCCAAGCTTGAACAGCTGAACCCTTCTCATATGTCCACTGGTTCTTGGTATGCCAATCCAGGTGATGTTGTGAAGATTGAGTAGGAGCCAGCCATGAAACAGATTCAAATTGCGATTGACGGTCCTGCTTCCAGTGGAAAATCGACTGTCGCCAAGATTATTGCCAAGGACTTTGGCTATACTTATTTAGATACAGGAGCCATGTACCGGGCTGCAACCTATCTGGCTCTGCGGCATCATCTGACAGAAGCAGACGCCACTGAAATTGTAGACTTGCTCAATAATCATTCGGTCAGTTTTGGTCGAGCAGAAGATGGCGAGCAGCTAGTCTTTGTCGGCGATGTGGATGTGACTCACCCAATTCGGGAAAATGAAGTTACCAATAATGTTTCCTGGGTATCAGCCATTCCTCAAGTTCGTGAGAAACTGGTGGCCTTGCAGCAGCAAATTGCAGCTCAGGGAGGGATTGTCATGGATGGCCGTGATATTGGAACGGTTGTCTTGCCTCAGGCTGAGCTCAAGATTTATCTGGTAGCTTCGGTTGATGAAAGAGCTGAGCGCCGTTATAAGGAAAATCTATCTAAAGGAATTCCTGCTGACTTGGAGAAACTGAAAGAAGAAATTGCAGAGCGGGATTATAAGGACAGTCACCGCGAGGTTTCACCATTGAGACCGGCAGAAGATGCCCTTCATTTTGATACTACGGGTGTTGGTATTTCTGAAGTTGTTGCATTTATCGAAGAAAAAGCGAAAAAAATTATTGACAAATAAAATGAAACTTGGTATGATAGTAGAGTTGAGAAAAGCAGAAGTGAGAACTTCTCGCCTTGCGACTAACGTTGTCTGGCTCTACAGGATTCAGTTTCAGTAATGAAATACTATCGTGTAGTGCGGGTTTGCGTTAGCAGGTCCGCACTTGTTTTTCTCTAAAAATAAAAAAAGAGGTGAAAACCATAGCAAAACAAGACTTATTCATCAATGATGAAATTCGTGTGCGTGAAGTTCGCTTGATCGGTCTTGACGGCGAACAATTAGGTATTAAACCGCTGAGCGAAGCGCAGTCTCTTGCGGATGAAGCAAATGTCGATTTGGTCCTGATTCAGCCACAAGCTAAACCACCTGTTGCAAAAATTATGGACTACGGTAAGTTCAAATTTGAGTACCAGAAGAAACAAAAAGAACAACGTAAAAAACAAAGTGTTGTTACTGTGAAAGAAGTTCGTCTAAGTCCAACTATTGACAAGGGTGACTTTGATACAAAACTTCGCAATGCACGCAAATTCCTTGAAAAAGGAAATAAAGTTAAGGTATCTATTCGCTTTAAGGGTCGTATGATTACCCATAAAGAGATTGGTGCAAAAGTTTTAGCCGAGTTTGCTGAAGCAACTCAAGATATTGCCATCATCGAACAACGTGCTAAAATGGATGGACGTCAAATGTTCATGCAATTGGCGCCAGCGACTGACAAAAAATAATTGTCAGAAAGTTAAATAAAGGAGAAAAAATCATGCCAAAACAAAAAACACACCGCGCATCAGCTAAACGTTTCAAACGTACAGGTTCTGGTGGACTTAAACGTTTCCGTGCTTACACTTCTCACCGTTTCCACGGAAAAACTAAGAAACAACGTCGTCATCTTCGTAAAGCATCTATGGTGCATTCAGGAGATTACAAACGTATCAAAGCAATGCTTACTCGCTTGAAATAATAGCCTAACAGTAAGTAAACAATTCTAGGAAATATTTGGAGGAAATAAAACATGGCACGTGTTAAAGGTGGCGTTGTATCACGCAAACGTCGTAAACGTATTCTTAAATTAGCAAAAGGTTACTATGGAGCTAAACACATCTTGTTCCGTACTGCAAAAGAACAAGTAATGAACTCTTACTACTATGCATACCGTGACCGTCGTCAGAAAAAACGTGACTTCCGCAAATTGTGGATCACTCGTATCAACGCGGCAGCTCGTATGAACGGACTTTCATACTCACAATTGATGCATGGTTTGAAATTGGCTGAGATCGAAGTTAACCGTAAAATGCTTGCTGACTTGGCTGTTAACGATGCAGCAGCTTTCACAGCTCTTGCAGATGCAGCTAAAGCTAAGCTTGGTAAATAATTAAAATAAGAACCGAGGATTTCCTTGGTTCTTTTTCGATAACTCTTAATGAAAAGTATAAAGAGAGAAATAGCCTGCAATGTACTTATAGTATAGATAAAGGCTTGTTGCAGATGAAATAGCTCTCATGATAAAGCTAGTTAAAAATAGGGATTTGCGATATAATAGAAAAAACAGACATTTATGTAAATAAAAAATCAGTAGAATGGAGAAATTATGTCAGAGAATCGTTTAGCTTGGGATCAGTATTTTGCGGCTCAGGCTCTCTTAATCGCTAATCGCTCAACCTGTAAGCGAGCCAAGGTTGGCGCTGTATTGGTCAAGGATAATAAGGTTATTTCAACTGGTTACAATGGCTCAGTTTCAGGGACTGAGCACTGTATTGACCATGAATGCTTGGTCATTGATGGTCACTGCGTACGGACCTTGCATGCTGAGGTCAATGCCATCTTGCAAGGAGCCGAGCGGGGAGTTCCCAAGGGCTTTACGGCTTATGTGACTCATTTTCCTTGTCTCAACTGTACCAAGCAACTGCTTCAGGTCGGCTGCAAACGGGTGGTCTACATTAACCAATATCGCATAGATGACTATGCTCAGTATCTCTATAAGGAAAAAGAGGTGGAATTAGTTCATCTGCCACTGGATGATGTCAAGAAGGCTATCGCTCAGACAGATTTGGTTTAGTGTACTTTAAATTTTTAAGATTAGTAGTCTAATTATTCCAAGTAAATCTAAATAATAAAGCTATAGTTTTCGGCTATAGCTTTTTCTATTTAAAAAATTCTGAATTTTTTAGCGAAAAGTGGTATAATGAAGAAGTTATATAGTCCCGATAAGGTGGTAGTTATTTCTATCAGTACTTTGTAACTCTATAACAATTTATTTAAGGGGGGACATTTATATGTCAGAACGTAAACTTTTCACGTCTGAATCTGTATCGGAGGGACATCCCGATAAGATTGCAGACCAAATTTCCGATGCTATTTTGGATGCTGTCTTGAGTCAGGATCCAGATGCCCATGTGGCTGCTGAAACAGCCGTTTATACAGGCTCAGTTCATGTTTTTGGTGAAATTTCAACCACAGCCTATGTAGATATTAACCGTGTGGTTCGTGATACCATTGCAGAGATTGGCTACACCAATACGGAGTATGGCTTTTCAGCAGAGACAGTCGGTGTGCATCCGTCTTTGGTGGAGCAGTCACCAGATATTGCACAGGGTGTCAATGAAGCTCTGGAGGTTCGTGGGAATACAGACCAAGATCCATTGGACTTAATCGGAGCTGGTGACCAAGGGCTTATGTTTGGCTTTGCTGTGGATGAAACGCCAGAGCTCATGCCGCTGCCTATCTCGCTCAGCCATAAGCTTGTTCGTCGATTGGCAGAGTTGCGCAAATCAGGAGAGATTGCCTATCTGCGTCCAGATGCTAAGTCACAGGTGACTGTTGAGTATGATGAAAATGACCAGCCTGTACGCGTGGATACAGTGGTTATTTCGACCCAACATGACCCAGAAGTGACCAATGAAGAGATTCATCGTGATGTGATTGAAAAGGTAATTAAAGCAGTTATTCCAGCCCAGTATTTGGATGATAAGACGAAATTCTTCATCAATCCAACCGGACGCTTTGTAATTGGGGGTCCGCAAGGAGATTCTGGCTTGACTGGCCGTAAGATTATTGTGGATACTTACGGCGGTTATGCTCGTCACGGTGGCGGTGCCTTCTCTGGTAAGGATGCGACCAAGGTCGACCGCTCAGCTTCATACGCAGCTCGCTACATTGCTAAAAATATCGTGGCTGCTGGACTGGCCAAGAAGGCAGAAGTTCAGTTAGCCTATGCTATTGGTGTGGCTCAGCCGGTATCTATTCGAATCGATACTTTTGGGACTGGCACTGTTGCAGAAAGCAAGCTTCAGGAAGCAGTACGTCAGATTTTTGATCTGCGTCCGGCCGGTATCATTCAAATGCTGGATCTAAAACGACCAATCTACCGTCAGACAGCAGCTTATGGCCACATGGGTAGGACAGACATTGACCTGCCTTGGGAAAAGTTGGATAGGGTGGACGCTTTGAAAGCAGCAGTGCAGTAAGAAGACAGTTCTCAATCGTCATGATTGGGAACTTTTCTATTTTCTAAAGAAAAAGTCATTTCTATACAGGCAACTTTAAAAAGGCAAGCAGTCTAACCTTGTGCTTCTTTCATTTTTTGCAATGCTGTTTTTTCTGAAAAATTATTGAAAAAGCCATTTTCCCTGTTTCATTTTAATTTCGATTGTCTTATTTATCTAAAAGTATAGGAAATTTCCCGAATCTGTGGTATAATAAATGGCAATACCTTGAAAGAGCTTTATTTTAAACATGAAAAAAATTGTAATACATGGTGGTCGCCCCTTAAAAGGAGAGGTGACTATTAATGGTGCTAAAAACAGTGTTGTTGCCTTGATTCCAGCTGTGATTCTGGCGGATGATATTGTAACGTTGGATGGTGTTCCGGATATTTCGGATGTGGATAGTCTGATTGATATTATGATTGCTATGGGGGCTAGTGTTACTTGCTCTGAGGACAGTCTGACGATTGATCCGCGTGGTATCCAAAACGTCCCTATGCCTTATGGAAAAATCAATAGTCTAAGGGCTTCTTATTATTTCTATGGCAGCTTGCTAGGCCGCTATGGTGAAGCGACGGTAGGTCTGCCTGGTGGCTGTGACTTGGGTCCGCGTCCTATTGACTTGCACCTCAAGGCTTTTGAAGCCATGGGAGCTAAGATGACCATGGACGGCAACTACATGAACCTATCCACAGGAGGCCAGCAGCTGAAAGGCGCTAGCATTTATATGGATACGGTCAGCGTGGGTGCCACCATCAATACTATGTTGGCTGCTGTCAAGGCCAAAGGTCGGACTATTATTGAAAATGCAGCGCGGGAGCCTGAAATCATCGATGTGGCAACTCTCTTGAATAATATGGGAGCACATATCCGTGGAGCAGGAACTGATATTATCACGATTGAGGGGGTTCCACACCTTCATGGAACTCGTCATCAAGTAATTCCTGACCGTATCGAGGCAGGAACTTATATCGCCCTTGCTGCAGCTATTGGTCAGGGAATTCAGATTAATAATGTCCTTTATGAGCATTTGGAGAGTTTTATTGCCAAGCTTGAGGAAATGGGTGTTCGGATGACGGTTTCTGAAGACAGCATTTTTGTCGAAGAGCAGCAAAATCTGCGTGCTATAAACATTAAGACTTCTCCTTATCCAGGCTTTGCAACTGACCTACAACAGCCTATTACCCCGCTCTTACTGACGGCTAATGGCCACGGTAAAATCACGGACACCATCTATGAGAAGCGGGTTAACCATGTGGCGGAGCTGGCTAAGATGGCAGGCAAGATTTCGACCAGCAGCGATCAGATTGTCTATGAGGGACCAAATCAACTGCAGGGAGCTCAGGTCAAGGCGACCGATTTACGAGCAGGAGCTGCCTTGGTTATTGCTGGTTTGATGGCTCAAGGAAAGACAGAGATTACGAATATCGAGTTTATCCTGCGCGGCTATTCTAATATTATTGAAAAATTAACAAATCTGGGTGCAGATATCCAGTTGATAGAAGAATAAGCGTTTTTCGCTTATTTTTTGTAGAGGTAGCAGATGAATTTATGGACACATTTAGCAGCCTGTTCATTTATTGAGACAGAGCATGCTTTTTTGCGGCCCATTGTATTTGAAGATGCAGGTGCCCTATATAAGATTGCGTCCAATCCGGAAAATACTCAGTTCATTTTTCCGACAGAAGCAAGCCTAGAGGAAAGTGAATACGTCATTGCCAATTTCTTTATGAAAAATCCTCTGGGGATTTGGGCTATTTGTCACAAGGAAATGCAGGAAATGATTGGCTCTGTCAAGTTTGAAAAGATGGACGAGATTAAGAAAGAAGCTGAGTTAGGCTATTTTCTGCGGCAAGACTACTGGGGACAAGGGCTGATGACAGAAGTTGTCCGAGAGATTGTTTTTTTGTCATTTACCCGCTTTGACTTCAAGCGCCTCAGTATTATCACTCATGCAGAGAACCTAGCTAGTCAAAAGGTAGCTCAAAAATCTGGCTTCAGCCTCTACCGGCAGTTTAAAGGGAGCGATCGGTACACGAGGAAGATGAGAGATTATCTGGAGTACCGTTATGAGAGAGGAGATTTTAATGAGTAAGCATCAGGAAATTTTAACCTATCTTGAAAATCTTCCAATAGGCAAGAGAGTCAGTGTCCGCAGTATTTCAAACTATCTGGGAGTTAGTGATGGTACGGCCTATCGAGCTATCAAGGAAGCGGAGAACCGCGGTATTGTTGAGACCAGACCTCGGAGTGGTACGGTTCGGGTTAAGTCCAAGAAAGTGGTCTTGGAGCATCTGACCTACAAGGAAATCGTTGATATTACTGGCTCAGAAGTATTGGCCGGAGAAGATGGTCTGGAAAAAGAGTTTAATAAATTTTCCATCGGAGCCATGACGGAGCAGAATATCCTGCACTATCTGACAGAGGGTGGTCTCCTGATTGTTGGAGACCGGACGAAAATTCAGCTCTTGGCTCTGGAAAATGAGAATGCGGTGCTGGTAACCGGAGGCTTTGAAGTCAGCTCGGAAGTTCTAAAGATGGCTAATCTGCTTAATATACCGGTTCTCAGGACCAAGCACGATACCTACACCGTTGCAACCATGATTAATCGGGCCCTGTCCAATATGCAGATCAAGACCGATATATTAACAGTGGAGCAGGTCTATCGCTCCAGCCACGAGTACGGCTTCTTGCATGATACTGATACTGTTCGTGACTATCTAGACTTAGTTCGTCGCAATCGCGCCAGCCGGTTTCCGGTTATCAACCAACAGCAGGTGCTGGTGGGAGTAGTAACCATGCGGGATGCAGGGGATAAGTCTCCTCTGACAACCTTGGACAAGGTCATGACGAAAAACGTCTTTATGACAGGCTTATCTGCCAATATTGCTAATATCAGCCAGCGCATGATTGCAGAAGATTTTGAAATGATACCAGTGGTTCGCAGCAACCAGACCTTGCTGGGTGTAATCACGCGTCGGGACATTATGGAAAAAATGAGCCGTTCTCAGATTTCCAGCTTGCCGACTTTCAGTGAGCAAGTAGGACAGAAGATTAGCCGTCAGGATGATTTGTTTTCCTTTACCGTTGAGCCTTTTATGCTGGAGCAAAATGGTGTGCTGGCTAACGGTGTGCTGACAGAAATTCTGACTCGGATTACCCAGCAGCTCATGGTTAACAGCGGCCGCAGTCTCATTATCGATCAACTGATGATTTATTTCTTTCAGGCGGTCCAGATTGATGACCTGCTGCATATCCAGCCGCGTATTATCCGTCAGACTAGGCGGACAGCCATTATTGACTTTGAGATGTATCTGGAAGCGATGCTAGTTGCCAAAGCGACGATTACAGTGAAAATTAATTAAGAAGAGGAATTTAGAGAAAGAATGATTACTTTAAAATCACAGCGTGAAATTGACTTGATGGACAAAAGTGGAGATTTTCTGGCTTCGGTCCACATTGGTTTGAGAGATTTGATTAAGCCAGGAATTGACATGTGGGACATTGAAGAGTATGTTCGCAAGCGTTGTAAAGAAGACAATGCGCTGCCTCTGCAAATTGGTGTTGAAGGCTCTGTCATGGACTATCCTTATGCGACTTGCTGCTCTCTTAATGATGAGGTAGCCCATGCCTTTCCCCGTCATCAGAAGCTGGTAGAAGGTGATGTCATCAGCGTTGATATGGTGGTTGGCTTGGTCGATAAGGCAGAGCTGGATGTGTCCAAGCTAGATTTTGACAATGTAGCACAGATGAAGCAGCACACAGAGAGCTTCCGAGGCGGTGTGGCAGACTCTTGCTGGACCTATGCAGTAGGGAAGATTAGCCCAGAGGCTCAGCAGCTGATGGATGTGACCAAGGAATGTCTCTACCGTGGAATTGCGGCTGCCAAGGTTGGCAATCGTATCGGCGACATTGGTGCAGCTATTCAGGAATATGCTGAAAGTCATGGCTATGGCGTTGTGCGGGATCTGGTCGGTCATGGTGTTGGCCCAACTATGCATGAGGAGCCTATGGTGCCGCATTATGGTCGAGCAGGACGTGGCTTGCGCTTGCGTGAGGGAATGGTTCTGACTATCGAGCCCATGATCAATACAGGTACCTGGGAAATTGATACGGACTTTGAGACCGGCTGGGCACATAAAACGCTGGATGGCGGTCTGTCCTGTCAATATGAGCATCAGTTTGTCATTACAAAAGATGGTCCTATCATTCTGACCAGCCAGGGAGAAGAAGGGACTTATTAGAAATCAAAGGCTGGGCACTTGTCTCAGCTTTTTTTGAAGGAGAAGAGAGTGAAGAAATTATTTGGCAAGGTTCGCAACAATCAGTTTTTAAGAGAATTTTTCCGTTTTTATAAAGAGGCAGATAGTGAGCTGAGCAGCGTTGCAGTTGCTTATTATTGGCTGATTTCCGTTTTTCCTTTGCTTTTGATTGTGGTGAATATTTTGCCCTATTTTCATATTCCGGTGGCGGATTTTCTGACAGCCATCAAGGACATGCTACCAGAAACTTTATATGATGTTGTGGCAAAAGTCATGCGTGAAGTGCTGACCCAGCCTTCGACTGGTCTGCTGAGTTTCTCAGTCTTGTCGGCTCTTTGGACTTTTTCCAAGTCCATGAATTTCCTCCAGATTGCCTTTAACAAAGCCTATGGGGTGGCTAAGAGTCGGGGGCTGATTTCTCATCGCGTCATGAGTCTCTTTGTGAGTCTAGGTCTGCAGATTCTCTTTGCCTTGGCCCTCTTTCTGACCATGTTTGGCCATATGTCGCTGGATTTTCTCCGTACTTACTGGAAGCTAGATAACCAGCTTTATCAGCACTTGCAGAATTTTACGGAGCCCCTGATTTATGCCTTACTCTTTGCGGTTTTGGTTATGTTCTATTATTTCCTTCCTAATGTGAAAATCAACAAAAAACGCTATGTTCTGCCCGGCAGTGCCTTCGTGCTTCTGACCATTCTGTCCTTGCTGAATATCTTTTCCGTTTACATGGATAATTATTTAAATCACCTGGTTGATGTCCGCTTTTTTAGCTCCATCATTATGGTTGTGATGATGTTTTGGTTTATCATGATTGCTAAAATTTTGATTGTTGGCGCAGTGCTCAATGCCAGTATCCAGAGCTGCTGTGAGTCAGGGTTTCAAGTTGAAAGCACAGGTAAATTTTCTTTTAAGAATCAGCTGGTGAAAGAAAAACAGTAGGATAGATACACAAAAAACTAAATTTTCTAGTCACTATGTCTTAAAAAATGAAAGGAGAAGAAAACTATGCCTACTTTAAAAACTGCAAAACAATTAGCAGTATCTTCAAATAAAGAACTTGTTTCTATGCTCCTATCTCAAAAACTACCTCTACTTAAGAGAGCAAGCCAAGCAAATTAGACGCCAACGTATAGAAGGCCTGGATCAAGCATTAGCTGAAGCTCTGGGCTTTGTTATGACTAAACCAAGGTCTTGGGAACTCAGAATGAGTTGATTTTGACCATTGCAGCTACGGAATGTACTAGCCTACTACCTTATTTGGAGGAATTAGTTCAAGGAAAATACTCAGCGACTGTTCTCTATCGAAGCTTGGCTTTAGCTATCGTATATTTACAAAATAAAGACAAGAAAGAGTTGAGCTATGTATACTCTAGCTTAGATAGTGGCAACCAGAACTTATTTGCTAGAGCTTTGCTAGGCTTGAATCAAAGAGAGGTTGTACTCAGTCATGAGGAAGTCCAAGACTTCTATAGTGCAGCTAAACGTGAAGCTTACTTAGAGAACTTCAGGCAGGTCATTTCTCCAATTCAGGTCCTAGTATCAATAGCTTACCTGTTTGAGGACAGGGATCGACAAGAACTGATTAGCTACTGTCAAGAATTGAATTCTGCATTTTTCTCTAGTATCATTACTAATCTTAATAAGAATAAGAAGATTCCTTACTTGTAAGGATGTTGATATAGATTTCTTAAAGAGGATTTTCCTCTTTTTATTTTTAGTGATTTTATTGCATTTGCAATAAAATGTGATATAATAGTTTCAAATAAAAATAAAAGGAGGGGATATGTCAGTATTGCGGGAAATTGGGATTATCGCCCGAGCTTTGGATTCCATTGCGAATATTGAGTTTCGTGATATTGACCTTGCGCGGGGGCAATATCTTTATCTGGTACGAATCGCGGAGAATCCGGGAATTATCCAAGAGGAGCTGTCGGAGCTGCTCAAGGTGGATCGCTCAACGGTTGCCCGCTCTGTTAAGAAGCTAGAAGCCAAGGGCTTGGTGCAGCAGAAGGCAGCCAAAGGCAACAAGAAGAACAAGGAATGGTTTGTGACGGAAAAAGGGGAAACACTTTATCCTTTTATCCTAGCGGAGAATGACTATTCTGAAGAGACATCTCTGCGGGACTTTTCTCAGGAAGAAGTTCAAGCCTTGGAGGAAATGCTGATCCGAGTGCGTGAAAACATCACAGGTGACTGGGAAGCCGTCAAAAAAGGACAAAAAAGAAACTATTAAGATTGAAGAGGTAGAGCATGAAAGTTACAATTGAAAATGAATTTTGGCAAGTATTTCCGGAAGCTCAGATTAGTATTTTAGTGGTCAAAGGGCTTGATAATAGTGTGGATGAAAGTAAGGATCCATATTTCAAATCCCTGCTGGATAAGGGAGCAAAGCGAGCTGAGGACTTTATCCTAGACGAGAACTTCACTCAAAATGAAGTCATTCAGGAGTGGCGGCAGGCTTTCAGCAAATTCAAGACCAAAAAAGGAGCGCGCTCCTCTATCGAAGCCCTGCTCAAGCGGGTTAGTCAGGGGCGGGAACTTCATCCAATCAATCCTTTGGTCGATATCTACAACAGTGTCTCGCTGTCTTATGCGGTTCCATGTGGAGGTGAGGATTTGGATAAGATTGTCGGAGGTCTTCATCTAGGAAAAGCCAAGGGTGGCGAAGCCTTTTTCCCGCTGGGAGCTGAGAGTGACGCGCCGGCTCTGCCAGAAGAAATCATCTACTATGATGAAGAGGGGGCTGTCTGCCGTTGTCTTAACTGGCGAGAAGCCCAGAGGACCATGCTGACAGAGGAGACCAAGGACGCCATCTTGGTCATTGAGGCCATTAATGAAGAGCAAGCAGCACGCGTCCAAGCAGCTATGACAGAACTCCAGACTCTGATTGAGGACTATTTTGGTGTCAAAGGTGAAATCACTCATATGACGCTTGATAATCCAAGCTTGGAAATTTAAGACTATAAAAATCTGGATCAGAATTATCTGGTCCAGATTTGATATTTTGAGGCCGAAGTACCATAGTCAATTAGCTTTCTTGTTTTCAAAGATAAAGACTTTGCTGAAAACATAGTTGAGGACAATAATAAGCACTTGAGAGAAAAGAGACTCTATCGAGTTGATAAGGTTGCGTTCATTTTTGACAAATTGCCCGATAATATTAGGGTAAGTATCTACTAATAATTTTGCAAGAACAATATCTAGCAAAAGAGTGCCAGAACGAGCCAGAGCAAATTTAAGAAGTCGTTTTTGCCAACCTTTGCGCTGCTGTTTAAAGACAATGGTATCATTTGTGATAAAGGCAAAAAGTACTGCTGTGACATTAGCAGTAATGGTCGCAAATAATGTCTGTCCTGTAAGAGCGAAGATAAGGAGACGAGTAGTCATATAAACAAGGGTAGCTGCCACACCAAAGAAAAGATAAGACAGAACCTCATTGTCAAAGAATTTTTTGATTAAAGTTTTCATAAAGATAGTCTATCATATTTCTAGGATTTATGCTATACTAGTTGGGTTGCCAAATCTGTGGGGGAATCAACTAATGATGCTCCTCTCATGTGACGCAACCCTTGGCGCTTAACTTCTTTCGCCAAGCATATTATACGCGGTAAAGCCGCTAAAGGAGAAAACATGAAACAAGAAAAACTGACAGTTCGTGATTTGGCTCAGATTGCCATTGTTGCTGCTATTTATGTTGCCCTTACGATTACGCCCCCTTTAAATGCTATAAGCTATGGTGCTTACCAGTTCAGAATTTCTGAAATGATGAACTTTATGGCTTTTTATAATCGGAAATATATCATGGGAGTGACCATTGGCTGTATGATTGCCAATCTCTATAGTTTTGGAATCGTCGATGTCTTTGTCGGCGGCGGGTCCACTTTAGTCTTCCTGTCACTGGGTGTCTATCTTTTCAGTCGCTATAAGAATCAATATCTGATTAAAGGCTTGATTCGTTTGGATCATTTCTATTTTGCAGTTTTATTCTCTATTTCGATGGTGACCATTGCTGCAGAATTACATTTCTTGCAAGGCCAGCCATTCTTCCTGACTTGGTTTACAACAGGCATTGGAGAATTTGCTTCCTTGATTGCTGGAGCTATCATTATTAACCAGATTGCAAAAAGTATTGATTTGACAAAATAAGACAGCAGAGAGCGGAATTTCCGCTCTTTTTGTGTCCTTTTGCTTTTTAGGAAGAATTGAGAACAAATAGAGGAAGATTTTGTGTATTTGTGATAAAATAGAAGTATGAAAGAAAGAATGTCAGAATTAGTAAAATTGCTCAACCGATATGCCCATGAGTACTATACGGCAGACAGGCCAAGTGTATCGGACAGCGAGTATGACAGACTCTATCGTGAGTTAGCGGAGTTAGAAGAAAAGTACCCAGCCGATATCCTGCCTGACAGTCCGACGCATCGGGTGGGAGGGAAGATTTTAGAAGGATTTGAAAAATATCCACACCAGTATCCTCTCTTTAGTTTGCAGGATGCTTTTTCACGTGAAGAATTACTAGCCTTTGACCAGCGGGTTCGCAAGGAATTTCCACAAGTTTCTTATCTTTGTGAGCTCAAGATTGACGGGCTCTCTATTTCCCTGACCTATGAAAAGGGAATCTTGGTAGCAGGAGCGACTCGGGGGGACGGCTCTGTTGGTGAAAACATCACCGAAAATCTCAAGCGGGTCAAGGATATTCCACTGACCTTGAAAGAACCACTGGACATTACGGTTCGCGGAGAGTGCTACATGCCCAAGGCTTCCTTTGATGCGGTCAATCAACTGCGGCAGGAGAATGGTGAGCCTGAGTTTGCCAATCCCCGAAATGCGGCAGCAGGAACCTTGCGGCAGTTGGACACAGCAGTTGTGGCCAAGCGCAATCTAGCAACCTTCCTCTACCAAGAAGCCAGTCCGACTCAGGTTGGCAGCCAAGAAGAAGTCTTAAACAAGCTGGCAGCTTTGAACTTCTCGGTCAATCCGAATCATTTTTTGACGGATTCTATCGAAGAAGTTTGGGAGTTTATCGAAAAGATTGCTCAGGAGCGGGACAGTCTGCCTTATGAGATTGACGGTATTGTCATCAAGGTTAATGACTTAGCGGTGCAAGAGGAGCTTGGCTTTACTGTCAAGGCACCTAAGTGGGCCATCGCCTATAAGTTTCCAGCTGAGGAAAAGGAAGCCCAGCTTCTGTCTGTTGACTGGACAGTCGGCCGGACGGGAGTTGTGACTCCGACAGCTAATCTGACGCCGGTGCAGCTAGCGGGAACGACTGTCAGCCGAGCAACTTTGCACAATGTGGACTATATCGCGGAGAAGGATATTCGTCAGAAAGACACGGTTATCGTATATAAAGCGGGAGATATTATTCCTGCTGTCTTGCGAGTGGTTGAGTCCAAGCGTGTCTCAGAGGAACCTTTAGAAATACCAAGTCACTGTCCGAGCTGTGAGAGTGAGCTAGTGCACTTTGAAGATGAAGTCGCTCTGCGCTGCATCAATCCTCTTTGTCCAGCCCAGATCAAGGAGGGCTTGATTCACTTTGCCAGCCGGGATGCCATGAATATTACTGGCCTGGGTCCAGCAGTGGTAGAGAAGCTCTTTGCTCAAAATCTAGTCAAGGATGTGGCTGGAATCTATCGGCTGACGGTAGAAAATTTACTAGAACTAGAGAACTTTAAGGAAAAATCAGCAAATAAATTATATACTGCTATTCAAGCTTCCAAGGAGAACTCGGCTGAACGTCTCTTGTTCGGATTGGGGATTCGCCATGTTGGAAGCAAGGCCAGTCGGATTTTGCTGGAGAAATTCCATGATATTCCTAAGCTGTCTCAGGCCAGCCAAGAAGAGATTGCGGCTATTGACAGTCTTGGAACTGTGATTGCCCAAAGCCTGCATACCTATTTTGAGCAGGAAGGCTCTCAGATTCTTTTGGCGGAGCTGCAGGAAGCAGGTGTGAATCTAGACTATCTGGGGCAAAAGGCAGCGGCTGATGCAGCCCTATCTGGTATGACGGTTGTTTTGACTGGTAAATTACAAAAATTGACACGCAATCAAGCTAAAGAAAAATTGCAGAGTCTGGGTGCTAATGTTTCTGGATCTGTTTCTAAAAAAACGGATCTGGTAGTGGCTGGCCAAGATGCCGGCAGCAAGCTGGCCAAGGCTCAGGAGTTGGGAATTGAAATTCGGGATGAAGATTGGCTTGATAGCTTATGAGGCTGAAGTATGAAGGATAAGATTAAACGAGCACGATTGATTTATAACCCGACTTCGGGACAGGAAATTATTAAGAAAAATATAGCGGAAGTTTTGGATGTTTTGGAGGATGTGGGCTATGAAACCAGCGCCTACCAGACCACTCCAGCGCCTCTTTCTGCTCAAAAAGAAGCTGAAAGGGCAGCAAAAGCAGGATTTGATTTGATTATTGCGGCAGGCGGCGACGGTACCATCAATGAGGTAGTTAATGGCGTGGCGAATCTGGATGAACGGCCTAAACTGGCCTTTATTCCAACTGGCACAACCAACGATTATGCGCGTGCTTTGAAGATTCCCATGGGAGATCCAGTAGCGGCAGCCCGCATTATTGAAAAGAACCAGACCATTAAGATGGATATTGGCCGGGCCTATGGGAACAAGTATTTTATCAATATTGCGGCAGCTGGAACTCTGACTGAGCTGACTTACAGTGTTCCTAGTGAAGTCAAATCTCGCCTAGGCTACTTTGCCTATGTCGCAGAAGGAGCAAAAAAACTCCCTCGCTCTAAGTTCCGCAAGGTTCGTATCAAGCACGACCACGGTGTCTTTGAAGGGAAGATTTCGCTGATGTTTGCGGCTTTGACTAACTCTATTGGTGGTTTTGAAAAGCTAGCACCGGACACAAAATTAGATGACGGGAATTTTACCTTGATTTTGGTCAAGACAGCCAATCTCTTCGATATGCTGAGTCTGATGATGCAGGCTATCAATGGCGGTCAGCACGTTGGCGATATCAATGTAGAATACCTCAAAACAAGCAAGCTGCAGCTGGAAATTTTAGACAAAAAAGGTCCATTTATGTTGAATTTGGATGGAGAATACGGCGGCGATACGCCTGTTGAACTGGAAGTGCTGCACGGACATTTGGAATTTTTTGCCAATATTGATGAAATCAGTCAGACAGCCCTTTCAATAGAATAATTTTAGATAAGAGATGAAAGACATGCTAGACTATAAAGTCTTAGTCCATTACCACAATCCTACGGGAGATTATTTCTCCTATGATATGTGGCAGTGGCAAATAAACCAATGGGGAAAGGAAGCAGCCTTTTCCAAACTTGATTATTTTGGTATTCAGGGGGAATTATCATTTGAGACTTGGGAGCCCTTAGATCACGCTCATGTGATTATCAAACGTTCAGACTGGTCTAGCCAGTCCTGTGAGTACCATATCGATTTGTTGCCTCCTCATCTGGTTACGGAAATTTGGCTGATTGAGGGAGATGCCCAGGTTTACTATTCCCTGCAGGCTGCAACGACAAGTCACCAGTATTCACGCCGGCGTCCACATAACTTTGATATGGCCCTGAGAACAGACTACTTTGATGAATGCTGGGGCTATCAAGGCTGGTTGGGACACCGTCAGACGGGTGATGAACATACATTCAAAGTTTGGGCACCGACAGCTAGGAAGGTAGAGCTGGTAGTCTATGAATCGGCTGACAATCAAGCTCCTGTTTATAAAATCTTCCCAATGCAAAAAGGAGACCGATATTCTCACGACCATAAGGAAAATACCATCGGTGTCTGGTCAGCTGAAATAGGAGAAGACTTGACCGGCAAAACCTATCACTATCATGTTAGCTTTGAATACCGCAATTTCTATATTCGCGATCTCTATACTGTTGCGACCAGTCCAGATGGCAAGCGCTCAGCGATTCTTGGAGCAGATGAGACAGAAGTAGCTGGCTTTCAAGTTTGGCAAGGCAAAGAAGCTCTCTGGCGTTTGGACAATCCAAATCAGGCAGTGATTTATGAGATGCATATTCGAGATTTGACCAAGTCGGAGACTTCAGGCGTGGACAGTCAGCTGCGCGGGACCTTCTTGGGAGCCTGTCAAAAAGGAACTACCAATCATCTAGGGCAAAAGACTGGCTTTGACTATATCAGTGATCTAGGCGTTAATGTTGTCCAGCTTCAGCCTGTCTCTGATCGTCACAAGGACTATGATGAAAATGGGGAGCTAATCTACAACTGGGGCTATGACCCACAGAACTATCATGCTCCAGAGACTAGCTTTTCCAGCAATCCTGCCGACCCAGCGCAGGCCATTCGTGATTTGAAAACGATGATTCAGGCCTACCATGATGCGGGGATTTCTGTGACACTGGATGTTGTTTACAATCACATCTACTCGACCTATGATTCTGCTTTTCAGGCTACAGTACCGGATTATTACTATCGGATGAATCCTAATGGCTCTTTCCAAAACGGAACCGGAGTAGGGAGTGAGACGACCAGTGAACATGAGATGTTCCGCAAGTTTATGATTGACTCTCTGCTGTACTGGGTAGAGGAGTTCAATGTGGATGGCTTCCGCTTCGACCTAATGGGAATTCATGATGTGAAAACGATGAATGCCATCCGTCAAGCTATGGATGAGGTGGATCCGAGAATCTTGCTCTATGGAGAGGGCTGGGATATGGGTACTGGCCTGAGACCAGAAGACAAGGCCAAGAAGGACAATGCTTATCAGTTGCCGCGGATTGGATTTTTCAATGATACAGAGCGCGATGCAGTCAAGGGAGCCGAGGTTTACGGCGGCATCAAGGCTGGTTTTGTCAGTGGTCAGGCGACGGAGGATATCGTCGCTAAGTCTATCCTTGGCAGCAGTGAACTAGGCAGCTATCTCAGTCCTGATCAAGTTCTTAACTACGTGGAGGCACACGATAATTTCAACCTGCATGATTTGCTTGCGGAGCTGCATCCCGATGATGATGTTCTGACTCGCACCAAGCGGATTGAACTGGCAACTGCTATGAATCTGCTCATGCAAGGCATGGCTTTCATGGAGCTGGGACAGGAATTTTCCCGTACCAAGCTAGTGGCGACTGGAGAAGACGGTCAAGTTCTTCACAGTGATCGCGAAAGGGCCATGAACAGCTACAATGCGCCAGATGCAGTCAATCAGGTGAATTGGGATATTTTGCAGGACCATCAGGAGAGCATTGATTTTATCAAGGACATCATTCGCCTCAAGACAAGCTGCAAGGCCTTTTCTTATCAGACCTATGAAGATATTTATAAACATGTATTTGTTCAATCAGCAGAGCAGGGCAGTGGTTTGATTATCTTTGAAATCAAGGATGACAAGCATTATCAAGTCATTTTTAATGCTAGCGGGCTTCCTTACTATCTACCTAATGCAGACAAGCTGCGCCTCCTAGTCGGCAATAGCCGTCATAAGAAGCCTTTCTATGTTGAAAACCTGACTGTTTCTGTTTTTGAAGTTATTCAATAAGTTATTAGCTACAAGAAAAGAGTCTGGGACAATAGTCCCTTATCTCCAAAAAAAGCAACGGTTTTATGTC
>NZ_CAURLD010000022.1:0-32394 GCF_963525625.1 uncultured Streptococcus sp.
GCTCGACAATCCAAAGACAATTGAGAGGCTAGGACTTTTGTCCCAGCCTCTTTTTATGAATATTTTTTAAATCTTATTTTTTTGGAGACCACTGCCAGTCAGCTCCAAATTCTCTAAGGAGTTCAAAGGCAGCTTCTGGTCCCATAGAACCGACGGGATATTCATGGAGTGGCACTTCGTTGCTATGCCAAAGCTCTTCAATTTGATCAATCAGCTCCCAGCTGGATCGCACTTCATCCCAGTGGCTGAAGTTGGTTGAGTCATTGTTAAGGACGTCAAAGATTAATTTTTCGTAAGGATCAGGTGAAGCACCGCTGGCTGTTGCGTCTGTTCGATAGTCCAGAGAGAGAGGAGCTAAGCTGAAGCGCTCGCCGACCTCTTTGCCATTCATGCTAAGTGAGAAGCCCTCAGTCGGCTGGATATGAATGGTCAGAACATTTGGAGCTAATTCCTCACCAAAGATAGACTCCATCTGCTTGAAGACAATATTGACAAGAGTGCCTTTTTCTGTGAGGCGTTTACCAGTTCGGAAGAAAAATGGAACATCACGGAAACGTTCGCTATTTACGAAGAAAGCTCCTGAAGCAAAGGTTTCAGTCATGGAGTCAGGATTGACACTAGGTTCACTCCGGTAGGAGATGTATTTCTTACCTTTGACCGTGCCAGACTTATACTGACCGCGTATAAAGAAGCGTTTCAAGTCTTCTTTATCGGGCTGTACCAAGCGTTCAAAAACTTTGACTTTCTCTGCCCGAATGTCCTCTTTGCTGAAGCTTTTTGGCTTGTTCATAGCTAAGAGTGACAGGAGCTGCAAGGTATGATTCTGCACCATATCCCGCAGAGCACCAGACTGGTCATAGTAACCGCCGCGTTCTTCGACGCCTAGCTTTTCAGCAAAGGTAATCTGGACATTGTCAATGTAGTCACGATTCCAGATGTTTTCAAAGATAAGATTGGCAAAGCGGATAGCGAAGATGCTCTGAATCATTTCCTTGCCTAGGTAATGGTCAATACGGAAAATCTGCTCTTCATTAAAGGCCGCTAAGAGTTCTTCGTTAAGTTGGCTGGCAGTTGCCAAGTCTGTTCCGAAAGGTTTTTCGACAATAAGACGTTCAAATCCTTTGCCGTCTACGATGTTTTCAGACTTGAGGTGTTTGGCAATGGTGCCGAAAAATTGCGGAGCCATGGATAGGAAGAAGAGTTTATTGTGCTCGGCTTGGTACTGCTCATTGAGTCGGTTTTGAAGCTTGCGCAGCTCAATGTAGTGCTCGGTATCCTGCACATCATGGCTTTGATAGTAGAAGTGGCTGGCAAACTCTTGGGCTTGCTCTGGGCTATCAGCTAAATCAGCGATTGCCTCGACAACGACAGACTCAAAATACTCCTTGCTCCAAGGCCGGCGGGCTGTTCCAATGACTGCAAAATGCTTGGAAAGATTGCCAGACTTATAGAGCCTGAAGAGGGATGGATAGAGTTTTCTTTTGGCCAAGTCACCGCTGGCTCCGAAAATTGTTACAATAACTTTTGAAGACATCCTGATACCTATTTTCTAAATGATGTCTCTATTTTATCACAATTTTTCTAAAGATTGTATTCAGAAATTCGGTTTCTGAAAAGGAAGATAAATGGAAAGAAATCAACCGCTGCTTGAAACATATTCAAATACAAAAAATGAGGCTAAGACACGATTGTGCTAGCCTCGTTTTCTTTATTCAAATACCCGATAAACGTAAGGATTTTCCGGTTTTTCTACCTTATTAAAGCTTTCAACTTCTAGAGTTGGTAGGCTTTGCCCCAGACTTTTATGGTAGTGCATGGTAATTTTTCCCTTGGCATGAATCCAGGTATTATTCTCGAAATGCTGGGTATTTCCAGTCGTCAAGAGGCCATAGACACCTGAGTCGGCGATACAATGGATAATACCGAAGCGAAAGAGAAACTGACTTTTCTGGTCGCTGGGGTCATTGTAGACGAAGCCGGTGAACTCCAGCGTCTTACCCACAAACTCGTCGGGATAATCATAGATGACTTCCATGATTTCCATGTAGTTCTCAGTTGTGACCTGAATGGTATCTTGCTTAATATATTTCTTAGCGGCTGCCCGCATTTCTTTTTCGTAAGCCCCTTTAGTAAAGTAGGTGCTGGTGTCGGGCTTCAGGTATTGGCTGGTTGTGCCTTCGTCCTGCTGAATAGCAGTTGAAGTTCCCTCAGCCAGCGGGAAATGAAATCCTTTAGCCGAAACTGTTGTCGAATCCAAGGTTACAGTTGGAAAGAAAATTCCTACAAAAAGCGGAATGACAAGGAGCAGCACGCTGCCTAACTTGGCCCAGCGAGTGCTTAAATGACTGTGAACCTCCATCTTCTTCATCCAGATGATAAGCTGCACAACTGCCAAGACAAAAGACAGAATCATAGACAAGTAGGCCAGATAGGAATAGTGGAGATTGATATATTGATTTAGCTTGCCCGTCAGCTGCAGATACATGGTGATCTCAAAGTAGCCGACTAAGATTAGAAATCGAATCATAGCACTACCCCCATAAGCCAAGAGTAAAGAAAGACGGCGACGGTAACTAGGCTGATAAATTGCCAGATAAAGCGTGTCTTAAAGTAGTTTTTCATCATTAGCAGATTCTTGACATCTAGCATCGGCCCAATGACCAAGAAAGCTAAGACAGGCGATAGGCCGAAGCTAGCAATCAAGGAGCTCCCGATGAAAGCATCAGCTTCGCTGCAAAGTGAGAGCAGGAAGGACAGCAGCATGAGCAGGAGAATAGCAACAGCTGGTGTCGAGCTGATGGAGGTCAGGATTCTGGTTGGCACATAGACTTGGACCAGGCTGGCAAAGAGACAGCCAAAGACCAGATAGCGGCCTGTATCGAAAAATTCATCAATAGCCTGCACAAAGACCTGAAAAAACTTTTGTCCCTTACTGAGATGTGAAAAGTCATGCTCATGAACAGCCTTGCGATTTTCTTTCTGAATATTGCTATCCGCAAAGAAGCCCAGAAAAATCCCTAAAAGAATAGCCACGACCATAGAACCTAAAGCACGAAGCAGAGCCATTCGGAAGGAATTACCAAAGGCTGAGTAGGTCGCAAAGAGCACGATGGGGTTGATGACTGGAGCCGTTACCAGAAAAGGCACAGCCGTGTAACTGGGAACTTTCTTTTCTAGAAATCGATTTATAATGGGAACGATTCCGCACTCGCAAGAAGGAAAGACAAAACCAACCAAGCTTCCAAAGAAAATCCGAGCCCATTTGTTCTTGGGTAGGAAACGATAAACCTTGTCTGGCGTGACATACACCTCGATAAAGCCAGAAATAATACTTCCGATTAAGACAAAAGGCAGGGCTTCAATGATAATGGAGAGAAAGATGGCACCGGCTTGCAGGACACTGGCCGGCAGCTGAGAGAAGAAGCTCATTCTTTCTTATCCTTCTCGTTTTTAGATTTTTTCTTGTCTTCCTCAGGGAACTCTACCTTTTCCATCTTGGGCAGGGTCGCAAACTCCTCGAACATTTTGTCCAAATCGTCTGATCTAGTAAATTTAACAGCCATAGAGGCACCTCATTTCTAAGATAATAATTCTATTATACTACCAATTATCAAAAAATGAAATTTTGAAACATAGGAGACTCTTTGTCGCTGATTTACCCTAAATTTTTTTGTACAAATAGTACTAAATAGTTCTAAAACTGCCTATCTTTCAAAGCACTTGTGATATAATAGGATTGTTATGGAAAATATAAATATTGAAAAAATTGCCCAGAAATTGGGCCTTAAAGAAAGCCAAGTATCACAGGCCCTAGATCTGACCGCTGAAGGAAATACGATTCCTTTTATTGCTCGTTACCGTAAGGAAATGACAGGAAATTTAGATGAGGTCGAGATTAAGGCAATCATTGACCTAGATAAAAGCATGACTGCCTTGGCAGAGCGTAAAGCGACGGTCTTAGATAAGATTGAGGAGCAGGGCAAACTAACGGATGCTCTTCGCTCTGAGATTGAGGCTGCTGAGAAGCTGGCTGATGTGGAAGAACTTTATCTGCCCTACAAGGAGAAGCGCCGTACCAAGGCTACTATTGCGCGTGAAGCAGGTCTCTTTCCTTTGGCCCGCTTCATCCTACAGGATGCGGCTAATCTGCAGGAAGAAGCTGAGAAACTGACTAGTGAAGCCTTTCCAACATCAGAAGCTGCTCTAGCTGGAGCAGTGGATATTCTGACTGAAGCAATTTCTGAAGATACCAAGCTGCGGGCTTGGACCTATCATGAGATGCAGACCAATTCTTCTATCGTATCCAGTCTCAAAGACGGGGAGTTGGATGAAAAGCAGGTCTTCCAGATTTATTATGATTTTTCAGAAAAAGTAGCGACCATGCAAGGCTATCGTACCTTGGCTCTTAACCGTGGTGAGAAGCTAGGTATTCTCAAGGTTGGTTTTGAGCACAATCTTGAGAAAATTCTGCGCTTCTTTGAAGTACGCTTCAAGGTGAAAAATGCCTATATTATTGAAGCAGTTCAGCAAGCGGTTAAAAAGAAAATCATTCCAGCCATGGAGCGCCGTATTCGGACCGAGCTAACTGAGGCTGCTGAGGATGGAGCGATTCAGCTCTTCTCAGATAACCTCCGCCATCTCCTCCTAATTGCTCCTCTCAAAGGTCGTGTAGTACTGGGCTTTGACCCAGCCTTTCGGACAGGAGCCAAGCTGGCTGTTGTTGATGCGACAGGAAAAATGCTGACGACCCATGTCATCTATCCAGTAGTGCCAGCAAAGCCAGCTCAGATTGAAGCATCTAAGAAAGAGTTATCGGAGCTGATTGAACAGTTTGGCGTGGAAATCATCGCCATCGGAAACGGAACGGCCAGCCGAGAAAGCGAAGCCTTTGTAGCAGAAGTTTTGAAATCCCATCCAAATGTCAGCTATGTCATCGTCAATGAAAGCGGAGCATCTGTCTACTCTGCTAGTGAACTGGCTCGTCATGAGTTTCCAGATTTGACTGTTGAAAAGCGCTCAGCTATTTCCATAGCCCGCCGTCTGCAGGATCCTTTGGCAGAGCTAGTCAAGATTGATCCTAAGTCTATCGGGGTTGGTCAGTACCAGCATGATGTCAGCCAGAAAAAACTGTCTGAAAGTCTGGACTTTGTCGTTGATACCGTGGTTAACCAAGTCGGGGTCAATATAAACACTGCAAGTCCTGCCCTACTGGCCCATGTAGCTGGTCTCAATAAGACTATTTCAGAAAATATTGTTAAGTACCGGGAAACGGAAGGTTTGATTCGGTCTCGCGAAGCCATCAAGAAAGTGCCGCGTCTGGGCGCAAAGGCTTTTGAACAAGCAGCCGGCTTCCTGCGTATTCCTGAAAGTGATAACCTACTAGACAATACAGGCGTTCACCCAGAGTCTTATAAGGCTGTGGAGGAGCTCTTTAAGCGTCTGGAAATCAGCAGTTTGGATGAAGCAGCCCAAGCTAAATTAAAGGCTGTTCAGACTGCTAGTTTGGCTGCAGAGCTAGGCTTAGGAGAAGAAACCCTCAAAGATATTATTGCGGATCTGCTCAAGCCTGGCCGTGATTTGCGAGATTCCTTCGACGCGCCAGTTTTGCGGCAGGATGTCTTGGATATCAAGGACCTGCGCATCGGTCAAAAGCTGGAAGGGGTCGTCCGCAATGTCGTCGATTTCGGAGCCTTTGTGGATATCGGTATCCACGAAGACGGTCTTATCCATATCTCCAAGCTGAGCACAGACTATATTAAGCATCCTAGTCAAGTCCTGTCTGTTGGTGACTTGGTCACTGTCTGGGTGGATAAATTGGATGTGGAACGGGAGAAGGTTAACCTCTCTCTGATAGCACCAAATGAATCTAACTAACTATGTCAAGCGGGTCTCAGCTGAAGATTTTGGCTGGGAATTCCGTCACCAAGCTTATTGGAATAAGCGTCTCCGTACTACAGGGGGACGCTTCTTTCCTAAAGATGGCCATCTGGATTTTAACCCAAAAATCTATGGAACTTTTGGGCTGGAGACCTTTCGAAAAATTGTCCGCCATGAGCTGGCTCACTATCATCTCTATTATCAGGGTAGAGGTTACCGCCACGGGGATAGAGATTTTAAAGACCTGCTCAAGCGAGTTGATGGTCTGCGCTACGCTCCATCCTTGTCCGACTCGCAAATCTTTCTCATCTATGAATGCCTGAGCTGCGGAGCACTTATCCGTCGCAGACGCAGAGTCAATCTTCAAAAATACCGTTGCGGACGCTGTATGAGCAAGCTTAGTTTGTCAGAGGATTAGCAAGAGAGTTCATTGAAGAACTCTCTTTTTCAAAAGAATGAATATTCTAATCCATAATCAGCCTTTGGCCCGATTGTTTTCTTATAAAATATGGTAGAATAAAGTAAATATGATCATTGAGGTCTCTATCATGAACGTGAAATTCTATAAGTTGAAAAAGAATCGACTGATTTCCGGTGTCTTGTCCGGTCTGTCTGATAAATTTGATTTTGATCTGAGCCTAGTGCGCTTCCTCTTTATTATCTTTACTGTGGTCAATTTCGGCTTGGGAATTCTCATCTATATCCTGCTGGCTATGGTTATGCCCTATAAAGAAGACTTAGAAGAAGAAATGTACGGAACTGGCCCACGTAAACGAAAAGAAGTTGAAGCTATCAAAGACGATAAAGACGGCTGGTTTTGGTAATTCTTAATAAAATAGAAAATTTCGGGATGCACTCCCGATTTTTTACTTGAAGTAGGGAATGTTTTAGTAAGACATTTCTATGCCGTGATTTATTTTCTGCTTGCTTCTTTTAGAAAAAATCTAAAAAAGAAGCAGGATAGAAAACCAGGTAAATTGACACTTAAAAACATCACCAAAATATTAGCAATTTATCCAAGGAGGAAATATGACAGAATTTTGGAATGCTTATGACTTAAATCGAAATCAACTCCCTCATCTCCTGGTTCGAGGAGAAAAAATTCCTGGAGGACAGTTTCATCTCTGTGTCAATGTCTTGGTTCGCCATCAGGATGGTGATATTCTATTTATGCGGCGGTCAGCAAATAAAAGTCTCTATCCTGGCTACTATGAGTTCGGAGCGGGAGGCAGTGTGCTGGCAGGAGAGGATAGTCAGACAGCCGCCCTGCGGGAGTTAAAAGAGGAAACTGGCCTGGTTCCTGATAGCATCAGGCTTTTGGAGCAGGTGTGCTCTATCAAAGACCAGTGCCATTTCGATTATTATGAAGTGCTTGTGTCTGGCGATAAGAGTCAAGTCCGCTATCAGGCAGGTGAAACAGATGCTCATGTCTGGTTGCCTCTGAAAGAGGTCCCGGCCTTTGTAGAAAATCATCCTTGTTTTAAGAACCAAAAGAAAATTCTCAGCAGCCTGATCGATTGATGTCGCGGCTGTTTTTCTATTTTTACTAAAAAGTTGATTTAAATCAAAATATTTTTTCGACCTAAAATCAATCTTAAGGATTCTTTTGAGGTAAAAATTTGCTATAATAGAGGAAGACAAATTTGAAGGGAGAAGACAATGTCAGTAAAGGTCAAAGACCTCTTAAAAATGTCTCGTCTGTCTCAGGAGTACGGAGATAAAGTTTTACTGGAGAAAGAAATTAAAACTTCAGATATTTCTCGGCCTGGACTTGAAATGACTGGATATTTTGATTTTTATACACCCGAGCGGATACAACTGATTGGGATGAAAGAGTGGTCTTATCTGATGAAGATGAGCTCTCATAACCGCCATCAGGTGCTGCTGAAAATGTTCCAGCCTGAGACGCCGGTGATTATCATTGCACGAAATTTAGAGATTCCTGAAGAAATGATTAGCGCTGCTGATGAGAAGCAGATTGCTATTCTTAGAAGCAAAACCTCTACTAGTCGCTTGTCTGGAGAAATTTCCAGCTACCTTGATTCTCGGCTGGCTGAGAGAACCAGCGTTCATGGTGTTCTGATGGATATCTATGGCATGGGGGTTCTCATCCAAGGGGACAGCGGAATTGGTAAAAGTGAAACAGGGCTTGAGTTGGTTAAGCGTGGCCATCGGTTGGTTGCGGATGACCGAGTGGATATCTATGCCAAGGATGAAATGACCCTTTGGGGAGAGCCGGCTGAAATCCTGCGCCACTTGTTGGAAATTCGTGGTGTTGGTATCATTGATGTTATGAGCCTTTACGGAGCTAGTGCTGTCAAAGATTCTTCTCAGGTTCAGATAGCTGTCTATCTGGAAAACTTTGATGTCCATAAGACCTTTGACCGCCTGGGCAATGATACAGAAGAGCTGGAGGTTGCCGGCGTCAGAATTCCGCGTATTCGGATTCCTGTGAAGACCGGTCGCAATATCTCGGTTGTGATTGAGGCTGCAGCGATGAACTATCGAGCTAAGCAAATGGGCTATGATGCTACCAAGATCTTTGAAGAACGCCTTACTGATTTAATTAGCCGAAATGAGGTGAAACATGATTGATCCAGTAGCTATCCAACTTGGGCCTATCAGTATTCGCTGGTATGCCATCTGTATTGTCACAGGCTTAGTTTTAGCCGTTTATCTTGCCATGAAGGAGGCTCCACGTCGGAAGATTATTCCTGATGATATTTTAGATTTTATCCTAGTGGCTTTCCCCGTAGCCATCGTGGGTGCCCGACTTTACTACGTGGCATTCGAATGGGATTATTATGGTAAGAATCTGATAAAAATCATCGATTTTTGGAATGGCGGAATAGCAGGTATTGCCATTTACGGCGGGCTAATAGCTGGTGCCATCGTTCTCTATTTCTTCTGTCGGAGAAGGTTGATTCACCCAGTCGATTTTCTAGATATCGCAGCACCAAGTGTGATGATTGCTCAGAGTATTGGGCGCTGGGGAAATTTTGCCAACCATGAGGCCTACGGTGCGGCAGTTAAGAGTTTGAACTATCTGCCTAGTTTTATTCGAGAGAATATGTATATAGAGGGTAGCTACAGACAGCCAACTTTCCTCTATGAATCTGTATGGAACCTAATTGGCTTTATATTGATTATTGTTCTCCGCCGTCGGCCTAAGTTGCTGAGGCAGGGAGAAATCGCCGCCTTCTATCTGATTTGGTATGGATTTGGTCGGATGATCATTGAGGGTATGCGGACGGATAGTCTTATGTTTGCTGGTCTGCGTGTTTCACAATGGCTGTCGCTGATTCTTATTTTTGTAGGAATCGGCATCATCATTTACCAAAGAAAAAAGAAAGCCCCTTATTATCAAGAATAAGAAAGCTTAGAGACGCTGACTCTTGTCAGAGATGTCTGCAATGAAAGGAGAGAAATATGATAATTGAAATTGCTTATGCATTACTAGCGGTAGCGCTCATTATCTTCGTGATTTACTTGACGATTACTGTCAAAAATCTGGGCGAAAAAGCTGGTAAGATGCTAGATGAAACAGAAAATACCATCAAGGTCTTGACTTCTGATGTCAACGTGACCCTTCACCAAACCAATGATTTACTGGCCAAGGTCAATGTCTTAACTGATGACATCAATCAAAAAGTCGCAACCATTGATCCTTTGTTTACAGCTGTTGCGGATCTGTCTGAGTCCGTTTCAGATTTAAACGTTCAGGCGCGTACGCTGAGTAAAAAAGCAGTGTCTGCTGGTAAGGGAACAGTCAAAACAACAGCTGGTTTATCTGCTTTGCGTTTTGCTTCAAAATTGTTTAAAAAATAAGAAAGAAGGTCTATTATGGGAAAATTTTCATCACTGTTATTGGGCGCCGTTACTGGTGCAGCTGCTGCCTATTTTCTGACTAGTAAGAAAGGAAAGGAAACGACAGATAAGGTTCGGGACTTTGTTAAGGAATATCAAGAAAATCCTGATGATATACACGAAGCTGTCGTTCAGTCCGCTAAAGACTTTTCAAATCAAGCTGTCAGTGCAATTCAACAAACCAAAGAAAAGGTTGAGAAAGGCGAGATTACAACTGAAACAGTCATCGAATCTGTCAAAGAAACGACCAAGTCAGTCGTTGACTACTCGCAAGATAAGTTTAACGAAATCAAAGAAAAATTTGAGAAAGAAGAAAGTAGCTTAGCTGAGGAAGAAGCTGTGATCTTCGAAGAGGAAGAAGAACCTTCAGAAGAAATCATCATTGACTTCGGAGCAGAAGCGACAGAAGGACAAGAAGAAAAGGCTGTTGAAACAGACAGTCAAGAAGAAAAATAAAACAAAGAAGACTAGCAATTTTGCTAGTCTTCTTTGTTTACAAGAATGAAAAAAGAACCGAGGACTTAAAGCGTCGTCGGTTTTTCTTATATTTTAAAATCGTAGAATCACAAGGTTGGTTTATTTGCTAGTTTGGCGTTTCTTTGCGAACAGGCGATAAGATTGAATGCTAATCAGGCTGGAAGCAATGGCCAAAGTGAAGGACATAAATGTATTCATTTTTAAACTCAAAAATACAAAGCTAAACAAAACTGTCAAGACACAGAACACAGCAATATTTAAGAAGAAAAAGAGTTCACTTAATCTTGGTGATGTTTCTGCTTCAGGTAAGTACTCTTGATAGAGTGGTGTTTGTTCAGATTCAATTTCTTGGTAGTAGTAGTCAGTTGGGTCATCATATTGTTGGTATTTTCTTACGTGCATAATTCTCTCTCCTTACAGTACCCTCTAATTCTACCATTTTTTTGCAGTTTTAAATATTACAAAAGAGTTACAAAACGAATAAATTCGAATGAAAAACCACTCCTTTATATTTTTTTGCTATAATGGTTTTATGAAAAAGATAATTATTACAGCAACAGCTGAAAGTATAGAACAAGTTGAGGAACTTTTGGAGGCAAATGTCGATCGAATTTATGTCGGTGAGAAAAATTACGGCCTTCGTTTGCCTCATAATTTTAGTTTAGACGAATTAAATCGAATTTCTGACTTGGTTCACCAAGCAGGAAAAGAGTTGACCGTTGCGGTGAACGCGCTCATGCATCAAGAAATGATGGATAAGATCAAGCCCTATCTTGATTTTCTGCAGGAGATTGGGGCAGATTATATTACCGTTGGTGATGCTGGTGTTTTCTATGTGCTGCAGCGCGATGGTTATAAATTAAAGACCATTTACGATGCCTCGACCATGGTTACCAGCAGCCGTCAGATTAACTTTTGGGCTAAGAACGCAGGAGTTTCAGAAGCTGTCCTAGCGCGTGAGATTCCTTCTGCTGAGCTTTTTAAGATGCCAGAAATTCTGGAAATTCCTGCTGAAGTCTTGGTATACGGAGCTAGTGTCATCCATCACTCCAAGCGTCCTCTTTTGCAGAATTACTATAATTTTACTCATATCGATGATGAAAAGACACGGGAGCGAGACCTCTTTCTGGCGGAACCAAGCGATCCGCAGAGCCATTATTCGATTTTTGAGGACAATCATGGTACTCATATTTTTGCCAATAATGACTTGGATTTGATGACCAAGCTGATAGAGTTGGTTGACCATGGATTCTGCCACTGGAAGTTGGAAGGTCTCTACACACCTGGCCACAACTTTGTTGAGATTGCTAAGATTTTTGTTGAGGCGAGAGATTTGATTGAAGCAGGCAAGTTTAGCTCAGATCAAGCCTTTGTGCTGGATGAGGCGATTCACAAACTACATCCAAAAAATCGTTTTCTTGATACAGGATTTTATGACTATGACCCTGATATGGTAAAATAAATATTTAAACTAGAACTCCTTTTAGGAGTTCTTTTTTGAGAACAAAATTGATATTTACTAAAATAGGATTAAAAAATAGATGTTTTTTGAATTAATTCGAAAAATCTGAAAATTAGAATTGTGAAAATAATTCAAAGAACCTTGCTTTTAGGGGTAAATTACTATAAAATAATAAGGATTAGACATCAACACTTTTATATTGCAAATAGGAGAAAATGATGGCAAGAAAGTTGAAACGACCAGAGGTGTTATCACCTGCTGGTACTTTGGAAAAGCTAAAAGTAGCTGTTCGATATGGAGCAGATGCTGTTTTTATTGGCGGACAGGCCTATGGTCTGCGCAGTCGGGCTGGGAACTTTACCTTTGAACAGATGGAAGAAGGGGTTCAGTTTGCGGCTAGTTATGGTGCCAAGGTCTATGTCGCGGCCAATATGGTCATGCACGAGGGAAATGAAGAGGGAGCTGGTGAGTGGTTCCGCCGTTTGCGGGATATCGGGATTGCGGCTGTCATTGTTTCAGATCCGGCTTTGATTGCTATCGCAGCATCAGAAGCACCTGGTCTGGAAATCCACTTGTCTACTCAGGCCAGTGCGACCAACTATGAAACGCTGGAATTCTGGAAAAATCTAGGACTGACTCGTGTTGTCCTAGCTCGCGAAGTTTCTATGGCTGAGCTGGCTGAAATTCGCCGACGGACTGACGTTGAAATAGAAGCCTTTGTTCATGGAGCCATGTGTATCTCCTACTCCGGCCGTTGTACATTATCCAACCACATGAGTATGCGCGATGCCAATCGTGGTGGCTGCTCACAATCCTGCCGTTGGAAATACGACCTCTACGATATGCCTTTTGGACAAGAACGTAAGAGCTTGAAGGGTGAAGTTCCAGAAGAATTTTCTATGTCCGCAGTTGATATGTCCATGATTGACCGCATACCAGATATGATTGAAAATGGAGTGGATAGCTTGAAGATTGAGGGACGGATGAAGTCTATTCATTACGTTTCTACGGTGACTAACTGCTATAAAGCAGCTGTAAATGCTTATCTAGAAAGTCCTGAAAAGTTTGAAGCTATCAAGCAGGACTTGGTCGATGAGATGTGGAAGGTTGCTCAACGTGAATTGGCCACAGGATTCTACTATCATACTCCAACTGAGAATGAGCAGCTGTTCGGAGCGAGGCGTAAGATTCCAGAATACAAATTTGTAGCTGAAGTAGTAGCTTATGACGCAGACAGTCAGACAGCGACTATTCGTCAGCGTAATGTTATCCATGAAGGGGATCAGGTTGAGTTTTATGGACCGGGCTTCCGTCATTTTGAAACTTTTATCAAAGACCTTCGAGATGCTGACGGTAACAAAATTGATCGGGCTCCTAATCCGATGGAGCTTCTGACCATTCACTTGGAGCAGCCTGTAGAGGCCGGCGATATGGTGCGGGCTCGCAAGGAAGGTTTGATTAATCTTTACAAGGAAGATGGCACTAGCGTGACCGTCCGAGCTTAATCTTATATTCATAGGTGGCTTTTTAATCCAAAAGCCATCTTTATGAATAGAGATTTTCAGAGAGGAAGTAGCATGATTCAGGTTTATGGCGATATTCTTGATGAGGAGACTCGCTGCCAGCATTATCACAGTGAGAGAGATATCATAGCCCTTAAGTGCTTTGCTTGTCAGAAATACTATCCTTGCTTTCTCTGTCATGACTGCTACGAAGATCATGCTTTTCTGGCCTATCCTGTCAGTCGGTCAGAAGATCGAGTAGTTCTCTGCGGTCATTGCAGGACAGAGTTGACTATTTCTCAGTATCTTGACTGTAAGGATGCTTGTCCTATCTGCGCTCATCCTTTTAATCCAGGATGCAAGAAGCATCAATCAATTTATTTTCAGACAAACAAATAACTCTTCCATCCAGCTGGATAGAAGAGTTATCTTTTGAAACGACGATTGGTGATGCGAATGTCCTTCTTTTGGGCTTCACGGATATTATTGGGTACGAGACTGATTCGCTTGATGTCCTGCACGCGGATAATAGTGGTCATACTTTTCTTGAAATTCTTGATAATCAGCTGCAGGCGCTCGCGATCGTATTTAACAATATCGCCAGTGAAGCTTTTATCCAGAAAGATAACGTGGACACCAGATTGTTTTCGCAGAGCTAGCTCGATGGTACGCAGGATGCGGCCGCTGTCCTCTGGTCCTTGTTCATTCTTTTTGCCACTGATAAATTCGTTGGCTCTTTGTAAAATCATTTCGAGATATTTTTTCATAGCTAAAATCTCCATAACTTGTTACAATATATTATATAACAAAATTCCCTAAATTGTAAATTCTTTTACGAATTATTAGTTGGAAAATAAAACAAGAGGTGAAATATGGCAGAATTTACATTCGAAATCGAAGAAAAACTTCTGGTCCTGTCTGAAAATGACAAGGGCTGGACCAAGGAGCTCAACCGCGTTAGCTTTAACGGAGCACCAGCTAAGTATGATATTCGGACTTGGAGTCCAGACCACAGCAAAATGGGCAAGGGAATTACACTATCTAATGAAGAATTCCAAGTTCTCGTGGATGCATTTAAAAACTGATAGAGAAAGCTCTATCAGTTTTTTCTATTTCTCTGAAAAGTAGGGATGAAATTTCAGACTTTTAAAAATAGGAATGCTGATAATGGTGATGACAACCATTTTTAGCAAGTCTGGCAGGATAAAAGGAGTAAGGCCAACCGCGACTGACTTAGAGAAATCGAGTCCCCCCAAGAAATGTAGTCCTAGGATACCGCCGACAAAGACGAGAGCGTCACCCAATATATTGGCTATAAAAATCATATAGAAAGGACTATTCTTATGGGTCAGACTGGATGTCACAAAGGCAAAGAGTAAGTAGAACCAGAGATAACCGGCGCTTGGACCAAAGAGAGCCTGAAAACCACCGCTTCCTCCAGCAAAGACTGGTAGGCCAATAGCTCCTAGTAGCAGATAAATAAAGACTGACAAAACAGCTTCGCGAGGTTTGAAAATCGTTGCAATCAAACCGACAGCAAAAGTCTGCAGCGTGATGGGAACGGGACCAATGGAAATAGTTAATTGGGACAGGACAGCTAGGAAGGCAGCTCCGATAGCTGGGAGGGCAAGAAGAAATGCTTTGTTCTTGTTCATAAATAGTAAACCTCTTTTTATTTTATGGTAACTATTTTAAAAGCTAAATAAAAAAAAGTCAAGTCCTTCTTAATCGGACGAGACAATTATACAGACAGATTCTTATTTCCGTTTCTTGCTTCTGATGAGCAAGATGATGAAGGCTATAAGGCCAAAAATATTAAAGAAAAGAATACCCAAAGCAGCAAGAAGCTTTTTTGTTTTACTCATCTGTTTTCCTCGTTTTTGAATTGCTTTGTTCTATCATATCAAAATTTTCAATCTTTGAATAGTTTTCATTAGAAAAATTAGCTATAGCTTTAAACTATATTCTTATCAACAAAAAAGGATTATCTAAAAGAGATATAAAGAATTGCAGCAGCACACTTTGATTGATATAATAATGCAAAAGTAAATAAGAGATTTTGCTAGAGGTGTGGGTGCATAATCAACATCTTTCCAAGCAAAACAGACTAGATTGGAGAAGCATATGACAGATTTATTAAAAATTTATCAGGAACTACAGGAGAAAAAATGGGTCAACTTGTCCCATCAGATCAAGGAAGATAGTCCGCATTTTCCAGCTCTACCTGCCTTGGAGAAGAAGGACATTTTCACTTTGAAAGACGGTTTTCATGTTCAGCAGTTTTCTGTAGTTGGCCAGTACGGGACTCATATTGATGCTCCGATTCACTTTGTGGAGGGTGGTCGCTGGTTGGAAGAGATTGAGCTAAAAGATCTATTCCTGCCTTTGGTGGTTATTGATAAGTCTAAGGAAGTAGCAGAGAATCCAGACTTTATTCTGGGCAAGCAGGATATTTTAGATTTTGAAGCGGAGCACGGTCAGATTGAGCCAGGAACGTTTGTTGCCTTTCGCTCAGACTGGTCCAAGCGTTGGCCAAGTCAATCAGCTATGCGCAATCTGGATGTTCAGGAGATTCAGCATACTCCTGGGTGGGGACGAGATGCTCTAGAGTTCCTTATCCATGAGCGTGGTGTCAAGGCGGTAGGTCACGAAACTTTTGATACAGATGCGGGTATTCCTACAGCGGAGCATGGATTGCTTAATGAATACTATCTTTTGGAGCAGGACATTTATCAGCTAGAAGTTATGACCAATCTGGATCAGTTGCCGGCTAAGGGTGCTCTCATCTCGATTAGCTTTCCCAACTGGCATCAAGCCAGCGGTTCACCAGTGAGGGCAGTGGCTATTTTACCATAAAGAAAAAGGAGTCTGAGGTTTCATTTCAGGCTCCTTGTCTCATATAATAACTAATAAATAGATCGCTTTTTATAATCTTTGGAATTTCTTGATGTATATTTGACAATTTACCTTTTAAAATAGTGATGCTGAAGTTTATTGTCTGAAAAAAATCTGAATTTCTTCCATTAAACTGATATTTGAAAGGAATGTCAAATGAAGCTGAAATAGCTAAAATTTACAATCTTACAAAAATGTAAGATTCGTCTGTAAAATGAAAGATTAGGTTATGGAACGGTCAGCATCTTTATTATAAAATGGTAGCAGAAATCAAAAAGAGGCTGGAATACCAAACCTCTTCTGATTTTGAATGTTTATCGCATGGTCACGAATTCTTCGGAGCCAGTTGGGTGAATAGCAACTGTAGCATCAAAGTCAGCCTTGGTAGCGCCCATCTTGATAGCAACAGCGAAACCTTGAATCATCTCGTCTACTCCGTAGCCAATGCCGTGCAGGCCAACGACCTTTTCATCCTCACCGGCAGTGATGAGCTTGAACTTGGCCTGTTGACGGTGCTGGGTGACAGCAGAGTACATGGATGTGAAGCTAGACGTGTAAACGTGAATATTTTCAGCTCCGTAAGTCTTGACAGCCTCTACCTCAGTTAGGCCAACTGTCCCAATAGCGGGATGGGAGAAGACGACAGTTGGAATAGTTGAGTAGTCCATTTTAGCATTTGTTTTACCATTGAAAAGACGCTCAGATAGAGTTCGTCCAGCCTTGATAGCAACAGGAGTTAATTCTTTTTCACCTGTTACATCGCCTAGAGCATAGATGCCTGGTACAACAGTGTTTTGGTACTCATCTACAGAGATGAAGCCACGTTCATTGAGAGTGACGCCAGCTGCTTCCAGATTGAGGTCTTGGACGTTTGGTTTACGACCAATTGCCCAAATAACATGCTGGGCTGTGTGGCTGCTGCCGTCTTCAAAATAGAGCTTGAGCTGACCATCAGGCAGTTTTTCCAGCTTTTGCGGAATCTTATGGGTATGAAGCTGGAGTCCAGAGTTCTCCATTTCTTGGAGCAGGCCGTCAATCAGATAGCTGTCAAAGTTGCGCAGTGGTCGATCCTTACGAACAAAAAGATCTGTTTCAACTCCCAGAGCATGGAGTACTCCGGCTAGTTCAACAGCTATATAGCCTGCTCCGACAATGGCTACAGATTCAGGTAACTCTTCCCAAGCAAAGACATCGTCGGAATTCTCGCCGTAGCCTGCGCCAGGGATATTTGGAATAGCAGCATGAGCACCCGTCGCGATAACGATATGCTTGGCGCGAATAAGCTCGCCGTTGACTTGGACAGTGTTTGCATCCACAAAACGGGCACGTCCTTCGATCAGTTCGACACCATTCCGTTTGAAGCTACCGTCGTAAGATGAACGTGCTCGGTCAATATAAGCTTCGCGATTTTTCCGAAGGGTAGCAAAATCAAAAGCGTTATTATCAGAGGTAAAGCCGTAATCTGGCCCATAATGATGGATAGCTTCAGCGATTTGAGCTCCGTACCACATAATCTTCTTTGGGACACAGCCGACATTGACACAGGTGCCACCCAGTTTCTTTTCTTCAATAACGGCAACCTTGGCACCGTATTCGCCTGCCCGATTCATGGTAGCAATTCCCCCGCTGCCACCGCCAATAGCAATCATATCAAATTCTTTCATCTTGTTAGAATCTCCTTCTATTATATGAGGTAATTGTACCTTTTTTAGCAGGTGAATGCAAAAATCTGCTACGGATTTGAGTGGAGTGACTATCTGAGATAAAATAGCAACCATTTGTGAAAAACTGTAAATTTTTTTAGAAGAATTATGATAGCCTTGTGATATAATATAACAAAAGAAAATCGTTTTCATCAAGAGGAGGAAAAAAGATGAAAAAGTTAAAGAAATGGCAATTATTTAGCATTATTGGAGCTACGATTGCAGTTGTTGCAGGAGCAATTCTCTTCATGTTTTTAAACGGAGGGAATCCTTCTGAGGCACCTGTCGATACTACTCCGCTGGTTCAGAAGGCCAAGGAAGGTTCAGTGGCTTCTTCAGTCTTGCTGACAGGAAATGTCACAGCCAGCAATGAGCAGTACATCTACTATGACAGCACCAAGGGTGACTTGGAAAATGTACTGGTCAATGTCGGTGACCAAGTGACTGCCGGTCAAGCGTTGGTAACTTATAAAAGTGCAGAGGCTCAGGCAGCTTATGATGCAGCTGCTCGGGCGGTTAGCAAAGCTGATCGTCAATTGCATGACTTGCAAACCAATGGTGTGACTGTAAATACAACTGGTGACGAAGAAGCAGATGGGGCGTCTGAAGCTCAGGCTCAGCGTTCTGTGGAGTCTCAGGCAGCTGATCTGCGCGATGCTCGAGCTGATGCAGTTGATAATATGAATAAAGCACAAGCTACTCTCAATGCCTTGACAGTGACCAGCACAGCAGATGGTACGGTCGTAGAAGTCAACCGCGATGTTTCAAAATCAACTACTGGTGCCACTCAAACCTTGGTTCATATCGTCAGCAATGGTAATCTGCAGATTAAGGGTGAATTATCCGAATACAATCTGGCTAACTTGTCTGTCGGTCAGGAAGTGACCATTACATCAAAGGTTTACCCAGACAAGAAATGGACTGGTAAAATCAGCTACATTTCCAACTATCCGAAAGACGGCCAGCAGGCAGCAGCTCAACCGTCTGGAACAGGTGGTAGCGGAACAGCTTCAGGTTCCAAATATCCATTTACAATTGACATTACCAGCGAGATTGGTGAACTCAAGCAAGGTTTCTCTGTCAACATTGAAGTTAAAAACAATACTCAGGGACTCATTGTGCCAGTCAGCAGTGTGGTAATGGACGGAGACAAGAACTATGTTTGGGTCCTGGAAAAAGGAGTTGCTAAGAAGACAGAAGTAACGCTCGGAAATGCTGATGCTGAAAATCAAGAAATCTCATCTGGTTTGACAAAGGATAGTAAAGTTATCATCAATCCGACAGATAGCTTGAAAGACGGTCAAGAGGTGAAATCTTATGAAGAAGCTAATTGAGTTAAAAAATATTAATAAGAGCTATCGCAATGGAGACCAGGAACTGCAGGTATTAAAAGACATCAGTCTGGAGGTTGAAGAGGGTGAGTTTGTTGCCATCATGGGACCGTCTGGATCTGGTAAGTCTACTCTGATGAATATCATTGGGATGCTGGATCGTCCGACCACTGGTGAATACCATCTAGGAAGCGAAGAAGTTGCTAAGCTAGGTGATAAGAAGCTGGCCAAGGTTCGAAATAAGCAAATTGGCTTTGTCTTCCAGCAGTTCTTTCTCTTGTCTAAGCTCAACGCCTTGCAAAATGTGGAACTGCCCTTGATCTATGCAGGTGTCGGTCAGTCTAAACGCAAGTCCTTGGCCGAGCAATTTTTGACCAAGGTGGAGTTGGACACGCGGATGCATCATCTGCCTTCAGAGCTTTCTGGTGGACAGAAGCAGCGGGTTGCCATTGCGCGTGCTTTGGTCAATAATCCTTCTCTGATTCTGGCTGACGAACCGACGGGGGCCCTGGATACCAAGACTGGTGAGCAGATTATGGAGCTCCTAACTGAGCTCAATCGAGAAGGGAAAACCATTATCATGGTAACCCACGAGCCTGAGATTGCGGCCTATGCCAAACGGCAAATTGTCATTCGTGACGGTGTCATCTCATCTGATAGCGCTAAGGAAGGAGGACTAGTCTAATGCAAAACTGGAAATTTGCCATTAGCTCCATTCTTGGACACAAGATGCGGTCTTTCCTGACCATGATTGGGATTATTATCGGAGTGGCTTCGGTTGTGGTTATAATGGCCTTAGGAGATTCCATTACCCGACGGGTCAATGAGAGTTTTACCAAAAGTCAGAAAAATATGCGTCTCGTCTTTTCTCCTAAAAAGAGCAAGGACGGCTCCTACACACAAACGGCTGATCTCTATTCTGTAAATGTAGAAGATGAAAGCGAAGAAGTGGTGGAACCACCCAAGGCCCAGGAAGCATGGGTTAAGGAATTGACCCATATCAAGGGAGTGGACGGCTACTATGTGACCAACTCAGCTATGGAAACCTTTAGCTACGAAAATAAGCAGGCTGAGCGCGTCAACTTTGTCGGTGCAAACATGACCTATATTCAGGTGAAAAAATACAAAATAATTGCTGGTCGTGCTCTGAGACAGCAAGACTATCAAGGCTTTGCCAGTGTTGTGCTGCTAGACGAAGGTCTGGCTGCGACCCTTTTTTCTTCCGCTGAAGAGGCAATCAATAAAATTGTGACAGTGGGTGCCAGTAACTATCGGGTGATTGGGGTTTATAGAGATCCTGAGACTGCTGCTGCATCTGGCTCCATGCAGGTCTATGGTGGTAATGCCATTACGACCAATACTCTCATAGCTGCTAACTTTGGAGTCGATGAAATTTCGGAGATTGTTCTTCGAGTGAATGACACTAGCTTGGTTCCAGAACTTGGCCCTAAGGTTGCCAAGAAATTAACAGAAATTGCTGGTCTCCAACAGGGCGAATATCAAGTGACAGATGATAGTGCCCTTTATCAGGAAGTGCAAAATATTTATGGTGCCATGACAGGAGTTATCGGTGCCATCGCCGGAATCTCACTCTTTGTCGGAGGTATCGGCGTTATGAATATCATGCTAGTATCTGTCACTGAGCGAACCCGGGAAATCGGACTTCGGAAAGCTCTGGGAGCGACACGCGGCAATATTTTGATGCAATTCCTGATTGAGTCTATGATTTTGACACTGATTGGTGGGTTGATTGGACTGCTTCTAGCTGCAGGACTTGCGTCTGTACTAGGCTCGGCCATGAGTCAAATGCTGGAAGGAACACCAGTAACGGTATCTCTACCAGTCAGCATCGTCAGCCTTCTCTTCTCAGCAACAATCGGTGTTCTCTTCGGAATCCTGCCGGCCAATAAAGCCTCCAAACTGGATCCAATTGAAGCACTGAGATATGAATAAAATAATAAAAGTCTGGGGAACCAGACTTTTTTGTGATGTAAAAATCCTGCTGGAATTCCAGCAGGATTTGTTTTCTTAATATCGTATAAAATACAGATTATTTCATCGTTGGGAAGAGCAGGACATCGCGAATGGTCGTAACATCTGTTAGCAACATGACCAGACGGTCGATACCGATTCCCAGACCTCCAGTTGGTGGCATACCATATTCCAGAGCTTCGACAAAGTCATAGTCAATGCCAGTTGCTTCGTCATCACCCAGTTCTTTGGCTTTTGCCTGTGCTTCAAAACGAGATAGCTGATCGATTGGATCGTTCAACTCGGTGAAGGCATTGGCATATTCTTTAGTCATGATGAAGAGCTCGAAACGGTCTGTGAAGCGTGGATCTTCTGGATTTTTCTTAGCCAGAGGTGATACTGCTACAGGATGACCGTAGACAAAGGTTGGCTGAATCAAGGTTTCTTCCACAAATTCTTCAAAGAAAGCATTGATAACATGGCCAACTTCGGTGAAGTGCTTTTCAAGCGGAACTTTCTTTTCCTGAGCCAAGGCAGCAGCTTCTTCAAAGCTCATATCTTGCCAGAAATCAACACCAGTAATTTCCTTGATGGCATCTACCATGTGAACGCGTTTAAATGGTTCGTTGATCTTGATTTCAGTTCCTTGGTAGTTGACTGGTCCATCTCCATTAACAGAGACGGCTGCATGTTGGATAATGCCTTCAGTCAAGTCCATGATGTCTTGGAAGTCCGCATAGGCTTGGTAAACCTCGATGGAAGTGAACTCTGGATTGTGAGTAGCATCCATTCCTTCGTTACGGAAGATACGGCCAATTTCATAAACTCGCTCCATACCACCAACGATAAGACGTTTAAGGTGAAGCTCGGTTGCAATCCGCAACACCATATCAATGTTTTGGGCATTGTGGTGGGTGATAAATGGACGGGCAGCAGCACCGCCTGCTTCATTGTGGAGAACAGGAGTTTCAACTTCAAGGAAGCCTTGTCCATCCAAGTAACGGCGGATTTCTGAGATGATTTTTGAGCGAGTGACAAAGCGTTCAAAGCTTTCACGGTTGGAAATCAAATCCAAATAACGTTTACGGTAGATGGTTTCGACATCTGTCAGGCCGTGGAATTTTTCAGGCAGGGGGCGCAGAGCCTTAGACAGATGAGTAAGGTGGGTCGCCTTGATAGAAAGCTCCCCCATATCTGTCCGCATAATCTCACCTTCGATACCGAGGAAATCTCCTAAGTCAGCCTTTTTAAAGATTTCATAATTTTCTTCACCAACCGCATCTTTACGCACATAAATCTGGATTTGGCCTTCACGGTCTTGGATGTGGGCAAAGCCAACTTTTCCTTTGCCGCGCTTGGTCATGAGACGGCCAGCGATAATAGCTGTTTCGTTGAGTTCGTTTAATTCTTCTTTATCTTTATCGTTGTATTTTTCTTTCAGTTGAGCAGAGTTAGCAGTCCGCTCAAAGCGTTTGCCAAAAGGGTCAATTCCCTGCTCAGCCAGCGCAGCCATTTTTTCACGGCGGATAATCTGCTGGTCGTTTAATTCCTCAATATGTTCAGTAGTCATGTTTTTCCTCCAAAAGTTTTCCTACCTATTTTATCACAAAAGATAGGGAAATTCATCTATATTTGGCTATAAAGTAAGAAAAAAAGCTAGAAATCCAGCCTTAATTTTCTGCCTTTTCAAGTAAGTAATCCGTATTATTCCAGGTGATCAGCTCATAATTCTCAAAATCTTCTGTTTCAAGGATGGTGATACTAGCATTGGTCAGACCGCCATTCTTGCGCAAAAGAGGTGTGTCATAGCCCAGCATAGTCCGAATGCTGGCGGTTAAGTTAGCACCGTGTCCGACAATGAGCACCTGCTCATAATCCTTGTCCTTTAGGGTCTTGATAAAGGAAATGGTCCGGTGGGTCGTATGGTAGACTGACTCAGCGTCAAAAAACGTATGATTGAATTGCGAAAGATTGTGGCGGAATGCAGTCATCTGGTGCGGATAGATGGCTTCTATGGTAGAGATTTTTGCGCCTTCCAGTTTTCCCAACTGCCATTCTCGCAGTTCAGGTACTGATACGATGTCAGTCGGAAACTGGCTTTCTTCTTGGATAATCTCAGCAGATCGAACGGCGCGTGGGAGGTCGCTGCTGTAAATTTTGCCAAATTGTGTCTGAGCCAGATGTTTTCCTAGGGTATGCAGTTCTTCAACGGCGGCTGGCAAAAGTGGCGAATCACCGCTGGCTCCCTGAAAGCGGCCTTCCTGATTCCATTCCGTTCTTCCGTGTCGGACAAAGTATAATTTCATAGTGGTTGATTGTTTCTTTCTTATTAGAGTTTATTGAGAATATTAGGTACAGTATTGAACAATTATGAGCTAGGATTTTCCTTGAGGTCTGCAAAGTCAGCTTGAACAAAATCCGCCAAATCTTGAGCCTTGATTTCGATACTGCGGCCGACTTCGCCAGCAGACACGATGATGCTATCTCGCTCTAGAGCTGACTGGTCGATATAGATTGGAAAGTTGTGCTTTTGACGAATACCGACAGGATTATTGGCTCCGTGAATATAGCCCGTTGTCTTTTCCAAGTCTTTCTGAGGAATCATACTGACTTTTTTATTACCGGAAATCTTGGCCATTTTCTTTTCGGACAGATGCTCTGTGATAGGTAGGATACCGATTAATGTGCCAGTCTTGTCTCCTGTCAAGGCCAAGGTTTTATAAATCTGCGAACGGTCCAAACCATCGACTGGCTGTTCTGCTAAAGCATTTAGCTGCAGGCCTCTATGTTCAATCTTACCCTTGCTTAAAATTTGCTCGACCAGTGTTTTTTTGATTTTTGTTTTTTTAGCCATTAGTATATCTCTCTTCTAATTGTGACATCCAGAGTCCCAGCCAGGTTCCCAGACCGAAGAAAAAGGCTGCAAGGACAAGTGTCAATACAGAAACCCCATGATAGCTGATGCTTTCACTGTTTCCTGCTTGGGGCACCACAATAAGAAGGGTACTGGACAGGACGATTCCAATGATAAAATGATAAACTCGAGAGTAGTAGTTTTTCAAAATATGATCCATGAGCTTAGAGAAGAGAATCAGAGCCAAGGTGCCTCCGATTCCGATAGGAAGAAAGGTGCCCAAGAGATCCAGTTTGCGGAAGCCGTTCAGCATAGGAGCGTAGAGCCCTAAAATCAGGAGAAGGTTGGACGGACTGAGTCCGGGAATTAAAATGCCCAGTGCAATCAAAGCTCCTGCTAAGATAAAAGAGAGGAAGTTAGCTGGCAAGGTGCCGACCATCCCATTTAAGGAATAAAGAAAGATTCCTGAAAGGATGAGGCTGACCCAGAAAACGAGAATATCAATCCGATCACGCTCACTTTTAGCGACAGACTCTTTAATAAGGCTAGGAACAGTCCCGATGATAGCTCCGGCAAATCCCCAAAGGACAATCACTTTGTAGTTGTCCAGCAGCAGATTGACAGGATAGGAGAAGGCGGCAATTCCTAAAATCATTCCGATTCCAACTGGTATGAAATAGAGAACATTTTCGACGAAGTTTTCTTTTAAATGTGCTAAAAAATGAATCAGGCGTTCGTAAATACCTAAGATAGCTGCTAAAACACCGCCTGAAACTCCCGGCAAAATAAAGCCAAGTGCAATGACCATTCCTTTGAAAATTCTATTCAACCAAGAAATCATTGTATTTTCCTTTTCTAATTTCATTTATCAAATCATTATATCATAAAATATAGGCTTTATTAAGAGGAAACGGCTGGAAATTTCCTATTTTTTGACAATAAAAAACGACAGCAGTCTTTGAGATTTGAGCTGTCGTTTTGAGCTATTGGACTTCTTTAGGAACTGTAAATAGCTTTTGATAAGTAGCTGTCTGGTCTTTCAAGGTTGACAGCTGGTTCAAATCAAGATAATGAGAGAAACCAGTCAGCTGACCTTGTGATGTGTACTGATGCAAGTCGTAATCTTGCTCAGTATTTGGTGCGGCATTGTAGTAGCCGTCGTCATTACCATAAGTCGGAATCCAAATTGCTGTGAACTTATCGGTAGAGATGCTATGCTCCTCCATAAAATAAGTTCCAATATAGATACCAATATTTTTAACACCAAGTGACTCTAGCTTGGCTCGGAAAGCTTCAACTCCCGCATTCATGTCAGACATAGTCTTTTCTTCGACGTCTAGCCAATAATAGGTTGGATGGTACTTGGCAGAAGCCTTGTAGAAACTTTCGGCTTCTTTTTCCATTTCCTTTTTGCTATTGGCGGCCACATAGGCATAGACAGCAACAGGGATGTTGCGCTTTTGAAATTCTTTGATGTGTCTTTCATAAGACTTGTCCAGACCATTCAGATGGGTTGCTGCGTTTTCTTTTTTTGCTTGCGCTCCACTATGAACACGGACAATTACTCCTGAAACATTCTGTGCGAGTAAGTCGTAATTAATCTCACTTGGCAGCTGCCAGCCAGAAATGTCAATGATTGGTCTGGAAATAAACTCTTCATCCAAGGACGAATCGTCAGATGTTTCCTCTTTTTTTGAGGAACTTGGAGTCTGTTTAGTTTGTGAAATTTTTGCCTGTGCTTGCTTTTCCTGAGAGTCAGTAATTTGCTTGCTTATCAAAATAAAAGCGATAAAAGAAGCAAAGAAAATTAGGATTGCAAGCGGTTTAATCCTCTTCCTCATACTGGTTTATTTTAACTTAAAACAAATAAAAAAGCAAAAAATATCCCCAGAATTGCTGGAAAATGAATAAAATGTAATATAATTGAAATATTATAAAGCAAAAACAAGACGTTTTGAAAGCTCAAAATGTCTTGTTTTTTTAAGAGCTTAGCTAAGCTGTGGAAGGTGAGTTTCCGTTGGCTAAATCGTTTTGCTTTTTATTACCTTTTATAATAGCTTTTGAATGAGCTCTTCTATCTTTTTGGGAGAGGTTTGTGGAGAGAAACGTTTGATGACTGTTCCGTCTCGGCTGACCAGAAACTTTGTGAAATTCCATTTGATCTTTTCACCCAGAAGACCGCCCTTTTCTTTTTTGAGCCAGTCAAAGAGTGGAGCAGTATGAGGGCCGTTGACATCAATCTTAGCAAATCGAGGAAATGTCGTTCCATAGTTGAGGCTGCAAAAGCTGTTGATTTCTGCAGCGTCTCCAGGGGCCTGCTGGCCAAACTGATTGCAGGGGAAATCCAGGATTTCAAATCCGTCTTTCTGATAGCACTCATAGAGTCCCTGCAGTTCTTGATACTGAGGAGTGAAGCCGCAGCTGGTTGCTGTATTGACAATCAGCAGAATCTTTCCTTTATAATCACTCATTTTTTGCGGGCTTCCGTCTTGTTTTTTAATTTCGATATCGTAAATGTCTGTCATGTTCTCCTCCTTTGTTTGCTTCCTATCTTATCACAATTTTATGTAAAAGAGAGAAAGCAAGGTCATATTATTCCAGTCTCTGCACTAATGCTTTTTTTTCAATCCAAAAGGTGGTATAATGAGAATTGAATTTTTAGAAGTTTAATGGTGAAATATGAAAATTGACAAGAAGCACTTGTTGAATTATTCCATCTTGATTCCCTATTTGATTTTATCTGTTTTGGGATTGATTGTGGTCTATTCAACGACGAGTCCTACCTCGATTCAGGCCGGAGGAAATGGTTTTGGCATGGTCTTGAATCAGGGGATTTTTTGGGTAATAAGTCTCTTTATAATTGCTCTTCTATACAGAATCCGCTTGGGATTCTTAAAAAAAGGAAGTATTCTGACTATAGTTATCTTTGCTGAGATTATTCTCTTGCTTTTATCTCGTTTTATAACAGGGACTATCAACGGCGCCCATGGTTGGCTCAAGCTTGGAGCTTTCAGTATTCAGCCTGCGGAGTATTTGAAGATTATTCTGGTTTGGTATCTAGCTTTTCGCTTCACAAAGAGGCAGGATGAGATAAAGGTCTATGACTATCAAGCCCTGACTCACAACCATTGGTTTCCTAAAGCCTTTAACGACTGGCGGACCATGGTGGCTATTCTGATTGGAATTGTAGCTATTATGCCAGACCTTGGAAATGCGACTATTCTATTTTTGACCGTCGTGATAATGATAGCCGTCAGCGGGATTGGCTATCGATGGTTTTCTACGATGCTGGGAGCCATTGTTAGTGTTTCCGGCTTGGTTCTAGCTAGCATTTGGTTGATTGGGGTTGAGCGCGTGGCCAAGATTCCAGTCTTTGGATATGTGGCCAAGCGTTTCAGCGCTTTCTTCAATCCCTTCAAGGATCTGTCTGGCTCAGGCCACCAATTGGCTAATTCCTACTATGCTATGAGTAATGGCGGCTGGTTTGGTCTAGGCTTGGGTAACTCTATTGAGAAGCGCGGATATCTGCCGGAAGCTCATACGGACTTTGTATTTTCTATCGTGATAGAAGAGTTTGGTTTCTTTGGTGCCAGTCTGATTTTAGCCTTACTCTTTTTCCTGATTCTGAGAATTATCTTGGTAGGGATTCGGGCCAAGAATCCATTTAACTCCATGATGGCTTTGGGAATTGGCGGTATGATACTCATGCAGACCTTCATCAATATCGGTGGTATCTCAGGTCTCATTCCTTCTACAGGAGTAACCTTCCCCTTCCTATCGCAAGGAGGGAACAGTCTTCTGGTCTTGTCAGTAGCCATTGCCTTGGTACTCAATATTGATGCCAACGAACGTCGTGATGCCCTGTATGAGCAGATGGAAGCAGAGGCGCAAGACCGGTCTGAGGAAGCTTAATCGCAGTTCGTGTGAACAGTTGTTGCAAAAATGAAAGGTGCAGATTATGTCATTTAACAAATTAGAAAGCTACAGCAATAAAGAAGTGATTCGAGAAGAAGTCGCCATTTTGACAGACTTACTTGCCGATATTACTCGGAATCTTCTCGCCCCTGAGACCTTTGAAAAAATCTCCCTTATGGAGGAGCTGGCGGTTAACTCCAAATATCATGAGTTAAAAGCGATTGTAGAAGAATTGTCGACGGATGAAATGGTTTATATTTCCCGTTATTTCTCTATCTTGCCGCTTTTGATTAATATCTCAGAAGACGTGGACCTAGCTTATGAAATCAACCATCAGAACAATATCGATCAGGATTATCTTGGGAAGCTGTCAACAACCATTGACCTGATTTCAACGCGGGAAAATGCTCAGGAAATTCTGGAAAACCTGAATGTTGTTCCAGTATTGACAGCTCACCCGACTCAGGTTCAGCGCAAGACCATTCTAGACTTAACCAATCATATCCATAGTCTACTGCGTCAGCATCGTGATGTTAAGGCTGGCCTGGTCAACGAGAAGAAGTGGCTAGGAAATCTCCGCCGCTATATTGAGCTTATGATGCAGACAGATATGATCCGTGAGAAGAAGCTGAAAGTGACCAATGAGATTACCAACGTCATGGAGTACTATAACAGCTCTTTCCTGCAAGCTATCACCAACTTTATGGTTGAATACAGACGCTTGGCAGAAGAGCGAGGTATCAAGCTGGATAATCCTAAGCCTATTACCATGGGAATGTGGATTGGAGGTGACCGGGATGGCAATCCGTTTGTAACAGCAGAAACCCTGAAACTATCTGCCACCCTCCAGAGTGAAGTCATCCTCAACTATTACATTGACAAGGTTTATACACTCTATCGCACCTTCTCACTATCGACCAACCTATCAGAAACCAGTCAGGCAGTAGCAGAAATGGCAGCTCTATCTACTGACAAGTCTGTTTATCGGGAAAACGAGCCTTACCGCCGTGCTTTCCACTATATCCAGTCTAAGCTGATTCAGACCTTGCTTTACCTTAAAGAAGGCAACTTTTCAAGTGCCGGTCAGCGATTGACTGACCGAGCTGAGGAAACATTGTCTGCAAAGGCTAACCTTTCTGTCAGCAATAAAGGAAGAGAAATCATTCCTAACTATATCCAGTCTCGTATCAGCGAGACCCTGACTGAGCTCAAGAAGGAGGAGACACCTTCTTACAAAACAGCTCAGGAATTTAAAGAAGACTTGCAGGTCATTTATGATTCTCTTATCGAACATCATGGCGAAGCCTTGGTAAGTGGGGACTTGACTGAACTTCTCCAAGCGGTTGATGTTTTCGGCTTCTTCTTAGCTAGCATTGATATGCGGCAAGATTCCAGCGTTCATGAAGCCTGTGTAGCTGAGCTCTTGGCTTCGGCTAATATTGTTCAGGATTATAGTAGTCTGTCGGAAGAAGAAAAATGCCAGGTCCTCCTCAAACAGCTGCTTGAAGATCCTCGTATTCTGTCAGCTACTCATGAGCCTAAGTCCGAACTTCTGCAAAAGGAACTGGAAATCTTCAAAACTGCCCGTCAGCTAAAAGATGCCATTGGTGAGGAAGTCATTAAGCAAAATATTATCTCTCACTCGACCAGTGTATCAGACCTACTTGAGTTGGCTATTATGCTCAAGGAAGTGGGGCTGATTGATGAAAATGGTGCTCGTGTCCAGATTGTTCCGCTCTTTGAGACTATTGAGGACTTGGACAATTCCTGCGATACTATGGAGAAATACCTGTCTCTGCCGATTGCTCAGAAGTGGATTGCCTCTAAAGACAATTATCAAGAAATCATGCTGGGCTATTCAGACAGTAATAAGGATGGTGGCTACCTATCTTCTTGTTGGACCCTCTACAAGGCTCAGCAGCAGCTGACAGCCATTGGTGATAAGTTTGGCGTAAAAATTACTTTCTTCCATGGCCGGGGAGGTACAGTGGGACGCGGTGGCGGTCCAACCTATGAAGCGATTACTTCTCAGCCACTCCGCAGTATCAATGACCGGATCCGTCTGACTGAGCAAGGGGAAGTCATTGGCAATAAATATGGAAACAAAGACGCAGCCTATTATAACTTGGAAATGCTGGTGTCTGCTGCCATTAACCGTATGGTAACTCATAAGAAGAGCGATAGCCATACCTCTGATAAATATGAGCGAATCATGGACCAAGTAGTCAATCGCAGTTATCAGATTTACCGAGATTTGGTCTTTGGCGACGAGCGTTTCTATGATTATTTCTTCGAATCCAGCCCAATCAAGGCTATCTCTAGCTTTAATATCGGTTCTCGTCCAGCTGCCCGTAAAACCATCACTGAAATCGGCGGCCTCAGAGCTATTCCATGGGTCTTCTCATGGTCTCAAAGTCGAGTTATGTTCCCAGGATGGTATGGTGTTGGGTCTAGCTTTAAAGAATTCATTGATGAAGACCCAGAAAATAACTTAGCCTTTCTGCAATTTATGTATAAGAGATGGCCTTTCTTCAAGTCACTCTTGTCAAATGTAGATATGGTTCTGTCTAAGTCAAATATGAATATCGCTTTTGAGTATGCGCAGCTTTGCGAAGATCAGAATGTGCGTGATATTTTCAATATTATCTTGGATGAGTGGCAGTTGACTAAGGATGTCATTTTAGAGATTGAAGGTCATGATGAGCTCCTAGCAGAAAACACTTATCTAAGAGACAGCTTGGACTACCGCATGCCTTATTTCAATGTTTTGAACTATATCCAGCTAGAACTAATCAAACGTCAGCGCAACGGTCAGCTTACACCGGATCAAGAAAAGCTGATTCACATCACCATCAACGGTATTGCGACTGGTCTGCGAAACTCTGGCTAATACAAAGAAAAAATCGGAATTTTTCCGGTTTTTTCTATTTTTGTAACCAAAGGGCTTCTTAATTCGTTATATTATTGAGGAGGGGGTGAGCTTATTAGACTGGATGAATATGAAACAATCTTGATAGGTTTTGCTCGTGAGATTATCTCCTATCTGCAAAAATCGGGCGCGTCTAAAGCGGAAGCAGAAGATGTGGTTCAAGATGTTTTTGTTAAGATGTTGGAAACAGAAATTATTATTCCAGCAGAAAAAATGCGAGCTTGGATGTATCGGGTCTCTATCCGATGCTACATCGACAGATATAGGAGAGATAAGCGATATTTGGAGATTTTAAAAAAGGAATTTTTTAAAAATCACTCAGTTATTCCCTTTGAAAATAAAGATTATGAGCTGCTACGAAGTGCAATAGAAGAACTTCCGTCTAAGGAAGCTGCACTTTTAGAACTCTATTATTTTCAGGGTTTTACAGTCAAGGAGATTGCTCGAATCATGTCTTACTCGGTGAGCAAGGTCAAGATTCAGTTGATGCGCAGCCGTGCTAAGCTCCGAAAGAAACTGGAAAAGAAAGGATACCTAAATGGAAACATTTGAAATTGTTGCAAAGAAAAGCAGAAGAAAAAGACTCTGGAAGACAGTCGCTATTAGCACCTTTGTTTCTTTAGTGATTTTAGGTCTCTTAGGAAAGGGACTAATAGAATTAGCCTCCAAGAATGGACAAAACTTGCAGAAACAGTACGAAGTTATGTCCGAAATCGCCTACCCTAATGTTGACTATGATAGTCTTTATTACACACAAACTTCTTATTTCTCAGGAACCTTACGTTCCGATCGTTTTAAAGACTTGAATGGAGTGAGAGTGGTTTATCCAGCTTATGAGGGTAACTATTCACTAACAGGTTCTTATAAAAATCCGACTTCGGAAGGGACTTATTACACTAAATCAGGGACCTATACGCGAGAACTTCGGCAGAAATATCCGGTCTTTTACAATGTTAATGCCAAAGTAACAAAGGATAGTAATTCCATACCTAAGGAGTTGGCTTCTGTCAAAGAAATGCCTAGTCAATTGGTGGAAGTAGCCGTGACCTTTGATAAACCCTATACCTATAAGGAAATTCAGCAGATGATACCGAATAATCTCAAGATTAATTGGTATTGGATTGGTAGTCAATCGAAGGACGGTGAAAATGGCATGGTACTGAGTTCTAATCCTAAGACGACCTATGGAGCTGGTGCTGAATTATTAGCTATGGATCCAACAACTAGCAGTAAAGAGGGACAGAAGACCTTCTTGGACTATTTAAAAGAAACTGATAAAACCTTTTTCCCAACTGTTAACAACTACAGTATGTACAATGACATTGAAGCCTATCTCAAGAAATTTGGCCAGTTAGATATTCGCGAGGAAAAGAATCGAGATCAATTGACTTTTTCAGGTGTCATTCTTACCGGAAAATCCGAAAATTTTGCTCAACTAGAAGGGAAAGAATGGAATTATGCTTCCAGTATTGGAGCCTCAATTCAAAATCAACCTTACTACAAATTAGACAAGGATTAATTCACAAAAAAATGCTAAAAGACTTGCATTTTCATTTAAATTTGATAAAATAGTAAGGAAAGTTAGACTGTATTGCCTACTGTCTATCTATA
>NZ_CAURLD010000023.1:0-31408 GCF_963525625.1 uncultured Streptococcus sp.
TGAGCTTGTCAACTCTTTCTATTATACCTACTTTTTGACGCTTGTCAACTGCTTTGAATTATTTTTTATAAAAAATTTTTTCTATTTTTTTCTTTTATATTAATTACTGTTAAAACAACTTACTTTTTATATAAGAAAAAAACACTATATACTTTTTATTGTGAAATAGGAAAAATCATGATCAAAGTATAAAACAAAAAGCCCACTGTTGTAGGCTTTCTGTATCATATATCTTAAAATTAAAGCATCTTGTTGTAGAATTCAACGATAAGTGCTTCGTTGATTTCTGGGTTGATTTCATCACGTTCTGGCAAACGAGTCAATGAACCTTCCAATTTTTCAGCATCGAATGATACGAATGCTGGACGTCCAAGAGTAGCTTCTACTGCTTCAAGGATTGCTGGAACTTTCAATGATTTTTCACGAACTGAGATCACTTGACCTGGAGTTACGCGGTATGATGGGATATCAACGCGTTTTCCGTCAACAAGGATGTGACCGTGGTTTACGAATTGACGAGCTTGACGACGAGTAGTCGCAAGACCAAGACGGTAAACAACGTTATCCAAACGACGTTCCAAAAGAAGCATGAAGTTGAAACCTAGGATTCCGCCTTTGATTTTTGTAGCTTGTACGAACAAGTTACGGAATTGTTTTTCACCTACACCGTAAGTGAAACGAAGTTTTTGTTTTTCAGCCAATTGCAAACCGTATTCTGACAATTTGCTGCGGTTGTTTGGTCCATGTTGACCAGGTACATAGTTACGGCGAGCCAATTCTTTACCTGTACCAGTAAGAGAAAGACCCAAACGACGAGCTTGTTTCCAAGATGGTCCTGTATAACGTGACATAAAAATGTCCTCCTGTAAAATATTTTTGAGGAAATAGTCACTTAGAAAGCCCTGATTCGTGCAGAACATTTTCGCCCAAACAGCTAAGGCTACTTTTATAGCTGATGTTCTGTTGACGAGCTCCATGCTTTCCTGCTGCTATTTCACACAAAGGCTATTGTACCATGAATAAAGTCAAAAGTAAAGGGCCTCAGACAAAAAATCAAGCCAAAAGGCTTGATTAAAGTTGTTTCTTTAAAGCAAAGGAATTCCAACAGTTGCTTCACACTCCCAAAATCCTCAAAATCTCCTGCTTATATCGCAGCTTCTGCAATTCCTTATCCTCACTGTCTGACCAAGTCAGTTGGAGATCTGTAACGACTTCTCCAGGCCGATTTTTCAGAATATAGATATGGTCGCTGAGAGCCAGAGCTTCCTCGATGCTATGAGTAATGAGAAGGGTCGTCAGACCCAGCCTGCGATGAATATCCAGATACCAAGCGTGCAGCTCCATCTTAGTCAGCTCATCCAAGGCACTAAAGGCCTCGTCTAGAAGAAATAGCTTGTGACCGAACATATAGGTCCGTAGCAGAGCCACGCGCTGCCGCATCCCCCCACTCAGCTCATGTGGATACTTGTCTGCTACATCAAAGAGCCCGAACTCTTTCAAAATCTGAGTTGCCTGCTCCGTCGCTTCCTTTTTTGATACTTTTCGGATTAGCAGGGGCAAGATGACATTGCCCAGCACTGTCTTGTGCTCCAGCAGCAAGTCCTTCTGCAGCATATAACTCACTCGGCCCTTGGGATTTTCCTGCCCGTCTAGGACAATCCTACCCGACTGGACCTCCAAAATCCCCGCAATCAGATTAAAGAGGGTCGTTTTCCCGACTCCACTAGGCCCCAAAATCGCTACGACCTGGCCTGCTTCTACCTGTAGGCTGATATCTTTCAAAATCTGCTGCTCATCATAAGCATAACTTACATTTTCAAGTTTAATTTCTGTCATTATTTTATATAATCGTTGCTGAATCCCTTGTCACTCAAGTCATTGTCCACGATACCCTTATCCTTGGCCCATTTGTAAAAGGCATTCCAGCGGCTAGCCTCAAACTGACCCCACTTGTCCTTATCTGATGCATATTGCTCAGACAGATATTTTTGAGAAGCCAAAACAAAGTCACGTTTGTTTTTCAATTCCGGCGCATGCTTGATTAAAATATCCGCTGCTTCTTCAGGGTGCTCCATGGCATATTGATATCCCTTCTTGATAGCCTGCAGGACCTTTTTCACCTCATCCGGATTCTTCTTCAGATAGTCATTATTAGCAATAATCACTGGAGAATAATAGTCAAACTCCTTGACATAGTCCTTCATGTAAAAGAAATTAGTGTCCATGCCCTGAGTTTGAGCCATGATGCCGTCCCAGCCATGATAAATCCATGCCGCATCAAACAAACCATTTTCAATCGGCGTAATAGAGTTAGAATCGTTGTTAGGAACTTTTTCCACTTCATCAAACTGGCCGCCTTGGCTTTCAACCAAAGTTTTGAGCATGCCTAGCTCCACTGGATCATTCCAAGTACCGTATTTCTTGCCAGCCAGATCCTTAGGACTTGTAATACCCGCAGACTTCTTAGAAATAATGCCCGAAGTATTATGCTCTACAATAGCCGCGACAGCTGTGATTTCTGCGCCCTTATCCAATTTTTTAGCCATGGAGTCCTGAAAATAAATACCAAAAGGTGCCTTGCCATTGATAATCAAATCCGAACTGCTATCTTCAGGCGGCAACTTGATATCCACATCCACGCCTGCTTCCTTGAAGTAGCCCTTTTCCTGAGCCACATAAAGGCCGGTATGGTTGGTGTTAGGTGACCAGTCTAGGATAAAATCAATCTTTTTATCTTTGCTTTCAGACGTAGATTTCGACTGACCGCAGGCCGCTAGGCCGATGATTGACACGGCAGCTAAGCCTGCCAGCAACACTTTATAACTTTTTTTCATCATTATCCTCTTTTCTTTCTTTGGAAAATAGCAGAGCTGAGCCCCTATTTCCACTTAATGACATATTTTTCACTGACAGCCACCAGCTTCATTCCTAGAAGGCTGATGACCGAAACCAATATGATAATAGCAAACATGGTGTCGTACTGGAAGAGTTTTTTCGACTGAATCATATAAACACCCAAGCCTTCAAAACCGCCCAGCCATTCGGAAACCACGGTCGTGATAAAGGCATAGGAAACACTGACCCTCAGACCCGCATAGAAATAGGGCAAACTAGCTGGAATCTTAAAATGCCAAAGAATCTGCCAGCGATTGGCCTGCATAAGCTCAAAGAGAGTCAGGATATCCCGGTCACAATGCCGAAAACCATCCAGAATACTGACGATAATCGGAAAAGTCGTCGTCAGAATAATGAGCACAATCTTGGGCAAAATCCCATAACCCAGCCAGAGAACCAGAATTGGCGCCAAAGCAATGGTCGGAATCGTCTGCACCACGACCATCATAGGATAGATCAGATCATTGAGCCAGCTCATGCTGTCCATCAGGACAGCTAAGATACAGGCCAAGATCAACCCCAAGAACAAACCCAATAAGGCTACTTTTAAGGTCGCCCAGCTATGACTTGCTAGAAATCCAGCATCTCTGATAAAGGCCTGACCGATTTCCAGGGGTGTCGGCAGGATAAACTTGGGCAAGAGCTTGAGCCAGCCCATGACCTGCCAGATGACAAGTACACCCAGCATCCCTAAGAGACCGATTTGCTGCCGCATCAGCCTTTGTAGTGCTTTCATTGATTAGTTTTCCTCCCTTCCTGTATTTTAGTGCTGCAATTCTTCAAGATATCACCATTCGATAAAGATGATAAAAGAAAAGGCCTTTTCCATATATGGAAAAGGCGCACAAATACCACATTTTTCGGTATGTTTCCTACGCTGGCATTACCCAGATCAGGTGCGGTCGAAGCTTACACTTCCTCTCAGACTGTACACAGACTCCCATATATAGGACTATGATAGCGCAATCATCAGCAAATGTCAAGGTTAGAGCTTAGACTCACTCCTTTTCAACGATAAGTAAAGCAAACGATCATAAATCAGCCAAACTTCCCTTTCGCAGCCAGCAAAGTCTCCATAGCCCTGATATTCTCAGTCTCACTTGTAGATAAAATGGTTTTAAAGCCCAGTTCAGCTGCCGTATCTAAGTTAGCCTGAATATCATCAATGAAGACGGATTCTACTGGATTCAGATTATATTTTTTCAATAGCTTTTGGTAAATCTCTGCTTCCGGCTTGACGACACCGACCTCTGAGGAAAGGATATAGCCCGACAGCAGTGGGTAAATGGGCAACAAACCAGCTTTTTCAATATGGTAAAAAATCTCACAAGTGGTTGACAAGATATAGATTTGATAGCCCTGGTCAGCCCACAGCCGAATCCTTTCCTGTAAACCACTGTAAACATGCACAACCTCATACCAATGATAAAAGATATTCTTAACGGCAGAATGATAGGAAGCGTCCAGCTGAGCTAGGACTTCCTCACAGGCTTCTTTCAAACTCAGCTCTCCCTTGTCCGTCTGATGCCAGACACCTGACTCAAAAATAGCCTGTCTAAGCACTTGCCGCCGTCCTTCATCAGGTTCAAAATAAGTCAAGATTTTCTCAGAATTCCATTCAATCAGAACATTGCCCAAATCAAAAACCAAATTTTTAATCATGATGATCACCTGTTTTCTTTGCTTATCATCCTCTTTATAAGTCGCTTTGACTGAGGAATTGCTTCAAATATAAGTAAAAAGGCCCACTGGACCTTTCTATTCATCAAAATAACGGATGAGGTTCTTTTCTGTCAAAATGTCAGAATAAGTATAAGACTCCACATAGGTATTGGAGATTTCCCCTGGCTGACCGCCTTCATTGGAATATTCCACGATAAACAGAGACGGATAGACTTCAATCAGACGGCCTTGCTTGCTTTTTTGGCGCTTACGACCGTTTTCCAGCGTCATCTCAACGATTTGTCCTTCATGCGCCTTGATATCTTCTTTGATTTTTTTCATTTTTGCCACATCTGTAAATGCATCACTCATCTTTATTCGTCCTCTCTTTTGGAAATACTTGAGAATTTATTATACTCTTTCTGGAAAATTAACTCTACTGTACCACGCGCCCCACTCCGGTTTTTCTCAATAATGACTTCAACCTTGTTGTTGGGAATGCCTTCTTCCTCCTCACCAGCTCGATCATAATAATCATCCCGGTAAAGGAAGGCAACGATATCCGCATCCTGCTCAATGGAACCTGATTCCCGAATATCAGACAGCACTGGTCTCTTATCCTGCCGCTGCTCCACGCCACGCGAGAGCTGACTCAGCGCAATGACCGGCACCTTGAGCTCCTTAGCCAAGATTTTCAACTGCCGGGAAATTTCCGAAACCTCTTGCTGGCGATTTTCACGGCCAGTTCCTGTAATCAGCTGCAGATAGTCAATCAAGACCAGCCCTAGATTGCCCGTTTCCTGAGCCAGTTTTCGAGCCCGCGAGCGAATCTCTGTAATCCGAATCCCTGGTGTATCATCGATATAAATACTAGCGTTAGCCAGATTAGCTGTCGCAATGGTATATTTTTGCCACTCTTCATCTGTCAGTTGCCCCGTACGAATGGAATGAGAATTAATCACCCCTTCTGAAGCCAGCATCCGGTCCACCAAGCTCTCCGCCCCCATTTCCAGAGAGAAAATGGCCACAGTCTTATCCAGCTTAGTTCCGATATTCTGAGCGATATTAAGGGCAAAGGCTGTCTTTCCGACCGCTGGCCGAGCCGCCAGAATGATTAATTCTTCCTCATGCAGACCAGTCGTCATCTTGTCCAGCTCACGGTAGCCAGTCGCAATCCCAGTGATATCTGACGTCTGCAGAGACCGAGCCTCCAGATTGCCAAAGTTAAGATTCAGCACATCACGGATATTTTTAAAACCACTGCGGTTAGCTGTTTCACTGACATCAATCAGTGCTTTTTCAGCTCCGGCGATAATTTCCTCTGACAGCCGGTCGCCATCGTAGGCTTGATTGATAGACTCTGTCAGACGCGAAATCAGCCGCCTTAGAATAGCCTTTTCTGCAACGATTTTAGCATAGTATTCAGCATTGGCAGAGGTTGGCACAGAATTGACCACTTCCACCAAGTAGCTGAGACCGCCGATATTCTGCAAATCACCCTGACTGTCCAAAATATTACGAACAGTCGTTGCATCAATGGCATCCCCACGGTCAGCCAAGTCAATCATAGCCTTGAAAATCAAGCGATTGGCATACTTAAAGAAGTCAGCAGGCTCGATATACTCACGAACAAAGACCAGTTTGCTCTCATCAATGAAAATGGCTCCTAAGACGGACTGCTCCGCTAAAATATCCTGAGGCTGAGCTCGGAGTTCATCAATCTCTGCCATCGGTAAATCCTTCCTTCAAATCACTATTATCCTTCTTTAACCCGCAAACGAATCACTCCTGTTATATCCTGATAAATTTTCACTGGAACATCTATCAAACCAATGGAGCGAATCGGTGAGTCCACCTTAATATGGCGTTTATCAATTTTGATGCCAAACTGCTTCTGCAGCTCTTCTGCTATTTTCTTGCTGGTAATAGAGCCAAAGGTACGGCCGTCTGGACCAACTTTTTCAGTAAATTCAACAAGAGTAGCTTCTTCTGCTAACTTAGCTTTAATAGCCTGAGCTTCTGCCACTAGTTCCGCGTGGGCTTTTTCTTCGGACTTTTGCTTGCCGCGAAGCTCACCAATAGCCTGCGCTGTTGCTTCCTTGGCTAAATTTTTCTTAATCAGAAAATTTTGAGCATAGCCAGTCGGCATTTCCTTGATTTCGCCTTTTTTGCCCTTGCCTTTTACATCTGCTAAAAAAATTACTTTCATCCTTTTTTCTCCTCGTCTATTATTACTTCCTCTTTAATGACTTGGTCCATAATTTCTTGATTCAGCGACTGAAGGACCTCAGAAACTGTTTTACCTTCAATTTGAGCTGCCGCCAGATTGAAATGACCGCCACCGCCCAGCTTTTCCATAATTCGCTGAACATTGATTTTGCTGCGACTGCGAGCCGAAATAGACACATAGCCTTTGGTATTCTTGCTCACGACAAAAGTAGCTTCGATTCCTGACATGGAGAGCATGGTATCAGCTGCCTTACTGATGACAACCGTATCATAAGTGTTCTCCTCTGGACCAGCTGCCACAATGACATTAGGCAAAATCTTCTTGCCGTTTAAAATCAGTTCATTAATCGCACGATATTCCTCAAAATTCGTAGCAGAAATGTCCTGAATCACAACACTGTCACTGCCCCGAGTTCGTAGATAACTGGCCACATCAAAGGTCCGACTGGTGACTCGAGATGAAAATCCTTTGGTGTCAAGCATAATCCCCGCCATGAGAATGCTGGCTTGCATCTTACTGAGACGGTTCTTTTTAGAATTCTGGAACTGAATCAGCTCCGTTACCAATTCACTGGCACTGCTAGCCCCACTTTCAATATAGGCAATCACAGCATTTTCCGGAAAGTCTTCATCACGTCGATGGTGGTCCACTACGATAATCTGACTGAATTGATCAAAGAAATCCTTAGACAGAGTCAGAGATATCTTGGAGTGGTCAACCATAATCAAGAGCGACCGATTGGTCACCATATTTACTGCTTCAGAAAGCGGCACCAGATAATCAGCCCCTTCCTGCTGGAGCTTTGTAATGGAGCGCTCAATGTCAGAAGCCATCTGGGACGGATCATAGACCACATAAGCTTTCTCAATGATATTACTAGCAAAGAGTTGCATACCAAGAGAAGAACCCAAGGCATCCATATCCAGATTTTTATGTCCGACTATAAAGACCTGATCCATACTCTTAATCTTATCAGAGATCGCAGTCATCATAGCCCGAGTTCGGGTGCGCGTGCGCTTAACAGCTGACGCCGTTCCTCCACCAAAGAAGATTGGGTTCATGTTGTCATTATTTTCTTTGACGACAGCCTGATCCCCACCGCGGACTTCAGCTAAGTTGAGGTTAAGCAGGGCTACACGACCGATTTCATCATGATTGCCATCGCCATAAGAAAAGCCCATACTGAGTGTTAGTGACAGCTCTCGATTTTTAGCTTCCGTCCGGAATTGATCAATGATAGAAAATTTATTTTCCATCAGCTGTTCCAGCACTGTGTAATCTGTAAAAAGATAGAACCGATCCATGCCAACCCGACGGTAAAACATATGAAACTGCTCAGAAAATTCTGCTACGAAGTTGGCTATAAAGCTATTGATATGGCTGATGTCCGTGTCTGAAACGACATCTTCCAAATCATCATAATTATCCACCGAGATAATCCCGATTACCGGGCGCGTTGTTACCAGACCAACAGTGGCTTCGTATTCATTGGATGCATCAAAAAAATAAAACACACTGGATGCACGGTCCAAGTAAACCGAATATTTCTTGTCTCCAACCGTTGCATAATGACCAGAGTCTGAATAAGCAGCCTTCATGATATTCTTCAGCATATCTGCATCAAAATCACCATCTTCGGTTGTAAAAATCAGTTCTGCATAGGGATTAAACCACTCTACATCGCCATTATCTTCACTGATTTTAATGACACCAACTGGCATCTTATCTAGCAAGGAAGCGAGGCTTCCTTCTGCTTGATGATTGACATAATGAATCTGCTCAATCTCATCTAGCTCGGATACTCTCTGTTGCTGGATAAAAAGCACAATCAAAAGAGCCAGCACAAGCATGAGAGCAGCTAGCATGGCCAAACTATCACCAAAAAGCCTCAAACAGATGGCTAAGATTATAAAGGAAATTAGACCCGCCATCGCCAAGTGAATTGGGGCAAAACGAAATTTTTTCATCATAGACCTCTTATTCCGCCATTTTACCATAAATCCTAGAAAAAAGCGAATTTCTCCCAATTAAGTAAAGCATTTAAGAAGGGCAAAGGAATCGAAAAACAGTCTTTCAAAGTTTACAATCTTGTCAACCCCTTGTAAATTTACACAAAAAGGCTGCTTCCCAAAGGAAACTCAGCCTTTTACAAGAGTTACTTCGCTTGATTTTTAGAAATACTTCTAGATTTGCCTTCTAGGTAAACCATCAAAATAGAAATATCTGCTGGATTGACACCAGAAATACGACTAGCCTGACCAATTGTTTCTGGATTGATTTTCTTAAACTTCTGTCGCGCTTCAGTCGCAATTGAGTCAATATCATCCCAGTCAATATTAGCTGGAATCCGCTTCTCTTCCATACGCTTCATCTTTTCAACCTGATCGAGAGCTTTAGAAATATAGCCTTCGTACTTAATCTCTGTTTCAATTAGCTCGATAATCTTCTCATCAAGCTCCTCTGCAGCCGGACCAATGAACTGAGCCACATCTTGGTAAGACACTTCTGGACGCCGCATAAATTCTTTGGCAGTTACTGCATCCGTCAGAGGCTTAAAGCCAAGCGCTTCTACCTTAGCGTTTGTTTCCTTGACAGGCTTTAGTTTGATAGATTCCAAACGCTTCATCTCATTATCAAATTGATTCTTTTTAATCTCGAAACGAGCCCAGCGCTCATCATCTACCAGACCAATTTCTCGTCCCATCTCTGTCAAACGCATATCGGCATTGTCATGGCGGAGAATCAAACGGTATTCAGCTCGGCTGGTCAAAAGTCGATAGGGTTCTACGGTCCCCTTGGTCACCAAATCATCAATCATGACTCCAATGTAACCATCACTGCGCTTCAAGATTAACTCCGGCTTCCCTTGGATCTTCAAAGCCGCATTAATCCCAGCAATAATCCCTTGACCAGCGGCTTCTTCATAACCAGAAGTTCCATTGGTCTGACCTGCTGTAAAGAGCCCTGAAATTTTCTTAGTTTCCAAGGTTGCCCGTAACTGGTGGGGCATGATCATATCGTACTCAATGGCATAGCCTGTCCGCATCATCTCAGCATTTTCTAGACCTTTGATAGAGTGAACCAAGTCCTTTTGTACATCTTCTGGCAAACTGGTTGACAGCCCCTGCACATAAACTTCTTCTGTATCACGGCCCTCAGGCTCTAAGAAAAGCTGGTGGCGTTCCTTGTCCGCAAAACGGACAATCTTATCCTCGATAGACGGGCAATAGCGTGGCCCCACTCCCTTAACGATGCCTGAAAACATAGGAGCACGGTGCAGGTTATTTTGGATAATTTCATGACTTTCCGCATTGGTATAGGTCAACCAGCAAGGCACCTGATCTTTCACATAGTCCTCATCACGAGAAGTGTAAGAGAAATGATTGGCTTTTTCGTCTCCTGGTTGAATCTCGGTCACATCATAATTGATAGATGACGCCTTGACACGCGGAGGCGTTCCGGTTTTAAAACGACCAATTTCAAAACCTAGATTCCGCAGGTTATCTGCTAAAGGAATGGCTGCCAGACTGTGATTAGGGCCAGATGAATACTTGAGATCACCAATGATAATTTCTCCCCGCAAGGCTGTTCCAGTCGTAACAATGACGGCTTTAGCTGCATACTCCTGATGGGTTGCTGTCTTAACTCCAATTACTTTACCGTCTTCTACCAAGATTTCATTAATCATAGTTTGCCGCAAGGTCAGATTTTCTTGATTTTCGACAGTCTTCCGCATTTCTTTGGAGTAGACTTCCTTATCCGCCTGGGCCCTAAGAGCACGAACTGCAGGGCCTTTGCCGGTATTAAGCATTTTCATCTGGATATAGCTCTTGTCAATATTCTTGGCCATCTCTCCGCCCAAAGCATCTACTTCACGGACGACAATGCCTTTCGCAGAGCCTCCTATAGAGGGATTACAGGGCATAAAAGCCAGCATCTCAATATTGATGGTTGCCAAAAGAACCTTACAACCCATTCGACTAGCAGCCAGCGATGCCTCAACCCCAGCATGTCCTGCTCCAATCACGATAATATCATAACTTTCAGTAAAATTGTTTGACATTTCTTTTTCCTTCATTTTTTCACCAAAAAAGGCCAAATCTCTAGAAGTGCAGGACAAAAAAGCCTGCAACATCCATGAGCTTTGACCATCATAGGTATTGCTTATCTTATTTTAGCAGATTGAGCTGAATTGTCAATCTAAATGTACTGCAAGACTTGACCATTCTTATAAGCTCTGTCAATCAAGCCACCACCTAAGCACTCATCGCCATCATAAAAGACAACTGCTTGACCTGGAGTAACAGCCCTTTGAGGCTGATCAAAGTTGACAACTGCCTTGTCACCCTTTACAGTAACTGTCACTTTGGAATCAGGCTGACGATAACGGAACTTAGCTGTACATTCTATAGTAAATTCTTCTGGCATTTCTTTTGTGAAATGAACCTGACTAGCGTCAAGGCTGGTTGACATTAAGTTGTCGTGATAAAAGCCCTGACCAACATAAAGAATATTTTGGCTGAGATCTTTTCCAACCACAAACCAAGGCTCATTATCTCCGCCGTGCTGCCCACCAATTCCAAGACCACCCCGCTGGCCAATGGTATAATACATCAACCCAGCATGCTGGCCCATATCTCTGCCTTCCAAGGTCATCATACGACCAGGCTGAGCAGGTAAGTATTGACTCAGAAATTCTTTAAAATTCTTCTCACCAATGAAGCAAATACCTGTCGAGTCTTTTTTCTTAGCTGTAGCTAAACCAGCTCTTTCAGCAATTGCTCGAACTTCTGGCTTTTCTAAATGCCCCAGAGGAAACATAGTCTTTTGCAGTTGTTCCTGTGACAGTTGGCTTAGGAAGTAAGTCTGATCCTTATTGTTGTCCTTGCCACGCAACATGTGAACCAAGCCATCTTGGTCTCTCTTTATCTGAGCATAGTGACCCGTTGCAACGTAATCTGCACCCAGTGTCAAGGCATAGTCAAGGAAGGCTTTAAACTTGATTTCCTTGTTACACATGACATCTGGATTTGGAGTCCTACCAGCTCGGTATTCCGCCAAGAAGTATTCAAAAACGCGATTCCAGTACTCTTTCTCAAAGTTGACAGAGTAGTAAGGAATGCCAATCTGATCTGCAACAGCAGCTACATCCTTGTAGTCTTCTGTGGCTGTACAGACACCAAATTCGTCTGTGTCGTCCCAGTTTTTCATGAAGATGCCAATCACATCGTAACCTTGCTCTTTCAAGAGCAAAGCAGTTACTGATGAATCGACACCTCCGCTCATACCAACAACGACACGAATCTTAGAGTTATCACTCATTGTGTTCTCCCATCTTTTCGTTATTTCACGATTGAAGGTCGTGCTGTGCTTTCAACGATTGAAGGTCGCTTGAGCAAGGCCTATTATAGCACGAAAGGACTCGGAAAACAAATCAGAAATTTAACTAAATTTATTAACTGTAAATTATGTTTACAACTTTGTAAACTTATTGATTTGCTCGTTTACTTTCCTATCAAACAAATTTTATAATATCCACTTTTAATTCATTTAAAAAATCAGCAGAAAGCCCTTAACTTTGTTATAATGAAAATAATAATAAGCTGCAAGGAGAAATCATGACTTCACTAAGATTTCAATCTGTTTTTGATATTATCGGACCTGTGATGATTGGCCCATCAAGCAGTCATACGGCAGGCGCCGTCCGTATCGGAAAAATTGTCTCCTCCATTTTTAATGACGAGCCTACGGAAGTAGAATTCCAGCTCTTTAACTCTTTTGCCAAAACTTACCGAGGTCACGGAACTGACTTGGCTCTTGTCGCAGGGATTTTAGGAATGGAGACAGATGACCCTGAGATTCCTAACAGCCTTGAAATTGCTCATAAACGTGGCATCAAGATTGTCTGGACCATTCAAAAGGATAGCAATGCTCCCCACCCCAATACAACAAAGATTACAGTAAAAAATGACCGTAAAACAATCAGTGTGACTGGAGTCTCTATCGGTGGCGGCAACATTCAAGTAACAGAGCTGAATGGCTTTTCTGTATCTCTGAGCATGAATACTCCGACCATTATTATTGTCCACCAGGATGTTCCAGGCATGATTGCCCATGTCACCGAAGCTCTTTCACGCTACAATATCAATATAGCTCAGATGAATGTTACTCGTGAGAAGGCTGGAGAAAAAGCGATTATGATTATTGAAGTTGACAGCCGCAGCTGTGAGGAAGCCATTGACGAAATTCGCAATATTCCTCATCTGCATAATGTGAATTTCTTTAAATAGGAGAAGATATGTTTTATTCCATCAAAGAATTGGTAGAGCAAGCTGACTTGGATTACCAAGGAAATGTTGCTGAATTGATGATTGCTACCGAGTATGAATTAACTGGTCGTGAAAGAGATGAAGTCCTGCGACTGATGGGTCGCAATCTGGAAGTCATGAAAGCCTCTGTCCTTCTGGGACTTAATGAGAGCAAGTCTCGCAGCGGATTGACTGGCGGAGACGCAGCAAAACTTGACCACTATATTCAGTCAGGAAAGGCTTTGTCAGACCACACTGTGCTGACTGCTGCAAAAAATGCTATTGCTGTCAATGAGCATAATGCTAAAATGGGACTGGTTTGTGCAACACCTACTGCCGGCAGCGCTGGCTGTCTGCCAGCTGTTCTTACATCAGCCATTGAAAAATTAGGACTTACAGAAGAAGAACAGCTAGACTTTTTATTAACTGCTGGTGCTTTTGGCTTAGTCATCGCCAATAACGCCTCAATTTCAGGTGCTGAAGGGGGCTGTCAAGCTGAGGTTGGCTCCGCTTCTGCTATGAGTGCAGCTGCTTTAGTTCTGGCTGCTGGAGGTTCACCTTTTCAAGCCAGTCAAGCTATTTGTTTTGTCATTAAAAACATGCTGGGCTTGATTTGTGATCCAGTAGCTGGTCTAGTGGAGGTGCCTTGTGTCAAGCGAAATGCTATGGGGGCCAGTTACGCCTTTATTGCAGCTGACATGGCTCTTGCAGGAATCGAATCTAAAATTCCTGTTGACGAAGTCATTGACGCCATGTATCAAGTCGGATCAAGTCTGCCTACTGCTTTCAGAGAAACTGCTGAAGGCGGCCTAGCTACAACACCGACAGGTCGCAGACTTTCAAAAGAAATCTTTGGAGAATAACCTTGACAAATTTGTCAAGGTTATTTACTAGATAGTAAACAAGGAGACAAGATGAGTCATTTGAAATATATCTTCTTTGATTTGGATGGAACTCTAGTTGACAGTTCAAAGGGCATCCAAGAATCCTTTGAATACAGCTTCAAACAACTTGGAAAAGAGTGCCCTGAAGAAAGTATTATAAAAAGTTTTATGGGGCCGCCTCTGGAAGTAAGCTTCGCCTCTGTTCTTGAAGAAAACCAAGTTCCAGAAGCGATTAACTATTACCGCAGCTTCTATAAGGAAAAAGGCATCTGGGATGTCCGTCTCTATGATGGGATACCAGAATTGCTGACACAGTTAAAAGAAGCCGGCTATCAGATTTATGTAACAACAAGTAAAAATCAACCCACAGCACAAGATTTATTAGTAAATCTAGCTATCTCTGAGCAATTTGATGATATTTTTGGCTCACTGCCAGATTCATTTCACAAAGCAGATGTTCTGCGCCGAGCTCTCCAAACACTAGATGCAAATCCAGAAGAAACCATAATTATAGGCGATACAAAGTTTGATATAATCGGCGGTAAAGAAGTAGGAATCTCAACTCTAGGAGTCCTTTGGGGCTTTGGCAGCAAAGAAGAGTTACTAGAAAATGGAGCAGATTTCCTGGCTCATTCTCCCAAACACATTTTAAAAATATTAAACGAATACTTTTCATAACTTTACATAGCTGTCAATCTAGATAAGATTGTTACCTTTAAATCTTTATCTACACTATCATTTTATGCTTATAAATTGTCAACTTTATGTAAACCAAAAAACCACAGAAATCTGTGGTTTTTTTATTTCTATCTTAGTAGCCCCAAGCTGAAAGTCCTTGAGCACTGTAGGCACTATATGCTGATTGGATTTGATCATCAACAGTAGCCGTTGATCCCCAACCTGGCATCGTTTGGAAAAGACCACTAGCACCAGATGCGTTGTAAGCATCTACTTGACCATTTGATTCACGAGCAATGATAGCTTCCCAAGTTGATGCAGGAACACCTGTCATTTCTGCCATACGTGATGCTGCATAAGAGCCAGTTGCACCAGCGGTATTACCATTGCTAAGTACAAGTCCTCCTGAAGTTGCTGCTGAATTAGCTGTTGCTGCAGGTGCTGCATAATTATTTACGGGAGTTGCAGTTGCTGCTACGCTTGTTTCAGACGTTTTGGCACTATTTCCAAGTTCCAAGATTTGACCAACACGGATGTGATTTGGATCTGCAATCTTGTTTAACTCTACTAATTTCTCAAGAGTTGTATTTTTTTCGTTAGCAATAGCTGATAAAGTATCACCGGCTTCAACTGTATAGGTTTCAGCATTCGCAATACCTGAAACCAAGAAAGCCGCTGCAGCGACTGCACCTGTTAAAGTCCATTTTGCTGTTTTTTTGTTCATTAAAAAGTAATTCTCCTTTCGGTGATAATACTATCTTACACATAAAATATTACCAAAAAGTTACATTACCAAGTCAAACGTTACAAGAACATTTAGTTTAGACTTTAAAAACAGACTTTTAGAGCTTTTTTGCCAAATATTTTCTTTGATCAAGTAAAAAATAGACAAGTTTAACTTATACTATTCTCTAAAAACACTTTAAACAGCAGGTCAGTTTTTCAATATATAAAGCAGAATACCTAATATAAATAAGCTAATAATAGCCAAGCTGTCATTTCTTTTCCATGCCAAACGGCGAAAACGTGTCCGACCTTCACCTCCATTATAGCCGCGCGCTTCCATGGCAATAGCTAGAGCATCCGCCCTTTTAAAACTGGAAGCAAATAAAGGGATTAGAATGGGAATAATAGATTTAATCTTTTGAATGATTTTTCCCTCGCCAAAGTCAACACCACGCGCCCTCTGGGCGTTCATAATCCGAGTAGTATCATCCATCAAAGTTGGAACGAAGCGCAGGCTCATAGAGAGCATCAGACCAATCTCATGTGCTGGCACCTTGAAAACCTTCAGAGGCTTCAGCAAAGACTCAACCGCATCGGACAATCTTAAGGGTGTTGTTGTCAGAGTCAGAAGAGTAGAAAAGAAAATAATCAGAATAAAGCGGCTAAAAATAATACCAGCCTGTGACAGTCCTGCTTCTGTAATTTTGATAAAAGCAAACTGAAAAATTGTAGCGCCTCCTGAGGTCAAAAACAGCTGGAACAAGGTGGTAAAAGCTATGATAAAAACCATGGACTGGATACCCTTTAAAAAGAACTTCAAAGGAACCTTTGACAGCAAGACCAAACTAAAAACGAAAACAAACAACAGCAGATTGGTTCCAAGATTATTAGCCCAGAAAATTAATAGAATAAAAAGAAACATCGCCAGCAACTTGCTCCGCGGATCCAAACGATGAATAATTGAATTTCCGGGAATATAGCGGCCTAAAATCAACTTATCCATGCAAGATCTCCTTGAATTCTTCAATTGTAATAGGATAGTGCGAGAAATTCATCCCTTTCTCCGCCAATTCGTGAGCAAATTTTGTAATCTTAGGAACACCCAATTGAATACTCTCCATAAAATCCAAATCCTGAAAGACCTGAGCAGGCTGACCGCTCTTGACGACTCTGCCCTTATCTAAAACATAGACTGTATCAGCAAAGTTGGCTACATCATCCATTAGGTGTGTTACCAAAACAATGGTCATACCGGCTCGATGCAGCTCTTCAAAGAGCCTCATCAGTTCTTTTCGACCGGACGGATCAAGTCCTGCTGTCGGCTCATCCAAAACCAAGATATCAGGCTCCATGGCCAGTATACCTGCTATGGCCACCCTGCGCATCTGGCCACCAGAAAGTTCGAAAGGACTGCGATTGAACAAATCCTCAGAAATTCCGACTAAGTGCAGCTTTTCACGTGCCAAAGTTTCCGCTTCTTCTTTAGAAACACCAAAATTCTGAGGACCAAAAGCCACATCTTTCAAAACTGTTTCATCAAAAACCTGACTTTCCGGAAATTGAAAGACCAGACCGACTTTCTTGCGCACCTGTTTAATATCTTTATTGACAGAATCAGCCGTGATGACTGTACTGCCTACTTCAACACTGCCTTGATTAGGAACCAGCAAGCCATTTAAAAGCTGGAGAATGGTTGACTTACCGCTACCAGTATGCCCGATAAGAGCGGTGTAGCTGCCCGATTTTATCTCCAAATCCACTCCAAAAAGCGCTGGTCCCTCAAAAGGAGTGCCAGCTTGATAAGTATAACTTACATTTTTGAGAGTAATGCCCATAGTTGATCCTGCAATTCTTTTTCTGTTAAGTAAGAGTCTGGCAGAGGAAGCCCAGACTGACACAAAGCCGCCTTTACCTGATTAACAAATGGCTGATCCAATCCTAGCTCTTCCAAATCTTCTCGAGAAAAAAGTTCTCTCGGGGTAGCGGTAGACTCAACCTGACCCTCTTTCATGACCAAAACACGGTCGCTTAAGGCTATTTCATCCAAATCATGGGTGATAGAAATGACGGTCAGCTGATTCTTGTCTTTAATTTTTTTCACGGTCTGGATAAGATCCAAACGCCCCTCTGGATCCAGCATGCTGGTTGCTTCATCCAAAATAATAATATCCGGTCTCAGAGCTACCACACCTGCAACAGCTACCCGCTGTTTCTGGCCTCCGGAAAGACGAGCTGGTTCACGCTCCTTAAAATCCTGCATGCCGACAAGTTCTAATGCCTGCTGGACTCGCTCTACCATCAGATCATAGTCCAGCCCTTGATTTTCCAAACCAAAGGCTACATCATCTTCTACAGTTGCTCCGACAAACTGATTATCTGGATTTTGGAATACCATGCCAATCTGTCTGCGTTTTTCCCAGACATTTTCAGCTGTTAGCTTATCACCTGAGATAATAATATCTCCGCTTTCCGCTTCTAAAAGACCGTCAATCAAACGAACTGTGGTTGATTTTCCACTCCCATTATGACCAACAATAGACAGCCATTCCCCTTTTTTTACTTGAAAGGAGACATCATTTAAAGTGTAATTCTCAGACTCACTATCGTATTTGTACTTAAGATTTCTTACTTCGATGATATTTTTCATATTATTTAAAGGTATCTTTAAAGAGATAGGCACTTCCCTTGAAGTAGTCATATCCAGAATAAATCGTAAAGATTAAAGCGATATACAGAAGGATTTGTCCTAAGAGAGTCCAATGAATCAGTAGAAAAATAATAGCAAACATCTGCGTGAAGGTCTTGATTTTACCTGGCATAGCAGCTGCTAAGACTGTCCCTCCTGTTTCCACTAAAAGCAAGCGCAGACCTGTTACTGCCAATTCCCGGCAAATAATAATAGCTACAACCCAGGCAGGAGCCATTTTCATCTCGATCAACATGATAAAAGCAGACATCACTAAAAGCTTATCAGCCATGGGATCAGCAAATTTACCAAAATTTGTTACCACTTCCCACTTTCGTGCCAAATAACCATCTAGATAATCAGTTATACTGGCAAAAGCAAATATAAAAGCTGCTAAAATATGCATGGTGTAAGAATGACCGAATGTTAAAATCACAACAAATACAGGGATTAAAGCAATTCTAATAAGAGTTAAGGCATTTGGAATATTTTCTTTTTTCATGGGATTCTCTTCGTTTTTATCCTTTCGTAATGTTCAAACTAATGGTTCCACTATCACTAGTCAAAGCAGAAGTATCCAGTTTTTGTCCCTCTATCGTCACAGTTGCTCCTTTAACAGGTGCTAACGTAATAAGATACTTATTGCCTGGCTCAAGAGAAACCGTCTGGCTTGATTTTTCAGGAGATAAGGTGATGCCTTCGGCTAGTTCTGAATCGCTTATGCTTACCAAATTGGTTGTTTGCTCCACAGAAACGGTCACTTTAACAGGCTGACTTGCTCCGCTATACTCAGCAATCAAATTCTCTCCGCTTCCACTAACTGTCAACTTGCTAGCTGAGGAAGAAACTGACTTAGAATCAGCCGAAGAAAAGGAACTCTTCTGACTGTTAGTGCTTGTAGAAGACACCAGACTATAATTGCTGTCAGATGTTTTGAAACTTACCGAATTAGTATGAGCATAGCTCCAGATATAGTAAGCTACGAAAGCAGCAATAGCTGAAGCCAACAAGAGAAAATAGAACAAGGGCAGAAAAGAGCTTTTATTTTTATTTTTTCTGCTCCTAAATTCCTCATCTGCTGCCAGTGCCACTTCATCAAAGACAATCATCTCACCAGCTTCGTAAGCCTCCAAAATAATGGATTCATCCAAATCTACAGCCCAGGCGTACTTCCGCAAGAAACTACGGGCATAGAAAGGACTAGGAAGCAAATCATAGTCATTTCGTTCCAGCGCTTCTAACAAATCCTGCTGGATATCTGTCTTTTTTGACAATTCCTCTAAACTCAGACCTTGATTAGTCCGAGCAAGCTTCAACACTTCTCCTATCGTTTTTTTTCTCATACGTACTTTTCCCTTTTTTCTATTCTTCACTATTTTAACAAAATTTTAAAAACGATTCTGGAATTATTTTGGAAAAATAGTAAAATCTGTCATATCACACTGATCGATAAATCGATGACCTAGTTTTATCACATCATTCAGGCTGATGTCCTGTAAAATTTTCGGCAAATCAAACAGATTCTCACCCATCAACTGAGGTTCATATTGGGTTGCAATATACTCAAGTGAGTTTAAACCATGCAGAAAATCACCAAACATCTCACTTTTAATCGTATCCAAATGTTCTTCTGTCACATCCGGATCCTTGTCAAAATTCTTGATGGCTGAGCGAAATTGATGAGAAAGTCCCACCGGTTCCTGAGTGTCCATCGTCAGCATGACAAAGTGAAAATCTTTTTCTACTTCCACTTCCAGCGTTAAAGAATTATCCATTTTCCCACTTTCATAGAGGGACTGGAAACGCTTGGAAGTCCAGCCAAACATCATGGCAAATAGGAGTTTCAAAGTGATTTTATAGCGATACAACTCCGATTCATCAACAAAGTCTGTCCCTCGAATCCCAACTGCCAGTTTTGGACTAGCCACCTCCATTCGGTAGGTATCCGTTGATACCACTGGGTGAAGGCTAACAGGAATTTTTTCAATAGGTTCCGAACTTCCTGCAAAAACTAGTTTTTCCTGCTGTTCAGAAATCTCAGCAGCCATCTGTTCCAAATCGAAATTACCAATCACAAACAAAGTCATATTAGAAGGATGATAAAAGTTCTTGAAATTTTCCTTCAAATTTTCGACAGTTATCTCAGAGATGGACTCTTTCGTCCCTGCAATGTCTTCTGCCAGAGGTGTTTGAGGATAGAGATTTGCCAAGGCTCCAAAAAAGAGACGATAATCTGGATTATCCTGATACATTTCAATTTCTTGATCGATAATATCCTGTTCCCGCAAAATGGATTCTTTTGTGAAATCAGCCTGATGCACAAGTTCTTGCAAAAGCTGTAGGTTCTCTGAAATGTTATCCGTTGCAGAAAACAGATAACTAGTCCGAGTAAAGCTCGTAAAGGCATTGCTCTCAGCTCCTAGCTTAGTAAATTCCAGCAGCAGATCCTTTCCCTGCGAGCCTTCAAAAAGTTTATGTTCCAAAAAATGAGCTATTCCAGCCGGATAATGAGTGACCTGCTTAGTTTCACGTGAAACAATCCCTGTATCCACTGAACCAAAATTAGTTGAGATAATCCCATAAGTTTCATTAAAATCATTTTTAGGCAGAAGAAAAACACGCAAACCGTTTGCTAATACTGTCTGATAGACAGTTTCTCCTACTGCTGAATAATTGATTTCTTCTAGCACTTCTCCCTGCATTATTTTCCTTCCATAAAGTAAATAGCTTGTAATTTCAACTGACCAGCTGCCTTGATAATATCATCCTTACGAACCTGTTCCAAAGCTTCCAGCCAAGCTTCAAGAGATAAGAATTTTTTCCCTAAAACAGAAGCCATATAAGCTCTCTCTAAGATTGTATTCTGTCGATCCTGAGCTAACAATACTGAATTTCTCAGCATTTTCTTGGTTTGATTCAGTTCTTCCAGACTAAAATTCCCACGCTTCAAATCAGCAATCTGTCGGTTGATTAAAGCAACTGTTCTGGTCCGATTGCTACGATCAATACCAGCGTAAATCCGCATCATTCCTGAAAAAATATCAAAATTGCTAGAAATTGTATAAGCCAGCCCTTCCTTTTCACGAAGATTGACAAATAATTTCGAATGGGCAAAGCCACCTAGCAAAGCATTTAAAACGACCAAGGGCAGGTGCTCACTCTCTCCGTACTGAATAGGGAAGTGATAGCCTAACTCAATAATTGACTGATGAACATCTTTCTGCTCCAGTCCTTCTCGCAAAACATTGGAATATTCTTGCTGATAAACTAACTGAAGTTCTTGCTGGCGAGGCGCAAAATTGAAAGATTGAATTTTCTCCCGAACAGCCACTTCATTAAAGTCCCCAATAAAGAAAAAGTCAATCTGATTTTCCTGAAGCATCTGCTGAAAAGCAGCAAAACTGCTTGCAGCTGTCTCTTTCTGGATTAATTCAATCGTCCCAACACGAGGCATCTGCATTTCCTCTTCTTCATAAAAGAGTTTGTCTAATTCTCGATGAGCATGATAAAAATGATTCTCAATTTCTGCTTCCAAATCATTCAAGATATTTTTCTTCTCAATTTCAAAAGCAGATTCATCAAAAGCGTCCTGACTTACCAATGGAGAAAACAAGCTGGCTTTCAAAAAATCAAGCATGGCATCTGTCAGGACATTTTTGCGACTCAAAAATTTATCCCGCACAAAAGAAAGATTGATATCTAAATAATGGACCAATCCTCTCCTTGAAAGACTCGTTGAATAATCAGCACCATACAAATTGGCCAAACGTTCTCTGAAGGCCTGCGAAGTAGGATAAACAGCATTGACAGTCTCCAGCATACTGGCTGTTAAAACCCGACCAGCTACTGTTTCTTTGGACATAGGCGCTGAAAAACGAACCTTAATTTTGTTTGTTTTAAATTTTTCTGATTGAATAAAATGGAGACGAACTCCTTTAGTGATTTCCATGACGCCCCTCATACTGAATAATATAGACTACTATTATATCATGAAATGCCTCTGATTTGTTTGTTCTACCAAGCTTTTTGCTGATTAAAACGTTTTCTGATAACAGGAGAAAATTTCCACTTTTATCCAAAGCACCTCAGCACTTTTTACTAACAAATATGGTATAATGACAGGGTTGAGGTGAAATATGGAATATAAATTATTTGATGACTACATCACGCTACAAGCCCTTTTGAAAGAAACAGGAATTATCCAAAGCGGCGGAGCAATTAAATCATTTCTAAGTGAATATCCAGTCCTTTTTAATGGCGAGCCAGAAAACCGCCGGGGAAAAAAACTCCGTGTCAATGACAGGATTTCCCTTCCCGAGCAAGGAATTGAAATTGATTTGACAGCTCCTAGTCAAGAAGAAATTCTGCAACACCAGAAAGAAATCGCAGAAAAAAAACGAGTTGCTGAACTTGTCAAAGCCATGAATAAGGATTTAAAAAAATCTCAGACTTCTAAAAAAGAAAAGCGTAAGAATACAGGGCTACCTAAAAAGCAGAAAACTACTAAAATCCCTGTTCGCTTCCCTGGTATCTAATCATGTGGCTGCAATCATTAAAAATAAAGCATTTCCGAAATTATCAGGAAGCTGATATTGACTTCCATCCTGGTTTGAATGTCTTTCTAGGTCAGAACGCACAAGGTAAAACCAATATTTTAGAAGCTGTATATTTTTTAGCCTTGACAAGAAGCCACCGCACACGCTCAGATAAGGATCTGATTCATTTTACAGAAAATAATCTCCTTGTCTCTGGCATCTTAGAAAAAAAGACTGGTAAAGTTCCCCTTGACATTAACTTGACACCAAAAGGTCGCATCACAAAAGTCAACCACTTGAAACAAAGTAAATTATCAGACTACATTGGAACTATGAATGTTGTTTTGTTTGCTCCTGAAGATTTACAGTTGATTAAAGGTTCCCCCAGTCTACGCCGTAAATTTATAGACATTGAGCTTGGACAAATCAAGCCTGTCTATCTATCAGATTTATCCAATTACAACCATGTCCTCAAACAACGCAACGCCTATCTGAAAGCTAATGACAAAGTTGATGAAACCTTCTTGACTGTCCTTGATGAGCAGCTGATTAACTATGGCTGTCGTGTCATAAGGCATCGGTTGGATTTTTTGCAAAAATTAGAAAGCTTTGCTCAAGACAAGCACTGGGACATCTCTCAAAATTTGGAAGAATTGACTGTCAAGTATCTGTCATCTATTCCTTTACACAAAATTGACAACTTAGAAGAAACTTACTGCTCTTCCTTATTAAGCAGCCGTAAACGTGACCTATTCAAAAAAAATACAGGTGTTGGTCCCCATCGTGATGATATTGCTTTTTTTATCAACCAGATGGATGCCAACTTTGGTAGTCAAGGTCAGCATCGCAGTCTTGTTTTATCACTGAAACTAGCCGAAATCAAGTTAATAGAAAGTATTACGAAGGAAACACCTATTTTATTGCTTGACGATGTAATGAGCGAACTTGACAATAACCGTCAATTAAAATTATTAGAAACTATCTCTCAGGATATTCAAACTTTCATTACTACAACAACTTTAGAACATTTAAAAAATCTTCCACAAGATATAAAAATTTTCACCATCCAACAAGGACAAATTATATCTCAATCCTAGTATTACATGAGATTTACATTTTTGTAAATTTCATTTACAAAAACTTGTTTACGTTGTAAACGAATTATATCGAATTGTTGTTAGAACAGCTTTTATAGCCTTTTGAATTGTAAAAGTATGTCAATTTAAATCGTAAATTTAAAAAGAGGTTAGGAAAAATTCCCGACCTCGTTTTATTTTTTATTGAACTGAATAGTTAGGGGCTTCATTTGTAATTTGCACATCATGAGGGTGGCTTTCCTTCAATCCAGCACCACTCATCTCAATAAACTGAGCATTATCGTGAAGTTCTTGCAGATTTGCAGCACCAACATAACCCATTCCAGATCGGATACCACCCAGCATCTGGAAGACAATATCTGCAGCAGCTCCCTTGTATGCCACACGACCTTCAATTCCTTCTGGAACTAGCTTATTAGCTTCATTGACAGAACCTTGAAAGTAACGGTCACTAGAGCCCTTCTTCATAGCGGCGATAGATCCCATTCCACGGTAAGTCTTAAATTTCCGACCTTGGAAGATTTCTGTCTCACCTGGCGCTTCGTCTGTTCCTGCAAACATTGAACCCAGCATAACAGCATTTCCACCCGCAGCCAAGGCCTTAACAATATCTCCAGAATACTTAATCCCACCATCAGCAATGATGGTTTTTCCATATTCACGCGCTACAGCAGCTGCATCATAAATAGCCGTTACTTGAGGAACACCAACACCAGCAATGACACGGGTTGTGCAGATAGAACCTGGGCCAATTCCGACCTTAACAACATCCACACCTGCTTCATAGAGAGCGCGTGCACCTTCAGCAGTTGCAATATTTCCAGCAATCAAGGTGCGATCAGGGAAATGAGCGCGAATCTCTGCAATCTTACGCAAAACTCCTGCAGAATGGCCATGAGCAGTATCAATAACAATCGCATCAGCACCTGCTTCAAAGAGAGCTTCTGCACGTTCGAAAGTATCTGAAGTAACTCCAACAGCACCAGCTACCAAGAGTCGTCCAAATTCATCTTTAGCAGCATTTGGAAACTCAATAACCTTTTCAATATCTTTAATGGTAATCAAACCTGAAAGGCAGCCCTTATCATCAACCAAAGGCAACTTTTCGATCCGGTGCTCCTGTAAAATGCGCTCTGCAGTTCCCAAATCTGTACCAACAGGCGCCGTTACAAGATTCTCACTGGTCATATGACGGGAAATAGGTTGATTGAAGTCAGAAATAAAACGTAAATCACGATTGGTTAGAATCCCTACTAACTTACGATTTTCAAGAGTTTCTACAACAGGAACACCACTGATACGGTAGCGTCCCATCAACTCATCTGCTTCAGCAATCGTATGCTCTGGCGTTAGGAAAAAAGGATCAATAATAACGCCATTCTCAGAACGCTTAACCTTTCGAACCTCATCAGCCTGTTGCTCAATAGACATATTTTTGTGGATAACTCCAAGGCCGCCGGCACGGGCAATAGCAATAGCCATCTGACTCTCTGTAACGGTGTCCATAGCGGCAGTAATGATTGGGATATTTAAAGTCAGATTCTCAGCAAGCTTGGTACTCAAATCAGCAGCATTGGGCAGTACATGGCTTTCAGCTGGAATCAGCAGCACATCATCAAAGGTAAAACCTTTTTTCAAAAATTTAGTGTCCCAGTTAGACATCCACAGTTTCCTCTTTTCCTTTTTATTAAACTAATACCCAAAGAAAATTGAAGTTCAGTTTTCTTTGAATAAGAGCTGGTTTTTTTGTTGTTAATATCATACCATTCTATAGGAAATTGTCAATCATTATTACACAAAAAATAAAAACCATCATTTTTGAAACTAAAAACGATAGTTTTTGTGATTTATAATCAATAATGTTCGTTATTTAAAATAATTAATCCCCATCGCAGACTTCACTTCTGAAAGAGTCTGGGCCGCAGTCTGACGGGCCTTATCGCATCCTTCTTGTAGCATCTGATAGACCTGTCCCATGTCTTTAGCAAACTCCACACGACGCTCACGAATCGGACCTAACTCTCGCTCTAGAATTTCTAACAGATAGCGTTTGGTTTTGACATCTCCCAGACCACCTCTTTGATAATGCTCTTTCATTGCAGCAATATCAGCATCATCTTCTGGGCGGCCAAAAACATCCAAATAATGAAAGACCATATTTCCCTCAATTTTTCCAGGATCTTCCACTCTGATATGATTAGGATCTGTATACATACTCATGACCTTCTTTTGTAGAATATCCATATCATCTGCCAAATAAATGCCGTTATTGAGAGACTTAGACATCTTAGCATTGCCATCCAAACCAGGTAAACGTCCAGCTGCGTCATTTTCAGGATAAATCCCTTCCGGTTCTACTAAAACATCTGTCTGATAAGCGTGGTTAAAGGAACGAACAATTTCCCGAGTCTGCTCAATCATAGGCTTTTGATCATGTCCTACTGGTACAAAATTAGCCTTGAAAGCAGTAATATCAGCTGCCTGAGAAATCGGATAAACTAAAAAACCAGTCGGCAAACTTTCACCAAATCCTTTTTGAGCAATCTCAGTCTTGACAGTAGGATTACGCTCAAGACGAGCCAATGACACCAAATTCATGTAATACATTGACAATTCTGCCAACTCAGGAATCTGACTTTGAATAAAAATAGTCACCTTTTCAGGATCCAATCCAGCTGCCAGATAATCCAAAGCTACATTCCCAATAGACTCAACAATTGTCTGAGGGTCCTTTGCATGATCTGTCAAAGCTTGCTGATCAGCCAAAAATACGAACATCTCATATTTACCCTGATCCTGCAAAAGCACGCGGTTCCGTAAACTTCCTACATAATGACCAATATGCAATTTTCCTGTCGGACGATCTCCTGTTAAAATAATTGGTTTAGCCATCTATTACTCCTCAATTTATAATGAGTTCATTATATCATTTTCAATGAAAATGAGAAAGAAGTTTCTAGAAAAAAGCGAAAATTCCAGTTTTTACAGCTTAATTGACATCCCTTTACAATATTTGTAAACTTAATTGACAAACTATTCTGGCTGTAAAACCTTAAAGTCTTAGTTCATTCTATTCTCCTTTTTTCTTTCTGCTTTGATTTTTTCTTTTTATCTCAGAATTATTTGAAAAAAGTTCTGTTTTCTAGTAAAATGAAGAAGATTATATATATAGGAGAAAGACATTGCTTACAGTATCAGATGTATCACTGCGTTTCAGTGACCGAAAATTGTTTGATGAGGTCAACATCAAATTTACAGAAGGAAATACTTATGGATTGATTGGAGCTAACGGAGCTGGAAAATCAACCTTTTTGAAAATTTTAGCTGGTGATATTGAGCCAACAACAGGCCACATTTCTCTAGGACCAAATGAACGTCTTTCAGTTCTTCGCCAGAACCACTTTGACTATGAAGAAGAACGGGCTATTGATGTTGTAATCATGGGAAATGAGCATCTCTACAACATCATGAAAGAAAAAGATGCTATTTATATGAAGCATGATTTTTCTGATGAAGATGGTGTACGTGCGGCCGAGCTTGAGGGAGAGTTTGCTGAACTAGGTGGCTGGGAAGCTGAAAGTGAAGCCTCTCAATTATTGCAAAATCTCAATATTCCGGAAGATCTTCACTACCAAAATATGAGCGAGCTTTCTAACGGAGACAAGGTCAAAGTACTCTTAGCCAAAGCCCTTTTTGGTAAACCTGATGTCTTACTTCTGGACGAGCCAACTAACGGCTTAGATATTCAGTCTATTACTTGGTTGGAAGACTTTCTTATCGATTTTGACAATACAGTTATTGTTGTATCCCACGACCGTCACTTTTTGAATAAAGTCTGCACTCATATGGCTGACCTTGACTTTGGAAAAATCAAACTCTATGTCGGAAACTATGATTTCTGGAAAGAGTCAAGCGAACTAGCGGCTAAGCTTCTAGCTGACCGAAATGCCAAAGCAGAAGAAAAAATCAAGCAACTTCAAGAATTTGTTGCTCGCTTTTCTGCCAATGCTTCAAAATCAAAACAAGCAACTTCTCGTAAAAAGATGCTTGACAAGATTGAATTAGAAGAAATTGTTCCATCTAGCCGTAAATACCCATTTATCAGTTTTAAAGCAGAACGTGAAATCGGTAATGATCTCTTGACAGTGGAAAACCTTTCTGTCAAGATAGACGGAGAAACTATTCTTGATAATATTAACTTCATTTTACGTCCTGGCGATAAAACAGCTTTGATTGGCCAAAACGACATCCAAACAACAGCTTTGATTCGTGCTTTGATGGGTGATATTGAGTATGAAGGAACTGTCAAGTGGGGTGTCACAACCAGTCAATCTTACCTACCAAAAGATAACTCTCGTGACTTTGCTAGTGGTGAATCAATCCTTGACTGGCTGCGTCAATTTGCTAGCAAAGAAGAGGATGACAACACCTTCCTTCGAGGATTCCTTGGGCGCATGCTTTTCTCTGGAGATGAGGTTAACAAGTCTGTCAATGTCTTGTCAGGAGGAGAAAAAGTTCGGGTTATGTTATCTAAGCTGATGTTGCTCAAATCCAACGTTCTAGTCTTGGACGATCCAACCAATCACTTAGATTTGGAATCAATCTCCAGCTTAAATGATGGATTGAAAAACTTCAAAGGATCCATTATTTTTGCCAGTCATGACCATGAATTTATTCAAACCTTAGCTAACCATATCATTGTCCTGTCTAAAAATGGTGTCATTGACCGCATTGACGAAACCTATGATGAATTCTTGGAAAATCAGGAAGTTCAGGCAAAAGTCAAAGAACTTTGGAAAGATTAATTCCTTGTCAATTTACGTTTACAAAGCTTTACAGAGGCATGAAACAACGTTTCTGCCTCTTTCTATATAAGAAATATGAATCACATTAAAGAATATTTTAAAAAAAATTGGCCTTATTTTTGTGCCTTCTTTATTCCATTTTTCATCATGTTCTTTGTCTACTTGATGTATGGAATTTACTGGAATAGCGAAACGTCTCCCTTGCTTGGTGATGGTTTTCATCAGTATGTCATTTTTGATACTAACCTAAGAAATATCCTCCATGGCACAGACAGTATTTTCTATACTTTCTCCAGTGGACTTGGGCAGAATTTCTATGCTTTATCCAGTTATTATTTAGGTAGCTTCTTATCTCCCTTGGTTTATTTCTTTGATTTGAAATCAATGCCAGATGCCGTCTATCTATTTACCTTAATCAAGTTTGGATTAATTGGACTCTCTACCCTTATCAGCATCAAAGGAATATTCAAAAAGATTCCAGCTTTACTCATCATCACTCTTTCAACTTCATTTTCTTTAATGAGTTTTTCAGTCAGTCAATTGGAAATTAAAACCTGGTTGGATGTGTTTATCCTTACACCTTTGATTGTGCTAGGTTTACATAGGTTGATAACTGGAAAAGGAAGAGTACTATACTTTACAACACTGTCAATTCTCTTCATCCAAAATTATTATTTTGGATATATGATGGCAATCTTTTTGGTCTTTTGGTACTTTCTTCAATTATCTTGGAATTTCAAAAATAGAATTAAAAGTTTACTTGACTTTACAGTCATATCTGCTTTAGCAGGTCTGACTAGCCTAATCATGATTCTGCCAACTTACTTAGATATAAGCACTCATGGGGAAACCTTAACAAAAGTTTCTTCTTTGTTGACAGAAAAAAGTTGGTTCTTAGATGTGTTTGCTAAAAATTTTATTGGCAGTTTTGATACAACCAAGTATGGTTCTATCCCTATGATTTATGTCGGCACCTTCCCTTTGATTCTAGCTATCTTATTTTTCACCTTAAAATCTGTTAAGTTTCACGTGAAACTTTGCTACTTTTTACTCATTGCAATTTTCATAGCTAGTTTTTATCTTCAATATTTAGACTTACTTTGGCAGGGAATGCATGCACCGAACATGTTTCTTCACCGTTATTCTTGGCTATTTTCTCTGGTAGTTATCTATATGGCTGCTGAGACTTTAAATCGTTGGAAAGATGTGAAATTGATGAATCTTGCCATTAGTTTCACTTTGCTCAGCCTTGGATTCATTCTTACTTTTATTCAGAGAAAACATTATGATTTTTTGGGTCCTGAGAATTATATTCTAACATTAGAATTTCTGCTGGCTTATCTCTTGATTAGCTTTGTCTTAGAAAAATCTTCTATTCAACCAAAAATCATTCTCCCTGTCTTGCTCTTCTTTGTTACTTTTGAATTGTCGCTTAATTCCTATTATCAAGTTGGAGGAATTGCTAAAGAATGGGTATTTGCCACTCGTTCATCTTATGCTAGCCACCTTGACGAGATTGACAAGCTTGTCAATTATTCCAAAAAGGAAAATATTGACTTTTTTAGAACTGAAAGATTGAATCCACAAACGGGAAATGACAGTATGAAATTCAACTACAATGGAGTTTCCCAGTTCTCATCTGTTCGAAATACTCAGGCAAGTTCTACTTTAGATAAACTTGGTTTTAAATCAGCAGGAACAAATCTGAATCTCCGTTATCAAAATAACAGTATTTTAATGGACAGTATTTTTGGTGTTCGCTACAATCTATCTGAAACAGATCCTCAAAAATTTGGTTTTCTTCCTGAAAAAACTGAAAAAGAAATGTCTATCTACCAAAATGATGCTGCACTTGGTTTAGCTTTTCTGACCAATGATGTTTACCAGGATGTCAAGTTTACAAATTTGACTTTAGATAATCAGACAGAATTTTTGAATCAATTGACTGGCTTTGATTTTAAATATTATGATAAAGTAGATGCTATAACTACTAATGAAAATGTCAAGCAAATTGGTAACAGAGTGACTGTGGATGTTGACAGAGAACATAATACAAGCTTTGCTAGTGTAATCTATACTGTCAATGTACCTGCTAACAGTCAACTATATATTAATGTTGCTGGGATTGATTTTAGTAATGATGATCAGACAGATGTTGACATTACTGTCAATAACTTTACAGAACGTTATACAACTAATAATGTTTTTCCTTTCTTTAATGCTGGCTATTTCAGTCAAAGTCAAACAGTATCTATTCGCTTTACATTCCCAGACAATTCAACAGTTTCATTTGATACACCAGAATTTTTTGCCGTTAATACTGAGCAATATCAAAATGTCATTCAAAAATTAAAAGAACAGCCCGTTTCCACAACTACTGATTTAAACACAGTAAAAACAAACTATAGAGCGGAAAAGGATACTTCATTATTCTTTACCATTCCTTATGATAAGGGATGGTCAGCCACTCTTAACGGGAAGCCTGTCACACTAAAACGAGCTCAAAACGGCTTTATGAAATTGGATGTGAAAAAAGGAGAAGGAAATGTTGTTCTCACTTTCATTCCTAATGGACTAAAAGAAGGTGGCATTGCCTTCATATCTGGCATAATCTTATTTGTTTGTTATAATTTTCTACGTAGGAAACGACAGAGAATGTAAATATATCAAAAAAACAGCTACTTACCAATATAAAAAATAAGGCTCTTCATTAAAATGCTAGTGAAGGCCTTTTTTGAACAATAAAAAAACACTCACTAGGAGTGTCTCTAGCTCCGGCAGTAGGACTCGAACCTACGACATCATGATTAACAGTCATGCGCTACTACCAACTGAGCTATGCCGGATAATATAGTCCGTACGGGATTCGAACCCGTGTTACCGCCGTGAAAAGGCGGTGTCT
>NZ_CAURLD010000024.1:0-29877 GCF_963525625.1 uncultured Streptococcus sp.
AGAGCAATGGATTGAAGCTCCATGTGTCGGCGGTTCGATTCCGTCTCGCGCCATACATCATCGTATTGGAAATGCGGGTGTAGTTTAGTGGTAAAACTACAGCCTTCCAAGCTGTTGTCGCGAGTTCGATTCTCGTCACCCGCTTTGAACTTTGTTCAAATTACCAAGTTTTTAACTTGGGCGCGTAGCTCAGGTGGTTAGAGCGCACGCCTGATAAGCGTGAGGTCGGTGGTTCGAGTCCACTCGTGCCCATTAATTGGAGAATTACTCAAGAGGCTGAAGAGGACGGTTTGCTAAATCGTTAGGTCGGGTAACCGGCGCGGGGGTTCGAATCCCCCATTCTCCGTATGAATAAGGAGTTTAGCATTTGCTATCTCCTTTTCTTATACTTTCTCGTCCTGTTTAGTGAGGTTTTTCTGATGAATCGATTTAAAAAATCTAAGTTTCTGATTTCTTTTTTTGTATTAGTTGTTGCAATGACGATACTCATCCTATCTACCTCTTCTAGTTGGTTTGTATCAACTACTTCAAATATTATTTCATTGGTAGATAGACATGTCGGTTCTCCTTTTGCTTTTGTAGCCGATAAAAAGGAAGAAATGTCAGATTTGATGTCTACTTACAGAGAGAATCAACAACTCAAGAAAAATCTTTATGAGGTTGAGGAAAAGGCTGGGAAGGCAGATTCCTTAGAAGATGAGAATGAACAGTTGCGAAAACTTCTGGAATTTAAAGAGGCTGATAAAAATCAAATACAAATTGCCAGCGAAGTGATTGCCCGTACGCCAGCATCTTGGAAAAATGAGCTGACTATTGACAAGGGGACATCTGATCATGTGACAGATGCTATGTTGGTGGTCGCTAATGGTGGTCTGGTCGGAAGTGTTTCTGAAACTAGTAGTCAGTCTAGCTTAGTATCTCTACTGACTAACGAGGAAAACTCAACTAAAATTTCTGTTAGAATTCAAACGAAGTCAGGCTCAGTTTATGGGATTATTACGGGTTATGATGCAAAAAACTCTGCTTATATCATCAGTCAGTTAAATAGTGCTGAAGGTATAAAAGAGGGAGATGAGGTGGCAACCAGTGGCTTGGGTGCTTATAATGCAGAAAATATTCCTGTCGGTAAGGTACTTTCCGTTTCTGAGGCTAAGGATCGGTTAAACAAGATTGTCCTGGTTAAGCCGGCTGCTGATTTGTCGGATATCCGTGCTGTAATGTTGGTAGGGAACTGATATGAGAGATATTAAAGAACATCTTTTGACTCCTATTATTTTATTTGTTGTTTTACTGATTGATGGGCAGATTTCGACTTTTCTGGCTAATATTTTTCCTTTACAATGGCATTTAGTTAGTCATTTTATCTTTATTTTCATGCTTTTTGTTTCCATCAACCTTTCTAGAAACTACAATATTCTCTTGTTTTGCTGTCTGGGGCTGATTTACGATGTTTACTATTTTCATACCATCGGTATTGCTCTTATTCTTTTTCCTCTTTTAAGTCTCTTGGTTTGTCAGTCTAGTTCGACTATGCTTTTAAATAAATTTACTCGCTTTTTATCTGTTTTGATTCTTGTATTTTTATTTGAATTAACCAGCTTTGCTTTTGCGATATTTTTGAATCTTTCTAGTCTGAATTTACAGGATTTTGTCCTTAGCAGTCTGGTACCGACTATCCTTCTCAATGGCCTGATATTCCTCATTTTTCAGTCTATTTTCGAAAAAATGTATTTATGATAAACAAGAAATAAAAATGTAATAAAGGCGTAACATATGATACAGCATTTTCTGGTATACTAGTTAATGTCTTATAAGAAGGAGTGTATTATTTTTATGAAGAAAAAACTACTCACATCAATTTTATTGAGTACGGTTATCCTTTCACAAGGAGCTGCACTTGTGAGCGTTAAAGCAGAGACAACTGATGAAAAGATTGCTGCACAAGACAGCAAGATTAATAGTTTAACAGAGCAACAACAATCAGCTCAGACACAAGTTAACGAGATTCAAGGACAAGTATCTGCTATTCAAAAGCAACAAGAAGAGCTTAAAGCAGAAAATGAAAAATTGTCTGCTGAATCTGCAAAACTTTCTGCTGAGATTGACGAACTGTCTAAAAATATTGTAGCTCGTAATGAGTCACTTGCAAATCAAGCGCGCAGTACCCAAACAAATGGAACTGCTACTAGCTACATCAATACAGTTGTAAATTCTAGCTCTATCACAGAAGCTATTTCTCGTGTAGCAGCTATGAGCGAAATTGTTTCAGCAAATAATAAAATGCTGGAACAACAAAAGAAAGATAAAGAAGTAATTGCTGAAAAGCAAGTTGCGAATAATGAAGCTATCAATACTGTAATTGCTAACCAAGAGAAGTTAGCTGATGATGAGCAAGCTTTGGCAACAAAACAAGCTGAACTGAAAGCAGCTCAGGCAAGTCTTGCAGCTGAAAAAGCGACTGCTGAAAACGAAAAGAATTCTCTTCTTGAAGAAAAAGCAGCAGCTGAAAAAGCAGCAGCTGAAGCGGCAGCTCGTGAAGCAGCTTATAAAGCAGAGCAAGAATCAAAACGCCAAGCAATTGAAGCTTCAGGAAATACCACCCTGCAAGCTCAGGTTCAAGCAGTTGTGAATTCAGCTCCAGCAGCTGAAGCAGCAGCTCCAGCAGCACCTGCAGTGACTCAATCAGTTGCTCGTGCGAATAGACCAGTTTATAGCTCATCTGCCTCTTCTTATCCAGTAGGTCAATGTACTTGGGGTGCTAAGACATTAGCTCCTTGGGCTGGCGATTACTGGGGTAATGGTGGACAATGGTCTGCAAGTGCAGCAGCAGCAGGTTTCCGTGTTGGTTCACAGCCAGAAGTTGGAGCAATTGCATGTTGGACTGACGGTGGATACGGACACGTTGCAGTAGTAACAGCTGTTCAATCTACTACAAACATCCAAGTATCAGAAGCAAACTACCTTGGACAACAATCAATCGGTAACTACCGTGGATGGTTTAATCCAACAACTGCACAAGGTACAGTTTCATATATTTATCCGAACTAATCAGTAAAAAGCGCCTTTGGCGTTTTTTATTTTTAATTGAAAAATCAACTGAAAAAAGTTACAATGGTAGTTGGGAAAAGTTGTAATTGGACAATGAAAGACGATTTAGAATCTGGAGGGAATCATGTCTTTTTCTGATTTAAAACTCTTTGCTCTTTCTTCTAATCAAGAATTAGCGCAGCGTGTTGCTCAAGAGATTGGATTGCCACTTGGGAAATCAACTGTCCGTCAGTTCTCTGATGGTGAGATTCAAGTGAATATTGAAGAATCTATTCGCGGGAAACACGTCTTTATTTTGCAGTCTACCAGCTCGCCAGTCAATGATAATTTGATGGAAATTTTGATTATGGTAGATGCATTGAAACGGGCTAGTGCTGAATCAATCAATGTTGTCATGCCTTACTATGGCTATGCTCGACAGGATCGCAAGGCTAGAGCTCGTGAGCCAATTACATCTAAATTAGTTGCTAATATGTTGGAAATTGCTGGTGTGGATCGGATGCTGACTATTGACTTGCACGCAGCGCAAATTCAGGGCTTCTTTGACATTCCAGTAGATCATTTGATGGGTGCACCTTTGATTGCTGATTACTTTGAGCGCCGTAATATGACAGGGGGCGACTATGTGGTAGTCAGTCCTGACCATGGTGGTGTGAGTCGGGCCCGTAAGTTAGCAGAGTTTCTGAAAACCCCGATTGCGATTATTGATAAGCGCCGCAGCGTAGACAAGATGAATAGTAGTGAAGTCATGAACATCATTGGTAAGGTAGAAGGAAAAACTTGTATCCTAATTGATGATATGATTGATACAGCAGGAACTATCTGCCATGCAGCTGACGCTCTCGCTGAGGCGGGAGCTGTAGAAGTCTATGCCAGCTGTACGCATCCAGTCTTATCTGGTCCTGCTATGGATAATATTCAAAAATCAGCGATTAAAAAATTGGTTGTGCTGGATACGATTTATCTGCCTCAAGAGCGCTTGATTGATAAGATTGAGCAGATTTCAATTGCGCATCTTTTAGGGGAAGCCATTGTCCGTATTCATGAAAAACGGCCGCTGTCACCCTTGTTTGAAATAGGTAAAAAATAATCTGAGATATATGGCTGGGATACTTGATTCCTGGCCTCTTCTTATTTTATTCCTACTATCTTTTTAAAAAAAGTCCAACATTTACTTTGAAAGAAAATTCAAATTACTTGATGTTTCAAATATAAATAAATAACCATTTAAATAGTTGATAAATTGACAATTTGTCTCATCCCTTGGTATTATTTGGTTTTAAAAATTTTTATGTAGTAAAATTCTTGACTTTTTTAAGAGTTCGAACTATACTTAGTAGTAGGTAATATTAGGTAACGGGGAGTTACAATTATTTTTGAAAAGTAACGAGGAGATGAGATAATGAAAAAGGTTTTGCTTTCAAGTGCTGTGGCCCTTTCACTTTTCGCGGCTGCTGCACCAGTATTTGCTGAGGGTACAGCCAGTCTTTGGGTTAATGACATTGATAATAATGAAGTTCCCCAAGGCAGTACGGACTCAGAATCTAATAAAGTTATGGATGAACTGCAGGCCTATAGAGATGCACAATCAGCTCTGGATCAGCAAGTTGCTGAAGCTAAGAAAGCTCCGGTTGGTAAAAGTGCTGTGATGGAGGATCAAGCTGGTAACAAAGTTCTTGTTATTGGTGAGGGAGAGTCGGCTAATGCGGATCAGCCTTCAGTGGCACCATCTACTATAGATCCATCTACACCGGCTTATTCGGCAGCACCTTACTCCACAGCCTCTTCATCAGTTCCGACTTTTCCAGCACCGTCTCAATCTTCGGCGGCGTCCTCTTCAGCAGCAGGTAAAAAGAAGGCTAAAAAATCAGAAAATAAAGCAAAAAAAGCTCCGGAAGCAAAAGAAGAAAACAAGGAAAATGAGGAAAATTCTGAAGAAAAGTCACTTCCTAAGACAAGTGCAGTCAAATAATTTTGTCTTTAATTTGTGCTAACGCCTAAATATCACTGAGCCTTCGTTCGGTGATATTTTTTGTAAAAAATGAAAAATAAAGGATTTTTAGATTATGCAAGAAAAAGATAGGGGTCAAGCTTTGAATAAGAAACAGCTCCTTGTTGTTGGCATCTGCCTCCTGCTGATTGTTCTGGTTATTTTTTCTGTTTTTTATGCTTTCCGTTCATCAGCATCAGGCAGTAAGCTTCGAGTTTCGCATCCTAGCAGGATTGAAACGTCAAGCTCATCTGCATCTTCAAGTCAGACAGAAAAGGAATATTTAGCAGAGCGTTTTGCTAAACTGAAGGCTGTGAATTCAGAAACGATAGGCTATGTCTATGCTCCTGGTACGCAGCTGGATGAGCCAGTGGTGCAAACGAAAGATAATGAGACTTATCTGCTGAAGACTTTTGAAGGAAAGCAAGAGCCCTATATGGGAGCGGTCTTCATGGATAAGGACAATCATAAAGATTTCAGTGATCGACTTACCTGGCTTTTCGGGCATGCTCGGGGCAGCAAGGCAGGAGATCATCGTATGTTTAATGACGTCAACTACTATGATCGTCAGGATTATTTTGACAAACATAGATATGTCGTGATTGAGACTCCTGATCGTAAGTATTATTATCAAGCTATGGGACTGGTCATCGTGCCGGAAGAGACGGCTTTTTATCGGACGGAGTTTAAGGACGACGAGGACTTTACAACTCAGCTCAGAAATATCTATGAGGCTGCTCGTACTAAGGATCCTAAGATCCAGATTAAGGCGAGTGACCGGTATTTAGTTCTCTCAACCTGTCGTGAGGAAGATGATACAATTCGTTCTAATCTTTATTTGCGGCAGATTCCTGATTCGGAACTGCCAGATTTTCTGGGCAAGCATGGCAAGGAATTGACCTATACTCCGACTCGTTGATTGGTCAGTCATGTGAGATGTGGCCATATCCACTATTTGGTAGAGAAGAATTTTAAGGCAAGGAAAAAGGGACTGAGTACAAGCTTAGTCCTTTTTCTGCATAAGAAATCATGTAATAGCTTTTGCTATGCTTCTGCATTTATAGTATAATAGTTCTATTGAGCGGCTGGAGGTATGTATGGATTTAAGTAAGAAATTTAATAAAAACTTGGGAAAAATAGAAATTTCGCTGATTCGTCAGTTTGACCAATCAATTCCTGGGGTTCTTCGGCTGACCTTAGGAGAGCCGGATTTTACGACACCGGATCATATCAAAGAAGCGGCCAAGGCAGCGATTGATGCTAATCAAAGCCACTACACTGGCATGAGCGGTCTCTTGGAGCTGCGTCAGGCGGCTAGCAGCTTTGTGAAAGAAAAGTACAATCTGTACTATCGCCCAGAAGATGAGGTCTTGGTCACTATTGGCGCAACAGAGGCCTTGTCGGCTACACTGACAGCCATTCTAGAAGAAGGAGACAAGGTCTTGCTGCCAGCTCCTGCTTATCCAGGCTATGAGCCCATTGTCAATCTAGTAGGGGCGGAGATTGTCGAGATTGACACAACGGCCAATAACTTTGTCCTCACTCCAGAGATGCTGGAAGCAGCTATTTTAGAACAGGGCGAGCAACTAAAAGCAGTCATTCTCAATTATCCAGCCAATCCAACCGGCGTGACTTATTCGCGGGAGCAGATAAAAGCTCTAGCTGATGTCCTAGGAAAATACCAAGTCTTTGTGGTCTGTGATGAGGTCTATTCTGAACTGACCTATACGGAGCAGGGGCATGTCTCCATTGCGGAGTATCTGCCAGGCCAAACCATTGTCATCAACGGCCTGTCTAAGTCTCATGCCATGACTGGCTGGCGGTTGGGCTTTATCTTTGCTCCAGCAGTTTTCACTGCTCAGCTGATTAAGAGCCATCAGTATCTCGTAACAGCGGCCAATACCATGGCTCAGTTTGCTGGCATTGAAGCCCTGACAGTTGGGAAAGATGATGCGGAGCCAATGAAGGCTGAGTATATCCAGCGTCGCGATTATATCATAGAGAAAATGGCAGAGTTAGGCTTTAAGATCATCAAACCAGACGGGGCTTTTTATATTTTTGCTAAGATACCAGATGGTTATAATCAAGATTCTTTCGCCTTTCTGCAGGATTTTGCAGAGAAGAAGGCTGTGGCCTTTATCCCGGGGGCGGCTTTTGGTCAATACGGGGAAGGCTATATCCGCCTGTCCTACGCGGCTAGTATGGAGACGATTCAAGAAGCTCTGAAACGCCTCAAGGACTACATGGAGGACTATGCTTAAATCTCTAACAAGTCAAGGTCTGGTTCTCTATAACCGCAATTTCCGTGAGGATGATAAGCTGGTCAAGATCTTTACGGAACAGGCTGGTAAGCGTATGTTTTTCGTCAAGCATGCTGGGAAATCTAAGCTAGCACCCGTCATTCAGCCTTTGACCGCGGCAAACTTGCTAATGAAAATCAATGATGATGGCCTTAGCTATATTGAGGACTATCAGGATGTAGTCGCCTACCATCGCATCAATGAGGACTTGTTCATCATGTCTTATGCCAGCTATGTGGCAGCCTTGGTAGATGCCAGTCTTCAGGACAATCAGCCGGATCCAGCTCTCTTTGCTTTTCTACAGAAAACCCTGGAACTGATGAATGATGGTCTGGACTATGAAGTGCTGACCAATATCTTTGAGATTCAGATTTTGTCACGTTTTGGAGTTTCACTGAACTTCCATGACTGTGCCTTTTGTCATCGGACGGGTCTGCCTTTTGACTTCTCTTTCAAATATAGCGGAGTCCTTTGCCCTGATCATTACCATCAGGATGAGCGACGCTGCCATCTAAATCCTAATCTTCCTTTTCTGCTGGACCAGTTTCAGGCGGTCCGTTTTAGCGAATTGGAGGCCATTTCTTTGAAGCCAGATATTAAAAAGCAACTGCGGGATTTTATCGACCTGCTCTATGATGAATATGTCGGCATCCATCTCAAATCCAAAAAATTTATAGATTCTCTGGGGGACTGGGGAAGCATTTTAAAAGATAAGAACGAGGAATAAATCGAATGAAAAAAATAGCTGTTGATGCTATGGGAGGGGACAATGCCCCTCAGGCTCTGGTGGAAGGAGCCAATCGAGCGGTACAGGAGTTTTCGGATATTGAAATTCTCCTTTATGGCGACGAAGCGAAAATTAAGCCTTATCTGACTGCTAGTGAGCGGGTCCGCATCATCCACACGGAGGAAAAGATTGACTCGGACGACGAGCCTACCAAGGCCATTCGTCAAAAGAAAGAGGCTAGTATGGTGCTGGCAGCCAAGGCTGTCAAGGCAGGGGAAGCAGATGCTATGTTGTCTGCTGGAAATACTGGAGCACTTTTGGCAGCAGGTTTCTTTATCGTGGGGCGTATCAAGAATATTGACCGACCGGGGCTCTTATCCACCATGCCGACAGTTGGCGGTCAGGGATTTGATATGCTGGATCTGGGAGCCAATGCTGAAAACACAGCCCATCATTTACACCAGTATGCGACTTTGGGTTCTTTCTATGCTGAAAATGTCCGAGGAATCAAGAAGCCGAGGGTGGGTCTCTTGAATAATGGAACAGAAAGTAGCAAGGGTGACCCTCTGCGCAAGGAAGCCTACGAGCTTTTAGCTGGAGATTCGACACTTAACTTTATCGGCAATGTAGAGGCGCGTGATTTGATGGATGATGTGGCGGATGTTGTCGTTGCAGATGGCTTTACTGGTAATGCTGTTCTGAAATCAATCGAAGGAACTGCTATCAGTATCATGGGTCAGCTGAAGAAGTCTATTTTAGGCGGTGGTTTTAAGGCTAAATTGGGAGCCTTTCTGCTCAAGGATAGCCTGCGAGGGCTCAAAAATAGTCTGGACTATTCTAGTGCAGGCGGTGCAGTTCTATTCGGCTTGAAAGCGCCTGTTGTCAAAACGCATGGCTCTAGCGATGCTAAGGCTGTTTATAGCACGATTCGTCAGATTCGCACCATGCTGGAGACGGATGTTGTTGGTAAATCGGTTATTGAATTTTCAGATGCAAAGGAGTAACCATGAGCGAAAAAGAAATTTATGCAAAAATTGTCGAAATCATTCAAGAACATGACAGCAGCAAGCTGCATGTCACTCCGGAATTGAGCTTGAAAGAGGAGCTGGGAGTGGACTCTGTTGATTTGATGGAATTTATCATCAATTTGGAAGAAGCTTTTGATATTGAGATTCCTGATGAGGATATGGATAACTTCAAAACAATTTCCGATGTGGTGGCTTATATCCACGAAAAACTGAAGAAGCAACATTAAAAATCAAAGATCGGTATCTTCCGGTCTTTTTTCGTATCTTGGAAAGGAAACAATTTCTTTAACTGGATACAGAAAGTTTATACGGAATTTCTTGTAAAATGTATTCAAAGATGATAGAATGAGGGTATAAAACCACGAAAGGCGAATATTAAAATGTCTAATAAGTTATTATATTCGGGAAAAGCTAAGAATATTTTCTCTACAGATGATGAGCAAGTCATTCTGGCGCGCTACAAGGACCAGGCAACGGCCTTTAATGGAGTCAAGAAGGAGCAGATTGCTGGTAAAGGAGTGCTCAACAACCAGATTTCATCTTTTATTTTTGAGAAACTCAATGCAGCTGGTGTGGCGACGCATTTTATTGAGAAGGTTTCGGATACGGACCAGCTAAATAAAAAAGTAGAGATTATTCCTTTGGAAGTGGTGCTGCGCAACTACACAGCAGGTTCTTTTTCCAAGCGTTTTGGAGTAGAAGAGGGCATCGCGCTTGAAACTCCGATTGTGGAATTTTACTACAAAAATGATGATTTGGACGATCCTTTCATCAATGACGAACACGTGAAATTCTTGAAGATTGCCAGCGATCAAGAAATTGCCTTTTTGAAAGAGGAGACTCGTCGGATTAATGAACTCTTGTCAGACTGGTTCCGCCAAATCGGACTGAAATTGATTGATTTCAAGTTAGAGTTTGGCTTTGACAAAGATGGCAAGATTATTCTGGCAGATGAATTTTCACCTGACAACTGCCGTCTCTGGGATGCGGAAGGTCATCACATGGACAAGGATGTTTTCCGGCGTGGCCTTGGTGAACTGACAGATGTCTATCAGGTTGTTTGGGAAAAATTGCAGGCAATTAAGTAAGGACAGGGTGTAAATAATCATGGACAAGCGTATTTTTGTAGAGAAGAAGAGAAACTTCGGTGTGAAGTCACAGAGCTTGGTGAGAGAGTTGACGCATAATCTTCAGTTGAAAACATTGTCAGATCTTCGGATGATTCAAGTTTATGATGTCTTTCATCTGGCAGAAGATTTGGTTGATCGTGCTGAAAAGCATATTTTCTCTGAGCAGGTGACTGATAGATTGCTAGCGGAAGAGGAAGTAGAGGCTGCACTTGCAGAGACAGCGTTTTTTGCCATTGAAGCGCTGCCGGGTCAGTTTGACCAGCGGGCAGCCAGCTCTCAGGAGGCCCTCTTTTTGCTCGGCGCTGGGACAGATGTTCTGGTGAGGACCGCTCAGCTTTATTTGGTCAATAAAGACATCTCAGACAGCGAGTTGGCAGCAATCAAGAAATACTTGCTGAATCCAGTTGATTCACGCTTTAAAGATATTGAGCAACCAATCCAGCTGGAGCAATTCTCCGAGTCAGATAAGACCATTCCGGTTCTGAACTTCTTTAAGGACTATACGGAAGCGGACTTTAAAGCCTACAAGCAGGAGCATGGTCTGGCTATGGAAGTGGCAGATTTGCTCTTCATTCAGGACTATTTCAAGTCAATTGGTCGTTTTCCGACGGAGACCGAGCTCAAGGTTCTGGATACTTACTGGTCCGACCACTGTCGACATACGACCTTTGAGACGGAGTTGAAGAAGATTGATTTTTCAGCTTCTAAGTTTGAAAAGCAGCTCCAGGCTACTTATGATAAATACTTGGCTATGCGCGATGAGCTGGGACGTGGTGACAAACCGCAGACTCTCATGGATATGGCGACTATTTTTGGTCGCTACGAGCGAGCTAATGGCCGTCTGGATGACATGGAAGTGTCTGATGAGATCAATGCCTGCTCAGTAGAGATTGAAGTGGATGTGGATGGTGTCAAGGAGCCTTGGCTGCTGATGTTTAAAAATGAAACCCATAACCACCCAACAGAAATTGAGCCCTTTGGTGGGGCTGCGACTTGTATCGGAGGAGCCATTCGTGATCCGCTTTCTGGCCGTTCTTATGTCTATCAGGCTATGCGGATTTCTGGTGCGGGCGATATTACCCAACCAATTTCTGAAACGCGAGCTGGCAAGCTCCCTCAGCAGGTCATTTCAAAAACTGCAGCGCATGGCTATTCTTCTTACGGGAATCAAATTGGTCTAGCAACGACCTATGTTCGTGAGTATTTCCATCCAGGCTTTGTAGCCAAGCGGATGGAGCTGGGTGCGGTTGTCGGTGCGGCTCCTAAGGAAAACGTCGTCCGTGAAAAACCAGTAGCAGGTGATGTGGTCATCTTGCTGGGAGGCAAGACGGGTCGTGACGGTGTCGGCGGTGCTACTGGCTCATCAAAGGTGCAGACAGCTGCGTCTGTGGAGACGGCTGGCGCGGAAGTACAAAAAGGAAATGCTATTGAGGAGCGCAAAATTCAGCGTCTCTTCCGCGATGGCAATGTGACTCGTCTCATCAAGAAATCCAATGACTTTGGTGCTGGCGGTGTCTGTGTAGCTATTGGCGAATTGGCAGACGGGCTGGAAATTGACCTTGACAAGGTGCCGCTCAAATACCAAGGACTTAACGGTACAGAAATCGCGATTTCTGAATCGCAGGAGCGGATGGCAGTGGTGGTCCGCCCAGAAGATGTGCAACAATTTATCGCCGCGGCAGCTAAGGAAAATCTGCTGGCAGTCGTTGTGGCTAAAGTGACAGAAAAGCCAAATCTGGTCATGCACTGGAACGGGGAAACCATCGTCGATATTGAGCGGAGTTTTCTGGATACCAATGGTGTGCGTGTGGTTGTGGATGCCAAGGTTGTGGATGCCCAAGCAGCATTGCCGGGGCAGACTGTGACTTCTGAAGCGACTTTGGAGCAGGATCTCAAAAGCTTGCTCAGCGACCTCAATCATACCAGTCAAAAGGGGCTGCAGACAATCTTTGACAGCTCTGTCGGCCGTTCTACTGTCAATCATCCAATTGGCGGGCGCTACCAAATCACGCCGACTGAGGCTTCTGTGCAGAAACTGCCAGTTGAGCATGGCAAGACTGAGACGGTCTCTGTGATGGCACAGGGCTACAATCCTTATGTGGCAGCTTGGTCGCCTTATCATGGAGCAGCTTATGCAGTGATTGAAGCGACAGCTCGCTTGGTTGCTGCTGGTTCGGACTGGTCCAAGGCTCGCTTCTCTTATCAGGAATACTTCGAGCGGATGGACAAGCAGGCTGAGCGTTTTGGACAGCCAGTTTCTGCTCTGCTTGGTTCGATTGAAGCCCAGATTCAGCTAGGTTTGCCGTCTATTGGTGGCAAGGATTCCATGAGCGGAACTTTTGAAGAATTGACCGTACCGCCGACCTTGGTAGCTTTTGGAGTGACTACTTCAACTGCTGGGCGTATCCTGTCTCCAGAGTTTAAGGCGGCAGGAGAGTCTATCTACTATCTGCCAGGGCAGGTCCTGTCTCAGGATATTGACTTTGACTTAATCAAGAAAAACTTTGAAAATTTTGCAGGCATTCAGGCCAAGTATCAGATTACAGCCGCTGCTGCTGTCAAATACGGTGGTCTAGCCGAGAGTCTGGCCTTGATGAGCTTTGGTAATCGCATTGGTGCCCAAGTGGATATTGCTGACTTACCTTCCGTTTTGCAGGCGCAGTTGGGCGGATTTGTCTTTACCAGTCTGGAGCAGGATATTCCAAGTGCAGTGAAGATCGGTCAGACCAAGCCAGACTTTACCCTGATTGTCAATGGTGTCCAGCTTGAGGGAGCCGAGCTTTTGGCAAGCTTTGAAGGCCGACTAGAGCCTATCTACCCGACAGAATTTAAACAGGAAATAGTTATTGAAGAAGTGCCGGCTCTTGTCGCTGATACAGTTATCAAAGCCAAAGAGACAGTAGAGGAGCCGCTGGTTTACATCCCAGTCTTCCCTGGAACTAACTCAGAATATGACTCAGCCAAAGCCTTTGAAGCAGCTGGAGCCAAGGTCAATCTAGTTCCATTCGTTACTTTGGATGAAGAAGCCATTGTCAAGTCTGTTGACAGTATGGTTGACAATATTGACAAGGCAAATATCATCTTCTTTGCAGGCGGCTTCTCTGCTGCAGATGAGCCAGATGGATCAGCTAAGTTTATCGTCAACATTCTGCTCAACGAGAAGGTTAAGAAAGCCATTGATGCTTTCATTGCTCGTGGTGGTCTCATCATTGGTATCTGTAATGGATTCCAGGCTCTGGTAAAATCCGGTCTTCTTCCTTACGGAAACTTTGAAGAAGCAGGGGCTAGCAGTCCTACTCTCTTTTACAATGATGCCAACCAGCACGTGGCCAAGATGGTTGAAACCCGTATTGCCAATACCAACTCGCCTTGGCTGGCTGGTGTGCAAGTGGGAGATATCCATGCCATTCCGGTTTCACATGGTGAAGGGAAATTTGTCGTGACAGCTGAGGAATTTGCTGAGCTGCGTGACAATGGTCAGATTTGGAGTCAGTACGTAGACTTTGATGGTCAGCCAAGCATGGACAGCAAGTATAATCCAAACGGCTCTCTCTACGCTATCGAAGGGATTATGAGCAAGAACGGTCAAATCATCGGGAAGATGGGCCACTCAGAGCGTTATGAAGACAGTCTTTTCCAAAATATTCCAGGTCAGAAAGACCAGAAATTGTTTGAAAGTGCCGTTCGTTATTTCCAAGCGAGTCACGAATAAAGTTGGCTTGCAAGAGCAAGCAATCAAAAAAGGAGTCTACTTGGCCTGTTAGGCCAGGTTTTCTCCCTTTTACAAGACAAAAGAATTTAGGTAAAACAATGACATACGAAGTAAAGTCACTGAATGAAGAGTGCGGTATTTTTGGAATCTGGGGCCATCCGCAGGCGGCTCAGGTCACCTATTTCGGACTCCATAGTCTGCAGCACCGCGGTCAGGAAGGAGCTGGTATCCTGTCAAACGACCATGGAAAGCTCAAACGCCACCGCGATTTGGGATTGGTTGCAGAGGTCTTTAAGAACCCAGCAGATTTGGATAATCTGACAGGAGAAGCAGCCATCGGCCACGTCCGCTATGCAACGTCTGGCGGAGCCTCTATTAACAATGTCCAGCCTTTCTTCTTCAGTTTCTATGATATGCAGATGGGTTTGGCGCATAATGGCAATCTGACCAATGCCCATTCACTGAGACGGGAGTTAGAAAAGAAGGGTTCCATCTTTGCCAGCTCGTCTGATACGGAAATTCTCATGCACTTGATTCGCCATAGTAAGCAGGAAAATTTCTTAGACAAGCTCAAGGAATCCTTGAGACGAGTTCAGGGCGGCTTTGCCTACCTCATCATGAGAGAGGATAAACTCTACGCTGCGCTGGATCCTAATGGCTTTCGTCCTTTGTCCATCGGCCGCATGAAAAATGGGGCCTGGGTCGTTTCCAGTGAAACCTGTGCGTTTGAAGTGGTAGGTGCTGAATGGGTGCGCGACCTTGAGCCAGGGGAAATCGTGATTATCGATGATGAAGGCGTGACCTACGACAGCTATACGACAGATACCCAGCTGGCTATTTGCTCAATGGAATATGTCTATTTTGCTCGGCCGGACAGCGTCATTCATGGGGTCAATGTCCATGCAGCCCGCAAACGGATGGGGCGCAGACTGGCTCAGGAATTCCAACATGAGGCGGATATCGTTGTCGGTGTGCCTAATTCTTCCCTGTCAGCGGCCTCTGGCTTTTCCGAAGAGTCTGGCCTGCCAAATGAAATGGGTCTGATTAAAAATCAATACATCCAACGGACCTTCATCCAGCCGACGCAGGAGTTGCGAGAGCAAGGAGTTCGTATGAAATTATCTGCTGTTTCCAGCATTGTCAAGGGCAAGCGCGTGGTCATGGTGGATGACTCTATCGTACGGGGAACAACCAGCCGACGTATCGTCCAGCTCCTACGAGATGCAGGTGCAGCTGAAGTCCATGTGGCTATCGGCAGTCCAGAACTTAAATATCCATGTTTCTACGGCATTGATATCCAGAATCGGCGTGAGCTCATCTCGGCCAACCATACGGTTGATGAGGTCTGTGAGATTATCGGAGCTGACAGCTTGACTTACCTGTCACTAGAAGGCCTCATTGAATCCGTCGGTATTGAGACGGACGCTCCGAATGGCGGGCTCTGTGTGGCTTACTTTGACGGTCAGTATCCAACTCCGCTCTATGACTATGAAGAGCGCTATCTGGAAAGCCTGAAGGAGAAGACAAGTTTTTATTAAAACAAGGTCAGCGGTAGTTGTCGCAATCTTTTTCAAAAATAAGAGTAAGGAAGAAAATTATGACAAATAAAAATGCATATGCTCAATCCGGTGTGGATGTTGAAGCGGGTTACGAAGTTGTTGAGCGAATCAAAAAACATGTAGCACGCACAGAGCGGGCTGGCGTCATGGGGGCGCTGGGTGGCTTTGGCGGTATGTTTGACCTGTCTCAGACTGGGGTCAAGGAGCCAGTGCTGATTTCTGGTACGGATGGGGTCGGAACCAAGCTCATGTTGGCCATTCAGTATGACAAGCACGATACCATTGGGCAGGACTGTGTGGCTATGTGTGTCAATGACATCATCGCTGCAGGAGCTGAGCCCCTTTACTTCCTAGACTATATTGCCACTGGGAAAAATGAGCCAGCAAAACTAGAGCAAGTGGTGGCTGGTGTAGCTGAAGGCTGTGTCCAGTCTGGAGCTGCCTTGATTGGCGGGGAAACCGCTGAAATGCCTGGCATGTACGGTGAAGATGATTATGACCTAGCTGGTTTTGCTGTCGGGGTTGCTGAAAAGTCAGAGATTATTGACGGCTCTAAAGTCGCAGAGGGCGATGTCCTTCTGGGGTTGGCTTCCAGCGGTATCCACTCAAATGGTTATTCGCTTGTGCGTCGTGTTTTTGCGGACTATACGGGTGAGGAAGAACTGCCAGAATTGGAAGGTAAAAAACTCAAGGAAGTGTTGCTTGAGCCGACTCGTATCTATGTCAAGGCTTTGCTGCCGCTGATTAAGGAAAAGCTAGTTCATGGGATTGCCCATATTACTGGTGGCGGTTTTATCGAAAATGTGCCCCGCATGTTTGCCGATGACTTGGCTGCTGAGATTGAAGAAGACAAGATTCCAGTCTTGCCGATTTTTAAGGCCCTAGAAAAATATGGTCACATCAAGCACCAAGAAATGTTTGAAATCTTCAATATGGGGTTAGGGATGATTTTGGCAGTTGCTCCTGAAAATGTGGATCGTGTCAAAGAACTTCTTGACGAGCCTGTTTATGAAGTTGGCCGGATTGTCAAAAAAGAAAGTGAAAGTGTCCTTATCAAATGAAAAAAATTGCCGTTTTTGCTTCGGGTAATGGATCAAATTTCCAAGTGATTGCTGAGCAGTTTCCTGTTGAATTTGTCTTTTCAGACCATCGCGATGCCTATGTGCTCGAGCGGGCGGATAAGCTAGGTGTCAAAAGCTATGCCTTTGAGCTCAGAGAATTTGACAGTAAGGTGGCTTACGAGCAAGCTATTGTAGACCTACTAGAAGCGCACCAGATTGACTTGGTTTGCCTGGCAGGCTATATGAAAATCGTTGGACCAACCTTATTGGCAGCTTATGAAGGCCGGATTATCAACATTCATCCTGCTTATCTGCCTGAATTTCCAGGAGCTCATGGCATTGAGGATGCTTGGCAGGCTGGCGTCTCTGAGAGCGGTGTGACCATTCACTGGGTGGATTCGGGCGTTGACACAGGCAAAATTATCCAGCAAGTGCGCGTGCCGCGTTTAGCCGAAGATACGTTGGAAAGTTTTGAAGAACGCATCCATGCCGCCGAGTATCAACTCTATCCTCAAGTGCTGGAGAGTTTAGGGGTAGGGAGAAGGTAAGAAGTAAATCAAGTTTTGATTGTGCAATATTGCTAGGAGAAAAAATGATTGAGCTGAAATTAGTAGATGAGAGCAGCTTTCAGGCAGTGCTGGATTTGAAAATATCTGAAGCTGATGAACGAGCATGTTTCGTGGCTCCAAATGTGCGCTCTTTAGCTGACGCATGGCTCTACCGGAAAAATGAAGATGTGTTTCCGATGGCAATCTATTGGGATAAGCAAGTGGTTGGCTTTCTCCTACTGGAAATAGACAAGGATGAAGCGGAATACTTTATCTGGCGGATAATGATTGGTCAGCAGTACCAAGGAAGAGGCTATGGTCGAAAAGCCTTGGAAGTTCTGATCAAAAAGGCTCAGATGGATAGAGCTTGTAGTCATATTATCGCAGATTATGTGGTTGGAAATGAAAAAATGAAGCGCCTGCTGACTAGTCTGGGTTTTCAGGAAACAGGATTTATAGAAGAGAATAACGAAGTTGCTATGCGCTTGGATCTAGAGAAAGAGGAATAGAATGACGAAAAAAGCCTTGATCAGTGTCTCAGACAAGACAGGCATTGTAGAATTTGCAAAAGAGCTGAAAGCTCTGGGCTGGGATATCATCTCAACCGGTGGAACAAAGGTGGCCTTAGACAATGAAGGAGTGGGCACCATTGCCATCGATGATGTGACTGGTTTTCCTGAGATGATGGATGGCCGTGTCAAGACCCTCCATCCAAACATTCACGGTGGTCTCTTGGCTCGTCGGGATTTAGATAGCCACCTACAAGCGGCCAAGGACAATCAGATTGAGCTCATTGACCTGGTCGTGGTGAACCTTTATCCTTTTAAGGAAACCATTTTCAAGTCGGGTGTTGAGTATGCGGACGCGGTGGAAAATATTGATATCGGTGGGCCCTCTATGCTGCGCTCTGCGGCTAAAAATCATGCCAGTGTGACGGTTGTTGTAGATCCGGCTGATTATGCTCTTGTTCTGGAAGAGTTGGCAGCAAATGGCCAAACGACCTATGAAACGCGTCAACGTTTGGCAGCCAAGGTTTTCCGTCACACGGCTGCTTATGATGCTTTAATTGCAGACTATTTCACAGCTCAGGTGGGCGAAAGTAAGCCTGAAAAGCTGACCTTGACCTATGAACTCAAGCAGCCCATGCGCTACGGGGAAAATCCACAGCAGGAAGCTGATTTCTATCAGACCGCTTTGCCATTGGACTATTCCATCGCTTCTGCTAAGCAGCTGAATGGAAAAGAGTTGTCTTTCAACAACATTCGCGATGCCGACGCGGCCATTCGGATTATTCGAGATTTTAAGGATCGGCCAACTGTTGTGGCGCTAAAACATATGAATCCTTGTGGCATTGGTCAAGCGGATGATATCGAGACAGCTTGGGACTATGCTTATGAGTCTGATCCAGTTTCTATTTTTGGAGGGATTGTCGTCCTCAACCGCGAAGTAGACGCTGCGACAGCTGAGAAGATGCACGGTATTTTTCTGGAAATTATCATCGCACCGAGCTACACGGCAGAAGCGCTAGCTATTTTGACCAATAAAAAGAAAAATCTGCGGATTTTGGAGTTGGCTTTTGATGCGCAGGCAGCCTCTGGATCCGAGAAGGAAGTGACTGGTGTTCTGGGTGGTCTCCTCGTGCAAAATCAAGATATTATCGAGGAAAATCCAGCTGATTGGCAGGTCGTGACTAAGCGCCAGCCGAGTGAGCAGGAGCGCGTGGCTTTGGAATTTGCCTGGAAGTCCGTCAAATATGTCAAATCCAATGGTATCATCATCACTAATGACCGTCAGGTGCTGGGAGTCGGTCCCGGTCAGACTAACCGTGTGGCTTCTGTCAAGATTGCTATTGAGCAAGCTAAAGATCGCCTTGATGGCGCTGCTCTGGCTTCTGATGCTTTCTTCCCTTTTGCGGATAATATCGAGGAAATCGCAGCCGCTGGCATCAAAGCTATCATCCAGCCTGGTGGCTCCGTCCGTGATGAGGAATCTATTATTGCGGCTGACAAGCATGGTCTGACCATGATTTTCACCGGTGTACGGCATTTTAGGCATTAAAAACTATAAAAAATCCTCGGGTCAGCCGAGGATTTTTGAGTAGTCTTATACTCAATGAAAATCATGAACAAACTAAGCAGGAGCAGTCTGCTCAAAGCACTGGTTTGAAGTGGTTTTGAGGAGTGCGAAAGCGACTTATTTAGGGTAGATATAGGTCAGGCGGCCCCAGTAAGAAGCAGTTGGGTCAAACCAGCCACGGAAGTTACTGATGTACTGCTTGCCGAGGTAGTTAGACTCTTGGATCTGGATGCGGGTATTGGATTCGACATGAGTCACGACACCAACGTGGCCGTAGCCACCGTCATCCCAGCAGGCGATGGCGCCAACCTCAGGCGTACTGCCGGTACGGAATCCAGCTCTTCTAGCACTAGCTGCCCATTGACCGCCATTGCCCCAGTAATTTCCTGCCCAAGGAGCTAGAGCTTTAGCTCCCCAAGTGCATTGACCGACAGGATAAGTTGTCGCATTAGCAGCGGCATAGTTAGGCTGAATATTAGCTGATTGAACGCTTGATTTCTCAACCTGATAGCTAGTTCCAGTCAGACCAGTCAGTTGTCCCGCTTTTCTACGATAGACATGGGTGTTAAATAGACCGCTTCCCTTGTGATTCTGAGTATCCACGGTAAATTTGTAAGTTCCATTGCCGACCTTATTTGCAGTATACCATTTGATATCATCTTGCCCATTGACTTCTGACCAAGTTGGCAGAATAATATCGCCATCTCCGTAGGCGTCTGTCACTGTCACCTCATAGCGATTGGCCTCAGTTTTCCTGACTGCAACCTTGGCTTGAATTTGGTCGGTAGACATTGAGACAGCATCTGCTGCGTAGCTACGCTCACTGCCGTCCTTATAGGTGACATACACATGGTTGTTATAGGTTCCAGACAAAGCCTGATGATTACGGATATCAAAGGTTGCGCTGAAGGAGCCATCTCCGTTAGGAGTGGCTGCATACCATTTAAGATTGCTCTGATTGCTAGTGCTCCAAATTGGCACCCGGACAGATTGAATAGGTTTAGATAAGCTAGTTTCGGTAGTTTTCACGGTGTAGGTCCCTTGTTTGGGATTGATATTTTCCACCGTAAAAAGAGGTTTCTGTTCCTCGTCCGAAGGTAATTTTCCGCTGTCAACTTGAACTGTTGTTCCTGCTATACCAGTTGATTCCGGTTGAACATAGCTTTGGCCGTAAAGGTGGATATTGTAAGTCCCAGTGTCGTAGTTATGCTTTCTGAGTTCCACCCGAGCGCTGTAGCTGCCATCCGGATTTTTGCTTGCTTCGTACCATTGTAGATCATCTTGCCCTTTCTTATCAGACCAAGTTGGAAGAACAATTCGATGCATGGTATCAGGTACGTTTTTGACAGTAATTTCCATGATACCGGTTTGAGGGAAGCTGGTTTCGATTATCGGTTTCGGATTTTCAAGATGGAACGTAGTACCAGATAGGAAAATCATTTTTCCGTTTACATTTTCGTAAGTGTCAACGAAGTATCGTCCATAACCACGATGTTTGGATAGATTAAACTCAGTTGATTCTTCTCCTGCGTCATACCACTGAAGGTCGTCGCTGCCTTTTTCCTCTGACCAGACAGCATGGACAATCTTTGAGTGAGTTTGGTCTTTGTTGCGGGAAAAACTAATGCGCCCTGTACCTCCTGAGACGGATGCATTCGTTTTACTAGCTGGTTTATCTACATGAAAGGTAGTGGCATTTAGAGCTACCAAGCGCTCTCCTATCCGTATATAGGTATGAACATGAAACGTACCATATCCTGGATGGTTGCTTAAGTCAATGTCAGTGATGGGCGTTTGTGGTGTATCATACCATTTCAAATCATCTTGTCCGTTTTCTTCAGACCAAACAGCATGAGCAATAAGATAAGGTTCTTGAGCTTGGGAACGGGTATAACTAATAGAGGCTGTACGATCGTTCACAGTCACATCGACATTGCTGGCACGATCAGTGGGGCCTAGAATTTTGACTTCAGATTCAGGCGATTCAACCGCATGAACTGTTGAGTGGTTCGCAAAGAGACCTAGGACAGCTCCAGATAATAAAAACAGTTTTTGATATTTCTTCATAAAACTCCTTTGTGAGAATGGTTTTGGATGGGCCCACCTGTATTATTCGGAAAACTTATTTGAAAATGATAGTAAATTTGGCAAGTCATGATTGTTTTTTTCTAAAATGTGTACAATCCACTCAAAAAGGAGAAGATTGAAGACAACAATAATTACGGCAATGGCAATCATATGGAAGAGATATTCTTTTTCTCATTATAATGGAATAAAACGAACGATTGTGATATAATTTAGATAAATAATTCGTAAAAATGCGATGTTTTTACGTGATGTGTTAGCTTGGTGCATAAGCACCTATGATATTGGATATTGAGGTATCTTAGCTATGAAGCTTTTAGTTGTGGGTTCAGGCGGTCGTGAGCATGCGATTGCCAAGAAATTGTTGGAGTCTCGGGATGTGGAGCAGGTCTTTGTCGCTCCTGGAAATGATGGAATGACCTTGGATGGGTTGGATTTGGTGAATATTGGAATTTCCGAACATTCCAAACTGATAAAATTTGCCAAGGAGAATGATATTGCTTGGTCTTTTATCGGTCCGGATGATGCCCTGGCAGCTGGAATTGTAGATGATTTTAACCAAGCTGGGCTCAAGGCTTTTGGTCCATCTCGTTTAGCAGCGGAGCTGGAGTGGTCCAAGGATTTTGCCAAGGAAATCATGGTTAAATACGGTGTGCCGACAGCAGCCTATGGCACATTTTCCGACTTTGAGGAAGCCAAGTCCTATATCGAAAAGCAGGGAGCGCCTATTGTGGTCAAAGCGGACGGCTTGGCTCTGGGTAAGGGAGTGGTCGTAGCGGAGACCGTGGAGCAGGCAGTTGAGGCAGCTCACGATATGCTCTTGGACAATAAGTTCGGCGACAGCGGTGCGCGTGTGGTTATCGAAGAGTTCCTAGACGGCGAGGAATTTTCCCTATTTGCCTTTGTCAATGGCGACAAGTTTTACATCCTTCCGACAGCACAAGACCACAAGCGGGCCTATGATGGGGACAAGGGGCCCAATACAGGCGGTATGGGAGCCTATGCGCCAGTTCCTCACCTGCCAAAAAGCGTGGTGGATCAGTCAGTTGAGACGATTATCAAGCCGGTTCTCAAAGGCATGATAGCTGAGGGCCGACCTTATCTTGGCGTGCTCTACGCTGGGCTGATTCTGACAGCCGATGGTCCCAAGGTTATCGAGTTCAACTCGCGCTTCGGCGACCCAGAGACCCAGATTATCCTGCCACGCTTGACGTCTGACTTTGCGCAGAACATCACGGATATTCTGGACAAGAAAGAGCCTGCTATCACTTGGCTGGCTGAGGGCGTGACCCTTGGCGTGGTTGTCGCCTCAGAGGGCTACCCGCTGGACTATGAGAAAGGCAAGCCTCTGCCGGAGAAGACAGCTGGCGACATCATCACCTACTATGCTGGGGCTAAGTTTGCGGAAAATAGCAGAGCACTGCTGTCAAATGGCGGCCGAGTGTACATGCTGGTCACCACAGCAGATACCGTCTCAGCTGCGCAGAAAAAAATCTACGACCAACTAAAAAAACAAGACACCACAGGCCTCTTTTACCGAACGGATATCGGAAGCAAGGCGGTAAAATAAAACTCTTCGGAAATCTACGATTGACTATGTTAAAGCTCCTTGATGAACTTCATCGCTTTTCTTTGACACTCTGCGATTTTCTTCGAGCATTTTCATACTAGCTCTAGCTTAGGCGACGCAGTCGCTAAATACGATATGGTCGCCGTGGTGAAAAGACCAGAACAGTCTATGTTCTGGTCTAGGGAAAATTTGAGACTTCGGGCTCAAATTTTAGGAATGAAACCAAAGGTTTGCTTCCGACCCACCACCTAAGACCATTATCAAAAAGAAAAAGGATATTAACAATGAAACCAATTATTTCCATCATTATGGGCTCCAAATCCGACTGGGCTACCATGCAAAAAACAGCTGAAGTCTTAGACCGCTTTGGTGTAGCCTACGAAAAGAAAGTCGTCTCTGCTCATCGCACGCCTAACCTCATGTTTCAGCATGCGGAAGAAGCTCGCAGTCGCGGCATCAAGGTCATCATCGCCGGTGCAGGCGGTGCAGCCCATTTGCCAGGTATGGTAGCGGCTAAAACCACCCTGCCTGTCATCGGCGTACCGGTCAAATCACGCGCGCTCAGCGGTCTGGACTCCCTTTACTCTATCGTACAGATGCCGGGTGGTGTACCTGTCGCAACCATGGCTATCGGTGAAGCAGGTGCGACAAACGCAGCCCTGACTGCCCTTCGGATCTTGGCCATTGAAGATCAAGATCTGGCAGCAGCGCTAGCGGATTTCGCAGAAGAACAAGGAAAAATCGCTGAGGAGTCTAGTAATGAGCTCATCTAAAACAATCGGAATCATCGGTGGCGGTCAGCTGGGACAGATGATGGCCATTTCTGCTATCTACATGGGGCACAAGGTCATTGCGCTGGATCCTGCGGCGGATTGCCCAGCTTCTCGTGTGGCGGAAATCATCGTAGCTCCTTATAACGATGTGGACGCCCTCCGTCAGTTGGTGGAACGTTGCGATGTCCTGACCTATGAGTTTGAAAATGTTGATGCTGATGGTTTGGATGCCGTTATCAAGGATGGTCAGCTCCCTCAAGGGACAGACCTGCTCCGCATTTCGCAAAATCGGATTTTTGAAAAGGATTTTCTCGCAAACAAGGCCCAAGTCACCGTGGCACCTTACAAGGTCGTGACTTCTAGCCAAGACTTGGCAGATATCGACCTGTCGAAAAATTATGTCCTTAAGACTGCGACAGGTGGATACGATGGCCATGGACAAAAGGTCATTCGCTCAGAAGCAGACTTGGAAGAAGCCTATGCGCTAGCTGACTCGGCAGACTGTGTCTTGGAAGAATTTGTCAATTTTGACCTTGAAATTTCCGTAATCGTGTCAGGAAATGGCAAGGACGTCACGGTTTTCCCAGTTCAGGAAAATATCCACCGCAACAATATCCTGTCGAAGACCATCGTGCCAGCCCGCATTTCAGAAAGTCTGGCTAACAAGGCCAAAGCAATGGCGGTGCGAATCGCAGAACAGCTCAAGCTGTCTGGAACGCTCTGCGTGGAAATGTTTGCGACTGCTGATGACATCATCGTCAATGAGATTGCCCCACGGCCACACAACTCTGGGCATTATTCTATCGAAGCCTGCGACTTCTCGCAGTTTGACACCCATATCTTGGGTGTTCTCGGAGCACAATTGCCAGCCATCCACCTACATGCGCCAGCTGTTATGCTCAACGTACTTGGCCAACATGTCGAGGCCGCTGAGAAATATGTCACAGAAAATCCAAGCGCCCATCTTCACCTGTATGGTAAAATAGAAGCGAAGCACAATCGCAAAATGGGACATGTGACTTTGTTTAGTGATGAGCCGGATAGCGTGGTTGAATTAGGGAAAGGGATTGATTTTTAATGGATAGGTTAAGAAAAAAACGACTCTTTACTATAATTTGGATTATCGCATTTGTAGTTGCAGCAGGTCAAGGAAAATATCTTGTGTCATTATTCTTATTTATTTTAATCCCTTTAATGATTTTTTGGTGGCGTAAAGAACTTGTATCTAAGATAAAAGAAAAAATTAATATTTTTAAAGATGTTAAGCAAAAGAAATACTTTTTAATTACTGAGAGTAATCATACATCAGATATTGTAAAAAGGCGAGAAATAGGCGATATTGTTTTGGAAATAGTAGGGCTATCTTTTGTTGCTATTCTTTTAGGGTATTCGCTTATAATGAAGGTTTTTCCGAAAACAGAGCTATATTTTAAGAATATAGTGTTGGTAGTTCTAGGAATTATGCTCGTTATTTTTTTGGTTAGTGTTCTAAATAATCTTAGATATTATTGGACTAGTTTGTATTATTATATAATTCCGTTTATATTTATTGTAATTTGTAGACAGGATGTAGTGAAAAAATCAAATATTTTAATGTTTTTTCTATGGATAGCAGTTGCTTATCTTATATTTGCTATGTCATTACCTATCTATATCCTTAGAAAAATAACAAATAATATTATTTTGTTGAGTATTTTTATATCTGTTATAATTCCCATAGTATTTAACCATCTCTTAGTGAAATATATTATGGAATATATAAATCAGTCAAGGTCTGATATAGATATATATAAGCAAATGATTCACCAATATAAAATTCCCAAAGCTATAGTTGATTATATATATAAAACACCTGAAACATTTAAAATGTTTAACACTATTATAGATAAGTGGACAACAAACGAAACATCTTCAATTTTGGGAACAATGAATTTTTTGTGTATTTCTTCATATTCTCTTGGTAGTTTTATTATAAATATGAAATTAAAATTAGGGGATTCAAAAGCAAAAGAGATATATTCTGAGTTAATTGCACAAGAAAAAACATCTAAAAGCGATGATAGTCAAACTTACTCTAAAATACGAGACTGCATTTTCTATGGTGGTGAGAGTTATAAAAATCGGATTATTGATAATCTAAAGTATAGAGAGCTAATAGATAAGGTAGAATTTTCTAAAACAAAACATACTATAAGGCATAATTGTTTTATAAATTTGCTTAAAAAATTGTGGAATTGGATAAATAATAGGCTGAGAAGCTGGATTTAGTTACGAAGATATAGGAGGTTTCTATGATTCAAATCATCGTCAATGCTTTTGTGGAAGAAGGCAAAGAAACTGCCGTTGTAGAAGTGCTTTTTGCCAGCGCTGACCATGAAAAAGTAAAAGCCAAATATCAGGAATTAAAGATTCAATATCCAAACAATTATCTGGCTATCTATGACTTGCCATTGGATACAGATCTAAGTAGCTTGCCACACTATCCGTCGGTAGCGATAAGCAAGGAGGAGTTTGATTAGCCTATGAAAACTATTGGCCTGATTGGTGGTATGAGTTGGGAAAGCACCACATCTTACTACCAAATCATTAACGAAACCATCAAAAAAGAGCTGGGTGGCCTGCATTCTGCTAAGATTCTACTTTATAGTGTTGATTTTGCAGAGATTGAGCATTATCAGGCAGTTGGAGACTGGGAGAAAAGCGGTCAACTTTTGACAGATATTGCTCAGCGCTTGGAGCAAGCAGGTGCGGATTTCATCGTTATTTGTACCAACACCATGCACAAGATTGCACCGCAGATACAAGAAAAGATTACGATTCCAATCTTGCATATTGCGCAGGCAACCGCGCAGGCCTTGTTGGCTGACGGTATTCAAAAAGTCGGTCTCTTAGGGACCAAGTACACCATGACTCAAGATTTTTACAAGGAAAAATTAATAGAATCTGGGTTAGAAGTGCTGATTCCAGACCAAACTGGTATTACAGAGGTCAATCGAATCATTTATGACGAGCTCTGTCTAGGAGATATCAAAGAAAGCTCAAAGCAGACTTATCTTGCCGTTATAGATGATTTGAAAAAAGCAGGCGCTGAAGCTGTTATCTTGGGCTGTACCGAGATTGGTCTCCTCGTCAATCAATCCGACACTGACCTGCCACTCTATGACACAACAGTGATCCATGCAGAGAAAGCAGCGGAGTGGGCGGTAAATAAGTGACCATAGAAGACAAGTACAATCGTAAGGTAGGGCGTGTGACAGTGTTTGGTGATGAGGTTGATGAGATAGAAGAGTTTTTGAATGAAATATAGTAAGTTTTATGAGATAGTGAAAATGCCTTATAAAAGCATCTTAAAGATATTTGAAAACTTTAAAAGAAGGATTAGGAGTCAAGAAAGGTATCCTAAAAGTCTAGAGGATATAGAGAAAGAGATATACCAACTTAGTGATATTGATGATATTCTGAATTATATTTTAAAATACTATAATATTTATTATTCAATAAATAAATTAAATACTGTGATGAATTTAGCTATTATTCAAAGAAAGCAAGAATCGAATTCACAATTTTCACTGAAACTTATGGTTCAGTTATATGTATATATATTATTGAAGTATAACGGAGAGTCAAAGAAGGATGTAGTTACTTCAGATGAAATTAAAATTTTCTTTTTATTCATAAATGTCCTTCAAAATAATATATCTAATAACCAAGTGGAACAGTCAATACAAGATGGAAGGAGCGATAATTTACAAAGTTACCTAAGCTATCATTTTACTTTTCGAAAAGAACTTTGGGAGTACTATGAAATATGTAGGATGTTTGACAATGAGGCACGGAAACAATATGGATTTTCAATTTACAAAAATTTTGACAAGTTATTATATATAATCTGTAATGTTAAATCTTGCCCAGATGGATTAGTGTGTAGTTGTAGCCAATTTTCAGATAGAGAGTTAGATGAAATCTTTGGGGATATTAATTATAGCAAATTATTTATGAATACTTCAAAAAACATGGAAGTAAGATATTTGACCTCTTCTATACAAATATTAGGAGGTTCAATTGGAATTAAAAGGAATTTGACATATTTTTTACCTGCATCAGAACATATTCTATCTAGTATTGAACAAAAACTAATTTCTTCTTCAAAAAATAAAGGAGACATATTAGAGAAGGAATTAAAAAATATTTTGAAAAATAATTTTGGTGTTGATAATGTTTATCAATCTTTATATTTAAAAACTAGTAAAAAAGAGGAACAAGATTTCATTGTTATTTCAAGCAACAATATCCTATTAATAGAATGCAAGGCTAGGGATTTTAAAGAGATTCCGTTTAATCAAAAAATGTCAGAGGAGCGTCGCCAGCAGCTGTTTAAAAAAGTGGTATTGGCAGCTTCTGAACAAGCTGAGAGAGCTAAACAATATATCCTTAATAATGAAATTGCAATATTTACTGATAAAAAGGGAAGTAATGAGCGACTTAGAATTGAAAATATAAAATCTAAAAAAATTTATAAGGTAGTCGTAACATTAGATGATTACTATAAATTATCTGAAATGGCAATAGATTATTTTAAAGATAGGAATAGGAATGATTTGATTGACACATGGATTGTAAATTATTTTGATTTCCAAAAGATAATCTGGCATAGTGGAATAGAAAAGATATTTGATTATATATCTTATAGGACATCTGGAATTGAAACTATACGTTCTATTCAAGCTAGTGAGATAGCACAGTATGGATATTATATCAGTCCTAACTATAACTTTATCCCACCTAATGGTTACAATATTGAAGTTAATATAATGGGACGATTTGAAGATTGGTCACTACCTTTCGAAGAAAGTAAAAATGAACTTGTTTTAAACAACACAATATTTAAATAACAAAAGGAGAACTAACAATGATCAACCGTTACTCTCGCCCTGAGATGGCGAATATTTGGACTGAGGAAAATAAGTACAAGGCTTGGCTGGAGGTAGAGATTCTGGCTGACGAGGCTTGGGCTGAGTTAGGTGAGATTCCCAAGGAAGATGTGGCCTTGATTCGTGAAAAGGCAGACTTTGACATCGACCGTATTTTGGAGATTGAGCAGGAGACGCGCCACGATGTGGTGGCCTTCACGCGGGCGGTTTCTGAGACGCTGGGCGAGGAGCGCAAGTGGGTGCACTATGGCCTGACCTCGACAGATGTGGTGGATACGGCCTACGGCTACCTCTACAAGCAGGCCAATGACATCATTCGCGAGGATCTGCGTCGCTTCACCGACATCATTGCAGAGCGGGCGCGGGAGCACAAGTTCACCATCATGATGGGGCGGACTCACGGGGTGCATGCGGAGCCGACGACTTTTGGTCTTAAGCTCGCGACCTGGTACAGCGAAATGAAGCGCAATATCGAGCGTTTCGAGATTGCGGCTGCGGGTGTGGAAGCTGGGAAAATCTCTGGTGCGGTTGGGAACTTTGCCAACATTCCGCCATTTGTAGAAAGCTATGTCTGTGAGAAATTAGGCATCCGTCCACAAGAGATTTCGACTCAAGTCCTGCCACGTGACCTCCACGCTGAATACTTCTCAGCCTTGGCCTTGATTGCGACGTCTATCGAGCGCATGGCGACCGAGATTCGTGGTCTGCAAAAATCTGAACAGCGTGAGGTTGAAGAGTTCTTTGCCAAGGGTCAAAAAGGTTCATCGGCTATGCCTCATAAACGCAACCCTATCGGATCTGAAAATATGACTGGTCTGGCGCGTGTCATTCGCGGTCACATGGTGACAGCCTTTGAGAATGTCTCTCTCTGGCATGAGCGCGACATTTCCCACTCATCAGCTGAGCGGATTATTGCACCGGACACGACCATTCTCATCGACTATATGCTCAACCGCTTCGGTAATATCGTCAAGAACCTGACTGTCTTCCCAGAAAACATGAAGCGCAACATGAACTCAACCTTTGGTCTTATCTTCAGCCAGCGGGCTATGTTGACCTTGATTGAAAAAGGCATGACGCGGGAGCAGGCTTACGACTTGGTGCAGCCAAAGACTGCTCAGTCTTGGGATAATCAAGTAGACTTCAAGCCTCTGCTCGAAGCAGATCTAGAAGTCACTTCTCGTTTGACTCAGGAAGAGATTGATGAAATCTTCAACCCAGTATACTACACCAAGCGCGTGGATGAAATCTTCAAGCGCGTGGGGCTGGATTAAACAAAAAAATGAGTCTGGGACAATAGTCCCTTATCTCCAAAAAAAGCAACGGTTTTATGTCGTTG
>NZ_CAURLD010000025.1:0-27419 GCF_963525625.1 uncultured Streptococcus sp.
TGATTTATAGCTGTGTTTTATCTAATGGTTACAACACAATAATCGAATTATATTTAATGCCTTTAATGTTTTAGAGCTGTGTTGTTTCGAATGGTTCCAAAACTGGTTCTAAAGTAAACCTAAATGGGATTTAGTTTTAGAGCTGGGTTGTTTCGAATGGTTCCAAAACTGAGTTACGGTCTTTTAAGAGACCGATAAGGTTTTAGAGCTGTGTTGTTTCGAATGGTTCCAAAACGATTAACAGAATTGATAATTTAATTCGACAGTTTTAGAGCTGTGTTGTTTCGAATGGTTCCAAAACTGCTGAGCTATGGGCACGGATCCGGAAGTAGTTTTAGAGCTGTGTTGTTTCGTTTTTTTGTTATAAAAAGGACTGAGTAAATCAGTCCTTTTGTTCTCTATTTCCCCAAGCAGAATTGGCTGAAGAGTTGGGTGATGAGTTCGTCTGGTGCGGCGTCACCAGTGATTTCGCCGAGGATTTCCCATGTCCGGGTCATATCGACTTGGAGAAGGTCAACCGGCATACCCATTTCCAAGCCTTGGTTGACGGCTTGCAGGCTTTCCAGAGCTTTTTCAATCAAGGAAATGTGACGGGCGTTGGACAGGTAGGTAGCATCTTGCTCGACGATACCAGCATTTTCAAAGAAGAGCTGATTGATGCGTTCTTCAATTTTATTGATATTTTGATTGTGGAGGACAGAAATCTTGATAGCATCTGGTGGTAGCTGGTCCAGCTCAATCTTTTCTTCAAGGTCGGTCTTGTTAAGCAGGACGATGCGATTGCTGTCTTGGCTGATTTCTAGCAACTGGCGGTCTTGGTCTGTCAGGGGCTCGCTGGAATTGAGAACCAAGAGAACCAAGTCAGCTTCCTGCAGGGCTTTTTTAGAGCGCTCAACTCCAATCTGCTCCACAAGGTCATCGGTTTCTCGAATTCCTGCGGTATCGATGAGCTTGAGCGGTACACCCTTGATATTGACATACTCCTCAATCACATCACGGGTCGTACCCTCGATGTCAGTCACAATAGCCTTGTCCTCGCGCAGGAGATTGTTGAGCAGGCTTGATTTGCCAACGTTAGGTCGGCCGATGATAGCAGTGGAAATGCCTTCGCGTAAAATTTTTCCTCGTCGTGCAGTATCGAGAAGATTGCTCAGCAGAGCCTCGAATTCAGCTGTTTTTTCTCGCATAAGCTGGGTCGTCATCTCTTCCACGTTGTCGTACTCGGGATAGTCAATATTGACCTCGACCTGAGCCAGTGTGTTGAGAATTTCCTGACGGGTATTGTTGATAAGGTTGGAGAGAGAGCCATCCAGCTGCTTGACAGCATTGTTCATGGCTTTATCGGTCTTGGCGCGGATGATGTCCATAACGGCCTCAGCCTGAGTCAAATCTACGCGCCCATTGAGAAAGGCCCGCTTGGTAAACTCACCAGGCTCAGCCATTCTAGCGCCCTCACGGATAGCCAGCTGCAAAATTTCATTAGTAACCGCAATTCCACCGTGAGTGTTAATCTCGATGATATCCTCGCGTGTGAAGGTCTTGGGAGAGCGCATAGCACCAAGCATAACCTCATCCAGAATTTCCTGATTTTGAGGGTCAACGATATGGCCGTAGTTGAGCGTGTGGCTTTCTACTTCGCTCAGATTTTTCCCTTTGAAGATTTTTTGGGCAATAGCAAAGCTGTCAGTCCCGCTTAGTCTGACAATGCCAATGGCCCCTTCGCCAAGAGGCGTAGAAATCGCAGCGATTGTATCAAATTCTCTGGTAATCATACTGTATTTTTCCTTGTGTTTTAAAATCAATTACCCTAATTGTAACGCAAAAATCAAGGAGGAGCAAGGCTTTCGATTATCAAGCCGAAGGAATGAAATTTAGGTATGGTAAAGAAAACACTTTCATAACAGGGAGAATCATGATATAATGAAAGTAGTGTGATTTGAGGAGGTGCTATGGAAAATCTAAAAAAACTGGCAGGTATCAAGGCTGCTGAATTTGTCCAAAACGGGATGATTGTCGGTCTCGGGACGGGTTCGACTGCCTACTATTTTGTCGAGGAGATTGGCCGGCGTGTCAAGGAGGAAGGCCTGCAGATTACAGCTGTGACTACTTCCAGTGTCACCAGCCTGCAAGCTGAAGGGCTGGGCATTCCGCTCAAGTCTATCGATGATGTAGACCAAGTGGACGTCACTATTGATGGTGCAGATGAGGTTGACGCAGCCTTTAACGGTATCAAGGGTGGTGGCGGCGCACTTCTCATGGAGAAAGTCGTAGCGGTACCTACCAAGCACTATATCTGGGTAGTCGATGAAAGCAAGATGGTTGAGAAGCTAGGTGCCTTCAAGCTACCAGTAGAAGTTGTTCAGTACGGTGCTGAGCAGCTCTTTCGTCGCTTTGAGCGTGCGGGCTATCACCCAGCCTTTCGTCAGAAGGACGGTCAGCGTTTTGTTACGGACATGCAGAATTTCATTATCGACTTAGATTTAGGTGTGATTGAAAATCCAGTTGAGTTTGCGCAAGAACTAGATCATGTAGTGGGCGTAGTGGAGCATGGACTGTTTAATCAAATGGTAGACAAGGTCATTGTTGCTGGAAAATCGGGTCTTCAAGTTTTAGAGGTCAATAAATAGAAAGAGGTATTTTATGCCAAAATTTAATCGTATTCACTTGGTAGTCATGGACTCAGTTGGTATCGGTGCTGCACCAGATGCCAATAATTTTGTCAATGCAGGGGTACCAGATGGTGCTTCAGATACTCTGGGACATATTTCCAAAACGGTAGGACTGAATGTGCCAAATATGGCTAAGATTGGTCTAGGAAATATCGAGCGTCCTGTTCCTTTGAAGACCGTTCCTCAAGAAGAAAATCCTAGCGGCTACTATACCAAGCTGGAAGAAGTATCGCTTGGGAAAGACACGATGACAGGACACTGGGAAATCATGGGTCTCAATATTACTGAGCCTTTTGATACTTTCTGGAATGGCTTCCCAGAAGAAATTCTGACTCAGATTGAAGAATTTTCTGGTCGCAAGGTCATTCGTGAGGCTAACAAGCCATACTCTGGTACAGCAGTTATTGATGACTTTGGCCCTCGTCAGATGGAAACAGGCGAGCTGATTATCTACACCTCTGCTGACCCAGTATTGCAAATCGCGGCACACGAAGAAGTGATTCCTTTGGAAGAGTTCTATCGTATCTGTGAATTCGCCCGCTCTATTACCTTGGAACGCCCTGCGCTTCTAGGACGTATTATCGCTCGTCCTTATGTAGGTGAGCCAGGTAACTTCACTCGTACAGCCAACCGTCACGACTATGCAGTTTCTCCTTTTGAGCCAACTGTGCTTGACAAGCTCAATGAAGCTGGAATTGATACTTATTCTGTTGGTAAGATTAATGATATCTTCAACGGCGCTGGAATCAATCATGACATGGGACATAATAAGTCTAACAATCATGGTGTAGATACTTTGGTCAAAGCTCTCAAAGACGAGAATTTCAAAGAAGGTTTCTCATTTACCAACCTAGTAGACTTTGATGCTCTTTATGGTCACCGCCGTGATCCACATGGCTACCGTGACTGCCTGGAAGAGTTTGATGCGCGCATCCCAGAAATCATTGAAAATATGCGTGAAGATGATCTGCTCATGATTACTGCTGACCATGGTAATGACCCAACCTATGCTGGAACCGACCACACTCGTGAGTACATTCCGCTTTTGATCTTCGGAAAATCGCTGAGCGGTCATGGTCATATTCCTGTCGGACGCTTTGCGGATATCTCAGCTACCGTTGCTGAAAACTTCGGAGTAGACAAGGCGATGATTGGTCAAAGCTTCTTGGACAAATTGGTATAAGCATTATAAGAGAGTGAGGAAAATGTTTTATGACAAGCTTATCAGAGAAAATCAAAGCAACAGCAGCCTTCTTGAAAGAAAAAGGTATGACAGAACCTGAATTTGGTCTGATTTTGGGATCTGGTTTGGGAGAATTGGCTGAAGAAATCGAAAATGCCGTAAGTCTTGACTATACGGATATTCCAAACTGGGGCCGCTCAACTGTTGTTGGTCACGCTGGTAAATTAGTTTATGGAGACTTGGCAGGACGGAAAGTTTTGGCACTGCAAGGCCGTTTCCACTTCTATGAAGGAAATCCTTTAGAAATCGTTACTTTCCCGGTGCGTGTGATGAAGGCTCTTGGTGCGACAGGTGTTATTGTTACTAATGCTGCCGGCGGTATCGGCTATGGTCCTGGTACGCTTATGGCGATCACTGACCATATCAATATGACTGGTCAAAATCCTTTGATTGGTGAAAACTTGGATGAATTTGGTCCGCGTTTCCCTGATATGTCTAAATCTTACACTCCAGAATACCGTGCCGTCGCTCATAAAGTTGCTGATAAGCTTGGTATCAAGCTGGATGAGGGTGTCTATATCGGTGTAACTGGACCGACTTATGAAACGCCAGCAGAAATCCGAGCTTATAAGACACTTGGAGCGGATGCAGTCGGCATGTCTACTGTTCCTGAAGTGATTATAGCAGCACATTCTGGTTTGAAAGTCCTTGGGATTTCATGCATTACAAACTTTGCTGCTGGTTTCCAAGAAGAGCTTAATCATGAGGAAGTGGTTGAAGTAACAGAACGTGTCAAGGGTGATTTCAAACGATTACTTAAAGAAACACTTGCTGAATTGTAAAAAATGTTGAAAGGCGGAGTGTCTGGGTTGGTAATTAAACCCGGAACAGCCTTTCTATCTAGCTGATAAAATCATTAAACTAAAGAAAGGTAGAGTGAGTTGTTCAGATTTGAAAACAATCGGAAAACTATCTTTCAAATAAATACAGAAAGGAAGGGCGTCTGAGTTTGAATTGAACTCAGGCTAGTCTTTCTAAGGAATATTAAAATTAAGAAAGAAAGGAATTGAACCCTCCCTAAAAGCGGTGGGAAAAAGATAGTTGGTCTTGCGAGCATCGCTCACTGAGACCATCTCCTATTTTCCCTTTGCTTTTGACGGGTTTGGTATCTTAACTATGTCTATTCATATTTCTGCTAAGCCAGGTGAAATTGCGGATAAAATCCTTCTTCCGGGGGATCCGCTTCGGGCGAAATTCATCGCTGAGAATTTTTTAGAAGATGCTGTTTGCTTCAATGAAGTCCGCAATATGTTCGGTTACACTGGTATTTACAAAGGCGAGCGTGTTTCTGTTATGGGAACGGGGATGGGTATGCCATCAATCTCTATCTACGCGCGTGAGTTGATTGTTGACTACGGTGTGAAAAAGCTGATCCGTGTCGGAACTGCTGGCTCGCTGAATGCTGATGTCCATGTCCGTGAATTGGTTTTGGCGCAGGCGGCTGCAACTAACTCCAATATCATCCGCAATGACTGGCCACAGTATGATTTCCCACAAATCGCTAGCTTTGATTTACTAGATAAGGCCTATCATATCTCCAAAGATCTCGGTATGACGACGCACGTTGGAAATGTCTTGTCGTCAGATGTCTTTTACTCAAACTATTTTGAAAAGAATATTGAGCTTGGTAAATGGGGAGTTAAAGCTGTTGAAATGGAAGCTGCGGCACTTTACTATCTGGCTGCTCAGCACCATGTAGATGCTCTCGCGATTATGACTATTTCTGACAGCTTGGTCAATCCAGAAGAAGATACGACTGCAGAAGAACGCCAAAATACCTTTACCGATATGATGAAGGTTGGTTTGGAAACCTTAATTGCAGAAGCATGAAAGTAGATGTCAAAGAAGCCATTCTCTTTGCTATCTCCCGCTATGACTATGCTTATGCCCATAAACTGGCTGAGCGAGCAGGAAGCAGTGTCCAGTCTGACTTGGTCCTTCTTCTTGAGGCTTTAGCGGAGCGAAGAGAGCTCAACATCCAATCTATGATGAATCTAAAGTTGAAAATCACTGGGTCTGACCTAGCTGATTTTCAGCTTTTTTGCCATGAAAATGAAGGGGATGAGCAGCTGGTCAATTACCTTTATGATCTGGAAGCCAAACTGAGAAATGAGCAGCTGATTGACTTTATCCGAGCTGTCAGTCCGGCTATTTATCGAATTTTTATGCAACTGATTCGAAAGCAAATACCAGATATTGAGAGCTATATTCATAACTCTCGAGGGGCTAGTTACGACCGTTGGAAGTTTGAAAAGATGCGACATTCTGATAACCCTGTCCTGCAAAATTTCCATGCAGAAAGCACGGTCAATTCTTCTAGTTTGACGGAGCTTATTTTGCAGTTGAATTTGTCTGAATCTGTCAAAGAATCAGCACAGCAGCTAAGAGAGTTAGAAAAGTCAGTCCGCAATCCGTTGGCTCATCTTATCAAGCCTTTCGATGAGGAAGAATTGCACAGGACGACAGGTTTCTCATCTCAGCACTTTATGGCGCTTCTGGTTGATTTGGCGCAGGAGACAGGCATTGTTTACCAGAGGGAACCTTTTTACTTCGACCGAGCAAATAAGCTCATAGAAAGTCTCTTATAAGGAGTAGCAGGATGGATAAAATTGCAAGGCTGCAAGAATTGATAGACCAAAGTCAGAATATCGTCTTTTTTGGTGGGGCGGGTGTTTCGACGGAGTCCAATATTCCGGACTTCCGCAGTTCAGATGGGATATACAGCGTCAAGTTGGGCCGGCATTTTACAGCGGAGCAACTGGTTTCTCACACTATGTTTAAGCGCTATCCACAGGAGTTTTTCGACTTCTACAAGAAGTACCTGCTCTATCCGGATGCTAAGCCCAATGCAGCACATGTTTACTTGGCAGACTTGGAGAAGGCAGGCAAGCTCAAGGCTGTGGTGACTCAAAATATCGATAGCTTGCATGAAATGGCCGGTTCGAAAAAGGTTCTCAAACTTCATGGGAGTGCGGATAGAAATTACTGTTTGAATTGTCAACGGTTCTATGATTTAGACGACTTTCTGGCTCTGCACAGTATCATTCCTCGCTGCCTTGACTGAGGCGGTATTATAAAGCCAGATGTGACCCTCTATGAAGAACCGCTAGATATGGAAGTTTTCCAGCAGGCAGCTCAAGCTATCCATCAAGCAGACCTGCTGATAATCGGCGGCACTTCCTTAGTCGTCTATCCCGCAGCCAGCCTCATCCAGTACTTTTCAGGTAAGCATCTGGTCGTCATCAACAAGACCAGTATCTCTCAAAACAGCCAGGCAGATCTAGTCATTGAGGGTAAGATAGGGGAAGTGTTGGGGAAATTAAAACAATAGAAAAACACCTGAGAATAGCAGTAAAAGCTTTTTCGGGTGTTTTTTGCAGTTTATTTATCAAACTTCACTTCTTCAATCAGATACTCAATGAAGCGTTCTCCCATTTTGGAAAGGCTGGCTTTTTCATGCTGGATGTAGACCAATTCAATCGGATCATCAATGTCCAGTGGGATTGACACGATATTATCTCCGTTGAGATTGCTGTTGAGAATACCGGTTGCGATCGTATAGCCATCCAAACCAATCAAAAGATTAAAGAGGGTCGCACGGTCGCTGACCACGATGGATTTTTTATGGTGTTCCTGAGAGAGAATTTCCTCAGAAAAGTAGAAGGAGTTGTGAGTCCCTTGGTCGTAGCTGAGGTAGGGGAAGTTTTCTAAATCAGATAATTGAACCAGCTTTTTCTTGGCAAGCGGATTGGACTTGCTGACAAAGATATGGGGCTGCGCTGTGAATAGATGAGTAGCAATCAGGTGATTGTCATCCAGCATCTTGGATAGGACATCACGGTTGTAGCTATTGAGAAAGAGGACGCCGATTTCGCTGCGGAAGTTTTTTACGTCATCAATAATTTCCCAAGTCCGAGTTTCCCGCAGGAAGAGCTCGTATTTCTCCATATCGCTTTTTTTAAGCAGGGAGACAAAAGCGTTGACTACAAAGGCATAGTGCTGGGCAGACACACTGAAAAGTTCACGGTGGGCGACTGGGTTTTTGTATCGCTCCTCTAGAAGCTGAGTCTGCTCAACCACCTGTCGGGCATAGGAAAGAAACTCCATGCCGTCCTTGGTCAAGGTAATTCCTTTGGGATTGCGAATGAAAATCTCGATGCCCATTTCATTTTCCAAATCTCGCACAGCATTGGACAAGCTAGGCTGAGTAATGAAAAGCTGCTTAGCAGCTTCGTTCATACTGCCAGTCTCGACAATTTTGATAATATAGTGTAACTGTTGAATTCTCATAGGACTATTTTATCACAAACTGGGGATTTTTTCCCAATAAATCAATGAAAGCTAGCATGTTTTTATAATTGGATTTATTAAAATGGACAGATGGTAAAAGAAATTCTATTGGATATAGTGACATTTTTAAAGTTTATTCTTATCGGAATTATAGAGAGATTTTATCAAGTCTTTTATAATGAAACAGGTTTTGCAATTTCAAGTTATTCGTGATATGATGATTTTTAGACTGTAAAAGGAGTAGTTATGAAGAGAAAAGAGGATTCTTTTGAAGATATTGCTTTTGAGTTAGAGAAGGAGACTTCTAAGTCTAAGTTCTTACCATTCGTTCTATTAGCCATTATTGGCTTTTCTATCGTTGGAGCAGTATTTTTAATGCTTTCCATACCGGAAAAAGCTAAATCTAAGCAACCAGTGAGCCAGTCAAGTCAGATTATTTCACCATCAAAAGAATTAGAGGATAAAGAGACTGAAGTAAAAAAATTCGCTAAAAGCCTTATCGTTTCTCCAGAAAAAAGCGGTCCCTTTCTTTGGACGGTTGACAAGGCAGTTTCTCTAAACATGGACAAAGATAAAGGCGGAGCCGTCTTGGAAGATGTTTTAAAAGAATTTGGAAAACCTGTTGAAGCTGGTTCATGGATTGACTTTTCATCAAATAATGAAATTCAAAAGCATATTCGTCTTTTTTGGAAAGAGAAGAATGGTGCTCTTGGCTATGTTTCTTTAACATTTGCTGAATTCGATGGTGTTTATAAGCTCATTTCCAAGTACCATTCTAACCTTGCAAGTGATGAAATTAAGGTGGATCAAAATCCTAATAGAGACTTTTTATGGACGCAAGAATATATTGATAGTCTTGTTATTGGTGCTAGAGAAGGTACTGACAAAGGTACGGCTTATAATGAGATCGTTTCAAATGTTGGCTTACCTCTATATCAGACGATTTTGGGAGAGGATAAACAACTTCAAATGCGGGTTACTTATAACAATCCAAGGGGATGGAGATCTCCAGATGAATTGAAAACTGTTAATTTAGAATTTTATAAGCAAGAAGATGGAACATGGCGTTTGGTTTCTAAACAAAGCCAGTAAACTAAAATAAAAAAGACAGAGGAGATAATCTTGAGAAGGAGTAGCAAGAAAAAACATGATGCCAATTCATTTAGAGATATCAAAAGAGAACTTTATAAACAACAAAAGATAAAAAGAGAAGAACTTAGCATGATGGCCATACAGGAGGAGAAAAAAAGGATTAATTCGGCCTTTATTCTTCTTTGTTTGACCTTGTCATTTGCTTTGTTCTTTGGCTTCTATTATTTTTCTCAAAAGGTTCCTAGAGCCAACCTTAAGTACAAATATAATAAGACGGTTTCGTCAGTTAGTAGAGAAAGCTCTATTACTCAGCAATATGATGACGAGCCAGAAATAAATCAAGATCAAAAGGAACTGAAAAAGAAAATTGTTGAGGAAGATGAAAAAAAGTTTGTTTTTAATTGGACATTAGACAATTTTGTAGAACTCAAAATAGCAAAAGTTGGGGGGTGGAAAAATAATTCGACTTTGGAAGAGGTTATTACGAAATATGGTAAGGGTTCAAATGTAAGTTTTACCGAAAATGGATTGACACTAACTTATAAGACAAGAATTGTAGATGTTCCTAGATATGGTTCATCAGGACATCCTCAGGAAATCAGTTTGGGTTTTTATGACCCCGATTCCAATGGAAAAAAGTACTATTTAATAACCAAAACGGCAGTTTACTTGGATGACATTCATAACCTACCAGCTACCAAAAATGAGTTTGTTTTTAAGTGGAAGCCAGAAGATATGGATACATTGACAGTAGGTGATAGTCAATATGGAAAAGGTGGAATGACATATCAGGAGATTGTTGATCGATTTGGACTGCCTTCAGATATTAATTTTTCTGGAAGCGATACAGATTATAGCCCGTTATCTTTACAGGTGAATTATTTTAATATTCATCGTCCACCTGCTGAACAAAAATTGGATAGGGTGTCTTTGATTTTCAAGAGGCAGGAGGATGGCAGCTTTTGTCTAGCAGATGCAAGAAGTGAATTTGACAAGAGCTGGTAATGGTTCGATTCATTAGTGACATGAAAATTCTGATATTTTTATGCCTTGACATTCCTCATCTCTAACGATATAATGTTTACAATTTAACCTTTAATCTAGTCCAGTGAGGCTGCAAGGTAGGAAAAACGATATAAGAGGCAATTGTTTGCCTTGTTTTTTGCGAAACCTTGCTGCGGCGAGGTTTTTTCTTGTAGAAAGTGAGGTTGTCATGGTTAGTGACAGTTGTAAAAAGAGATTTGGAAAGATTATGCTGGAGCAGATGGAGCTGCTGGAGCAAGTAGAAATTGCACCTAATATTTTTTCCATGATTCTAAAGGGGCAAATGGTTGCTCAGATGCAGGCTGGGCAGTTTTTACATATTCGGGTACCAGATGACAGCAAGCTTTTGCGCCGGCCTATCTCAATCGCAGAGATTGACCGAGACAATCTGACTTGTCGCATCATTTATCGGATAGAAGGTGGCGGGACGGCTATTTTTTCTCAACTTTCAGTTGGAACTTTTCTTGATGTTATGGGGCCTCAGGGCAATGGCTTTGATTTGAGTCCTGTAAGGGCAGGTGACCACGCTTTGATTATCGGTGGTGGGATTGGTGTCCCTCCTTTGCTTGAGGTTGCTAAAGAATTGCATGCCAAGGGAGCTCAAGTAACTGCTGTTCTGGGATTTTCTGATAAATCCGCTGTCATTTTGGAAGCAGAAATGAAAAAATACGTTGATGTTATTGTCACGACGGATAACGGTTCCTATGGTCGCAAGGGTTATGTATCAGCAGTTGTAGATGAGTTTTCCCAAGACTATGTGGCTGTCTATTCCTGTGGAGCGCCAGCTATGCTCCAGTATGTGGATCGTAAGTTTCAGGACCATCCACGTGCTTATCTTTCCATGGAATCTCGTATGGCTTGTGGCATGGGCGCTTGCTATGCCTGCGTCGTTCATGTTGCAGGTCAGGACGAGTCGGTCAATAAGCGCGTTTGTGAAGACGGTCCGGTCTTTGAGACGGGGACGATTATTGTCTAAGAGGGGAAAGAATGAGTGACAAACGTTTAAGAGTTTCCTTGCCAGGTTTGGACCTGAAAAATCCAATTATTCCAGCGTCTGGCTGTTTTGGTTTCGGTCAAGAATATGCCAAGTACTATGACTTGGACTTGCTAGGCTCCATCATGATAAAGGCTACGACTTTGGAACCCCGCTTTGGCAATCCCACTCCGCGGGTTGCAGAAACGCCAGCTGGGATGCTTAATGCCATTGGCCTACAAAATCCAGGTGTTGAGGTTGTTCTAGCTGAAAAACTGCCCTGGCTGGAAAAGCATTATCCCAACCTGCCAATCATCGCCAATGTAGCGGGCTTTTCCAATCAAGAATATGCCACAGTGGCTGGGAAAATTTCTCAAGCTCCTAATGTCAAGGCTATTGAGCTCAATATCTCCTGCCCTAATGTGGATCATGGAAATGCTGGACTTTTGATTGGTCAAGTTCCGGAGTTGGCTTACGAAGCAACCAAGGCAGCAGTAGAGACTTCTGCTGTGCCAGTCTATGTCAAATTGACTCCGAGTGTGGCAGACATCACTCAGGTAGCCAAAGCTGTTGAAGACGCTGGTGCTGCTGGTTTTACCATGATTAACACCTTAGTGGGCATGCGATTTGACTTGAAGTCGCGCAAGCCAATTATCGCTAATGGCACTGGAGGTATGTCAGGTCCAGCTGTCTTTCCGGTAGCTCTCAAGCTGATCCGTCAAGTGGCGCAGGCAAGCAAACTTCCTATCATTGGTATGGGGGGAGTTGATTCGGCGGAAGCTGCTCTGGAGATGTTTATAGCAGGTGCTTCAGCTGTTGGAGTGGGCACTGCCAATTTTACGGATCCATATGCCTGCCCGACCATCATCGAGAACCTGCCTAAAGCTATGGATAAATACGGCATCGAAAGTCTTGAAAGTTTACGAAAAGAAGTTCGAGAGAATTTGCTTTAAAGTTACATTTTTACTTGACAATACTGCTGTGAAATTATAGAATGAATTAAATATAACCTTTAAAGAAGTCCAGAGAGGCTACTAAGGTACATACGTTTGAATGGCAGATACTGCCACATTTTCGTGTAACCTTGCTCTCGGGCAAGGTTTTTTCTATGTCTCTGAGCCTAATGTGAAGGTGGTTTTGAGATATAAATGTCTAATGGACCTCTTTGAAGATAATAATTTAAAAGGAGATTTTCCCCTCATGCGTGAAGAACGGCCTATTATCGCTCTCGACTTTCCATCTTTTGATGATGTCAAAGATTTCTTGGAGCATTTTCCGGAAGATGAAAAACTCTATGTCAAAATCGGTATGGAATTCTTCTATGCCATTGGTCCAGAAATCGTTCATTATCTGAAAGGTCTTGGACACAGCATTTTCTTGGATTTGAAACTGCACGACATTCCCAATACGGTGCGCTCAGCCATGTCTGTCCTAGGTACCTTTGGTATTGACATGGTGACGGTCCATGCAGCGGGTGGTGTGGAGATGATGAGCGAAGCCAAGAAGGTTTTGGGAGATAAGGCTAAGTTGGTTGCTGTGACCCAGCTGACCTCGACCAGTGAGGAAGATATGCGGGATTGCCAAAATATCCAGACTACGCTTCAGGAGTCAGTTGTCAATTACGCTCGGAAGGCCAAAGAAGCTGGTTTGGATGGCGTAGTTTGCTCAGCTCAAGAAGTTGAACTGATTAAGGCGGCTACTGCAAATGACTTTCTCTGTGTGACGCCGGGTATTCGGCCAGCTGGATCAGAAATCGGTGACCAAAAACGGGTCATGACTCCGCAGGAAGCCCATCAAATCGGCAGTGATTATATTGTAGTCGGCCGTCCGATTATCCAAGCTGAAAATCCTTGGGATGCTTATCATGAGATCAAGAAGCAGTGGAATAGCTAGACAATAACAAGAAATTCGAATTAAATCGTTTATTGAATTAACAGCATCAAAAACATTCAAATTTATAAGGAGCAACAAATGACTTTAGCAAAAGAGATTGCGCGTGATTTATTGAAAATCAAAGCTGTGTATTTGAAGCCGGAAGAGCCTTTTACATGGGCGTCGGGCATCAAGTCACCTATATATACGGACAATCGTGTGACCTTGGCTTATCCAGAGACTCGGACCTTGATTGAAGATGGTTTCGTTGAAAAGATTCGGGCGGAATTTCCTGATGTAGAAGTCATTGCTGGAACTGCGACAGCAGGCATTCCTCATGGAGCCATTATCGCAGATAAGATGAACCTGCCATTTGCCTATATTCGCAGCAAACCAAAAGATCACGGAGCGGGCAATCAAATCGAAGGTCGCGTAGCGCCTGGGCAGAAGATGGTTGTCATTGAGGACTTAATCTCGACTGGTGGTTCTGTCTTGGATGCTATCGCTGCCGCCAAACGTGAAGGTGCAGATGTGATTGGCGCAGCGGCCATCTTTACCTATGAGCTGCCAAAGGCAGAAAAGAACTTCAGTGAAGCGGGTGTCAAATTGGTGACCCTTTCTAACTACACTGAGCTAATCACTCTGGCCGAAGCAGAGGGTTATGTCAGTCCAGAGGGCTTGGCCTTGCTTGAGAAATTTAAGCATGACCAAGAGAATTGGCAGTCTTAGACCGAATACAAATAAAATGATCTGACTCTTATTCAGGTCATTTTTCAGTAAAACGTCCTTGTATTGCCTTTTAAAATGGCTTAAAGTCTCGGTGTTTGGTATAATAGAGCTATGTCTAAGATTTATCATCTATCCTTTTCGATATTACAGAAAGTTATGCTGGTTACGGCTGTTCACTGGTTTCTGATTGCCATCTGGCATGTTGCAGAGCTGAATAGTATAGCTATAATTGCCTTTGCTGGCTTGGCTTATCTGGCCTATCGCTATCGGAATTTGCTAGAAAAAGCTTATCATTGGCTGATGCAGCATAAACTTCTTATTATGCTAGCCGCCTTTATTTTTCAGCTGATTATGCTCTTTTCAGCAGAGCTTTTGATTAGGCGGGATGCAGCAGTTGTCTTTACAGGGGCTTTCAAAACTCTGAAAGAAAGTTCCATTTCCAGCTATTTGACCCGCAACCCTAACAATATCTCACTGTTTCTTTACGAGCGCTTTTTCTTTAATGTATTTGGGGAATCCGGTCTATGGGTCATGCAGGCCTTGAATATTGTTTATACTAACGTAACGGCCTTGATTCTCTATAAGGGTTGCCAAAAGTATTTTTCCCAAAAGACTGCGGATGCTATATTTAGTCTTTATGTGCTCTTACTGGGCTTCTCTCCTTATTTCTTTTCAATGTATACCGATATTCCGCCTCTTCCTTTCATCAGTCTGCAAATTTTTCTAGTTCTGGGGTTGCTGAAGGGAGAGGAAACTAGTAGACAGCTGGTTTGGCGCAATATTTTGCTAGGGCTAATGACTAGTCTGGCTTTCTTCTTTAGACCAACAGTAATGATTTTGCTGATAGCTGTCTTCGGAGTTCTCTTTTTTAAAAAGAAATGGAACAAGTTCTTTCTGACACTAGTCGTTTTTGCTTGCAGTTTTGCGATTAGCTATGCCCCGCTGCATTACTGGTCCAAGCACCAGACGGAAGTGCCGATTATGGAGGGAGAGGGATTGGCAAAGGGTCCCCTGCTCTTTATCAATCTAGGTCTGACCTTCAATGGCCACAATCAGGAAGATATGAAAGAAGGGCTCTTGCAATATATCGAGCCCGATAAGCAATATGACTATAACAATGGCATGTTTGCCAAGGAATATGTTATCAAGGAAATCAAGCGGCGCTTAAGTGAATATAATCCTTTGACTTTCGCTCATCATCTCTTCCACAAGCAGTCTCTGACTGTAGCCGAAGGAGATTTGGGCTGGCTCTACCGCAGTGTCGAAAATGAAAAGACGCCTTATATATCGCCTTTTTACCAAGATACGAAGAATAATCCTTTTACTCAGTTTGTCCGTGACTTCTTCTTGAATACTGACAAGTCAGAATTTGTCTATTTCTCGCTGTCCAAGCAGGTGGTTTGGATTGTCATGGCAGCAGGACTTGTCTTTGCCCTTTGGAAATATCGTTTCAGTGATGAGCTGAATTTTCTAACCTTAGCTGTTTTTGGCGGCCTGCTCTTTTTGCAGATTTTCGAGGGAGGAAAGACGAGATACCTGATTCAGTTTTTGCCACAGATTCTGATTCTGTCCGCTGTGGGCTTATCTCAGTCCCCACAAGCCCTAGGGAAGTTTCGTTTTTGGACTAGAAAGAAGGAGTCTTTAGAATGAAAAGACCTGTTCCTATCTATGAACCGCTTTATATCTTGAAGCCCATTGCAGACAATATCTGGATTGTTGATGGTGATTTAATTGAGATGGATGCGGTGGTTACAAAGTTGCCCTTTTCTACCCGCATGACTGTCATTAAGTTAGCAAATGGCCAGCTCTGGTGCCATTCACCAATTCAGCCAAATCAAGCCTTGTTTGATCAGTTAGACGCTTTGGGATCAGTCGCACACCTCGTTTCACCTAATAAGATTCACTATGCCTATATAGCTGACTGGAAGAAGCATTATCCTAAGCCAATTGCTTGGTCTAGCCCAGGAGTTGAGGAGAGAGCAGCCAAGCAGAAAATCCCAGTCTCCTTTGATGAAAAGCTGACGGATGAGTCTCCTGAAGCTTGGGCAGGTCAGATAGATCAGTTGGTTTTCAAGGGAAGTACTTATATTGAGGAAGTTGTCTTTTTTCATAAGGACAGTCAAACTTTGATTTTGACAGATTTGATCGAGAATTTTGAAACAGAGCGTTTTCCGAGTTCGCTTCGCAGCAAGGTTTATAAATTAGTTCGTGTTGCAGCTCCGGACGGCCAGACGCCTATTGACTACCGTATGACCTTTATCGGTCATCAAAAAGAAGCCAAAGAATGTCTAGAGCAGATGTTGGCTTGGCAACCGGAAAAAATTATTCTAGCTCACGGTTCTTGTTTTCTGGAAAATGGCACAGCAGAACTCAAAAGAGCGCTTAGGTGGATAAGATAAGAGAATTTTTATCGTAGAAAATGAGAGGAGACATATATGCAGCATTCAGCTTGGCACGCTTTGATTAAGGAGCAGCTGCCGGAAGGTTATTTTGCAAAGATCAATCATTTTTTAGACGAAGTGTATGCTTCAGGGACCATTTATCCACCTCGGGAAAAGGTGTTTAATGCGATTCAGACGACAGATTTAGCGGATGTTAAGGTGGTTATTTTGGGGCAGGATCCCTACCACGGACCGAGACAGGCACAGGGCTTAAGTTTTTCGGTACCTGATGACATTCCAGCTCCGCCTTCTTTGCAGAATATTCTCAAAGAATTGGCTGATGATATCGGAGTGAAAGAGTCGCATGATTTGACTTCCTGGGCTCAGCAGGGTGTTCTCTTGCTCAATGCTGGTCTGACAGTGCCTGCTGGCCAGGCTAATGCGCATGCCGGCTTAATCTGGGAGCCTTTTACAGATGCTATTATCAAGGTAGTTAATGAGAAGAGCGATCCAGTTGTCTTTATCCTATGGGGTTCTTACGCCCGTAAGAAAAAAGTCTTGATTAGTAATTCCCAACATTTGATTATCGAGTCAGCTCACCCAAGTCCGCTGTCAGCTTACCGTGGTTTCTTTGGCAGCAAACCTTTTTCACGTACCAATGATTTCTTAGTGGCTAAGGGCTTGGAACCTATTGATTGGTTAGCTTAGGAGGTAGTATGGTTCAGTTAGCAACGATTTGTTATATCGATAATGGCCGGGAGTTTCTCATGCTGCACCGCAACAAAAAGCCCAATGATGTTCATGCTGGGAAGTGGATTGGTGTCGGTGGCAAGCTAGAGCGAGGAGAAACCCCGCAGGAATGCGCTGCACGCGAGATTCTAGAGGAAACAGGACTAAAGGCTAAACCTGTTCTCAAAGGCGTTATTACTTTTCCAGAGTTTACTCCCGACTTGGACTGGTACACCTATGTTTTTAAGGTGACTGAGTTCGAGGGTGAACTGATTGACTGTAACGAAGGGACTTTGGAATGGGTGCCCTACGACCAGGTTTTATCTAAACCAACTTGGGAAGGCGATCATACCTTTGTTGAGTGGCTTCTAGAAGACAAGCCTTTCTTTTCAGCAAAGTTTGTTTATGACGGGGATAAACTGCTGGATACGCAGGTGGACTTTTACGAATAAGGAGATAAGACGATGCTATTAATCAAAAACGGACGAGTTATGGATCCTAAGACTGGTTTTGACCAAATTTCCGACCTCTTGGTTGAGGGGAAGAAAATCGTCAAAATCGGTCAAGATTTGCAGGCGGAAGATGCAAAAGTTATTGATGCCAATGGTTTGGTGGTGGCTCCTGGTTTGGTGGATATACATGTTCATTTTCGGGAGCCTGGCCAGACTCATAAGGAAGACATTCATACGGGGGCTTTGGCAGCAGCAGCAGGTGGTTTCACGACTGTTGTTATGATGGCCAATACCAATCCTACCATTTCAACGGTTGAAACCCTGAAAGAAGTACTGGAGTCGGCTAGTCGCGAAAATATCCATATCAAGTCGGTTGCAACAATTACAGAGAATTTTGATGGACAGCATCTGACAGATTTTCAAGGTCTCTTGGCAGCTGGTGCAGTAGGTTTTTCTGATGACGGTATTCCACTGACCAACGCTGGCATTGTCCGCCAGGCGCTCGTAGAAGCACGTAAAAATGACACCTTTATCAGCTTGCACGAGGAAGATCCCAATCTCAACGGCATACTCGGTTTTAACGAGCATATTGCCAAAGAGCATTTTCATATCTGCGGCGCGACAGGTGTGGCAGAGTACAGCATGGTTGCTCGCGATGTCATGATTGCTTATGATGCAAAGGCTCATGTGCATATCCAGCATTTGTCCAAGGCTGAGAGTGTAAAGGTTGTGGAATTCGCTCAGAAGCTAGGCGCTCAAGTCACTGCTGAAGCAGCACCTCAGCACTTCTCTAAGACAGAAGCTTTGCTATTGACCAAGGGTAGTAATGCTAAGATGAATCCGCCTCTGCGCTTAGAATCGGACCGTCTGGCGGTTATTGAGGGGCTCAAATCTGGTGTCATTTCTGTCATTGCGACGGACCATGCTCCACATCATGCTGATGAGAAAAATGTGGCCGATATCACTCAGGCGCCTTCTGGCATGACTGGTCTTGAGACTTCGCTTTCTCTGGGACTGACCTACCTAGTTGAGGCTGGTCATCTAAGCTTGATGGAACTTTTAGAGAAAATGACTCTTAATCCGGCTCAGTTGTATGGTTTCGATGCTGGCTTCATTGCTCAGGATGGACCTGCTGATTTGACAATATTTGACCCAGAAGCAGATAGACTTGTGACTGACCATTTTGCCTCTAAGGCAGCCAATTCACCTTTCGTTGGCGAAAAGCTTAAAGGCCAAGTGAAGTTTACTATCTGTGATGGGGAAGTTGTCTTTGAAGGATAGTACTAATAATACTCTGATGAATTTCAGGGTCTTATTTTAAAATTTCAAAAAGAAAATTTTCTAGAAAATTTCTGAAATAACGAATGTTTGTTGAAATAGTATTGATTTGGTTCCTTTTTAAGCAAAAAAGATGTATAATATAACAAAATACTAAAGAGGAGTGTTCGTTATATGAAGAAGAAATTTTTCATCTTACCTGTTCTATCAACAGTGCTTTTGGCACCTGCTTTTTTGGCTCATCAAGTCTCTGCAGAAGAGGCACAGGCTAGTCCAGAGCCGGCAACGACTGAGTTGACCAATCAGCCAGCTGCTGAGACAGCTTCTGAAGCGCAACCAACTGCTCCAGCAGCTTCAGCAGAAGAAAAGCCAGCAGATAGTCAGAATACAGCTGCTCCGGCTGGTCCAGCTGCGACAGAAGCCGCTGCAGCACCAGCCCAGTCTGAAAATCTGCCAGAGGCTACGATTCTCCATACTAACGATGTGCATGGTCGCATCGTAGAGGAAAAAGGCGTTATCGGCGATGCTAAGCTGGCTACTGTTATCAAGGAAGAGCGCGCTAAAAATCCTAAAGTGCTTGTTGTGGATGCGGGGGATGCTTTCCAGGGTCTGCCAATTTCCAATAGTTCAAAAGGGGAGGAACGTGCGAAAATCCTCAATGAAATTGGCTACGATGCTATGGCAGTCGGTAACCATGAGTTTGACTTTGGTCTGGATGAGGCGAAAAAATACAAGGAAATTCTTAAATTCCCACTCCTCAGCTCCAATACTTATGCCAACAATGCTCGAGTTTTCCAAGCATCTACCATTGTAGACAAGGATCCAGCGGTTGAGGGGGATGAGTTTGTGGTAATCGGTGTGACAACACCTGAAACTGCTACAAAAACTCACCCTAAAAACATCCAAGGTGTGACCTTCACTGATCCAATCACAGAGGTTAATCGGGTTATTGACGAAATTGAAGCACGCGCAGCGGCAGAAGGAAAGAACTACAAAAACTACGTTGTTCTAGCTCACTTGGGTGTTGACACGACAACTCCGACTGAGTGGCGCGGTTCAACCTTGGCTGAAGCTCTTTCTAAAAATCCTAAGCTCAAAGGCAAGCGCGTAACCGTTATTGACGGCCACTCCCACACAGTAGAGTCTACGACTTATGGCGATAATGTCACCTACAACCAGACCGGTAGCTACCTACACAATATCGGTAAAGTGACTTTCAAGGCCAATCAGCTTCTGGGAAATCCTCAGCAAATTCCTGCTGAAACAGCTAAAAAAGTCGCTCCAGACCCAGTTGTAGCAGACATGGTCAGCAAGATTAAAGCCAGGTACGACGCTGATAATGCCAAGGTTATCGTGGCAAACAGCCCTGTAGAGCTTAATGGCGACCGTGAAAATGTCCGCGTTCGCGAAACCAATCTGGGCAATGTCGTAGCCGATGCTCTCTACGATTATGGTCAAACTGGCTTTGCCAATAAAACAGACCTGGCTGTTACTAATGGCGGCGGTCTGCGCGAAACTATTGCCAAAGACAAGCCAATCACCAAGGGAAATGTTATCGCCGTATTGCCATTTGGGAACACCATTTCACAAATCAAGGTAACTGGTCAAAATATCGCAGATATGTTTGCCAAATCTCTGGGCTCTATTCTTCAGGAAAAAGATGGCAAGCCTGTGCTGGATGAGAACGGACAACCCTTGCTAGAACCAAGCGGTGGTTACTTGCAAATCTCTGGAGCTAAAGTCTACTACGACACGACTTTGCCGGCTAATCAGCGTGTCCTCCACATCGAGATTAAGAACAAAGAAACGGGTGTTTATGAGCCTCTTGATCCAAATAAGACCTACTATCTGACGACCAATGACTTCTTGGCTGCTGGTGGTGACGGCTATACCATGCTGGGTGGCCCTCGCGAGGAAGGACCATCTATGGATGTGGCTTTCGCAGACTATCTTGCAAAAGCTGATTTGACAGCCTATGCAGTTATCAATCCAAACTCACGTGCTATCTCTATTTCATCCACTAAGGATACAGATGGTGATGGCTACACAGATATTGAAGAAATCAAGCAAGGAACAGATCCAGCTAATGCAGCTTCCTACCCAGCTGGTGCCAAAGCAGCTGATCCTGGAAAACAGGCAGCTCCACTGGCTAACACGCCAATTCAAACCAAGCAAGTACCTGTCCATGTTGCCAAGACCTTTACTAAGGATCCTGCAGCTAAAGGACTGCCACAGACAGGCAGCGAATCAGCCGTTGCCCTGAGCTTAGTTGGTATGGTTTTAGGATTCTTGGGATTGGCAGGAATTAAGAAAAGTCATAAAGAAGACTAGTTAGAAGACACAATAAAACGGAAGTTGTTCACTTCCGTTTTATTTCTTAGCCTCAGGATTCTGATGTGTGATATTCAAGCCCCAAGGAATTAAATTTTCTTTTTTCTGTTTGATACGTTGGATATTGTCCTTGTGCCGGAGGATAATAATCAAAGCCAGCGCAATGATAATCAGAGTGAAGAAGAGGTCATAGCTGGTCAGTATAAAGCCAACTAGAGGAAAGAGCAGTGCCGACAGGATAGCGATGACTGCTGAGAGCACACTTGCCAGAGAAATCATACTTCCCAGATAAAGGATGCTGGCAAAGATGACAATCAGATAGACAAAGAAGGCTGGTGAGAAGCCTAGAACAACCCCCGCACTGGTTGCCACAGCCTTGCCGCCCTTAAAGCCAGCAAAGATAGGGAAAGTATGGCCAATCACAGCCAAGAGGCCAAAGACAAGAGGCGAAACTCCCTCAATATGCAAAAAGAAAGGCAGCAGGGTCGCTGCAGTTCCTTTGAGAAAGTCGATCGCAAAAGTAGCCGTTCCCGCTGTCTTTCCCAAAATACGGAAAGTATTGGTCGTTCCGGTATTGCCACTGCCGTATTCTCTCAGGTTCTTTTTAAAGAAAATTTGCCCAATCCAAAGTCCAGTCGGAATAGAGCCCAGTAAGTATGCTAGTATTAATCCAATTATCGTGTTCATCATGATTTTATTATACCATTATTTCGCTTTCTTACAATAGAAAAGGATAGAATTTATAGCAGGAAATGTCTACTCGGATATTGGATTGTTCTTCGTTTGCAATCCGTTCTCATCAGCATTATTTTCAAAAAAATCTTTGCAATATTTGCCAAAAACTTGTAAGATAGAAAAGATGAATCATTAGGAGGTTCTTGTGGCAAAAAAGGAAATTAATATTAACAATTATAACGACGATGCCATTCAGGTATTAGAAGGGTTGGATGCGGTCCGCAAACGCCCGGGGATGTATATCGGATCGACCGACGGAGCGGGACTCCACCATCTGGTCTGGGAAATTGTGGACAATGCTGTCGATGAAGCCCTGTCAGGCTTTGGCGACCGGATCGATGTGACTATCAACAAAGACGGCAGTCTGACTGTCGCAGATCACGGACGCGGGATGCCAGTCGGCAAGCACGCTATGGGCATTCCTACGGTTGAGGTCATCTTCACCGTTCTCCACGCCGGCGGTAAGTTCGGTCAAGGTGGCTATAAGACCTCGGGCGGTCTTCACGGTGTAGGGTCCTCTGTTGTCAATGCCTTGTCTAGCTGGCTTGAAGTGGAAATCACGCGGGATGGGACTGTTTACAAGCAGCGCTTTGAAAATGGCGGAAAACCAGTCACCACGCTCAAGAAAATCGGCACTGCACCTAAGTCCAAGTCTGGAACCAAAGTGACCTTCATGCCGGACGATACGATTTTTTCAACGACAGACTTTAAGTACAATACCATTGCTGAGCGGCTTAAGGAATCAGCCTTCCTGCTCAAGAATGTCCGTCTGTCGCTGACCGATGCGCGGACTGGCGAAGAAGTAGAGTTTCACTATGAGAACGGCGTTGAAGACTTTGTCAGCTATCTCAATGAAGACAAGGAAACCCTAACTCCTGTCCTCTATTTCGAGGGCGAGGAGAGCGGTTTCCAAGTTCAGGTGGCTCTCCAGTACAACGATGGCTACGCCGATAATATCCTGTCCTTTGTCAATAACGTCCGCACCAAGGACGGCGGTACCCATGAGACGGGGCTCAAGACCGCTATTACCAAAGCCATGAACGACTATGCCAGAAAAACAGGTCTGCTCAAGGAAAAGGACAAGAATCTGGAAGGATCGGACTACCGCGAGGGTCTGGCTGCTGTCCTGTCCATCCTCGTCCCTGAGGCGCACCTACAGTTTGAAGGCCAGACCAAGGATAAGCTGGGCAGCCCCTTGGCTCGTCCTGCTGTGGACTCCATCGTCTCTGATAAGCTGACTTTCTTCCTCTTGGAAAATGGTGAGCTGGCATCTAACCTCATCCGCAAGGCTATCAAGGCCAGAGATGCTAGGGAAGCGGCCCGCAAGGCGCGTGACGAAAGCCGGAATGGCAAGAAGAATAAGAAAGACAAGGGCTTGCTCTCTGGTAAGCTGACTCCAGCCCAATCCAAGAACCCAGCCAAGAACGAACTCTATCTGGTCGAGGGAGACTCTGCCGGTGGCTCTGCTAAGCAAGGCCGTGACCGTAAGTTCCAAGCCATCCTGCCTCTGCGCGGTAAGGTTATCAATACTGCCAAAGCTAAGATGGCTGACATTCTCAAGAACGAAGAAATCAACACCATGATCTACACGATTGGAGCAGGTGTTGGGTCAGACTTTACCCTTGAGGATGCCAACTATGACAAGATCATCATCATGACCGATGCGGACACCGATGGTGCCCATATTCAGACCTTGCTGCTGACCTTTTTCTATCGCTATATGCGCCCGCTGGTCGAGGCCGGCCGCGTCTATATCGCCCTGCCGCCTCTCTACAAGATGTCCAAGGGCAAGGGCAAGAGCGAAGTCGTTGAGTATGCCTGGACCGATGGCGAGCTGGATGACCTGCGCCGCAAGTTTGGCAAGGGAGCTATGCTTCAACGCTACAAGGGGCTCGGTGAAATGAACGCTGATCAGCTCTGGGAAACGACCATGAATCCCGACACCCGCACCCTCATCCGTGTCACCATTGAAGACCTGGCCCGCGCCGAACGCCGTGTCAATGTCCTCATGGGCGACAAGGTCGAACCACGCCGCAAGTGGATTGAGGATAATGTCAAGTTTACGCTTGAGGAGAGTGGGGAGATGGTGTTTTGAGAAAAGTTAAAAAATTAATAAAAAAGAAAATTAACACCTTGTATGCTAAGTACAAAACAAAAAAACTAGAAGAAGTTGATGTGATTCTAGAAGAGTTTTTAATACTAGATGATAATCAAGGCAATCCTCCATTAAAAGGCAATCCTCCATTAAATGGAGACAAAATTCTGATTGCATCTCATGTTTTATTATTTGGAGGTATCTTCTTACTTGCCCTGTACAGGTTGTCAAGTCGGAATATACCATATGCTGAGGCTTTTATTTTGGCAATTATCTTATTAGGATTTCTAGGAATTATGATTGAATTAATCCAGATACAAACATCGAAGCCTGGTTTTACTACAATATCATCTATAATATCTATTTCGACATTAATTTATAGTACTGATTGGAAGAACTCTCCATGGTGGACTTACATTGTTTTGATTTTAATGATTGGAATTATGTTTTGGGAATGTTGTTATGCTCATAAAGAAAAAAAAGTAAAAATTCATCATCAGAAAGCTCAGAAAATTTTCCGAGTTCAGTTACTTTTAGATGAGCCGGTCTACAAAGAACTAAAGAAATGTTATTATCATGGCGGCGAAAAGTATAAAGAAAAGTTGCTGAGCACAGAGAAATTTTTAATAGAAATTTTACAAAACGAGTTACAGTTCTTAAAAATTTTAGACTCTTATGAAAATTATCTTTTATACAAAACGTTTTATTCAAAAACATTAGTTATTTCGTCAAAAAACAATAACCCTCCACGTCTCAGAAAATCTAGCAAACTCGCTAGCAGAAGAATGAAATCATAAGATTTTCTGTCAAGCTCACTAGAGCTAAAGTGAGGTCGTCAGATTTTCTGACGAAGTGTTTTGGGGCAAATTCTGTTTGGCAGAAAATCTGGCGAGTATTTTTTGAGTAAAAGACGAACGTTTGATTTTCTGGCAAGTGGTTTTTAAGCAAAAAACTTTTTCAGAAAATCAGAAAAGGTAAAAAGGGAATTAAAGTTAAAATAAATAAAAAATTTAGGAGATTATAAAAATGAAAAAATTTTATGGAATTACTAGTGTAGATGTTCAGACTTTAGAAAACAACGAATTTTTCCAGCTCATGTCCGAGAGTCGGAGCGAGGTTACGGCATTTATCAAGGAAAATAAGGTGGATGGCATTTACACGACCAAGCTGGATGAGATGGACAAACTTCTGGAACAGCTACAGGGCGGGCTTCATCAGACCAAGTCCAGCAAGCTGGTAGCTAGTCTGGATCAGGCTGACCGCGAGCGTGATGATGCCTTGGGCACGCTCCAGTCTTTGGTTCGGGCCTTTGCACGGGTCAAGGATGCAGCGACCAAGGAAGCTTATGAGCCCCTGTCTCAGCTCCTGAAAAACTACACCGGTCTAGCTGCAACTAGCTTGGAAAAGGAGACCGAGGGCATCAACCACCTGCTCCAAGAGCTGAAAAAGCCGGCCTATCAGACAGCGCTAGCTAAGCTTCATCTGGAAGCCCATGTTGACAGTCTGGCTGCCGCTCAGAAGGCCTTTGAAAAGGTCTACAAGGAGCGACTGACTGAGCTTAAGGGAAAGACACCGAGTCAGAATAAGAACGTCCGCCTCAAGCTGCAAGAAATCTATGATTTTCTAGTGGATTTCACTGCAATCATTGCCTATGCTTATCCCGAAAGAACGCACGTGGTCAATCTCCGCGATCACCTCAACACTATCCGCAGCCGCTACAAAAAACGCAAACCAGCTAAGAAGGTAACGGAAGCAGTGGGGAGTGTTAATTAAGTCTGACAGATTTGGAGGAATAGAAGATGATTATCAGACCTGCAAGCAGAAAAGATTGTCAAGCTATTTATAGCCTTTATCAAAGTGAAAAATGGCTTTCTTTTACAGAGGAAAAAGTGACATCTCTATTTTCAACAAATCTGTCTCATTACTTGGTGCTTGAAGAGGACCAGAAAATCCTTGGCTTTGCCCGTTATCTGACGGATGAAGTGCTGACGACCTTTTTAGCTGAAATGATTATTGATAAATCCCACCGCAGAAAAGGACTGGGACAGCAGCTGATTGAGGAGATCCACAAAAAATATCCTTTGACACGGATTGAATTAATATCTGAAGCAGATGGATTTTATCGGGCAATAAGTTTTAAGCCTGTTGGTACAGGATTTAGAAAATCTGAATGAAAGGAGACAGCCAATGACGCTTGACAATAAACTGGGTCTGACGGATTCGCTTGAACTAGCCAAGATGGTTATGCGACGGAGGCTGCCCAAGTCTGTCTAGACTTTGCTTTTCGGCAAGCTGGCTTGTCAGAAGTTTACTCTTTTACATCCTTACTCAATCTCCCTTCACAAAAAGTCATGCAAAAACTGAGCATGGAATTTGTCAAAGAATTTGATAACGAAAAAGTTCCAGCAGACAGTCCGCTTTATAGACATGTCCTCTACAGAATCAAGAGTTTCACTAAAAAGGCAGGTATTCCCATGAGAACTGAACCCAAGATGTTTGATGTGATTTTGCAAACTGCAAAAGCGCTACAGGTCGAGGCTGTTGCTATGTCCGGCTCGCGGACAAATCCAAAGGCTCCCAAAGACGAGTTCCAAGACTATGATGTGCTCTACATTGTAGAGGATTTGGATGGTCTGATAGCCGACCTTGCTTGGTTGGAAGGATTTGGCAAGCGCATGATTGAGCAGCATGTCCTACTTGACCATCGTCGTCTCTATCTCATGCTCTTTGAAGATGGCAATCGGATAGATTTGACCCTTTGTCCTAAGGAATACATCAAAGAGTGGGTGGATAGCGAAGCAGATTTCACGGTGCTGGATGATCCGCAGGGGCTGTTTGCTCCTTATACACCGACACCCAAGCGTTATTGGACCGCACCCGCCAGTGCGACTGACTTTGACAAATCCTGCAATGAGTTCTGGTGGGTGTCAGCTTATGTAGTCAAGGGCATTCATCGGAACCACCTGGTCTATGCGACGGATCATCTGTATGGAATCTGTCAGCAAGAATTGCTCAAGCTTTTAGCTTGGCAAGTGGCAGCAGAAAAGGGAACGGTCGATGTTGGCAAGAACTACAAGTACCTCTTTCAGCATTTGCCTGCTGAGAAAGAGAAAGAATATACAGCCTTACTTGACTTTTCAGACCGGAAAAGAATCACCAAGTCTCTCTTAGCTACCATGCACTTTTTCCACAAAGAGGCACAAGCTTTCTCTCTCAAAACCGGCTTCCACTATGACAAAGAAACTGCAGAGAAGATGATTGAGTATGCTGAGGCTAGACTTCCCAATCACTGACTAAATAAAGAACGTAATTTAAAACATTAAACTACAGAAAGGATAGTTTGGTTACTTATAGTAACTGAACACGGGACTAATTTCCGTAAAATATCCTTTATTTTATAAAAAACTACTCTACATTCTTTGAAAGGAGTTGAACACGCCCTAAATACTGTGTGAAAAAGATAAATTCTCTTGTGAGCATCGCTCACTGCAAGAATTTCCTATTTT
>NZ_CAURLD010000026.1:0-25743 GCF_963525625.1 uncultured Streptococcus sp.
GGCGATAATCGCAATGTTACGGATATCTTCTCTTAATTTTGTCATGATTTCCTCTGAATTTTTAAATTTTATTTCTAACTGAACAATTATACCACAGACGCAGGCAAAAAACACGGCTTTGATAAGTGTAAATGTTTTCATTAAAAAATATGGGAGCTGCATGAGGATTTGCATTTCCCATCCTGAAAATTTATGATATGATTTAGAAAAAAACAAGGAAAACAGATGCGCCTCGACCAACTGCTGGCTGCCAATCATATCAGCCGAAAAAAGATGAAACAAAGCCTTTTGCAAAAACAGATTTTAGTGGATGATAAGCCCGCCTACAAACTCAGCCAAAATGTTGATACCGGCCTGCAGCAGATTACTTTTCAAGGCAAACATGTCAGCGGCACTGCCCACCGTTACTACATGCTGAATAAACCCGCAGGTGCAGTCACTGCCAATCGCGACGCTGAAAAATTGACTGTTCTGGATTTGCTGGACAAGGAGATAGAGAAAGAAAATCTTTACTCTATCGGACGGCTGGATAGAGATACCGAAGGGCTTCTTCTGATTACCGATAATGGTCCTCTGGGATTTCAGCTGCTGCACCCTCAATACCACGTTGAAAAAACTTACTATGTAGAAGTCAATGGACCTTTAACCTCTCAGGATAAAATTACCTTTCAAGAAGGCATTCGCTTTTTAGACGACACCGTCTGTCAGCCTGCCCAGCTTTATATCCTCTCTACCACCTCCAGTCTGAGCCGTGCTAGCGTCAGGATTTCTGAGGGGAAATTCCACCAGATTAAAAAGATGTTTCTGGCAGTTGGTGTCAAGGTCACCTATCTCAAGCGAATTCAATTCGGAGATTTTACATTAGACCCAGATCTAGCAAAAGGCGATTACCGTGCTTTGAACCAAGAAGAATTAGGGATTATTAAAAAACATTTAGAGAAAAGTCGGTAAAAAAAGATCCAGACAATAATGTCTCGATCTTATCTTACATTGTAATACAAATAGCATCTTTTTTAAAAGTCAAATTAGCTCAGAGTTAACATAACCCCTGCAATCATGTTAATTACAGAGATAACAATACCAATGATATTTAGAATCTTTTCTGTTTTATAATCCATTTGGCTCTCTTTTTGATGTGAACTTGCCAAAACCAAACCAACGATTCCTAGAATAAGTCCAATCAAAGCAAACAAAAGACTAAAAATAATGGATAGGATACCTAAAACAAGTGAAGATTTTTTCTTTTCTTGCATCTTCTAAAAACTCCTTAAAATTAATATTAATTTATTATAACATAAGAAACCAGCTTTGTATATATAATGCAACAAATTTTTGATTTATGTTAACTAGCCTTCACCTTGCCATTCCAAGAATCCAACCCATAAGAAAGAATATAGATTTCTTTAAATCCTTGTTTTTTCAGATACAGAGCCGCATTGGTTACGCGCTGACCACGACTATTTTCATAGAGAAGAACAGCCTTGTCCTTGCGAAGTGCACCGACACTATCCTTGAGCTGCTGAGATGGAATATTGCGAGCACCTAAGATATGCTTCCGGTGAAAATCAGATGGATCCCGCAGATCAACCAACTGACCTTGGCGAATCAAGCCTTCAAATTCTCCGTTATCCACGATTTTTGCTGCCTGACGAAGGCGCAAAAAATTAAAGCCCATCCAGCCAATTATTCCTAAAAGTACCGCCCACAAAATCCAAATTGTCATCTCAAGTCTCCTTTTTCTTTTCTAAATATTCTAACTCTAAGCGATGTTCTCGTCGCAAGACTGCCTCCGCCTCAAAATAAGCTAGCTTATCCATTAGACCGGCATCGTAAATCCTCTTCAGCTCAATTTTCATCATCTCAATATCGTAAAGGCGCTTGCCCATATAGATAATGATTCCGAAACTTTTAAGAAATTGCTGAACATCATACAGGGTTTTCATGAGCTATATTTTATCAGATTTTCCAGCGCTTTTCAAGACGAAAAAAAGCAGAAAGGAAAGTCTGTTCCCTTCTGCTTGGCATGGATCATTTTTTATAAACCTGGTGCTTGACCGATTTCAGCTGTCAGCATCCAGATAGTCTTTTCAAGGTCAGCCTTGGCACCGACAAAGATATCATTGGTTACATCGTCCCCTTCTTCGTCTGTTACATCCAGCGCTTCTTGGTAAAGACCTGTCAGATAACGGAAAATCTCAATCACACGCGCCAGACTTTCTTCTACATTCTTGCTGAATTCACCAGCTTTTTCTTCAATCTTGCTGTGTTGGATAAACTCAGTCAAGGTAGAATAAGGCTTGCCTCCCAGTGTAATCAAGCGCTCGCTGACTTCATCCAAAGTTGTATCCAAAGTTTCCATGTATTCATCCATTTTTGGATGCCAAACCATGAAACCTGCGCCACGCATATACCAGTGAACTTGGTGAAGAGCAATATGAGCAGTATAAAGATCTGCCACTACTTGGTTCAATACAGCCTTAGTTTTTGGCAAAGAGTTTTGATTTACAAAAGTTGCTACGTCAGTTGCTGCACTATTTTTTACTTGTGTCATTGTATTTACCTCGTTTTTATTTATAATGATTCTAATCTTTTTAGATTATGGTTTAATTATAATGCTTCTAAATAAGAAAGTCAAGACAAAAGATTCAAAAAAAGACTTTATTAGAAAAGTTGCAAAATTTCAGAATTTTTCTGTTTAAAATTACGAATAAATAAGTATGATTCATCTATACTTTTTTCTCCTTGGAACCGTCTTTGCCTCATTCCTAGGCTTGATGATAGACCGCTTCCCAGAGCGGTCTATCATCACTCCCGCTAGCCATTGCAATGCCTGCGGGAAAAGATTGGCACCGCGTGATTTGATTCCTATTTTTTCTCAAGTCATGAACCGTCTTCGTTGCCGCTTCTGTGGAGACAAGATTCCCTTACGCTATTTATTTTTTGAATGTCTCTTGGGCGGTCTTTCTCTAGCAACTTCGCTTGGCACGATTTCCATCAGTCAACTCCTACTATTCACCATGGGCTTGACCCTGGCCATCTACGATCAAAGAGAGCAGCAATATCCCCTGATGGTCTGGCTGATTTTTCAGCTTTTGCTGCTGATGACAGCAGGCGTCAACCTTCTCATGCTCTTCTTTTTAGCCTTAGGACTTCTAGCCTTCTTTTATAATCTTCGTATTGGAGCTGGTGACTTTCTCTTTCTGGCGTCTTGCTCAGCCATTTTCAGCCTGACGGAGACTCTCATCCTGATCCAAATCGCTAGTTTCTCTGGCCTCGCCTGTTTCTGCTTTAAAAAGAAAAAAGACAGGCTAGCATTTGTACCTTGTCTTTTGTTTGGTGTGGTGGTGATTATTTCTTATAAGCTGCTGCTTCTTGGATAAAGGCTGCTATACTGGCGTCCTTTTCATGAAGAGCTTTGACAATCTTAGATCCGACAATGACTCCGTCTGAGACTTGATTGAAGCGATCAACATCCTCTAAAGTTGAAACGCCAAAACCTGTCAGCACTGGAATCTCAGCAATATCATGGAGCTTGCTCAAATGCTGGTCCAAATCATTGCGGTAGCTTCCGCTCTTACCCGTTACACCGTTGATGGCTACAGCGTAGATAAAACCTTCTGCCTCCTTAATTAGCTCCTGCTGACGTTCTAGTCCAGTCGTAAGGCTCACTAAAGGAACTAGAGCGATATCTGAATCTTCCAGCAGAGGCAGGATAAAGTCCCTATGCTCGTAGGGCAGATCCGGAATAATCAATCCCTTAACCGGCGTCCTAGCCAAATCCTTGATAAAATCTTTGAGACCGTACTGGAAGATAGGATTGAAGTAGGTCATGATGATGAGAGGCAGCTGAGTGTCCAACTTCTGCAAGCTTGCGATTAAAGACTTGGCCGAAGTATGGTGACCCAGACTTCTCAGACCGGCTTCTTCAATAACCGGCCCATCTGCAACAGGGTCTGAAAATGGCAGGCCGATTTCAATGGCTGACACACCCAAGTTTTCCAAAAATGCGATAGTTTCTGCTAATCCTGCTAAACCTTTCTCGTGATCACCAGCCATGATATAAGGAAGGAAAATTCCCTTGCCTTCTCTTTTGATGGTTTCTAAATGCTGAGTGAGTGTTTTAGTCATGGGCACCTCCTTTTTGAGCCGCTTCTTTTTCCAAGCGTTCCTTTACCTGAACGACATCCTTGTCACCACGGCCGGATAGGCAGACAATCATTGATTTATCTGGTCCCAACTCCTTAGCCAACTTAACTGCGTAAGCAATAGCGTGACTAGACTCTAGAGCAGGAATAATCCCTTCGATACGAGATAGGAGCTGGAAGGCTTCCAAGGCTTCTTCATCTGTGACTGGGACATAAGTCGCGCGCTGAATAGCATTAAAATGAGAATGTTCGGGACCGATGCCCGGATAGTCCAGCCCAGCAGAGATAGAGAAAGCTTCCAGAATCTGCCCTTGCTCATCCTGCAAGACATCCATCAAGGCACCGTGTAAAACACCCGGCCGGCCCTTGGTTAAGGTCGCAGCATGTTCATCTGTATCGATGCCTCGCCCAGCCGCTTCTGTTCCATACATAGCCACTGTACTATCATCTACAAAGGGATAAAAGAGCCCAATAGCATTGGAACCACCGCCAACGCAGGCGACTAAAGCATCTGGCAGGGCACCTGCATTTTGCTCAGCAAACTGGCGCTTAGCCTCACGACCAATCACACTCTGATAGTCGCGGACAATCTCTGGGAAGGGATGGGGTCCCAAGGCCGATCCCATAATATAGTGAGTATCATCGACCTGAGCCACCCAAGCTCGTAAAGCTGCATTGACCGCATCCTTGAGGACTCGAGAGCCATCGGTCACAGACTCCACCTTGGCTCCAAGAAGTTCCATCCGAAAGACATTGAGGGCTTGGCGCTTGACATCTTCTTCGCCCATGTAGATAGTACAGTCCATGTTGAAAAGGGCTGCAGCAGTGGCTGTAGCTACTCCATGCTGACCCGCACCAGTCTCTGCAATAATTTTCTTCTTGCCCATTCGCTTAGCTAATAGGACCTGGCCTAGAGCGTTATTGATTTTATGGGCCCCGGTATGGTTGAGGTCTTCTCGCTTCAGATAAATCTTAGCACCGCCAGCATAGGCTGTCAGATTTTTAGCAAAATAGAGAGGATTTTCTCGCCCTACATACTGCTTCAGCAACTCGTCCAGCTCTGCCTGAAAGGCTGGGTCTTTTTTACTCTCACGGTAAGCTTTATCCAGCTCCAAAACTGCTGTCATCAGAGTTTCTGGAACAAAGCGCCCGCCAAACTCACCGTAAAATCCTTCTTGATTGGGTTGATTATATGCCATGTTTCACTCTTTCTATAAATTCTTTTATTTTCTCTAAGTCCTTCTGGCCGTCAGTCTCGATCCCGCTTGAGACATCAACTGCGTAAGGAGCGAAGTGCTGAATCGCTTCTCGGACATTTCCTGCATTCAAACCACCGGCGATAAAGAAGGGCTGGTGGATTTGATTCTTGTCAAAAGATTGCCAGTCAAAGGTCCGACCACTACCGGCAAGAGGGGCATCAAAGAGCAGGTAGTCCGCTTGTTGGCTGACTCCTTTTAACGCTCCCTTGACCTGATAAGCTCGAATAACCGGCCGGCCGATCTCAGACAGAAGATCTTCATTAAAATCGCCATGAATCTGCACCAAATCCAGATTTGCCACCGAAATAGCTTCCTGCAGCTCTGCTAAACTCGGAGAGACGAAAACTCCTACCTTTCGGACAGTAGGCGGCACCAAGGCAGCTAGCTCCTGAGCTTGCTCCAAACTAACCCTCCGACGGCTCTCAGCAAAGACAAATCCAATATAATCTGCACCAGCCTGGCATGCCGTTTCCACAGCGCTGGCCGTTGATAAGCCGCAAATCTTAACCTTTGTCAATTTTCAGCTCCTTGATTTTTTCTGCCACATCCTCTGCCTGCATCAGGGCTGTTCCGACTAGAACCGCATGGAAATAAGGAGCTACTAGCTCAGCATCTTCCTTGCTGAAAATAGCGGACTCAGACACGTAAACCCTGTCATCTTTGAAATGGGCAGATAGCTGAAGACTTGTATTGATATCAGTCTCAAAAGTAACTAGATTGCGGTTATTGACACCGATTATCTGTGCTCCTATTCTATGGGCAATTTCCAGCTCCGCCAGATTATGGGTTTCGACCAGAACTTCCAAGCCTAAACCTGTCGCAAAATCATAGAGTTCTTGCAGCCGCTTTTCAGACAAAGCAGCTACAATCAGAAGAATAACTGTCGCTCCTGCATTGCGGGCGCGAACAATCTGCTTTTCATCAATGATAAAGTCCTTATTGAGGGTTGGAATGGTCACTTGACTGGAAATCTCTCTCAGGTAATCCAGATGTCCTTTGAAGAAAATCTCATCTGTCAGGACCGAAATCATGGCTGCACCGCATCGTTCATAGGTGCGAGCCTGCTCCACAATATCCACACCGAGATTAATATCTCCCAGACTGGGGCTGGCTTTTTTAACCTCAGCAATCAGCTGCAGCTCTTGAGGACGACTTTTGAGATATTCATAGAGGGAATAGGTCGAGCGCAGAGGTTGCAGCTCTTCATAAGACATAGCCGCCACTTCCTGCTCTTTTTGCTTTAGAATGGTTGGGAGAAATTCTTTACTCATTTCTGATACTCCTGTAGTTGCTTGAGTTTTTCATAGGCTGCACCGCTTGCAATTACTTGGCGGGCCAAAGCTATTCCTTCTTCTATGCTGTCTGATTTCCCATTAGCATAGAAGCCCAATCCCGCATTCAGCACTGTCGTTTCTAGATAGGGGCTGGCTTGATTTTGCAGGACAGATAGCAGAATTTCTGCATTTTCCTTGGCATTGCCTCCGCGAATCGCTTCAAGAGCTATCTCTTCCATGCCAACATCTGACGGCAGAAAGCTGTGCAGGCTGATTTGCCCATCTTCCAGCAGAGCATACTGGGTACGGCCATGAAGGCCGGCCTCGTCAAGACCATCCGGCCCCGACACGACTACTGCACGCTTACGGCCCATATTTTTTAAAACCTCTGCTGTGCTCTCTAACATATCCGGCCGGCTGGTCCCCAAAAGCTGAGTTTCTAGACTCATGGGATGGATAAGGGGGCCAGTTAGATTCATGATTGTGGGAATGCCTAAGCTAAGACGTGCTGGCATGATGTATTTCATGGCTGGGTGCATATTCTTTGCAAAGAGAAAGACGATACCTGTCTGCTCAAAAACCTTGCCCAAGCTAGCAGCGTCCAAGTCTAGATTGATACCCAGAGCTTCTAACACATCAGCTGAGCCTGACTTAGAAGAAATGGAGCGATTGCCGTGCTTGGCCATCTTAATCCCGCCACCTGCCAGTATAAAAGCTGCCGTAGTCGAAATATTGAAGCTGAAAGACTTGTCTCCACCGGTACCGCAATTGTCCATTGCAGTGCGAATAGTGGTTGGAATCTGCTTAGCATGGCCTCGCATTACCTGAGCCAAAGCAGTTCGTTCCTCAATCGTCTCCCCCTTCATCTTAAGCCCCAGCAAGAAAGCTACAATTTGAGACTCTGTCACCCGTCCAGTGACAATACGCTCAATAACATCTGTCATCTCAGCGCTGCTTAAATCCTTAAAATCAGCTAGTTTTGCAATTATCTCTTTCATACATCCTCCTTTATTTTACTAAATCGATGAAGTTCTTGATAGACGACAAGCCGTCCGGCGTGCCAATACTTTCTGGATGATACTGAAAACCATAAATGGGCAGACTCTTGTGCTGGATAGCCATGATTGAGTTGTCATCAACCGCTCGAGCCGTCACTTCAAAATCCTCCGGCATCTCCTCAATCAAAATCGAATGATAGCGCATAACCGGCTGCTCATCCTCTATCCCTTGATAAATAGGAGATTTTCCCTCAAATCGCAGAACACTTTGCTTGCCGTGCATGACCTTGGGAGCCAAACCTAGCTTTCCGCCAAATACTTCTGCAATAGCTTGGTGCCCCAAGCAAATCCCCAAAATCGGCTTTTTACCAGCAAAATCGCGGATAAGCTCTTCCATCCGTCCTGCATCTGCTGGCCAACCTGGACCCGGAGACAGCACCAAGGCATCCGCTTCTTCTGCCGCTTGATAAAGGCCTGCATCATCATTTCGCAAGACCTTAACTTCTGCGAAATTGCCGATATACTGGGCTAGATTGTAAGTAAAAGAATCATAATTATCAATTAATAAAATCATTGCATCTCTCCTATCTTGGTCATTGATTTGGCCTTGTTGATGGTTTCTTGGTATTCATTGGCAGGGATCGAATCATAAACAATACCCGCTCCAGCTTGAACGTAAGCTCTGCCATTTTTCAAAATCATGGTTCGGATAGCAATGGCAACATCCATATCGCCTGTCGCAGACAGATAGCCGATAGCCCCCGCATAAACGCCACGCTTTTCCTGCTCCAGCTCATAAATTCGCTTCATAGCTCGAATCTTAGGCGCGCCCGAAACGGTACCAGCTGGCAGGGTTGACTTGAGCGCATCCATAGCTGTCAGTTGAGGCAGAAGCTGACCACGGACCACACTGGTCAGATGCATGACATAGCGGAAATACTCCACCTCCATGTACTTACTGACTTCCACGCTGTTATTCTGGACAATTTTACCGATATCATTACGCCCCAAATCAACTAACATACGGTGTTCAGCCACTTCCTTCTCGTCAGCCAGCAACTCCTCTGCCAAGGCTTTATCTTCTCTCTCATCCTTCCCGCGCGGTCTGGTCCCAGCGATAGGATTGGTCGTAACCTGACCCTGCTTGACAGAGACCAGACTTTCTGGGCTGGCTCCGATAATCTGATAATCCCCGAAGTCATAAAAGTAAAGATAGTTGGAAGAATTGGTCACGCGCAGATTGCGATAGTAATCCAGTGGCTTACCAGAATACTCTGCTGAAAAACGCTGACTGAGCACACATTGGAACATATCTCCCTGCCGAATCAAGCTGCGCGCATCTTCCACCATTTTTTCAAAAGCCGTCTGCTCGATATGGCTCTGGAAGTTCAAACTGGACAGTTCCAGTGGTGAAAATTCATCTGATGCTGGCTGCGCCAGCTCAGCCATGATACGCTCTAGACTAGTAGCCAAATCAGCTTTGCTTCTATCACTGTAGAGCGCCTCCTCAACGATATAGACCTTGTCTTTTTTATGGTCAAAAACCATGTAACTCTCATATACGAAAAAGTGCATATCCGGCGTTCCAATCACATCAGCTGGAATCTGGCCAATCTCCTCATAGAGGGAAATCATATCGTAGCCGACAAAGCCGATGGCTCCACCACCAAAAGGCAGGTCTGAATGATGGCCTTTTTTTACGGCTAACTCATGCAGATAGTCCAAGGGATCTGCCTCTATCACTTGTCCGTTCTTTGTTAACCGGCCATTTTCATAGCGGACTTCAAAGACTGGATTATAGGCTAGAATAGAAAAGCGGGCTGTCTCGCTATCTCTCGGAATACTTTCCAAAATCACCTTGTGGTCGCCCTGAATCCGCATGTAAGCTAGAATCGGCGATAAAATATCAGCTGGTAAAATCTTTTGCATAATTTTTCTTTCTATTTAAATAAGAAGCGTTTAAGGAGGAACAAACTGCTAGCCATGATTGCATTTCTCAAGAACAGATAGCACCTGTCCACTGTCATAACTTGCTCCAGAACTACAGAAAAACGCCCGCACAGTTCATCCTGTGAGGGCGTATCATCGCGGTGCCACCTCAGTTATGGAGTTTTTAGGCTCCACATCTCATTTACCTATTTACAGTCATTTAGATCCCTTTTAGTAGAAGGTAGCATACTGATTTACAGCAAAGTAGGCTAACAAAGTAATAAAAGATCAACTAAAGGACAAAATATTGTCTCCAGCAGCCCATTTCATAACTTCTCCTGCCTGTTTACAGCAACCACAGACTCTCTGAAAGGAGGGATGTTACTACTCTTCTGCTGGGTATTTTATTTTCGTTTTTCTAGATAGTCGGCAATGGCTGCCACATCCTTGTCTCCACGACCGGATACGTTGATAACAATGATTTGGTCAGATGACAATTTTGGAGCTCGCTTGATAGCTTCAGCAATGGCGTGAGAGCTTTCAATCGCTGGCAAAATCCCTTCCTTTTGTGTCAAGAGGAGCAAGGCATCCACAGCTTCATCATCTGTCGCTGCCACGTATTCTACTCGACCAGAATCTTTAAAGAAAGCATGTTCGGGACCAACTCCAGGATAGTCCAAACCTGCCGAAATGGAGTAAACAGGCGCTACCTGACCATCTTCAGCAAAGACAGCATAAGTCTTCATACCATCCACTACTCCGACACTTCCCTTGGTCATGGTCGCCGCATGCTGGTCTGTATCAAGGCCTCGTCCAGCTGCTTCAACCCCCACTAACTTGACTTCTTCATCCACCACATACTGGGAGAAGGCGCCGATAGCATTGGAGCCACCGCCTACGCAGGCAATAACATAGTCCGGCAAGCGGCCTTCCTTGTCCAAAATCTGCCGGCGAGATTCTTCACTGATCACCTTTTGGAACTCATGGACAATCGTCGGATAAGGGTGAGGACCGACAGCGGAACCCAAAACATAGAAGGCTTCCAAATCACTCATCCAAGCTCCAAAGGCTGCATCCACAGCATCCTTGAGGGTTTTGGTTCCTGTTTCCACAGCATGAACAGTCGCTCCCATCATTTCCATACGGAAAACATTGAGGCGCTGGCGCTCTACATCCTCTGCACCCATGTAAACATCGCACTTCATACCAAACTTAGCTGCTGCTGCCGCAGTTGCCACACCATGCTGGCCAGCTCCAGTTTCAGCAATGACCCGGGTCTTGCCCATGCGCTTAGCTAGAAGAATCTGCCCCAAAACATTATTGAGCTTGTGAGAGCCCAGATGATTGAGATCTTCCCGCTTCAGATAAATCTTAGCTCCACCCAGATGCTGAGTCAGGCTTTCAGCAAAGTAGAGCGGAGTTTCCCGGCCTGAATAATCCGCCAAATAATGCCGGTATTCATTTAAAAATTCTGGGTCATCCTTATACTTCTCAAAAGTCGCTTCCAATTCATCCAGCAAGGCTTGGATAGGCTCCGGTACAAAGGAGCCGCCGAATTGTCCAAAATATCCTTTAGTTTCTGTCATCTTGATTGCCTCATTTCTTTATTTTCAAGCAAAACAAAAGCCCACACACAGAAAAAACTCTGTGTGAGGGCGTAAAATCGCGGTGCCACCTCAATTATGGAGCAAAGTATAGACTGCCTCCATATCTCTGTCTTGTCTAACAACAAGCTGCACTGTAAGGTGTGCTCACCGAATTTTTATTGCTTCAAATTCATTTTTTGCATCAGCCCACTTCATAACCTTCCACTGCCTGTTTCCACCAACCACAGGCTCCCTGAAAGTAGAAAAAATTATTACTTTTCTGATGATTTATTTTATTATAGGCCTTTCCCTTTTTCTTGTCAAGAAAAAATTTAATTTTTTCTCCCAAACCCGAACCTTTCTCTCGCTAATCTCTTTTGAAAGCGTCGCCTTGGCGATTTTTCCAGATTTTTTGACCAAGCTGAAAAGCCCGCCAAGCCAGATAGCCACCCAAAGTATTGGTCCAGAGATCATCAATCTCAAAAACTCGATTGGCGTTGATAAGAAGATCCAGCAGAATCTGAGTCACTTCGATAGACAGACTCATCCCAAAGCTCAGCCATACAACCTTCTTGGTCTTCCGCAATTTCGGAAAGAGGTAAAGCAATTGAAAGATTAAGGGCGACAGCAGAAAGATATTGGCTAGATTTTGGATAAAGACCTTGACTAGCTGAAGCCAGGAAGTAATCTCGCCAATATTGACAAAGGAATTAAAAGGGATTAACAAAACCACTATTCGGCCAAAATACTGGATTCCCGGCGTCTCCATTCCCGGCTCTGGAACTTGAGGAATAAAGCACAGAATGCAGAGCATCAAGAAATAGAGCCAGCTTCCTACTATCAGCAATCTCCGTCCCTTGGCTGTCAACTCACCGTCTGAAGTCAGATAGTTCTTAAGGCTGAACATTTTCTACCAATGCTTTCTCGCGATCACGCTTCATAGTATTAGAACGCAGCTGGCCGCAGGCTGCATCAATATCTGTACCATGTTCCTGACGAACCACACAGTTGACTCCGTTTTTCTTGAGGGTATCGTAGAAGGCCATCACGCGCTCTTTGGGACTGCGGCTGTATTGGTCGTGCTCGCTAACGGGGTTGTAAGGAATGAGATTGACATAAGACAGTTTCTTAATGTTCTTGAGCAGCTCAGCCAGCTCCTTGGCCTGCTCTACCCCGTCATTGACTTCATTGAGCATGATGTACTCAAAGGTCACACGACGGTTGGTCGTCTCAATATAGTATTCAATAGCTGCAAAAAGCTTTTCGATAGGGAAGGACCGGTTAATCCGCATAATGCTGGTCCGCAGATCATTATTTGGGGCATGGAGGGATACTGCTAGATTGACCTGCACACCTTCATTGGCAAAGTCACGAATCTTATGAGCCAGCCCTGATGTCGAAACCGTGATATGGCGAGCACCGATAGCCAAACCTTTATCATCATTGACCGTCCGGACAAACTTGAGCACATTGTCATAGTTATCAAATGGCTCGCCGATTCCCATAACCACGATATGGCTGACCCGCTCATCCTGACCACGCTCGTCAAAATACTTCTGAACCAGCATAATCTGAGCTACAATCTCACCGTTATTGAGGTCGCGTTGCTTTTTAATCAAGCCAGAAGCACAGAAGGTACAGCCGATATTGCAGCCAACTTGGGTGGTCACACAGACCGAAAGTCCATAGTGCTGGCGCATGAGTACCGTCTCAATCAGCATGCCATCCGGCAGCTCAAAGAGGTACTTGACCGTACCATCAGCCGACTCCTGAACAATGCGCTGCTTAAGCGGATTGACGACAAACTGATCATTTAGCTTGGCAATTAAGTCCTTGGACAGATTGGTCATCTCTTCAAAAGACTGGACCCGCTTGCGGTAGAGCCACTCCCAAATCTGGGCAGCACGGAATTTCTTTTCTCCCTGAGCTTCCGCCCATTCAATCATTTCCTGACGCGTTAAGCTATAAATAGATGGTTTCATTTTTCTCCTTTATTCTGGCGAATCACAAAATGGCGATTGCTGTCTTTTTTCTTTTTCTGCCTATCTTGCTGGGAATTGTTGCGAGAGCGCTTATTATCCCTTTTAGAACGACTGTCTCGGTCTCGCTCGCTTCTACGATTACGGTTGCTCCCCGAACGGCTGTTGCGAGAACGTTTTGACCGACCTTCTGTCTCTTTCTTGCCATGCGATTTCTTATCAAAGGAAGCGCGCTGGGGATTTGGATTTTCCAAGACAAAATAAGCACAGCCATAACTGCAGTACTCCAGCAAATAGTCTTCTAAGCGGCTGATCTTCTCATCGCTTTCATTAGCCCGCTCGTCCTTGTAAAAACCGCGCAGTCGTAGCTGCTCATTGCCCCAGTCACCGACAATATAGTCAAACTTGGTGAGAATTTCTGAAAAGCGCTGATGAAAGGCAGTCAAGTCAAAGCCTTCCTTATAGTTCTCAATCAATTCAAACTCGAATTTTTCTGCAACAATCTTGCTGTCAATCTGTTTAAACTCCGGTCCTGGGAATTTATTATAATTATACAATTCCGGTGAAATATCTTTACGCATACTCTTCCTTTAACAATCTTGGATAGTTTATCTACAACACTTTATTTTATCATAAATCAGCCAGTATTTCGCGGACTTTTCATCAAAAATATCTTTCTGAAAAAAGTCAGACGATTTAAAGCAGAGAAGGCCAGCTGATTTTGTCTATCTCACAAGAAAAATCTTAGCAAAGCTAAGATCTTACTTGTTCTTTTTTAGATAATCAATGGCATCCTGCAGCGTTTTAACTGGAACAATTTTCATATCCGTTTTAATCTTCTTGGCTGTCTCCAGAGCCGTTTGGTAGTTATTCTTCCCATTAGGAGAAAGCTTCTTCTCTTCCTCTGTAAGTTCATTGTTCGGTGCAAAGAAGATATCTGCTCCGCTTTGGGCTGCTGAAACGACTTTCTTATCAATTCCGCCGATTTCGCCAACTTCGCCTTCTCGGCTGATGCTGCCGGTCCCTGCAATATCGCGGCCGTCACGAAGGGTCGGATCAGCCAACTGGGTATAAATAGCGAGACTGAACATGAGACCAGCACTAGGACCGCCGATACCCTCAGTTGAAAATGTAATCGGAATATTACTGCTGACTTCCGTCCGGTCTATCAGACTAATCCCAATCCCGTTCTTACCGTTCTCCAACTTGATAACCTTACCAGTTGCCGATTTCTCCTGACCATCTTCTTGGAAAGTCACCTTGATTTTATCCCCAAGCTTCTGCGAGTTGACATATTTAACCAGCTCCTCAGAGCTTTCAAATGTCTTATCATTGACACCAGTTACCGTATCAGCAATATTGAGAACTCCCTTGAAGGTTGAGTTATCAGCCACCTGCAAGACATAAACTCCCAGATAGTCCATTTTGATCTCTTTACCAGCCGTTGTCAACCCTTGATATTTAGCCATATTTTGTGATGTTTCCATGTAAAATTGGTTGATCCGATTGAACTCCTCATCCGTGGAGCCACCCGTCATATCCTTGGCAGAATAAATATCTGTAAAAGGGGTCAGCCAAGCATAGACCAGATGAGCAAAGGTTGCCTGCTCTACTCCGACCGTCACAAAGTTGTAGGAACCCGCTTCCTTGTCGGCCTTATTATCAACCAGCAAGACCTGACGAACATCCTCGGCACCACCAGGAACTTCTATATAATAAGGCAGACGAACGTAAAGAGCTGCTATAAAAAAGGCAATAGTGACGCCAATGACCGTCGGCCATAGATACTTCTTAATTCTTTTCATGGTTGATTCTTTCTAATTCTTTGATTACACTTTGGGGCACATAGGCCGCAATATCCTGCTGAAAAGCAATCAGCTCACGAATACGTGATGAACTGATATGCTGATAGTCCGGCTTGCTGAGTAAGAAAATCGTCTCCAGCTCTCCTGCCAATTCCTGATTGAAAAAGTTCATATTGGCTTCATAGTCTAGGTCTTGACTGTTACGGAGACCGCGCACAAAGGCCTTAGCTCCCAGTCTTCTGGCCACTGTCACTGCTAGCTCATTCTGAGAAGTGATTACCTCGACATTATCCAAATGCTGCAGAGCTTCTTTGACCATGCGTTCTCTGGTCTCAATTGTAAAAAAGCCAGACTTTTCCCGATTATAGAAAATCCCTACATAGAGCTTGTCAAAGAGCTTACTGGCCCGCTCAATCAGGTCCACATGGCCCTTGGTCATCGGGTCAAAAGACCCTGTGAATAATCCTATCTTATCTGACATACACCGTTACCTTTGAAATTCCATATATCTTCTGCTTCCAAATGCCTAGCCCTGCAATTTCTTCCGGCAATTCCACTTCCTTGTCTGTCTCACAGACTACCAGGACATCTTGACCCAAGAGCTGGCGCTCCTCTAGCTTCTCAAGGTCCTCCACAATCTGCTCCTTGGCATAAGGCGGGTCCAAGAGAACCAAGTCAAAAGACCCTGTCAACATTTCCAAGGCTCGGCCAGACTCCATCTTGAGCAAGTCAAAACGTTCCGGCTCCTTGGTCATCTGAATGTTCTCTGAAATAATAGCCTGAGCTCTACGATCCTTCTCGACTAAGACAGCTGCCTCCATACCTCGCGAAATAGCTTCAATGGCCAAACTCCCGCTCCCAGCATAAAGATCCAGCACCCGACCGCCGTCAAAATAGGGACCAATCATATTAAAAATTGCCCCCTTGACCTTATCGGTCGTAGGCCTAGTCGTCTTGCCGTCCAAAGTCTTGAGGGGCCTACCCCCGTATTTACCTGCAACAACTCTCATAAAAAACATTATAACACACATCGCACAAGAGGCCAATTTTTTGAAAACTTGACAGACAAAAAACAGAAGTGCCCCAAATTAGAGACTTCTGTTTTCTTTTAGTTTTAGTAAAAAATCAATTAATTCAGGCTGACAGTCTGCCTTATCCAAGATCAGCCCCATTGACCGGCCAACCATGATATAAAAAGTTTCTGGCTTGTCTATAATCGCCACAATATCTTGATAGTCAAATCTGGCATTGTTATTCCGATTAACGACACGAAAGTCTGTCTCATAGAAGCTAAACTCCTGCTCTATATCATGCCAGAGGGGGTTGCCTCTATAAAACTTTTTAATATGTCGATTCATGGACAGATAGTAAAGAAAAGGAAGGACAGCCACAGTAACAAGAAAAGCTACGCCTGGCAAAGGTTCCCCGATAAAAAAACAGATTGCAGCGCATATCAGCACCACTATCTCAGGGAGAATCAGTGAGAAGATTCCATTCTTTTTATACCAAAAATTGGTCCAAGCGAAACGGCGGTAGGCTTCTTCTGTCATGGTCGTTTTTGCTATCATAGGAAACATCTCTCTACCTCCAGGTTATATTCCTCCCTACAGTTTACCACACTCTTGATCAAAATAACAATACTCAATAAAGAACTTGCTTTTCTAGATTTCATCTGTTATACTATATGTAACTTTTAAAACGTTACATAGGAGGTGTGATATGTTTTCGCATGAAAAATTAAAAAAACGCCGGCTGGAGCTTAATCTGACTCAGTCTTCCATTTACCAAGAGCTTGGAATTTCCAGAAAAACTTACTCTGCTTGGGAAAATGGTCTGGCAGAGCCCCACGCAAAAAATCTCAGGAGGTTAGCCACCTGTCTCAAGGTCCAAGAGAACTACTTTGTGGATGAGACCAGTGCGCTCTACACCTACCCTTTACTAACCCCACCGCATAAAAAGGAAGTAGATCAGCTCGCTAGTCAGCTCCTAGAGAGACAGCGCAAGGTTAGCTCTCTTACAGCCTATAAGGTTCTGTCCGTTGAGCTGGCTGCAGGTCGCGGTCACAGTTATTATGACAATGAAACAGACTACGAAACTGTCTACTTTGATCAAGATATCCAGCATGACTTTGCATCCTGGGTCTCTGGGGATTCGATGGAGCCCAAGTATCCCAATGGCTCTGTTGCCCTTATGAAACAGACAGGATTCGACTACGATGGGGCAGTCTATGCTCTCATGTGGAATGGCAAGACCTATATCAAAAAAGTCTACCGCGAAGCTGAAGGCCTACGCCTAAAGTCTATCAATCCTGACTACGAGGATCTCTTTGCTCCCTACGAAGACCAACCTAGCATTGTTGGTATCGTAGTCGGACATTTTCTGCCGATTGAGGTATAAGCTATGGTCCTATTTGATTATTCACGCGAGCCCCGTTCAGATATTGCTTTTGTGGATATGAAAAGTTTTTATGCCTCTTGCGAATGCATTTCCCTCGGCCTTGACCCTTTAAAAACCTCGCTCTGTGTCATGAGCCGAATTGAAAATTCCGCTGGACTGATACTAGCTGCCACCCCTCTCTTTAAAAAGAATTTCGGCAGCCAGAATGTCAGCCGAAGCTATAATCTTCCTTTTGATGTCCACACCCGTAAGTTCAACTATGCTGCTGCCCGCAAGCAGGGACTGCCTATTACAGCAGATTATATACGCTTTATCGAAGACGCTGCTCAAAAGACCTTACTGGTCCCACCTCGGATGAACTACTACATCCAGAAAAACATGGAAATCCAAAAGATTTTCCAGGATTTTGCAGCTCCCGATGACATTTTCCCCTACTCAATCGATGAGGGCTTCCTAGATTTGACAAGCTCTATCAACTACTTCATTCCTAATCAGACGCTGGACCGCAGGACCAAACTGGACCTGCTGGCTGCCCGCATTCAGCAGGCTATATGGAAGAAGACCGGGATTTATGCCTCTATCGGTCTGAGTAACGCCAATCCCCTTCTCGCCAAGCTAGCCTTGGACATTGAAGCCAAACATACAAAAAAAATGCGGGTCAACTGGTCCTACGAGGATGTGCCAAGTAAGGTCTGGACTATTCCAAACATGACTGATTTTTGGGGTATCGGCCACCGAACGGCTACCCGTCTTAAGAAGCTAGGCATCCACTCCATTTATGATTTAGCTCACTTTAACCCCGATATTCTCAAAAAAGAAATGGGGGTTATGGGTCTGCAGCTTTGGTTTCACGCTCACGGCATTGATGAAAGTAATGTTCACAAGCCTTATCAGGTTAAGTCACATGGTCTGGGCAACTCGCAAATTCTCCCCCGAGATTACAGACAACAGGCAGAGATTGAACTCGTTTTCCGAGAAATGGCTGAGCAGGTCGCCATTCGTCTCAGACGCTCTGGTAAGAAATGCCAGCGTGTCTCCATCCATGCCCGTTATTCCAAGCAGGAGCTCCTGCCTTCCATTCATACACAGAAAAAAATTGAGCCCACTAACAACAGCGATCGATTGGCTCAAATCGTCGTTCAGCTCTTTCGTTCCAAATATCAGGGCGGGGCTATCCGACAGATTGGCGTTTTTTACAGTGACTTTGTCGATCAAGGATATGGTCTGATTTCTCTCTTTGACGATCCTCTGCAAATTCAAAAAGAAGAGGAGCTCCAACAGACGATTGACCGCATCAGAGATTGCTTCGGCTTTGCCTCTCTGCTTAAGGGAAATGCCTTGCTGGACTCCTCCCGTGCTATTGCTAGAAGCAAGCTAACCGGTGGCCATTCTGCTGGAGGTTTGGAGGGCTTATCATGACTGACCGCTCTTATCTCCCCTATCAGTCTGCTCGTGACTTTCAGGATCGGGGCATGGCTAAATGGGCTGGCTTTTTCCTCTCTGAGCATAGCACTGCTTTGGCCAAAAAAGAACTAGATATCAGTCGCCTGGCCCAGCTTGACAGACAGGAGAAATTCCAGTTACTCAACCAAGCCTACAGTCATCAAGTTCCCATCAGAATCACCTTTCTTAATCAGGGAAAGCTGACCGACATTACTGCTACCGTCTTTCATCTGGACTGCAAGCAAGTCCTCCTGCAGGAAGGTGACCATTACAAAGGCCTTGCTATCCATCAGATTCTTTCGATACAAGCTTCAGGAGGCGCAGATGACCACTCAAAATGTACATGAGGAACTTCAATTTGACTATTTTTCCCAGAATTACTATCAATTTCAAGAGGATTTTTATCAATTTTCCAATCTTCCCCAGCCTCTGATGGTCATGGAAGATGACATCCTACTCCACATGGCCAGCCGCCAGGTCACTCATTTCAAACTTTCCAAGACCAAAAGTTTGGACAAGAAAGACCATTACTTCCATTTTACCGTCAGTCGTCCAGACCAAGCAAAACGACTCTGTATCTACCACTATCAAGGCCAAACAGAAGATATAAATCAATAAGCTCCCAAACTTAGTTTGGGAGCTTATTGTAGGGAACTGGCCATCTACTAGAATCTTCTCAATTATTTATTGCTTTAAGTCAGGTAAATAACATTAAAGATTTGAGCCAGCTATATTTAAAGCCAAGAAGCGCCATTCTTTTTAGGTTATCTATTCAGTTCATTTGTATAAACTAATTTCATACTAAAAACACCCCAATCGTTAGATTTTCTGTCTAACTTTTGGGGTGAAAGTCAAAGCGAATTATCTTTTCTTTTATTTTTTATCGGTGTCAAGATTTGCAGCTTCAATAACCGGCTGCTCATCTTGTTTTAGCTTGTTAACAGTCATATTAACACCAAGAGCTCCTGCTAGGAGTTGACGAATATCGAAGCCTGCACCTTGCGACACTTGGTCAATACTCTGCATGATATCACCAACCATCTTAGAAGCATTGCCTTCACCATACATAGTGATTTTGTCCACTTTAGTAAGCGGCTCTGCTACAGCACGGGCAATTTCTGGCAGTTTGTCTACAATCATCTCAGTAATGGCTGCTTCTTGCATCTTCTTCATGGCTTCTGCTTTTTTATCCAAACCTTGAGCTTCGGCTTCTAGCTTAAGACGAATCGCTTCCGCTTCAGCACGTCCTTTAGCTTCAATAGCTTCGGCTTCTTGCAGTTGCGCAAACTTTTCAGCCTCGGCTTGAGCCTTGCGAGCTTCGGCTTCTTTTTGTGTTTCAAAGAGTTCTGCCTCGGCTTGACGTTGACGCTCAATCAATTGTGCTTCTGCTGCTTGTTGACGAGAGTATTTCTCCGCTTCAGCCTGTTTGCGGATGTTAGCATCCAGTTCTTGCTCCCGAACCTTAACTTCACGTTCCTTGACTTCAGCTTCTTTCTCTTGCTTCATGATATTAGCTTCGGCAGCCACACGTTCTTGCTCGCGACGCTGCACTTCCGCCTCAATCCCTTTAGCTGCATCAGCCTTAGCTTGAGCTATATCCGCTTCCTGCTTGAGGGCTGCTTGCTTCAATTTCAACTCATTTTGCTTTTGAGCGATTTCTAAGTCAGCAGCTACGCGCTTATCGTTAGCCAATTTGTCTTGCTCAGCTTCTACTTCCTTGCGCTCACGTTCAGCTTTAGCCTTCGCAATTAAGGCATCTTTTTTGATGGTTTCGACATTTTCGATACCGAGATTATCAATCACACCACCTTCATCAGAGAAAGACTGAACGGTAAAGGCAATGACTTCTAATCCCATCTTAGCCAGATCCGGAGCTACGTTGTCCTGAACTTTTGAGGCAAATTCCTGACGGTCATTGACCATCTTACGTAATTCCATCTGACCAATTACTTCCCGAAGATTTCCTTCCAAGACATCTTGAACAGAGTTAGAAATATCAGTTGTATTCCAATTAAGGAAGTTTTCTGCTGCACGAGCAATCATTTCATCGGTCGTTCCAATTTTCAGCTTAACAGCTGCATCAGCACGAACATTGATAAAATCCAGAGTCGGTACCGCTTCAGAAGTGCGAACATCTGTTGAGAACTGCTCAATATCCAAATAAGAGCGCTGCTCTACAAAAGGAATCATAAATCCAGCTTTACCGCGAAGGTGACGCTGTTTACGAAGACCTGTAATTACAACTACTTCGTTAGGGCGTGCGTTAACATAGCCTTTCACTAAAAGTACGACAAGGACAACCAAACCAATAATTACTGGAATCAACCAGGTTGGAAAGAAAAATGTATCCATTAAATCTCCTTCTATAAGACAATTTTCATTGTCTATTTTCTTTTTATACTTAGTATAACAAATTATTTCAAATTCTCAAATTATTTTCAAAATTTTTACAAGAATTATTCATCAAAAAGTCCTTGCAAACCGGCGAAAGGATTGTTCTTCTCTTTTTGAGCTTCCTGAGCAGCGGCAAATTCCTCCTCCGTCATAACCTGCCAGTCCTGACCCGATAGAAAGCCTTGGCCGGCTTCTTCCTCAGCTGTTAGGATTTTCAGTGGAATATTCATCAGGATATTATCAGCTACACTCTCAGCTATATTAATCTCGCCATTTTCAATTGGTAGCACCAAGTCCTGATCAATCATATCCTGCGATGCAGCCTGTCCTTCTTCCATGAAAATTTCGTTGACTAGATAAGACTCCTTGAGCTCTACTGGCTCCATACTGCGACTGGACGTCAGAGTGATGGTATAAGACAGGTCATAATCCAGAAAATAGAGACCGTCTTCATATTGAACTTTTCCTTTGGCTACAATATCCTGAACATCTAAAATCTCAGGATTGCGTTCTTTTAACTCCTCTGCCAAGTCCAGCTTTTTCTCAAAGGCTAGTCCATCTGGATTCTTCCGAATTTCTTGAATATGCAACATAAGTTCCTCTTTGTTTTTTCTTTATATTATATCATGTTTGGGCGCTCCGATGTTATTGAAAATTATTTTGTTATAATAAAATGCAAGGAGGGAAAACAATGGAACATCTAGGACAGGTTTTTAGATTTTTTCGCGAAGCTAGGCACATCTCTTTATCCGAAGCGACTGGCGGAGAATTTTCAAAATCTATGCTCTCTCGCTTTGAAAATGGGCAGAGCGAACTTTCGGCACAGAAACTTTTTAGCGCTCTCAGCGCCATCCACACGGAAACGGAAGAATTTACCGTTGCAGCTGGCATCCAGAATCATCATTCTCACAAGGAACTCTTAAGCCAAATTCAAGACCTGTTGCAAGCCAATCAGTTTGAATTATTAGACGAACTTTATCTGGAAAAAGAAAAAGTCACTCAAAAAAGCAAGCGCTCTAGTGATTGGGTTGATCGCCTGATTGTAAAGGCCTATCTCTGTGCCCTCAAAGAGTCTGAAAAGGCCCGACCAGAAGAGCTGGATTTCCTCCATGATTACCTCTTTTCAGTTGATATTTGGGGACGCTACGAGCTCAATCTCTTCTCTGTCTGCACTCCTGTTTTATCTCTAGACTTGTTTTCCCAGTACACGCAAGAAATCCTCTCAAGAAAGGATTTTGCTACCTTGTTTGCCAACAATCGCAACACCCTGCACACTACTTTTCTTAATGGATATTTGCTGGCCATCAGTCAGGAAAATATCACCCAGGCAGACTATTTCCAACAAGTCATTGAGCGACACTTTTACGAAGAAAATGAGACTTACTTCCGAATTGTATATCTCTTTGCTCAGGGAGAGTTGATCTGTTTGAAAGGGCAAAAAGAAGAGGGGCTCACTCAAATGAAGAAAGCGGTCAATATTTTCCGAATCTTAAACTGTCAGCATAGCGCTGACTACTATCAAGAAGCCCTTGATACTGCTTTTCAAAAATATAGCAAATAATGCAAACCTCCACTTCTAAACTCAGCGCTTTTGAGTTGGAAAGTGGTTTTTTTGTTCCTACTCAAGCTCCACCTTTCTGATTTAAAAGTTTCTACCCAAAAATCGTTGAATATATGCAACGTTTCCTGCAGATTGGATTCTCTATTTTATACTAAAAACAGAAAGAGCTAGCGCAAGTCACTTTCAGAACTTTACCACTTACTTACAAGACCTGACCAGTTGCCGAAAAGCCCTTGTTTTTGGCTTTAAACGGTCTATAATGGTCATCAGAAAGAGAAAAAACAAAAGCTAGATTACAGATACACCCAATCAGCTTTTAGACAATCTTGCAGTTTAGAAAAGGAGTCTACGATGAAATTATTCTTTAAAAATGGGGTCTATGCCTCACTCAGCCTTTCCCGAATCTTCAACACCTTGGGAGCTTCTATTTTCAATATTGTTTTTGTGGTATTTGCTTCCAGCATGCCCAATCCCAAGTTTGCTATTGCCGTGGCTAATTTTATCGTTCTAGTTCCGACATTCTTTACTATCTTTGCTGGTATCAAAGCTGACAAGACTATCCGTAAAGCTCGTTGGCTGATTCATTTTGGTTATCTTCAAGCCCTGCTCTTTGTTCTTGTTGCCTTCATGACTCGCTCCAGCTCTTATCTAGCCTTTTCAGCCGTCTGCTTGATGAATATTCTTTCAGATATTATCAGCGATTACCGCAGCGGCCTGCAAATGCCGATTTTAAAAAAGAATGTTCCAGAGAAAGACCTTATGGAAGCCTTCTCCTTTACCCAGCTTATCAGCTTTCTCTGTAGCCTGGCCGGACAAGCTTTGGGAGTTTGGCTCTTAACCGTCAGCCAGCAAGACTTTTTCCTAGTGGCTTTGGTCAATGCTTTAACCTTTCTCCTATCCTCCACCATCCTCTACCTGGTCCGCCGCAGATTAACCCATGACCCAGTGGCAATTTCTAAGAGAAAAGCTCCTCTGAAAGAAGAATTGAAGAAAATGTACACATCGTCCAAGCTCATTTTTGAGCAGGAAGGTTCTAACAATTTTCTCAAACTGTTGGCTCAAATCCTGATCGTCAACGCTATGGCAGGTTCTCTTATAGCTCTTTATAATCTCTACTTGCTGGACAATCCCATCTTCCAGCTGTCCTTTAGTCAGTCTCTCTTGGTTCTTCAGGCCACTCTTGTCCTAGCCATGATCGCAGCCAGCCTGACTCCCAATGATTACTTTAGCCGCCTATCGCTTAATCAACTAACCCTCTGGGCTGCTCTTACCATGATTCTGCTTGCTGTCAGCAATTTCTTGCATCTGCCTGTTTTCGTCGGCATTGCTTTCGGATTTTTACTAGCTTATATCTCCGGCAAGATCAATCCCAAAATCAACACCCTCTTACTGAGCAAATTGCCTTCTGGTGTTCTCGCTCAGACTTCCAGCTTTCTGAGTCTGCTCTTTTCTTTCTCTGTTCCCTTCGGTACTATGGTCTTCAGCAGTCTGGCCCTCTGGAATATGAACGCTAGCTGGCTCATCTTCAGCATTATCGGTGTGATTGCTCTGCTCCTATCTATCGAAAAAAAGAAAGATGTTAAAGAAAGATGATAGATTCAATCTTGTTTCTAAATTTATTCTCCCAGAAGACAGCAAAAAACGATAACTTCTTATTTAGAAGTTATCGTTTTTGTGTATCAGAAAGCTAAAGATTAAGTTTCATTTAGCTATTTCTATTGCTTTTAGTTCCAGCCGAAGCGTCTGCCTCTACCATTGCGGTCAAAGTACATCCAGCTTCCATCTTCCAGCTGGATCCATTTATTACGCGCCATTTCTCCTGAATTGGCATCAAAGTAACGGTTAGCACCATTGACATAGACAACCTTGCCTTTGACTTGTTTGCCATTTTGGTCGAAGTAAAGGGTTTGTTGGCCAATCTGCTGCAAACCAGTCACTGCTTTACCAGCCTGATCGAAGTAGTACCATTCGTTCTTGGCACCTTCAACAAACTTGCCGACTGCCATTTCTCCTGAGTTGGCATCGAAGTAACGGATCGATTTATCAGCCAGAGTTACCAGCTGTCCTTTGACTTGCTTACCATTTTGGTCGAAGTAAAGGGTTTGTTGACCAATCTTCTGAAGACCTGTCACTGCTTTACCAGCTTGATCAAAGTAATACCATTCGTTCTTAGATCCTTCTGCAAACTTGCCGACTGCCATTTCTCCTGAATTAGCATCGAAGTAACGGATCGATTTATCAGCCAGAGTTACTACTTTACCTTTGACTTGCTTACCATCTTGGTCGAAGTAAAGCGTTTGTTGGCCAATCTTCTGAAGACCTGTCACTGCTTTACCAGCTTGATCGAAGTAATACCATTCATTCTTAGATCCTTCTGCAAACTTGCCGACTGCCATTTCCCCTGAGTTGGCATCGAAGTAACGGATACTCTTGTCTGCAAGTGTCACGATTTTACCCTTGACTTGCTTGCCATCTTGGTCGAAGTAAAGTGTTTGCTGGCCAAGTTTTTGAAGACCTGTTACTGCAACACCATCTGCTCCGAAATAGTACCAGTCGCTTGGATTATCACCTTGGGCAAAGCGGTTAGCAGCAGCATTACCTGAATCCTTATCAAAGTAACGAAGTTTACCATCTTTGGCACGCGCAATCTTGCCCTTGACTTGGTAGCCATTTTGGTCGAAGAATTGCTGATTGCCGCCCATGGTTACCAGGCCTCTAGCCATGACACCCTTGGCATCAAAGTAACGCCAGTTTTGGCCATCAGTAGTGTAGTAACGGTTGAGAACTTGGGCACCAGTCTTATCGTAGTAGTACTGATTGCCGTTTTCATCTTCACGGAGAGAATCACGCAGCTGAATACCATTCTTGAGGAAATAAACTTGCTTGCCATCAATTTCATGAGCACCTGTTGCTAGATAACCTCGTTTATCGAAGTAATACCAATTTCCATTTTCATCTTGGATAAAGGAATTT
>NZ_CAURLD010000027.1:0-21605 GCF_963525625.1 uncultured Streptococcus sp.
TTGTTCAGTTTTCAAAGGGCTTTGTCTTTCGCGACAACTATATTAGTATATCACCTATACCTCCTCCCTGTCAATACCTTTTTCTAATTTTTTTATCTTTTTATTTAATAAAAAACTTGATGCTCGAACCTGTTCTAGTAAAACAGATTGAGATTCATCAAGTTTGTTCATTATAAAATCGTATTGTCTTGAAAATCTTTTAAGTGATTTTTCAAATCTTTGAGCATAGCTCTTCTTCCTTTAAAGCGCTCATTGCTCATCAGTCTCTGATAATTATCCAATCCAACATCATCAAGAGTTCTTTTATAATTGTCAATCGCTTCTCTGAAGGCAACTAACTCATCTAGAAACAATTCTTTTGATTTTAGTCGATGTCCAATCTCACTCACTTCTTCATAAGGCTGGCGGTCCAATTTGCGCTTTTGGCTTTCTTGTTTACGAATTTTATCATGTATATGATTTCTGAATTTTGTTTTGAAATAACGATAGAGTTTTTCCTCGTCGTTTTCAATTCCTTTTTCTTTAAGCAGAAGTTCGTATAAAACCAACATTCCTTCTTGCTCCCAATCACTATGTTCCCACAAATGAATATAATAGTCTTTCTTACACTTCCAAACTATCCATTTCACCTTCTCATAAGTAGCTTTAAAATCCATAGTTCCTCCTTAAAATTTACTTGGCTTAATTCTACTGTAAATAGAAAGCAAGGTGGGCTTTTTCTTCTAAAAAGCATCGTTTAGGAACTCTTCTGACTTGAATAATTCCTTTTAAGTCATTTCAGGCACATATTTAGTCATTTGGGAGGATTGTGCGAAGCATGAAAGCAAGAAAAAAATCAAATGCTTACACATTTGATTTTTTAAACCTAGCTCCGCCAGTAGGACTCGAACCTACGACATCATGATTAACAGTCATGCGCTACTACCAACTGAGCTATGGCGGATTATATAGTCCGTACGGGATTCGAACCCGTGTTACCGCCGTGAAAAGGCGGTGTCTTAACCCCTTGACCAACGGACCATTTCTTGTCCTTCTGCAGAACATATTCCATTATATCAGCTTTTCTTCCTTTGTCAATAACTATTTCAGAAAAAGAGAAAAAAGTTGGAATTTCTCCAACTTCTTCTACTCGGAACTTTTTTCTTCCATTTTCGTTTTAATTTCATCATAAGAAAGCGCATGAGCTTCTTTGTCTAATTCAAGTTCAGACTCTTCTGGCATTTTGCCAGTTTCATACAATGATTTAATCTGATTGCTATCCAAAGTTTCATATTTAAGAAGCGCTTCAGCAATCAATTTATGAGTTTCGCGATGGGACTGGATAATCTCTGCAGCTTTGTTACGAGCTTCATTAAGAAGTTCTCTTACTTCTTCGTCAATCTCATATGCAGTCTGTTCTGAAATTGATTTTTGAGGACTGGCTGCACCAAACATAGCATGATTGCCTTCGTATTGAACCGGACCAAGTTTTTCGCTCATTCCATATTCTGTTACCATACTGCGAGCCATCTGAGTTGCCTGTTCAAAGTCATTAGAAGCACCCGTTGTCTGCACATTAAATATAATTTCTTCAGCCACACGACCACCCATAAGACCAGCTAATTGCTCTTTCATATCTTCTTTAGATAGAAGCATTTGGTCTTCCTTAGGCAGGGCAATCATATATCCACCAGCGCGTCCACGAGGGACGATGGTTACTTTATGTACGACACGCGCATTTGACAATACCAAACCAACAATAGTATGTCCAGCTTCATGATAAGCAACCATTTGACGATCGCGTTCAGAAACCATCTTATCTTTCTTAGAAGGTCCTGCAATTACCCGGTCTTCCGCTTCATCAATATCATCTGCATCGATGACTTTCTTATTACGACGGGCAGCAACCAAAGCAGCCTCATTCAAGACATTTTCCAAATCAGCACCAACAAAACCTGGTGTCTGTTGAGCAACTAGTTTCAAATCAACATTTTTAGCCAGTGGCTTATTCTTAGCATGAACACGAAGAATGGCTTCCCGACCTTTAACATCAGGACGGCCGACCAAGACTTTTCTGTCAAAACGGCCAGCACGCAGCAAGGCTGGATCTAATACATCCGAACGGTTAGTAGCAGCAATGATAATGATTCCTTCATTGCCTTCGAAACCATCCATTTCAATCAATAGCTGATTGAGGGTTTGCTCCCGCTCATCGTTACCACCGCCAAGACCAACACCACGCTGACGACCGACTGCATCGATTTCATCAATGAAGATAATGGCAGGGGCTGCTTTTTTCGCATCTTCAAACAAAGAACGGACACGGCTTGCTCCAACCCCAACAAACATTTCTACAAAGTCAGAACCTGAGATACTGAAGAAAGGAACTCCAGCTTCCCCAGCAACTGCCTTAGCAAGCAGGGTTTTACCAGTTCCTGGAGGGCCTTCTAGAAGGACACCGGCAGGAATACGAGCACCTAACTTGGTGTAGCGTTTCCGATCTTTCAAAAACTCAACGACTTCTACAAGTTCTTGTTTCTCTTCCTCGGCACCAGCTACATCCGAGAAACGAACCTTGATATCTTCTTTGTTAGCAGCACGCGCCTTATTGCGGCCGAAATTCATGGCACCGCGAGCACCACCGCCTCCACCTTGATTCATCATGGACATAAAGAAGAAGATGACAATCACAAAAGGAACGATGGAGGTGAGGATTGTAATCCACATTCCGCTTGAACTTTCGCGCTTTATGCTGATTTCAGTGTTATGCTCAGAGGCTAATTTTTGTAGATCAGAAATTGTAATATCTGACGGTAAAATAATACTTGTGAATTTCTCTACTTTAGAAATGTTTGGAGTGAAAAATAAAATCCCTGTATCTTCTTTCGATTCCTGAGGTGTTTTGTAAGTACCTGAAATCTCGACGACGCTGCCATTTGGCTGGTAGCTCATCTCTGTGACATTATTTTCCTTAATTTCCTTCACTAATTCTGTGTAATTGATTTGTTGACTGCGACCGCCAGTATCTCCTGAGAAGAAATACTGAAACCCTGTCACTAGGACAACAATAATCAGAATATAGAGAAATGGATTTTTTATAAAACCATTGTTTTGCTTATTTTTCATCTATTAATAGTAAACCTTTATTTTGTATAAACTTCTTCTTTCAAGATACCAATATATGGAATATTACGATAGTTTTCATTGTAATCTAATCCATATCCAACAACAAATTCATTTGGAATTGTGAAACATGTATAATCTGCATTGATTTCAACAACACGGCCTTCTGGCTTATCCAAAAGTGTAGCAATTTTAACTGATGCAGCATTTCTTTCCTTAAACAAATTGCACAGATTTTTCAAAGTCTGACCAGTATCAATAATATCCTCAACAAATAGGATATCACGTCCTGTGATGTCTTGATCAATGTCTTTAATAACATTAATGACACCTGAGCTGGTAGTACCTCCATGGTAGCTGGAGACCAACATAAAATCAAGCTCAATATGTGTGTCAATATGCTTTATTAGCTCAGCCATAAAAGGTACGGAACCTTTTAAGATTCCAACAAAAATTGGATTCTTACCTTGGTAGTCTTTGGTTAATTGCTGACCAAGCTTTTTTGCAGCATCCACGATTTCTTCATGGGAAATCAATATTTTTTTGATATCTTGTTCTAGCATAATTTTACCCATCTATTTTCTGAATATAAAGTACAGTACTCATTATATCACTTTTTAATGCCTTACTCAAATCACTGATAGCAATATTTAAGATTGCTAAAATTTGATGATTTTGTTCCACGATTACAGATGAATTCCGTTCTTCAAAGGAAGCCTTCTTATCAATAAAAAGACGACGAAGCTTTTTGTGATGACCATTCAGCAAAATACTGTCTCCCTCTTTTCGGAAGCGGAGTGTCAGCGAAGTTTCACGCGAAACAAAAATTTTCTGGATATTTTCACCACTCAAAGGAATCCCGAATGAAAATCGATAATGCCCAAACTCAATCAGATTCTCAAATTCTAACAAAATTGAATCCATTTTTAAATCGGGCTTACGACTGATTTTTCTAATTTCAAAACACTGGTAATCTTTAACAAGCTCATAGTCTTTTTTCAAAGTGTGCTGATAATTTGCCTTAGTCCGCAGGATGTTTAAAACTTCCTCAAACTGCTGCTTGCTCAGATTCAGACCAGGAAAGTTTTCGAGATAGTTCTGCAATAGAAAACGTTGAATCTGAGGGATTTGTTGATGAAAGACTTGTACATTTTTTATATCTAAATCCCTGGTCAAGTGAGACAAAGCGGTCTGCCAATCTTCAATTTCCTTTCCCAGATACCGCAAAGAATCCTTAAATTGTGGATTTTCTTTTTCTAAATCCGGCAGATAAAGATTGCGAATTCGATTTCTGAGATAGTCATTTTGAAAATTACTGCTATCTTCAAAATGCTGAATATCTGGAAAATCTGACTTACGAAAAGTAAGCAAAGGACGAATCAGCTCTCCGCAAGCAAAAGACTGGACAGCTTTCATGCCGGACAGATGACGAAGTCTAGCTCCACGCAACAGACGCATAAAAACAGTCTCAGCTTGATCATCTGCGTGGTGGGCAGTTACCAGGGCTGTATAGTGCTCCTCCTGCATCACTTTCCCAAAAAAATCATAACGAAACTGCCGAGCAACATTTTCTGAAAAATTACCAGAAAAACTTGATGTAAAAATCTTTACACCAAGCTGTTCCGCAATCTTTACTAATGCCTTTTCTTCTTGATCTGACTCTGGCCGCTGTTTGTGATTGACATGAGCAATCGCAAGCTCGATAGCCAGTTCTTTTTGAGAATCAATCAACAGCTGCAGCAGTGTCATAGAATCCAGTCCGCCTGATACAGCAACCAAAACTTTTCGATGGCCTTGGAAATACTTTTTCTCCTGCATTTTTTTAAGAAATTCTTGCTTAATCATTTCAGGACTCCATAGACATCGTCTGCTATCTGGGAAATGTTATCGTAGGTTGAATTATTAGTAAAAATGACAATGATAAAAGGGGAATCTGCATAGACAATCGCAGCATCGTGCTTAAAGTCATAGGCGTCACCAATTTTATGAGCTACTTTAGCATCGATATTTTTAGAAATCCGCTGATTATCGTAATTTGTCTGAGACAAGGCATCGATAATCATGCCATTTTGCTCATAGATAGCTTCCAAAACATTTCCAGCCATTCGTGAAGATGCTTGTCTTTCTTCCACATCCCATTTCTTTCCAGCTATTTTGTTGATAGTTTGCTGAAAATTTTTATCAGATTGATTGGTCGCATAATAGCCTAAGATATTGTGGGCGACATTATCTGATTCTTTGGCCACTCGATTTATCAAATCCTGAACTGAATATTCCTTGTCATCAGCTGACTTCTCAATGCTGCCACTTCCTTCTGGTTCGTAAGCACCTGCAAAATCATTAACTGCTCCAATATACTTGAACTTCTGATCTAACGAAAGTTTTTTCTGATCCAGCTGTTCCTGCACATAGTAAAGATAAGGCAGTTTGGTCACACTGGCCGAGTACATCTCTTGATCTTGATTGATACCTGCTTCTTTGCCTGTGTCCAGCTGTTTCACATAAATAGAATAGTCCGCCTTGTTATACTTACTGTTCAGAATTTCTTGAACCTTGTCCATTCGATTATCAGTCTCATCCAAAAATTCCATAGAAACCCAGCCCTGTCCTTCAACCTGGGCATAAGTTCCTTTGACAGTCTGGACAATTTGAACAATGGTTACTTTTGTATATGGAGCTAATGTTGTATTGACTTTTTTGGCTCCGTTGATATTGGCTTTATCATAAAGAATGAAGCCAGGTTTCAACCACATTTCTTGATGGATATCTTCGATTGACTGGACAGTATCTTCGTAAATTGTGTTTTTGTCTGCTATCACAAACTGTCCGTTTTTTAGCTTAAAAATCGGAATTCCTTCTTCATTTACATAAAATCCTGTTATCTGGATAGGCTGGTCTGGAACTAGCTTTCCAGCAGTCTTACTCAGAGTAGAATCTGTAAATGTAGGAATTTCTTCATAAACATTAGGATTTGTCGGGATGCTATCATAATAGCGTCCATACGTAGTGCTTGTAAAATGATATTTTTCTTCCTCGTCTAATACGAAATCTTTTTCGGTACTAATAACTGTGATACTGCTAAATAAAGCTGGCAGTAAAAATATCAGTAACAAAAACTTACGCATGTTTTCCCCTTTCCTCTTGATTTTCTTGAAGTTTCAAAGCTTGATTTTTTTCAGTCAGTTCTTCTAATTTCTCATCTGAAAAGGCCAAGAACTGCTCAATTGTTTTTAATAAATCTTCCATAACTACTGTGGTAATAAATCTGGGATGGTATAAATGTACTCACCCTCTTTTGAAAAAGAGTATTTAGCGCGTGCATATTTAGCAGCATAGCTATCATCTTTTAATTTGGCTGCTATATCAGATTGATATACCTTTTCTTCGCTGAGCGTCTGATATTTCTCCTGGAGTTTAGAATACTGTTCACGACGCTGCAGCAAGGTTTGATAGCTTTGGTATAAATTATATGTAGGTAGAATAAATAAGAGGATCACCAAAATCAGAACCCAGCCCATAAAACGGTTGCGTTTCCGCCGTTCCTGATCCACATATCTGCGGCGTTGATTTTCATCTTGTATAAAACGATTATTGAGTTGGACGATATTTTTAGGCATCTTCTTCTATCCTTGTTTCACTGACAATTTCGTACATTTTAGCTGCATCTTCTTTTTTAGTACTGTCTTTCATCTCCAGAACCTTTACAGTTAAGAGTTTATTACCAAAGCGTACTTCAACCAAGTCATCCACTTTCAAATCTGTTGAGCTCTTGGCCAAGATACCATTCACCTTTATCCGGCCCTTGTCAGCTACTTCTTTAGCCACTGGACGTCGCTTGATAATCCGTGACACTTTCAAATATTTATCTAATCTCATCCTATTACCTCATTTTCTCTTAATTTATTATTCTACCATTTTTTGAGAAAAATAGAGCTTAAAAAACCAAACTTCACTGAATTGTAACCTTTATTCTGCCTTGCGCTGTTTAATTTCCAGCATCTTTTCTCCAAAATTAACCAGACCTTCTAAAATCTCATAATCTTTTTTGTTCTTCACATCAAAAATCACTTCAATCAAGCCATTTTTTTCGCCAATTCGAGCCTTTAAATTCGTCATCGAAAGTGCTTCAAAATAATCCTGCGTCAGATAAAGCTGCTGCGAAATTTTCTCAAAATGAATACTTACTGCATTCTGCTGGCGTTCCACTGACTTTACAAAAGCCTGATCTAAATAAGACTTAGCAAGTCCAATCTCCAACAGATAGGCTACAACATCAGGATACTCCCCAAAGCGATCAATCAATTCATCTTGTAGATTTTCATAGTTTACACGACTGTCAATCTCACGAATTCTTTTGTAAATTTCAATCTTCTGTCTTTCGTCAGAAATATAGGCACTAGGAAGATAGGCATCAATCTGCAGATTAAGTTCTGCATTGCTTTTTTGACGCTTGTTTTCTCTACCCTGCTTTTTAGCAATGGCTTCTTCTAAAAGTTGTGAATACATCTCAAAACCAACAGAATCAATAAAGCCTGATTGCATACTTCCTAGAATATTTCCAGCCCCCCGAATAGACAAATCTCGCATAGCAATCTTAAATCCAGAACCTAACTCTGTAAATCCTTTAATAGCCTCTAAACGCTTTTCAGAAACTTCTGTCAGGATTTTATCTGGTCTGTACATTAGATAAGCGTAGGCAATCCGATTGCTGCGGCCAACCCGTCCACGAAGTTGATACAAGGTTGACAGCCCCATATGGTCAGCATTTTCTACAAACAAAGTATTGGCATTGGGGATATCAACTCCAGTTTCAATAATGGTTGTGGTCACTAAAATATCGTATTCTCCACTGATGAAATCCAGTAAAGTATTTTCTAAACGAATCTCACTCATTTGGCCATGAACATAACCTATAGAAGCTTCTGGGATTAACTCTCTTAAATCTGAAACTTTCTGTTCAATTGTATCAACCTTGTTGTAAAGGTAGTAAACCTGTCCACCTCGGTCTATTTCACGTAAGACAGCTTCTCGAATCACTGTAGGATTGCTCTCTAAAACATAAGTCTGAACAGGATAACGATTGGTAGGTGGGGTCTCAATGACTGACAAATCGCGAATCCCCAGCATAGACATATGAAGAGTTCGAGGAATAGGAGTTGCTGTCAAGGTCAGGACATCAACTTTCTTTTTCAATTCCTTTAATGTTTCCTTGTGCTTAACTCCAAAACGCTGCTCTTCATCAATGATGATTAAACCTAAATCTGCAAATTCTACATCTTTGGATAAGAGTCGGTGGGTTCCAATTATAATGTCAACCTGTCCCTTCTGCAGCTTCTCCAAAGTCTGTTTTTGTTCTGCCTTACTCCTGAAACGGCTGAGTACCTCGACATTGACCGCAAAATCATTAAAGCGTTCTTTAAAGTTAGTATAGTGCTGCTGGGCTAAAACCGTTGTTGGCACTAATACAGCTACCTGTTTATGATCGTTGACAGCCTTAAAAGCAGCCCGCATAGCTACTTCTGTTTTCCCAAAGCCTACATCACCAACTAAGAGGCGGTCCATTGGACGACTGCTTTCCATATCCTTCTTCACTTCCTGAATACTTCTTAGCTGGTCCTCTGTTTCAACATAGGGAAAATCATTATCAAATTCCTCTTGATTAGAATCATCCGCTGGGAAAGCAAAACCTTTTAGCTGGCTGCGTTCAGCATATAGTTTAATCAAATCATCCGCAATATCCTGAACCTGATGCTGAACTTTTTGCTTACTCTTCTGGAAACGACCGTCATTAAGCTTATTTACCTTAGGTGTTTTTCCATCGCTGGCAACATACTTTGATAGGAGATCAATCTGGTCAACTGGAATCGAAATACGATCAGAATTTTGATATTGAATCGTCAGATAATCACGGTGGACACCAGAGATTTCAATCGTTTCTATTCCCAGATAACGTCCTATCCCATGAATATTATGGACAACATAATCCCCTTTTTCCAGCTCATTATAATCTTTCAGTCGTTCAGCATTTGAGATATTCTGACGCCGGATTTTTCGTTTTATTTTCTTATGAATAATTTCGTACTCTGTAATAAGAACAATTTTCTCATCTACGAAATTAAAGCCTTGAACAAGATTTCCTTCTATAAGCTGAACTGCATTTTTGTGAATCTCAGCCTCTTTTATATAGTCTAAATGAATATCATATTCCTGTAAACTTTTATGTAAACTTTGTAAACCTGCCGAAGAATTTGCTTGTAAGATTATTGTATAGCCAGATTTTTTATAACGATTAATTTCTTCCTTGAGCAAGGGAAACTGACTGAAAAATTCTTGCATTGGATACTGATTGAATTGATACAAAGCATCAAATTTCAAATTTCCCAAACCTTTTTGAAAGCTTGAAAAGAAGGTTGCTGGTTTATATTGACGATAATCTTGGTACTTATCTGCAAAATATTTCTGACTTGATAAAGCTTTACAATTTTGTAAATCATCTGTCAACAAGCCAGCTGTTTCCAGTTCAAATTGAGCATGCCGATCCACTATTTTTTGAAAATCATCAAAAAACACAGGGCTATGAACAGGCAAATAGTCTAAAATAGTCCATTCTTTCTGATAAAAATAAGAAAGGAATTTACGAATATCTGCATGATGAAACTCCTCTTTGGCACTGATTAGTAACTCTTCTAAGTAAGATTTCAAAGCAGGATCAACAGCTTTTTCTAAAATTACTTCCAGATTTCCCCGTCCCCTAGCATAGTCTTTTTCAGAAAGCAGGATATCAGAAGCAGGTTTAATCAAAATACTTTCTATGTTCTTAATTGAAGTTTGATTTTCTGGATTGAAAATCCGAATACCGTCAATTTCATCTCCAAAAAACTCCAGTCGATAAGGGGACTCTGCTGAGCGCTCAAAAATGTCTAAGATATCTCCTCTTAGACTATATTCTCCCTGACTTAAAACTTGAGACACCTTCTTGTATCCTGATCTTGACAACATCTTTACAAGATTATTTAGGTCATATTCTTGTCCAACTGTCAAATTTATGTTGGTTGTTTTAAAATCAATGGGATCAGGCAAGAGTAATTTGCTAGCCGCAACATTAGTAACTAGAATTCCAGACTTTTGATCATCTATTAAAAAGTTTAGAGCATCTAATCTTGAAAATATTTTTTCCTGTGACGCAAAAACAAATTCTGCTATAGGAGTATCATCTGCTAAGAAAGTATAGATCTTGTCTTCTCCCAACAAAGAAATCAAATCACTAGCCAAACGATCTGCTTCATTTTGACTAGAAGTCAGCACAAGGATTTTATCAGCTTCTTCTAATCCAGCCGCTATAGTAATCGCTTTTGTTGATGCAGACAATCCCATTATCAACTGTCTGCTGCTTTTATGGAGATTTCTCTTCCAATCTGAAATTTGCTGGTTTTGACAAAATAAATCAATCAAGTTCATTTTATTATCCATTATACTTCTGCATTGCTTGTTCAAAATTGCCTAACTGTAAATAATAATTTACAGCATTGTCAACCTTATCAAGAGTATTCAGAATCATTATATAATCATCTTTATCAAATTTTCCTAGAACGTGGTGGACCACTGTCATGCCTTCTTTAGGACGGCCAATACCTATCTTTATCCGTTTAAACTCTTGGCTTCCAATGTGTTTGATAATAGATTTAATGCCGTTATGGCCGCCAGCTGAACCCTTGCTGCGCAAACGAATTTTACCAACTTCCATATCCAAATCATCATAGATGACCAATAAATCCTCTATATCTAAACCATAGTATGCCAGTAAAGCTTGAACAGCCTTTCCGCTCTCATTCATAAATGTAGTTGGTTTGACAAAATAAACTTTTTCACCATTCAGAAAAGTAGAGGCAATATCTGCTTGAAAGATTTTATCAGCTGTAAATTTTAAATCAAGATCTTTACAAATCTTGTCAACCAACGTAAAACCAACATTATGTTTAGTTTCAATATATTTTTCTCCTGGATTTCCCAGACCGACTATTAACTTTACCATTTTTCTCCTTTATAAAAGCCAAAAGGGCTGGAAAAAAATTTCCAACCTAGAATTTTTAGACTTTACAAATACTTTACACATTAAATCTAAATTCCATAATATCGCCATCTTGAACAATATATTCTTTTCCTTCTTCGCGCAAACGTCCAGCCTCTTTAACTGCTTTTTCGCTTCCATAGTTCACTAGGTCATCATAAGACATAGTGACTGCTCGAATAAAGCCTTTTTCAAAGTCTGAGTGAATAATGCCAGCTGCTTGCGGAGCTTTCATTCCACGCTTAAAGGTCCAAGCACGCACTTCCTTTTCACCAGCTGTAAAGTAGGTTCCAAGTCCCAACAGATGATAAGCTGCTCTGGTCAGTTTATCCACACCTGATTCTGTCAAGCCGATAGCTTCCAGAAATTCTGACTTATCTTCATCGTCCAATTCAGAAATTTCTTCCTCTGCACGCGCTGAAATGACAACAACTTCAGCATTTTCTGTAGCTGCAAATTCACGAATCTGCTTCACATAGTCAATATTATCTGGATCTGCTACCTCATCTTCACTGACATTGGCCACATAGAGAACTGGCTTAGTCGTTAAGAGAAAGAGCCCTTTGACAATTTTTTGCTCTTCTTCTGTGAAATCAATTGTACGAGCTGACAGACCATCTTCTAGAACAGGCTTGATTTTTTGTAAAACATTAAATTCTGCTACTGAATCCTTATCTTTTTGAGTACGAGCCATCTTCTCTACACGTGCATAACGTTTGTTAATACTTTCTAGGTCTGCTAAAATCAATTCTAGATTAATGGTCTCAATATCAGCCATTGGATCTACAAATTCAGACTCACGGCCCTGTTCCCGCATGACATTTTCATCATCAAAGGCACGTACTACGTGGACGATAGCATCTACTTCGCGGATATTGGCTAAGAATTTATTCCCTAGTCCTTCTCCTTTTGAAGCACCTTTCACAATTCCAGCAATATCAGTAAATTCAAAGGTTGTTGGAACTTTCTTCTGTGGTTTGATGAGTTCTGTTAATTTATCCAAACGTGCATCCGGAACTTCTACCCGCCCGACATTTGGATCAATTGTCGCAAAAGGGTAATTAGCTGCTTCTGCACCTGCTTTTGTAATTGCATTAAATAAAGTTGACTTACCAACATTGGGTAAACCAACGATTCCTGCTGTCAAAGCCATTCTTATCTTCTCCATTCATCTTTTCAATCCAAACCATTATACCATAAATCCTTATCCTAAACAGCGGATTTAAGTTATTTTTTCTAGCTTTCTTTACAAAAATGTAAAATAAATTGAAGAAAAAAATGGTATAATATAGCTAATATTCTTATTAAAGGAGTCCCTAATGAAAAAGAATACTTTCAAAACACTTTTTCTTTCCTTCCTTGCGGTTTCCGCTTTGTTTGTTTTAGCTGCCTGCAGCAGTCCTAAAAAAGCTTATTTCCAGCTGATTGACCAAAATACTAAGCAAGATAGCCGCATCACTGTTGAATACAAAGGTGATGAGATGCTTACAAACGAAACAAACAATACCTTCTACTATAAACCAGTTGGCTTGACCAAAGACACTGCTAAAGAGCAGACAGAAGCCTATGCTAAATCTATTGAGGGTATCAAAGGATTAACTCATAAAATCGAGTACAAAGATGATTATTTAACAGAAAAACTGACAATCGATTTTAGCAAAGCTGATATTGAAGAACTACAAAGTAAACAGCTTCTTCAAACATCTGGTAATCAAAAAGCAGATTATATCAGTTACAAAGAAACTGCTAAATTACTCGAAAAAGCAGGTTATAAAGAAGTTAAAGACGGTAAATTTGAAGATCTTAAATAAAAGTAAAATGGATAGGACTTAAAAAGTCCTATCCATTTTTGATTTATTGAAAAATAAGAAAAAAATCTAAATCTGCTCTTCAGCAATGCAAATTAGTTTTCCACAATAAGCATTACAATGAGTTTTCGTCTAATCAATTATTTTCTTCATTTTTCTTTCAAAATCGTGACGACTCATCATCACAAGATGTTCACAATTGGTGCAACGGATTTTGATATCTGCACCAACCCTTGTGATTTCCCAGCGATTCGCCTTTTTCCCAGTCGCTTTAATGGTGCAGGCATGTGGCTTTTTCATCTCTACAAAATGACCAATTTCATACATTTTCTTTCTCCTTTCAAGGAACTATCATTGTCCAGGAAGAACACTTAAGCATCTATCATACTTTGTAAATGAAAAGAGCTTAGGACCAAGAATGAAAAATCTTTAACTTGGCCCACCGCTTTTCATTTTAATTAGTTCTGACAGGTGTAATCAGCTGAATAAAGTTTTCTGTGTCCTCACTTGGTACCAAGGTGAAAGGACGGACAGATGAGATAAAGCTAATCGTTACTTTTTCACTGTCAATAGCCTTCAAAGCATCAATCAAATAAGTTGGATTAAAGCTAATGGTCAAATCTTCTCCAGTTACACTTTCTATATCAATTTCTTCGTTAACACGACCGACCTCTGGTGAATTTACATGGGCACTGACAATACCGCCTGCAATTTCCAGTTTAACTGTTCCATTCTGCGTGGCATTAGACAAGAGACGAGCGCGTTCCATCGCTGCACGCAAATCAGATGTATTAAAAGTAAGGACACTTGTAAATTCAGTCGGAATCAAACGATCTGTATCTGGATAATTTCCTTCCAATAGGCGGGTATAGAAGCTGATATTTTCGCTTCTGAAAAGAATTTGATTGTTAGCAAAGAAAACCTCTACCGTTTCAATTTCATCGGTAAAAACAGCCGTAAATTCCCGTAAAGAGCGACTTGGAATAACTACGTCGAAATTATCTCCGTTTTTCTCCAAAGTAATTTTCTTTTGACTCATTCTGTGAGAGTCTGTCGCAACTGTTTTCAAAGAACGGTTATCTGTCAAAACAAAGTGAACACCAGTTAAAATTGGACGGCTTTCCTGAACACTGGCTGCAAAGGCTGTTTCGTTAATGACATCTTTGAGAATTTTGGTCTCAAGGACCAAGGGATTGCTAGCAGAAATTTCCTGGATTCGTGGATACTGGTCAGCGTCTTTTCCTTTCAGGGTAATCTCTGATTTGCCGCTAGTCAAAACGATTTGTTTTTGTTCAATTTCTTTAAAATCCAAAATAATATCTGGCAGACTGGAAACAACATTGATAAAGAAAGTCGCTTCTAATAAAATTGAACCGGTTGAGTTGACAAGCAAGCCTGCATTTTCATTTTGAGTAGAAATAAAGTTTTCAATCGATACTTGCCCATTCGAGCCAATTAAAGTGATTCCTTCTTTGGTAACATCAATTTTCACAGTAGAAAGAATAGGAATTGCATTTTTATGGCTGATAGCCCTTTTAGTAGTATTTAACGCTTGTAAGAAGAGATTTTTATTAATAGAAAAATGAATCATAGGATCTCCTTTTTATTTATTTATGATTATAAGATTAATAGTAATAGTAGTTTATGTGAATTCTGTGGAAAAATAGCTTCGTCCTTATTCTAACAAGATTTGAGACTTGTTCACAAAGTGTGGATAAGTTTTGAAAAAATTCTGTAGTTTTCCACACGCTATTTAATTTTATTCTTGATGCTTTCAATTTCTAAACGCAAATTGTCGTCTGATTCAATCATGGTTTTGATTTTTCCATGTGCATGGATAACAGTCGTATGATCTTTCCCGCCAAACTCACGGCCAATTTTAGGTAGACTGTTGTCAGTCAGCTCACGAGTCAGATACATAGCTACCTGTCTAGCTAAAACGATGTTTTGCACTCGACGGCTGCCTTTCATCTCTTTGACACTAACACCATAGAATTTCCCAACTTCAGACTGAATCTTATCAATCGGGATAACTGTCACCTGGCTTGAATCCTGCTTGCGTGCTCGAATGGCCTCTGCAGCGATATCAATAGTGATTTCCTTCAGATGACGAACTCTAGCGATGAGACTGATGTCATTCAAAGCACCTTCCAAGTCGCGGACATTGGAGTCGAACTGTCCCGCAAGATATTCCAAGGTATCATTCGGGAAAATATAATCCAAATCTTCAATTTTGTTTCGCAGAATTGCAATTCGTGTTTCAAAATCTGGCGGTGTAATATTCTGAGTTAATCCCCATTTAAAACGTGTCACTAAGCGTTCTTCCAAATTGTCCAGATGATCAGGACTCCGGTCGCTGGTTAAAACAATCTGTTTATTTTCACCATGAAGAGCATTGAAAGTGTTGAAAAATTCTTCCTGAGTTGAAACCTTTTTTCCGCCCAAAGATTGAATATCATCAATTAGCAGAAGATCCAGACTACGATAGATTTTTTTAAAGCTATCCATCTCTCCCAATCTTAAATGTTCGAGGAAGTCGTTAATAAAGGTTTCAGCCGGTATATACTTGACACGCGCATCTGGAATATTTTCTAAAATTTGATTGCCAATAGCATTTAATAAATGAGTTTTACCCAGGCCAGGTCCTCCGTAGATAAAAAGAGGATTATAAGTTGTGGCTAGATTCTCAGATACCGCTAAGGCAGCAGCTTTAGCCCAGATATTTCCGTCTCCCTGAACAAAATTATCAAAGGTATATTTTGACTTTAAGCCAGTATCAATAGGTGGCAAGCTTGGCTGAACAGTGCTGATTTGAGGACTGGTTACTGCAGATTTGGGTGTATCAATGTTAGTTTCTTCTTCAAAAATATACTTTCCAGCAATTTGATCATTAAAAATCTCAAATCCTGCAGTAAGAATAACTCCTACTAAGTTTTGCTCCCAAAATAGTTGTTTTACTGGACTATCCAGGAAAATAACAGCTTGTTTTTCTTCAACTTTGACAAGCTTGGCTTCAGCAACAAAGAAATCATAAGTTGTCTGTTTTAGCTGAGCATGAGCCAATTCTAAAATACGATTCCAAAAGTCCTGTTCTTTGGTCATAACTTCCCTCCTTTTCTATAATTTTCTGATTCATACGCATCTTATTTTATCATAAAGGTTCAAAGTTTTCCACAAGAACTAGAAAAGAATTCACATTGTTAGCTAAAGTTATCCACAGAATGTGAATAAAGTTAAAATTTCTTATTCTAATAGGCTTCCTAATTGATTTAACAGTGGATAATCTTGTTATTTTTAAAAAAGAAAATAACAGTTTTATTTAAAACTGTTTATAATTCTTTGATATTCTTCTTCGCTTTCAAAAGGAATAATCAGCTTTCCTTTACTCTGGTTTTTTAACTGAATAGAAACTTCCAGACCGAGAATTTTTTTAATTTTTTCCTCTTCAGATTTAGCAAATATTTCTTTATTAGGTTTCTTTTTGAGACTCTTTTTTTGCTGAAGAAGCTTTTCAACTGCTCGAACCGATAAATCTTCTCGACAGATCTTGTTCAGCCATAGTAACTGTTCTTCTTCTTTTAAGGGGACCAGCAGGCGAGCATGTCCTTGAGATATCTCTTCTTCCTTGATAGCTTGACGAACTTCTTTGGATAATTGTAAAAGTCTGACAATATTGCTGATATAGGGTCTAGATTTTCCCATGATTTTAGCAATTTCATCATGTGTCAAGCCTTTGTCAATCAAATTTTGATAAGACTCAGCCTCTTCTATAGGATTCAAGTCTTCTCTTTGAAGATTTTCGATAATGGCCTGTTTCAGCATGTCATCATCAGATAATTCTTTGACGACAGCTGGGATCGTTTCTAGGCCAAGAAAAGAGGCAGCTCTAAATCTCCGTTCTCCTGCTAAAATTTCATAACCAAAAAGTGAAGATTTCCGAAGAATGATTGGCTGAATGAGACCATTTTCTTTGATTGATGCCGCTAATTCTTCAATCTTTTTTTGTGAAAACTCTTTACGAGGCTGATAAGGATTGGTTCGAATGTCTTTAAGTGCAATATATTGAAAGTTTTCCATTTGTATATAGAATAACACACCTTTACGATTGTGTAAAGGTGTGTTGACAATCTTGTAAATAGGTTAATTTGAGCTTAACTCTTTTGTTGATTTAGTGAGTTTGATTTTGACTGTTTGAGATTTACCATCTCGATAATAAGTAATCTCTACCTCATCTCCAATGCTATGCTTGTAGAGAGCAGACTGAAGGTCACTAGTGGATTCCACATCTGTGTTATCTACTTTTGTAATGACATCATTTTTTTGAAGTTTGCCATCAGCAGGCATTCCTTGCTGAACAGAGCGAACAAGAATACCTGATTTCACTGAAGAAGGAAGATTTAATTTAGAAAAATCAGAAGTTGTCAGATTAGATAAATCCATCATTTGAATTCCTAAAGCAGGACGTGTGACTGTTCCATTTTTTTCAAGTTGATTGATAATATTTACGACATCATTAGACGGAATCGCAAATCCCATCCCTTCAACAGAGGTTTGCCCATTTGTTGAAATCTTACTTGAAGTAATCCCAATAACTTGTCCTTGGATGTTAATCAAAGGGCCGCCAGAGTTACCAGGATTGATTGCAGCATCTGTTTGCAATGCAGTTGTTGAAATATTTTCACCATTTTCAGATTGTAACGTAACGTTTCTGCCTAAACTAGAAATAATTCCTTGTGTGACAGAGTTAGCGTATTCTGTTCCAAGAGGGCTTCCGATAGCGATTGCTGTTTCACCAACTGTAAGAGAACCAGAATCTCCAAATTCAGCGACATCAGTTACTTTTTCAGAACTAATTTTAACGACAGAGATATCTGAATAAACATCTGATCCAACTACTTCACCTGGAACCTTGTTTCCATCAGCTAGTAAGATATCTACATTGGTTGATCCATTAAGAACGTGGGTGTTGGTTACCAGATAGGCTGATTTTCCATCTTTTTTATAAATTACGCCAGAACCTTCACTGGAGATTTGTGATTCATCGTTGGAAGATTCATCATTGATAACGCTGCTGGAAGATTCAGCATAAGTAATTACTGAAACAACGGCATTTTGAACCTTTTTCACAGCTTCTGAAATGTCAGTAGAGTTTTTATATGAAGTAGTTACACTGGTTGTTGAATTTCCATTCATTTTTACACGTGAAGTTACTAATGTAGTAACATAATTCCCTAAACTTCCGCCGATAAAACCTACAATTAACACTGCAAAAAGCAATAAAGCCTTTTTGATGGCATTTGAAGAGTTTTTCATGTTTTCCTCCTTGAATTACAATTGATGAAATTATAGTTAGCTAAACTTAATTATAACTTAAATCCTCTAAGTTTTCCACACCTTGTGGAAAACTTAGAAAAACTGTTGATAGGAATTAGAAAATACACAGATTAGCCGATTCCCAGATAAATTTTACTTGTTAATAAAGTGTGAAGTATAGATGAATATGATAGAATAAACTTATGAAAATAAAACTTGTAACAGTTGGAAAACTGAAAGAAAAATATTTAAAGGATGGAATTGCTGAATACATGAAGCGTCTCAATCGATTCTGCAAGGTGGAAATGATTGAGCTAGCGGATGAAAAAACACCTGATAAAGCTAGCGATTTAGAAAATCAGCAGATTCTTGAAAAAGAAGGAAATAAAATTCTGGCTAAAATCAATGAGCGTGAATTTGTTATTGCTTTGGCAATTGAAGGAAACCAATTTCCGTCAGAAAAGTTTAGTCAGCTCATGATGGATACTACAGTGCATGGCTTTTCTGATATCACTTTTGTTATTGGGGGAAGTTTAGGTTTATATCCTGCAGTAAAAAAACGGGCAAATCTTCTAATGAGTTTTGGCAAATTAACCTTACCTCATCAACTGATGCGCCTTGTTTTAATAGAGCAAATCTATCGAGCTTTTATGATTCAGCAGGGGAGTCCTTATCATAAGTAATCTTGACGGCAATCCTATTTTCTGATAGAATGAGATAGTATTGGTCTCATAGCTCAGCTGGATAGAGCATTCGCCTTCTAAGCGAACGGTCGCAGGTTCGAATCCTGCTGAGATCAGAAATGTAAAAAATGCGAAATATTTTACAATATTTCGTGTTTTTTTCTTCTATTTTTTTGGTATAATGTCATTTCGGGGATAAAAAATGACATTTCAGGGAAAATTGTCACTAACTCTTTCTATTTTTCTATAATGATAAATGTAAGGTGACTTACAAGATAAAAAGATAGGAGATAGTTATGAAAATCTATTCTTTTCAAATTGCTTTAAATAGCAATTCACTTGTTCAAACCTTTTGGGATTTAAGAGGTGTTCCAAATCCATGGGGTTGGATTTTTGGAAGATAAGAATTTTAAAGTTTAGGGGAGAAATTTATGTCACTTGAAATAATTGGATTAATTATTCATCCTTTTATTAATGTAGCTGCATTTTTAGTTATTTTATCAAAAATCACTAAAATTAAGCATACTCGCTTTTTTGTATCTGTTTGCTTTGGTCTTGAGATTATAGTTCCGTTTATAATTGCTTTTTTAGGACACATATTTTCATTTTCTAGCACAATTCCATCATATACACTGTCATTTTTTCTCCCTCTATTTTTAGTTTGGTATTTTTGTAGAGTTGAAAAAATTAAAAGATACCAATCTTTCTTACTTTCGTTCTTTTTATGTTTGTCAATTGATAGCTCTACTACTTTCTTTTCAGTTATTATTTCATCTGTTTTAGGAGATGATTTTGTAGCTCAGTACATGGGCTTGTTTCTGACATGTATCAACTTAATATCCTTGTTCTTTATGGCAAAGGTTATTGATATTTTTGATTTCAGAATAGATTATCTTAAAAGAAGTTTCTTTAAATCTCATATTCTGATGATTAGTAGTTTATATGCAATGAATTGGCTGATTTTAAATCTTTCTCACTGGATTAGTAATATAAAGCATTTCAACAGTTTTAGCAGTATGATTGCTACTATTTGTTTCTTGGCCTTTCTTTCTACCTTGGTGACATTTAAGGACAGCCGTGAGAAATACGAGAAAGAAGAGCGTTTGCGGCAAAAAGAATCCGAACAGCTTCGACTTCAGGAGTATACTGATGAAATTGTGAGATTGTACTATGAAATCAAAGGGTTTCGTCATGATTATGCTAGCATGCTGACAAGTATGCAAGTGGCTATTCAAACTGGAGATATCAAGGAAATTGAGCACATTTATCAAGAAGTCTTGGCTGATGCAAATTTGAACTTGCGTTCAGATAAATATACAGTTTTTGATTTGAATAATGTAGGAGATTCAGCTTTAAGGAGTGTCATGACTGAGACAATCTTTCAAGCGCGTGAACATCAGATTCAGCTGACTTTTGAAGTTAAGGATAAAGTGGAACGTCTTCCAATCAAGTTGTTAGATCTGGTCAGAATTGCTAGTATTTTATTAAATAATGCTATTGAGAGTGCAATTGACAGCCTGGAAAAAATTGTCCATGTTTCTCTGGTTCAACTGGATGATAGAACCATTTTTGTTGTTCAAAATTCTCGTAAAGAAGGAAAATTGGATTTGGAAGAACTCTATCAGCCGGAATTTTCAACTAAAGGAGAAAATAGAGGCTATGGATTGAATAACATCAAGGAAATTTTAGATAGGTATGAATTTATCACTCTTGATACACAAATTGAGCCAAGAAGTTTTACACAGATTTTAACAATTAGGAGATAGAATTTATGAAAGTGTTAGTTTTAGAGGATACCGTATCTCATCAAGTCAGGATGGAAACGACATTAGCAGAAATTGCTGAGGAACTTGGAATTGACATCCAGGTTCAGGTTACAGGAAAAATCAAAGAATTCAAAAAATATATTGAAAATGGAGACGTTAACCAGCTTTATTTTTTGGATATTGACATTAAAGGAGAGGAAACAAAAGGGCTGGAAGTAGCTCAATTTATCCGTCATCATAATCCTTATGCCATTATAGTTTTTGTAACCTCAAAATCTGAATTTGCTACTATGACTTTTAAATATAAAGTATCAGCACTTGATTTTATTGATAAAGATATCAACAATGATGCTTTTAAAAATAGAATCAAAGACAGTATTCTTTACACTAAGAGTACACTGATTGAAAATACCAATATGGTAGATTATTTTGAATATAGTTATCGTGGCAATGATGTTCGAATGCCTTATAACGATATTTTGTATATCGAAACGACAGGAAGCTCTCATAAACTTCGTATTGTCGGTAAAAATTTTCTCAAGGAGTTTTATGGAACGATAACAGATATTCAAGAAAAAGATCAGCAATCTAAACGATTTTTTTCACCACATAAATCTTATCTGGTTAATATTGGCAACATTGTTGATTATGACAAGAAAAATCGAGAAATTATTTTTTACGAAAATCATCGCTGTCCGGTCACTCGTTTAAGAGTGAAGTATCTGAAAGATATTTTCGAAAATAAAGGGAAAAGAGTTGACAAAGCTTAAAAACCTGATATAATGGAATATGTTCTGAAAGAGAGCATACCATATGGTCCGTTGGTCAAGGGGTTAAGACACCGCCTTTTCACGGCGGTAACACG
>NZ_CAURLD010000028.1:0-19453 GCF_963525625.1 uncultured Streptococcus sp.
CATTCAAATATATTTTTGAATGTATTTTAACATTAAACTTTGTAGATGTCAACTTCAGCTCCATCAAAATATAGATAAGAAGGTAGTGTACCAAATATTAAAAAGCCCTGCCATCGAAATTATAGCAGGGCTTAACTTCAATATCCAGATGATATATTTATCTAAAAAAGGTAGAGAAAAAGGTAGAGTTTGAATTGAAATACAGTGCAATATATCGCATTTGGCAAAAAGAAAAAACGCTTGAAATCAGCGTTTTTCTTCTGTATTGATTCGTATTGAATGCTTACTTCACTTCTGTAAACACAACGTGTTTGCGAAGTTTTGGTGAGTATTTCTTCAATTGAAGACGGTCTGGAGTGTTACGTTTGTTTTTAGAAGTAAGGTACAAGCGTTCACCAGATTCTTTGTGTTCAAGTGTGATATTTACGCGCATGGTAGCTCCCTTCTATTATTCTGCAGCAGCAGCTTTGGCAATCTTACGGCCCTTGTAGTATCCTTTAAGGGATACACGGTGAGAGCGTGAGTAATCACCAGTAGTTTCGTCAAAAGTTACAGTTGGAGCTGTCACTTTGTAGTGAGTGCGGCGTTTGTTTTTCTTCGCTTTGGAAGTGCGACGTGCAGGTACTGCCATTGTTTGTTTCTCCTTTTAGTTTGTGAATTCGATTCAATTTGATGATTTTCATCAACTTTAACAGTATAACAAAACTTTTTTGTAAAGTAAAGTTACTTGACAGATTTTTTTCTTCTTTTTGCTTGATAGGAAAAAGTTTCAAATCCGCCTCTATATTTTCCCAATCTTCTGAAAATTTAAAAATTTTCCTCTGTAAAATATAGCCTAAGTGTGGTATAATAAAGCACAAAGATTACTGTAATGAAAGGGAAAGATATGACAGATAAAGACATTCGTCACAGAAGTAAGATTTATGACAGTATGGTTAAATCTCCTAACCGTGCCATGCTTCGAGCGACGGGGATGACTGATAAAGATTTTGAAACGCCTATTGTTGGGGTGATTTCCACTTGGGCGGAAAATACACCTTGTAACATCCATTTGCATGATTTGGGCAAGCTAGCCAAGGAAGGTATCAAAGCAGAGGGCGCTTGGCCTGTTCAGTACGGGACTATTACGGTTGCGGACGGAATTGCCATGGGAACGCCAGGTATGCGCTTCTCTCTGACCTCACGCGACATCATCGCAGACTCCATCGAGGCTGCCATGGGTGGGCATAACGTGGATGCCTTTGTAGCTATCGGGGGCTGTGATAAAAATATGCCTGGCTCCATGATTGCCATTGCTAACATGGATATTCCTGCTGTCTTTGCCTACGGCGGAACGATTGCACCAGGGAATCTGGACGGCAAGGACATTGACTTGGTTTCTGTCTTTGAAGGAATCGGGAAATGGAACCATGGTGACTTGACAGCTGAGGAAGTGCGCCGCATTGAGTGTAATGCCTGCCCTGGCCCTGGTGGCTGTGGCGGTATGTATACGGCTAATACCATGGCGACGGCTATTGAAGTTCTGGGCATGAGTTTGCCAGGCTCCTCTTCTCACCCAGCTGAGTCCAAGGACAAGCAAGAGGATATCGAAGCAGCTGGCCGTGCTGTTGTGAAAATGCTGAAAATGGGGCTGAAGCCGTCTGATATTTTGACACGTGAAGCCTTTGAAGATGCAATCACAGTGACCATGGCTCTGGGTGGTTCTACCAATGCTACTCTGCACTTGCTGGCCATGGCACATGCGGCCAATGTTGAGCTGACGCTTGATGACTTTAATGTCATTCAAGAGAAAGTACCACATTTGGCTGACTTGAAACCGTCCGGTCAGTATGTCTTCCAGGACCTTTATGAGGTTGGTGGGGTGCCGGCTGTGATGAAATATCTCTTGGCGAACGGCTTCCTGCATGGTGACCGCATTACTTGTACAGGTAAGACGGTGGCAGAGAATCTGGCAGAATTTGCTGATCTGACACCAGGTCAAAAGGTCATTATGCCGCTTGAAAATCCGAAACGGGCAGACGGTCCATTGATTATCTTGCATGGGAATCTGGCTCCAGATGGCGCTGTTGCTAAGGTTTCTGGTGTTAAAGTACGCCGTCACGTTGGACCAGCTAAGGTCTTTGACTCAGAAGAAGCCGCTATTGATGCAGTACTGGCCGATGAAGTGGTCGATGGCGATGTGGTTGTAGTTCGCTACGTTGGACCAAAGGGTGGCCCTGGTATGCCAGAAATGCTGTCACTTTCGTCTATCATCGTAGGGAAAGGTCAAGGAGACAAGGTAGCCCTTCTGACCGATGGTCGCTTCTCAGGCGGTACTTACGGCTTGGTTGTCGGACACATTGCTCCAGAAGCCCAGGATGGTGGCCCGATTGCCTATCTTCGTACAGGCGATATGGTCACGGTTGACCAAGACACCAAGGAAATTTCCATGGCGGTATCTGATGAAGAACTGGCGAAACGTAAGGCAGAAACGACTATTCCACCGCTTTATAGTCGCGGGGTACTTGGTAAATATGCCCACATGGTATCTTCTGCTGCTAAAGGTGCTGTTACTGACTTCTGGAAACCAGAAGAAACCGGCAAGAAATAGCCTATATATGACAAAAGAACCCGCTAGTTTTTCTAGCGGGTTTGATGTTTTTGTTTTAAATGCTGATAAACGAATCATCTTCTTATCTAGGACTGATTCCCAAAGCAATGCGGCCGAAGCGGCTGATACGAGTGATTTTCCAAGCAGGAGACCAAGTAACCTCAACAGAGGCACTTTCAATCTCATCTATTTTTTTCAGAGAGTCCATAATGGCGATGGGCAGACTCTCAGCACAGTCACAGGCTGTATCAGTAAAGGTCATAACAACCTTGCAGTGGGCATTTTCGTCTAAGTTAATTTCATAAATCAGCCCTAAGTTATAGACATCCAGCTCTACATCCGGATCGTAAATACGCTCGAGCTTCTCCACCAATTTATCCTGAATTGCAGCTGCTCGGTCATTGATTTTGATATCGTCTCTCATGGCTATTCCCTTCTATCTGACTTGAATTGTTTTTATTTTCTCACAATTCAGACTTTTTTTCAAGCTATTTTGGAACATGAAAACGGATTTAGTTCTTCCAAACGAAAAATCCCTTTCGGGCTCCTCAAAATGGCGGACTTATGATAGAATATAAGTACTAAAGAAGGCGGAGGTCAGAAGATGAAATTACAAAAACCTAAAGGAACTCAGGACATTCTTCCTCAAGAATCAGCCAAGTGGCAGTATGTAGAAGACTTTGCCCGCAAGACATTTAAAAAATACAATTACGGCGAAATCCGCACGCCGATTTTTGAGCACTATGAGGTCATCAGCCGCTCGGTCGGGGATACGACAGACATTGTGACCAAGGAAATGTATGACTTCTATGACAAGGGCGACCGCCATATTACGCTGCGTCCAGAGGGGACAGCGCCCGTGGTGCGTTCTTATGTAGAGAACAAGCTTTTTGCTCCTGAAGTGCAAAAGCCAGTCAAAGTCTACTATATGGGCTCTATGTTTCGCTATGAGCGGCCTCAGGCTGGCCGTCTGCGGGAATTTCATCAGATTGGAGCAGAGTGTTTTGGATCCAGTAATCCTGCTACAGATGTAGAAATGATTGCCATGGCGGCTCAATTTTTCAAGGATATTGGTATTACTAATGTCAGCTTGGAGCTTAACTCGCTGGGAAATCCTGAGAGCAGAGCTGCTTACCGTCAGGCCTTGATTGATTATCTGACTCCACTGAAGCCTAGCCTATCAGCAGATAGCCAACGTCGCTTGGAGGAGAATCCGCTGCGCGTGCTGGATTCTAAAGAGCCCGAGGACAAGGCGGCTGTAGAAGGCGCTCCGTCTATTCTGGACTATCTGGATGAGGAGAGCAGTACCTACTTTGCGGCTGTTCGCTCCATGCTAGAGACCTTACAGATTCCTTATGTCATCAATACCAACATGGTCCGTGGGCTAGACTACTATAATCACACAATTTTCGAGTTTACGACAAAGGTGGCTGGCAGTCAGCTGACCATTTGTGCTGGTGGCCGTTATGATGGGCTGGTGGCTTACTTTGGTGGCCCTGAAACGCCAGGTGTTGGCTTTGGTATGGGCTTAGAACGCCTACTTCTCGTACTTGACAAGCAGGGAGTAGAGCTGCCGATTGAAACTGCTCTGGATGTTTATGTAGCCGTTCTAGGAGCTGGTGCCAATGGCAGAGCTTTGGAGTTAGTGCAGGCTCTCCGCGCACAGGGATTTGCTGCAGAGAGGGATTATCTAGACCGCAAGCTCAAGGCTCAGTTCAAGTCGGCTGATATCTTTAAAGCTAAAACTCTTATCACCTTGGGTGAAAGCGAAGTGGAGAGCGGTCAGGTGACAGTTAAGAACAATCATAATCGTGAGGAGATTACTGTTAGCTTAGACCAAATCCAAGAAAACTATCAGCTTATTTTTGAGAAATTGGGTTTTAAGCAAAGTATATAATTTTGTTTCACAAAGAGAATGTTACAGTTTTGTTACAGGAATATGATATAAAGCAACAAGTGGATAATATTTTGGTATAATAGTCATATTCTATTAATTTAAAAGGAGAAACAATGAAAAAATCCTTAAATTTGGTGTATTGCCTGCCTGTGTTCTTTTGCTTGGAGCTTGCTCAATGCTACCAAAGTCAGAGAAGAAAAAATCAGAAGATGTGAAGACAGAACAATCATCTTCATCCTCATCTGAGAAAGAAACGAATGAAAAGCGAATTGAGAAAGATGCCGATATCATTCTGCGAGCAGTCTTTACAGATCATTCTTCAGGTTTTACAACCTTAATGGGGACTTCTGTTGACAAATGGAAGAAAGGAATTTCTCAAGCCTACGTAGACGAAAACATATCCAAATATACGCCAGAAGAAGATTATACTATTGATTTAAAGACTGAATCATTTACTCCATCAAAAACATTAGAGTTGTTTGATCAGGCTCGCTTTAAAGTCTTGGCGACTATTGGGGATGACTTTGAGATTACTGGTGTTGAGGATGATGAAGAGACTGCAACAGTAACATTTAAGTCTCGTGCTATTGCAACCCGTGATTTGGCAAATGTGATTAATCTTGCTAAAGCGAGTCTCTTTGAAAATGGAATTGAAGATGTAAAAGAGTTGGAAGATTCGACTAATCCGGATCTTGAAAAACGTCTAGCTCTGCTTAATAACTTCCTTTTCTACTATGCTTTTGATCGGATGAATGAGGACTTTGGTTACATTGAACCTCGTGAGTTTACAATGGAGTTAACTAAAACCAAAGAAGGTCGCTACATTCTTACTGATGAGAGCTTCCTTGAATTACGTAAATCTATTTTTGTGAATGAGTATTCGTCTAATGATGCTGCAACACGTAAAGGTAATAAAACAACTGATTCTGGCTCAAAATCTGACTCAAGTTCATCTTCATCATCTGATAAATCAAAAGTGTAATAGCTCTGATTAAAATAATTTTAATTTTTTATTATTTATTGATGAGCGATAAAAATTAACTAAGAGAGATAAATTCTCTCTTTTTTGATGTTTTGATCGAAGAACCCCCTCTTCTTGAAGTTATGAAAAACTATATCTTAGGTATTTTATTTCTTGATATTCTTGCTAAGTGAGTTAATTTATAAAGCCTTAAGTCTATAAAATTTGGAGTATTATATTTTAAATTATATGCTAATCAATTATGATTTAGCTATCTATCATAATTTCATTTTAAATTGTCGTAGAGGAAGTATCAGTTTATACACTGCATAATATGCTATAATAGTCTATAGAAAGTCGAGGGAATGATGAAGAAAATATTATTGGTGGTTGTGGTGCAGGGTTTGGCTATCTTCGTGATTACAGGTCTGCTTTGTTATTTTATGCGGGGGGATTTTTTCTTCCGTGCTTTGGCGCCGATTTTTGGTCTGGCAGCGGGAGGTTTTCGCTTCGTGACGGCCATGGTGACAAAAGCGTTTGCGCCTAGTCTTTATGAGGACAGCAAGAAAAAGGAATAATCTATAGAGTAGACAGTAGGTCTGGGGTCTTTGCCTCAGGCCTTTTGTCATAACTGTCAGCCTTGGTCATGCGGAGCTTTAATATTTTTCAGAAAAAGAACGGACAGAAGGGCTTTCTTAGGCGCTTTGTGGTAAAATAGTAACAGAATTAAAAATTTGGAGAGTAAAGATGAAACGTTCTATGTATGCTGGGCGTGTTCGCAAGGAGCATGTTGGTCAGGAAGTCGCTTTGAAGGGCTGGGTAGCCCGCCGTCGGGATTTGGGCGGTCTGATTTTCATTGATTTGCGCGACCGCGAAGGCATTATGCAGCTGGTCATCAATCCTGAGACAGTGGCTGCTGAAGTCATGGCAACAGCAGAAAGTCTGCGCAGTGAGTATGTGATAGAGGTGACAGGTAAGGTGGCTGCGCGTGAGCAGGCCAATGACAAGCTGGCGACAGGAAGCGTGGAGCTGCATGTGGAAAGCTTGACTGTCTTAAATACAGCTAAGACGACGCCTTTTGAAATCAAAGACGGCATCGAGGTGAATGACGATACGCGTTTGCGCTACCGTTATTTGGACTTGCGCCGGCCAGAGATGTTGGAAAACTTCAAGCTCCGTGCCAAGGTGACTCACTCTATCCGCAATTATCTTGATGAGCTGGAGTTCCTTGATGTGGAAACACCTTTCCTATCTAAGTCAACGCCAGAAGGAGCGCGTGATTACTTGGTGCCTAGTCGGGTTCATCAGGGGCATTTTTACGCTCTGCCCCAGAGTCCGCAGATTACCAAGCAGCTCTTGATGAACGCTGGTTTCGACCGTTATTACCAGATTGTTAAATGCTTCCGTGACGAGGACTTGCGAGGTGACCGTCAGCCAGAGTTTACTCAGGTGGACTTGGAGACTTCTTTCTTGTCTGATCAGGAGATTCAGGACATTACAGAAGGCTTGATTGCTCGTGTTATGAAAGAGACCAAGGGTATTGATGTTTCTCTGCCTTTCCCTCGTATGAAGTATGATGATGCCATGGCTCTTTATGGGGTTGATAAGCCTGATACTCGTTTTGAGATGTTGTTGCAGGACTTGACAGATCTTGTCAAGGGAGTTGACTTTAAGGTCTTTTCAGAAGCTCCAGCTGTCAAAGCTATCGTGGTGAAAAATGCTGCAGATAAATACTCTCGCAAGGATATTGATAAGCTAACAGAGCAAGCGAAACAGCATGGTGCAAAGGGTCTTGCTTGGGTGAAAGTGGCTGATAGTGAGCTGACTGGTCCAGTTGCTAAGTTCTTGACAGACTTGACAAGTCAGTTGACAGAAGCTTTACAGCTTGAAAATAATGACCTAGTGCTCTTCGTGGCTGATACTTTGGAAGTGGCAAATGCAGCTTTGGGAGCTCTTCGTGTACGCTTGGCTAAAGAGTTGGACTTGATTGACCCTGATACCTTCAATTACCTTTGGGTGGTCGATTGGCCTATGTTTGAATGGTCAGAAGAAGAGGGCCGCTACATGAGTGCCCACCATCCTTTCACCCTGCCTCAGAAAGATTCTGAGCAAGAGCTGGAAGGCGACCTTAGCAAGGTAAGGGCTGTGGCTTATGATATTGTCCTCAATGGTTATGAGCTGGGTGGCGGCAGTCTTCGGATCAACCAGAAAGACTTGCAGGAGCGGATGTTCAAGGCGCTTGGCTTCTCGGCTCAAGAAGCTGCCGAGCAGTTTGGCTTCCTTCTGGAGGCTATGGACTATGGTTTTCCACCGCATGGCGGCTTGGCTTTGGGCTTGGACCGCTTTGTGATGCTCTTGGCTGGTGAAGAAAATATCCGCGAAGTTATTGCCTTTCCGAAAAATAACAAGGCTTCTGATCCAATGACACAGGCGCCTAGCCCAGTGTCGATCGCTCAACTAGAGGAATTAAGTTTACAAGTGGAAGCACATGAAGAAGACTAATTTTTATAAACTCTTTCGCTATTATGTCCGCAGGTTTGCTTATAATTTTAAGATTTTGCGGTCTTTAAAGAGTATCTCGCGTGAGAAGTACGACGAGAAGATTTCTGCCTCGCTTGTCTATGGCTTTTTGTCAGCTGTCGCAGTCAATTTCTTCTTTCAGCCGGGGCATGTTTATTCCAGCGGGGCGACTGGTCTGGCGCAGGTCATTACTGCCCTCAGTACTCGTTTCTTAGGTTTTACCATTCCGGTTTCTGTGACTTTTTACGCCATCAATATTCCGCTGATGATCCTGGCCTGGTACCAGATTGGGCATAAGTTTACCATTTTTACCTTTATCACGGTTACGATGAGCTCGCTCTTTATCCAGTTTGTGCCGGAAGTGACCTTGACTGATAATCCTATTATCAACGCCCTTTTCGGTGGTGTGGTCATGGGAACGGGGATTGGCTTTGCCCTTAAGTCCAGCATTTCAAGCGGTGGGACTGATATTGTTAGTTTGACTGTTCGGAAAAAAACGGGCCGGAATGTCGGAAATATTTCCTTGATTGTCAATGGGATTATTATGCTGATTGCGGGTTTGACCTTTGGTTGGGAGTATGCGCTGTACTCCATGATTACTATTTTTGTATCAAGTCGAGTGACGGATGCTGTCTTTACCAAGCAGAAGCGTATGCAAGCTATGATTATCACCAGCCATCCGGACAGGGTGATTGATAAGATTCACAACAAGCTGCATCGTGGGGCGACGGTAATCCATGGCGCCGAAGGAACTTACAATCATGAGAAAAAAGCTGTTCTGGTGACGGTGATCACTCGAGCCGAGTTTAATGAATTCAAGCAAATCATGAAGCATACAGATCCAGCTGCCTTCGTCTCCGTCGCAGACAATGTCCATATCTTAGGACTCTTTGTAGAGGAGTGAAGATATTCATTGTGTTTGGGAATGCGAAGCGGTATAGTTGGGAGTTTGTGCTTACAAAAGTTTTGCGATAGGAGATTCATATGCGGTAGGACAATAGTCCCACCGCTTTCTATTCTCTATGGTGGGGGTGGAAATCTCAAGTAAGAAAGGATATACAAATGCAGGAGATCTTCAGACAATGACGACGTATAAAAAAATCATGAATATCGCCTTGCCGGCTATGGCGGAGAATTTTTTGCAGATGCTCATGGGAATGGTCGACAGCTATCTGGTGGCCAGTCTTGGGCTGATTGCAATCTCTGGTGTCTCGGTGGCCGGCAACATCATTACGATTTATCAGGCAATCTTTATCGCGCTGGGGGCTGCTATTTCCAGTCTCATCTCCAAAACTCTGGCTCAAGGAGACAAGGAGCGTTTGGCCTATCATACAGCCGAGGCTATCAAGCTGACGTTGCTTCTGAGCCTTCTGTTGGGGCTGATTTCCCTGATCTTTGGCAGGCAGATGCTGGATCTTCTGGGGACGGAAAAGGCGGTGGCTGAAGCAGGCGGTCTTTATCTGGCTTTGGTTGGAGGGACTATTGTTCTGCTTGGCTTTATGACTTCTTTTGGAGCTCTGGTGCGGGTCACGCGCAATCCTAGATTCCCCATGTATGTCAGTCTTCTGACCAATGTCCTCAATGCCCTATTTTCTGCTCTGGGCATTTACGTCTTTCGACTTGGTATTGTCGGTGTAGCGCTGGGGACGGTGCTGGCTCGTTTGGTCGGTGTGCTGATTCTCTGGCGGGAGCTGGACTTGTCCACAATCTGCTGGCGCTGGGGCTTAGATGGAGAGCTCTTGCGCCTGTCTCTGCCGGCTGCTGGAGAGCGGCTCATGATGCGGGCTGGTGATGTAGTTATTATCGCCATTGTGGTCGTCTTTGGGACGGACGCAGTAGCAGGGAATGCCATCGGTGAAGTTCTGACGCAGTTTAATTATATGCCAATCTTCGGTGTCGCAACAGCAACAGTCATGCTGGTAGGCCATGCAGTAGGTGAGGGAGATATGAAAGAGGTCGGTCTGATTCGTCAGCGGACCTTCTGGCTGTCTTTTGCTTGCACGCTACCCATGGCTCTAGGGATTTTCGTTTTTGGTCGGCCGCTGACCTTGCTCTATACGGATAATAGCGGAGCTATTACAGCCAGTCTTTCAGTCATGCTTTTCTCCCTGCTGGGAACTCCCATGGCAGTTGGAACCGTGATTTACACAGCTATCTGGCAGGGGCTGGGCAATTCCAGACTGCCCTTTTATGCCACGACTGTTGGCATGTGGCTGATTCGCATTATTGCCGGTTACTTGCTGGGAGTGACCTGTGGCTTGGGTCTGCCGGGGGTCTGGGCTGGGACGCTCTTGGACAATGGCTTCCGCTGGTTATTTTTAAAGGTTTTATTTGACAGAAAAATGAGGGAAATCACATGACAAAAGCGTTTATTTGGGATTTGGACGGCACCTTGCTGGACTCCTACGATGCTATTTTGGCGGGGATTGAGGAAACCTATGCTCACTATGCTCTGGACTTCGACAGGGCTAGTATTCACAGCTATATCCTAAAGCACTCTGTGCAGAAGCTCTTGGAAAAAGTAGCGTCTGAGAAAGGTCTGAACGCTGCCGAGATGAATGTCTTTCGTGGAGTAAGTCTAAAGGAAAAGAATGCTCAGGTCCATCTGATGGAAGGAGCTGCGGAGATACTGGCCTGGGCTGAAGAGCAGGGCATTGCCCAGTTCGTCTATACCCATAAAGGAATCAATGCCCATCAAATTTTGCAAGACTTGGACATTCATGACTATTTTACAGAAATCATCACAACAGCCAACGGCTTTGAGCGCAAGCCCCACCCAGAAGGGGTTGACTATCTGCTCGAGAAATATGGTCTGGATAAGCAGAAGACCTACTATATCGGCGACCGGACGCTGGATGTGGATGTCGCATTCAACAGTGGCATCCAGAGCATTAACTTCTGTGACTACCGACCGGAAATCAATCAGAAAATAGAGAAGTTGGTGGATATCAAGCGATTATTCACAAGATAAAAAGCAGACTAGAACTGATCTACTGTCAGTCTAGCCTGCTTTTTCTTTTACATATGCTCAATGTGAAGTTCTAGCAAAAACTCAAGAGCCTCGGGAGAACAGTTCTTTTTTTCGATAGGGAAACCGATATTTGGCCCCAACATGATATAAAAATCATCCTTAGTATGAAAAACTTTAACGATGTCATCATAGCTATAAAGAAACTCTCCTCGTTTGCTTTTCACAGAAAATTTATCTTTCTCAAATATAAGGGTTTGCTCCATATTCTTCCAGAAAGGAGTTTTTTGATAGGCTTTCTTTATCTGAAAGTCCATGCCAAAGTACATTGCTGAGAATGTCACCAAAGATATAAATAGCACGGTAAAGAAAGAAAAACGCTTCAGGTTGTCAGGTAGGAAGGTTAGATAGAGAGACAGGATTCCTATAAAAATGATAATATTCAGCAAAAAACTTTTCCCGCGTAAGAAAATAGACCAAGCAAATCGTTGATACACTTCTTCAGTCATAAGAGTTGTAATACGGATTGGAAACATCTTTTACCTCCAGTTTTTATATTATAACATATAAGAGCGATAAGATTTAGTCGAATCTTGCTAGGCGATACCATCTTTTATAGGAGCCGAGTGATTTTTTCGTTTTTATCTAAAACTAGCACATCTGGCATGGGAAGATTATGCCAAAAGTTATAATCAATGTTGGAAACGAATGCGCTTAGTAAAATGCAGATAAGGTTACCATGGGAGCTAATGATAATCTCTTCGTTTTGATGTTTGCTTTCCAGTTCATGAAGAAGAACTAGGGCTCGCTGTTGAGCTCGTTGATTAGACTCGCCACCAACAAATGAAAAAGTCGGCTGTGAACAAAGTTGCATGAGGGCTTCTTCAAAGTCTTGGTCGGCAATCGCTTGACTACTTAGCTTTCGCTCTATTAGCCGTTTGTCGGTTTGAATAGCGAGTTTCAGACTCTGATCTAAAGGCTCAACTGTTTGGATAGCCCTTCGATAGGGGCTAGAATAAATAGCTTTAATGGGTTTGTCTGCTAAAAATTCAAGCTTTGCCAAGGATTCTTGCCCTTTGTCTGATAATGGTCGGTTGATTTCATCAGGTGTATAGTTAGAATGCGCATGACGGATAAAATAGTAGGTGTTGTTCATAAGATGATTATAGCAAAATTTAAATCTCCATTCATTTTCTACCTATTTTCCACGCCGCCTTTTCTGTCTTTGTCCGCCTTTCGTGTTATAATAAACCTATGGAAAAAAAGAATAAGTTATTATTAATTGACGGTTCGTCCGTTGCTTTTCGCGCTTTTTTTGCGCTTTATAATCAAATTGACCGTTTCAAGAGTCCATCGGGCCTGCATACCAATGCCATTTATGGCTTCCACCTCATGCTCAATCATCTCTTGGAGCGCGTGCAGCCGACCCATGTCCTAGTAGCTTTTGATGCTGGCAAGACGACCTTCCGGACCGAGATGTACGCCGACTATAAGGCTGGTCGGGCCAAGACACCAGATGAATTTCGTGAGCAGCTGCCTTTTATCCGTGAAATGCTGAAGCACCTAGGCATTCACTTCTATGACTTGGCTCAGTATGAGGCGGATGACATTATCGGGACCTTGGACAAGATGGCTGAAAAGACAGCTGTGCCTTACGATGTGACCATTGTCAGCGGCGATAAAGACTTGATTCAGCTGACGGATGATAATACCGTGGTGGAGATTTCCAAGAAAGGCGTGGCTGAGTTTGAGGAATTTACCCCAGCCTACCTCATGGAAAAGATGGGCATCACGCCAGAGCAGTTTATTGACCTCAAGGCGCTGATGGGCGATCAGTCGGATAATATCCCCGGCGTGACCAAGATTGGTGAGAAGACTGGTCTCAAGCTCCTCTTGGAGTACGGCTCTTTGGAAAATCTCTATGAAAACATTGACCAGCTCAAGGCTTCCAAGATGAAGGAAAATCTGATCAATGACAAGGACAAGGCTTTCTTATCTAAAACCCTAGCCACCATCAATACTCAGGCTCCAATTGAAATCGGGCTGGATGATTTGGTTTATAAGGGTCCTCAGATAGAAACTCTGAGCAAGTTCTATGACGAGATGGGTTTCAAGCAACTCAAGGCTCAGCTAGGGACTGGTCAAGAGCCGGTAGAAGTCAAACCAATTGAATTTACCAAAGTGACTGAGGTGACAGCAGATATGCTGGCACCGGAGCAATTCTTCTATTTTGAAATCTTGGGTGACAACTACCACAAGGAAGACATAGTCGGTCTTGCCTGGGGCGATAGCCGTCAGATTTATGTCGGCACCAGCGATTTACTGCAACAGCCTCTCTTTCAGGAATTTCTGACCAAAACAGCTCTGAAAACCTACGACCTCAAGCGGACCAAGGTACTGCTCAGTCATTATGGTATCGAACTGCCAGCAGCATCCTTTGATGCGCGTCTAGCCAAGTATCTGCTTTCGACGGTCGAGGACAATGAGCTGGCGACTATTGCTCGCCTCTACGGCCAAACAATTCTGTCGACTGATGACGAGGTTTATGGCAAGGGAGCCAAGCGCGCTTTACCGGAGCAAGCGCAGCTCTTTGAGCATATGGCTCGTAAGATCCAAGTATTGCTGGAAACAGAAGAACCGATGCAAGAGCAGCTTCGTTCCCACGACCAGCTGAATTTGTTGCTTGAAATGGAGCAGCCATTGGCCTTTGTCCTAGCCAAGATGGAGATTGCGGGGATTAAGGTTGAGCGGGAAACTCTGCAGGGCATGCAGGCAGAGAATGAAAAGACGCTGGAAAGTCTGACCCAAGAGATTTATGATCTGGCTGGTCAGGAGTTCAATATTAACTCGCCGAAACAGCTGGGAACCATTCTCTTTGAGGATATGGGGCTGCCGCTGGAGTACACCAAAAAGACCAAGACAGGTTACTCGACAGCGGTTGATGTGCTGGAGCGCCTAGCTCCCATTGCACCGATTGTGTCTAAGATTCTGGAATACCGTCAAATCAGCAAGCTCCAGTCCACTTATATCGTCGGACTGCAGGAGGCGATAGCGGCTGATGGCAAGATTCACACTCGCTATGTTCAGGATTTGACTCAGACGGGCCGCCTGTCCTCGGTTGACCCCAACTTGCAGAATATCCCCGTTCGTTTGGAGCAGGGCCGCCTCATTCGCAAAGCTTTTGTGCCAGAGTGGGCAGATAGCGTGCTACTCAGCTCGGATTATTCTCAGATTGAGCTGCGGGTGCTGGCTCACATTTCGCAGGACGAGCATCTGATTGCTGCCTTTCAGCATGGAGAAGATATTCATACGGCTACAGCCATGCGGGTTTTTGGTATTGAAAAGGCAGAGGATGTGACACCTAATGACCGCCGCAATGCCAAGGCTGTCAACTTCGGAGTCGTCTATGGCATTTCCGACTTTGGACTGGCCAATAACCTCGGCATTTCCCGCAAGGCTGCTAAGGACTACATTGTGACTTATTTTGAGCGTTTCCCTGGTATCAAGAATTATATGGAAACGATTGTCCGCGAAGCGCGTGATAAGGGCTATGTAGAGACCATTTACCATCGCCGTCGCTCCTTGCCGGACATCAATTCCCGCAACTTTAACATCCGAAATTTTGCAGAGCGCACAGCTATTAACAGCCCGATCCAAGGATCTGCCGCAGACATTCTCAAAGTCGCTATGATTAATCTAGATCGAGCTCTGACAGAGAAGGATTTCAAGTCTCGCATGCTCTTGCAGGTTCACGATGAAATCGTGCTGGAAGTGCCAAATGACGAGCTAATAGCCGTCCGCCAGCTAGTCAAAGAAACCATGGAAGCCGCGATTGCACTGGCCGTTCCACTAGTGGCTGATGAAAATGCCGGCCAAACTTGGTACGAGGCGAAATAAAACAAGATACAAAGAGCGTCAAAGTCAACTGAAAATTAGGAATCCGGACGAAGGAGTCATGCTCCTAGAACGGATTATCTATTTTCTAAGGTTTTAGCCCGGATTCAGTTAAGACGCAATACGTACAAACTATCCAGCTTTATTATGAATGAGGAGGAAGCCTATGACTTATCATTTTCAAAATCCCAGCGATGCCATCGTCAAGCATTATTTGAAAAACAGCAAGGTGATTGCCGTTGTCGGCCTGTCTGACCGCGAAGAAACGACTAGCAACCGTGTGTCCAAGGAAATGCAGGAGCGAGGCTATCGCATTATTCCGGTCAACCCGCGGGCAGCGGGCAGTCAAATTTTTGGTGAAACTGTTTATGCCAGTCTTAAAGACATTCCTTTTCCGGTGGATATTGTCGATGTATACCGCCGCAGCGAGTTTTTGCCAGATGTGGCACTAGATTTTCTGCAGACGGATGCCAAGATTTTCTGGGCTCAGTTGGGCTTGGAGAGTGAGGAGGCTGAGCAGATTTTGCGGACAGCCGGTCGGGATGACATTGTCATGGATCGCTGCATTAAACGCGAGCATACCCGCTTGATTCTGGGCGAATAGAATGGACAAGTTAGTCATCATTCGTGGCAATTCTGGCTCTGGCAAGTCTAGCCTAGCTAAGAAACTGCAGACTCACTATGGCCGAGGGACTCTCCTGATAGCGCAGGATACGGTTAGACGGGATATGCTCAAGGAAAAAGTTGAGCCAGGAAATTTATCTATTGATCTGACGGAAACGTTGGCCAGCTTCGGCTACGAACATGATTTGCTGGTTCTGGTAGAAGGGTTTTATGAGACGGACTTTTACGGACAGATGCTAGAGCGGTTGAAAAAACTCTTCGCTCCGCAGGTCTTTGCCTACTACTATGACCTATCCTTTGAAGAAACAGTCCGCCGCCATCAGACTAGAGCTAAACAAGAAGAATTTTCCCCTGCCGACATGAAGCGCTGGTGGAAAGACCGAGACTTCTTAGGCTGGGAAGAGGAAGCTTTTTTTACAGATAAGGATTCACTAGAGACAGCCTTTGATAAAATCTGCTCTACCCTTGACAAGACAGAAATATAATAGTAAATAAAAAAACAACTCACAAGCTTAGGACAAGGAGTTCCGTGCTTGCGGGTTGTTTTCGTTTAGAATAGCTTTTTCTTTTTTCAACTCTTCGTAGAAAAGAATGTAAGCAGTCGCTGTATAAGGAAGAACCATAATATTCAGTACACCGTAAGTCATTTTGGCCAATAAATTCCAGCCGATGAAGCTCAGGTCTAGCATAAACAGCTTTCTTTTATAGCCCTTCATGAGCTTCCGACTTTGACGGATAGCAGAGAAAGCTCCCAGGTAGGTGTCAGTCTCAAGCTGGTCATATAGGATCAGCTCTGCTTGAGAATATGCGTAGTACTGAGGGATGGTGATGCCTAGACCAACCAATATCAAGAGGCTTCCCAGTAACATACCAGGGGTGTATTGAAGAATCTGCTGACCTGCCTCGCTTTGAGCAGTCAGCACAGTATGGGCAGGAAGTTTTTCCGAAATATTGAGAATCTTATAAGCATTGAAGACGGACAGAAGACTCCCGCAAAATATAGGAAGATTCCAAAGGAAAAGCAAGAGCTGCTTGAGCAAAACGGTTTTAAAAACAGGTGTGAAGTTCTTGCTCATAAAAAGATGCCCAATATCTGAAAAATTGACATCATCCTTTGTCTTACGAAGAACCTTTATCATGGTGTAGCTGGCAGAAAGCAGTAGCAAGGTCAAGATAAACTGGATGGTTGTCGGGAAAAGATTTTTGCTAATGAGAAGATAGATGGACTGGCTAAAAGTTAGGCTGGGAATGGAGTCTCTTAGATTCCCAATAAGGGAAAGCAAGATGTTTAGGATACCGGCAAGAGTCGGGGCTGCAAACAAAAGAAAAATCCCCCTCGTTTGACTGCGGACGGTACGAGCCTGGGCTCTGATGTTACTTAGATTCATAATTCCTCCATTTGGATTTGTCTGTTACATTATATCATACCCCGTGACAGATAGAAGTTTTTTTGGTAAAATCATACGGTATCTTGTGAGCCCTTGCTGCTTATTATATAGAAGAAAAATCGCTGGGACTGTTTTTCCCGGCAGGAGGAAACATGTTAACATCACCGATTCAGTATCGTTTGATCAAAAAAGAAAAGCACACAGGTGCCCGTTTGGGAGAGATTATCACACCTCACGGGACCTTCCCAACGCCTATGTTTATGCCGGTTGGCACTCAGGCGACAGTTAAGACCCAGTCCCCTGAAGAGCTCAAGCAAATGGGTTCTGGTATTATCTTGGCCAATACCTATCATCTCTGGCTACGTCCAGGCGATGAGCTAATTGCCCGTGCAGGTGGTCTGCACAAGTTCATGAACTGGGACCAGCCTATTCTGACCGATAGCGGCGGTTTCCAGGTTTATTCTCTAGCTGACAGCCGCAATATTACAGAAGAAGGAGTAACTTTCAAGAACCACCTCAATGGTTCCAAGATGTTCCTATCGCCAGAAAAGGCCATCTCTATCCAGAACAATCTAGGCAGCGACATCATGATGTCCTTTGATGAGTGTCCACAGTTCTACCAACCTTATGACTATGTCAAGAAGTCCATTGAGCGGACTAGCCGTTGGGCAGAGCGTGGCCTCAAGGCCCACAGCCGTCCGCACGACCAAGGTCTCTTTGGGATTGTTCAGGGTGCTGGGTTTGAAGATTTGCGTCGTCAGTCTGCTCAAGACTTGGTCAGCATGGATTTCCCAGGCTACTCAATCGGAGGACTGGCAGTTGGTGAGTCTCACGAAGAGATGAATGCAGTGCTAGACCTCACAACTCCTCTACTACCTGAAAACAAACCCCGCTATCTTATGGGAGTAGGAGCGCCAGATAGCTTAATCGATGGTGTTATCCGTGGTGTGGATATGTTTGACTGCGTTCTGCCGACTCGGATTGCCCGAAACGGTACCTGTATGACGAGCGAAGGGCGTCTGGTGGTTAAAAATGCTCAGTTTGAGGAAGATTTCACGCCGCTGGATCATGACTGTGACTGCTACACTTGCAGCAACTACACGCGGGCCTATATCCGCCACTTGCTCAAAGCGGACGAAACCTTTGGGATCCGCCTGACCAGTTATCACAACCTCTACTTCTTGGTAAACCTTATGAAGAAAGTTCGCCAAGCTATCATGGATGACAACCTGCTGGAATTCCGTGAAGACTTTATTGAGCGCTACGGCTACAATAAATCCAGCCGAAATTTCTAAGAAGCTCCATTTGAAAGGGGAAGCCATGTCTGATGAAGAGAAATTGCTGAAAAGATTGACAGCGTATCTGTCAGACGACCAAAAACATACTATACGTATATATGGTCATGGTGCTTCAGGCAAGTCAACTTTTGCTCGAAAACTCCAGCTAGCCTTGGGTGAGGAACGAGCCAATCTGCTAGCAACAGATCCTTATGTAATTACTGGGGAGTATCGAGATCTCCTCAGTTCCAAAGATTTTCCTCATCAAAAAGTAACAGCCTGTCTCCCAGCTGTCCATGAGCTCGGGAGTCTGGAGCGAGATATTTGCGCCTTGCAGTCTGGTCTGGATATTCTGACCATTGGCACAGCTTGGTCGCCTAGCTTGCGTTTATCAGCCCAAAAGCCAAATTTAATAGTAGAAGGCATGTCAGCTGCCTTTTTGCCTGACAGTTTGTTTGATTTGTCGATTTGCTTTTACACGGATGATCAGACCGAGTTAGAACGCCGCTTGGCTCGGGACGTGGCTGTGCGAGAGCGCAGGTCAGATTGGATAGAGCAGACGCATTTGGCTCGAAGAGAGCAATATAGGCACTTTTATCAGCCCTATCTAGCGACTGCAGACCTTGTCATCTGCCAGTCGGGCAACAGCTTTCGCATCGAAAAGGACAGCCCTTTGCTATAAAACAAGTAGCCAAGGGTAAATTTTCATTTTTTATCTCACTGATGTGCGTCAGTGAGATTTTGTATTTTCTGAATACAAAATCGAATAAATAGGTGAAAAAGTTTAAATTTTCTTCTAGATAATGACTTACAAGACTTATACATTGTTTAGAAAACACTTTCATAAAAAATTATCCTAAAAATCTTTAAAAAATTACTCAAATCCCTTGCAATGACTGGTTCTTTGTGTTAAGATACTATGGTGCTGTAGAAATACAGTGTGTAGCTTTGATGCAAGAGGTTGCGACACGCTCGGTTGCATTGCCACGTAATCGCCTGTCGGTTTTCTTGTGGAGCTAGCCTATTATCTTAAATAGACGAAAAGGAGAAAAAGATGGCAAACAAAAAAATCCGTATCCGTTTGAAAGCTTACGAACACCGTACGCTTGACACAGCGGCTGCAAAAATCGTAGAATCAGCTACTCGTACAGGTGCACAAGTTGCGGGTCCAATCCCACTTCCAACTGAACGTAGCCTCTACACAATTATTCGTGCGACTCACAAATACAAAGACTCTCGCGAACAATTTGAAATGCGTACTCACAAACGCTTGATCGACATCATCAACCCAACTCAAAAAACAGTTGACGCTTTGATGAAATTGGATCTTCCAA
>NZ_CAURLD010000029.1:0-18594 GCF_963525625.1 uncultured Streptococcus sp.
ATTGGGAATCTCTAGCTTTTTTGTAGCTGAGAACTATTTTGTCTCAGGTTCTTTTCTTTTTTATTTTTCTCGCATTTGACCTTGTGGGAAATAGGTTCCTTCTGGCATGTCGTTAATAATGACATGGACAGCAGACTGAGGTGCGCCTGTATTTCTGACAACAGCTTCAGTTACTTCCTTGGCAAGAGCTTTTTTCTGCTCTAGAGTGCGTCCCTCAAACAAATCAATTCTAACAAATGGCATATTTTCTGCCTCCTTTATTTCGTTATTATTATTTTATCACAAATGAGGTTTTAAAGAGTAGTGAATTATGGTAAAATAATGTGAAGTAAAAATGGAGATAGTGAATTAGCAAAGATTTAAAATATGGCTCAGTTATACTACAAATATGGTACGATGAATTCGGGCAAGACCATTGAAATTCTAAAAGTGGCCCACAATTATGAAGAACAAGGCAAGAGCGTCGTTATCATGACCTCGGCTGTTGACACTCGCGACGGCTTTGGTGTCGTTTCTAGTCGTATCGGCATGAAACGGAATGCCGTAGCTATTGAAGAACAGACGGATATTTTTGGCTATATTCAGCAGCTGCCTGAGAAGCCTTATTGTGTTTTAATTGATGAGGCTCAGTTCTTGAAACGCCATCATGTCTATGATTTGGCTAGAGTGGTGGATGAGCTGGATGTTCCGGTTATGGCTTTTGGTCTGAAAAACGATTTTCGCAATGAACTCTTTGAAGGCTCCAAGCACCTCTTGCTCTTGGCTGACAAGATTGAGGAGATTAAAACCATTTGCCAATATTGCTCTCGTAAGGCTACCATGGTTTTACGGACTGATAACGGAAAGCCGGTTTATGACGGAGAACAGATTAAAATTGGCGGCCACGAGACCTATATCTCAGTCTGCCGCAAGCACTATTTTAACCCCGATATTAAGTAATTCAATGATAGAAATAAAGGAGATGATGAAAAATCTATGAACATCTATGAACAGTTACAAGCGGTTGAAGATCGCTACGAAGAACTTGGTGAACTCCTAAGCGACCCAGATGTAGTCAGCGATACCAAGCGGTTTATGGAGCTTTCTAAGGAAGAAGCCAGCACCCGAGATACAGTGACGGCTTACCGCGAGTATAAAAAAGTTCTGCAAAACATCACAGACGCTGAAGAAATGATAAAAGACGCCTCTGGTGATGCCGACTTGGAAGAAATGGCCAAGCAGGAGCTCAAGGATGCCAAGGCTGAAAAAGAAGAATACGAGGAAAAACTAAAAATCCTTCTTTTACCGAAAGATCCAAACGATGATAAGAACATCATTTTGGAAATCCGCGGTGCTGCAGGAGGAGATGAGGCTCAGTTGTTCGCAGGAGACCTCTTGCAGATGTATCAAAAATATGCTGAAAGCCAAGGTTGGCGCTTTGAAGTCATGGAGGCATCTTATAATGGTGTAGGCGGGATCAAGGAAGTGGTCGCTATGGTCTCAGGTCAGTCGGTCTACTCAAAGCTTAAGTATGAATCTGGCGCTCACCGCGTACAGCGAGTTCCAGTAACCGAAAGCCAAGGTCGTGTTCATACTTCAACAGCAACTGTCTTGGTGATGCCTGAAATCGAAGAAGTAGAATACGACATTGATCCTAAAGATTTGCGGGTGGATATCTACCATGCTTCAGGTGCTGGCGGACAGAATGTCAATAAGGTTGCGACTGCTGTTCGAATCGTTCACTTGCCTACCAATATCAAGGTCGAAATGCAGGAAGAGCGGACCCAGCAGAAGAATAGAGATAAGGCTATGAAAATCATCCGAGCTCGTGTAGCAGACCACTTTGCTCAAATCGCTCAAGATGAGCAAGATGCAGAGCGCAAGTCTACAATTGGTACTGGTGATCGCTCAGAGCGGATTCGTACTTATAATTTCCCACAAAACCGGGTGACAGACCACCGTATTGGCTTGACCTTGCAAAAGCTGGACACGATTTTAGCTGGCAAACTGGACGAAGTCGTTGATGCTCTGGTTCTCTATGACCAAACGCAAAAACTAGAAGAGCTGAATAAATAATGACATTGGCTCAATATTTGGCGGAGCTAGAGCAGGAGCTGCTAGCAGCGGGAGAAGAAGCAGAAAGCCTGTCTTTCGTTTATAGGGCTCTTAATAAGCTCTCCTTTACCAACTTTGTTCTCAAACTTCGCGCAGAAGTCAGACAGGAAGACCATAAACAGCTAAAAGCAATTCAAGAGCAGCTGCTTGCTCATAAGCCTGCCCAGTATATCATTGGTAGCAGTGACTTTCACGGCCTGACTCTCAAGGTGGACGAGCGGGTTCTGATTCCAAGGCCTGAGACGGAAGAGCTGGTAGAGCTGATTTTGTCAGAAAACCCTGAAAGTTCTTTGTCTGTCTTGGATATTGGAACGGGTAGCGGAGCCATTGCTCTGACACTGGCAAACAGCCGTTCGGACTGGCAGATTACTGCTTCTGATCTCTCGGGCGATGCTCTTGCCTTGGCAGAAGAAAACGCTCAGTCCTGCGGACTTAACCTTACTTTTGTCCAATCTGATTGCTTGGATGCTATTAGTGGGAAATTTGACATTATCGTCTCTAACCCGCCCTATATTTCAGAAGCAGATAAACACGAAGTCGGACTTAATGTTCTGACTTCAGAGCCTCGCATGGCTCTCTTTGCAGATGAAGATGGCTATGCCGTCTATCGGAAAATAGCCGAGCAGGCAGGAGACTATCTGACAAAAAAAGGAAAAATCTATCTGGAAATTGGATACAAGCAAGGAGATGGCGTCAGGGAATTGCTGAAAAAATCCTTCCCTCAAAAACGAATCCGAGTCCTGAAAGATCAATTTGGCAAAGATAGAATGGTGGCGGTTGACAATGGATAAGATAGAAAAGACTCTGGCAGCAGGCGGAGCAGTTGTCCTGCCCACCGAAACTGTTTATGGCCTCTTTGCCCAGGCTTTGAATGAAGAGGCGGTTGAGCGAGTCTATGAATTAAAACGAAGACCCCGTGACAAGGCTCTTAATCTCAATGTGGCTAGCTTGGAAGAGATTTATGCTTTTTCTAAGAATCAGCCCAGTTATCTGAATCAACTCTATCAAACCTTTCTGCCTGGACCGCTGACTATTATCCTTCAAGCCAATGACCGAGTGCCAGCTTGGATAAACTCAGGTATGGAAAACGTGGGTTTTCGGATTCCTAAGCATCCAGTTACGCTGGACTTGATTCGGAAGTACGGTCCCTTGATTGGTCCATCCGCCAATCTTTCTGGAAAAGCTAGTGGAACTTCTTTCCAGCAGATTATGATGGATTTTCAAGAGGAGATCTCAGGTGTAGAAGATGATGCTGCTTTGACAGGCCAAGATTCAACTATTCTGGACTTGTCTGGAGAAAAAGCTCTTATTCTACGCCAGGGAGCGATTACTCGCGAGGATATTCTCGCCCAAGTAAATGATATAAAATTTTAACTTTTAGGACCTAAGGTCCTATTTTCGCAAAAGAAGGGAGACACCTTATGATTTTTGACCAAGAAGACTACAAAGCATTCGACCCAGAGATTTGGGAAGCAGTTGCTAAAGAAGAAGAACGTCAGCAGCATAATATTGAGCTGATCGCTTCAGAAAATGTCGTTTCTAAAGCTGTCATGGCTGCTCAAGGTTCTATTTTGACCAATAAATATGCTGAGGGCTACCCAGGTCGCCGTTACTATGGTGGGACAGATGTTGTGGATGTGATTGAGAGTCTGGCAATTGAACGAGCCAAGGAAATTTTTGGTGCCAAGTTTGCCAATGTGCAGCCTCACTCAGGCAGCCAGGCTAATTGTGCAGCTTATATGGCTTTGATTGAGCCAGGTGATACAGTTATGGGTATGGATTTGTCTGCGGGCGGTCACTTGACTCACGGTGCCTCAGTCAGTTTCTCTGGTCAAACCTACAATTTTGTATCCTATAGCGTTGATCCCGAAACAGAATTACTGGATTTTGATGCTATCCTCCAGCAAGCCGAAGAGGTTCAGCCTAAGCTAATTGTGGCGGGGGCTTCAGCCTATTCTCACATCATCGACTTTTCAAAATTCCGTGAAATCGCTGATGCAGTAGGTGCCAAGCTTATGGTAGATATGGCTCACATCGCTGGATTGGTTGCGGCAGGCCTCCATCCAAGCCCGGTACCTTATGCAGATATCACAACCACGACGACCCACAAGACCTTACGTGGTCCTCGCGGTGGCTTGATTTTGACAAATGATGAAGACCTAGCTAAGAAAATTAACTCAGCTATCTTCCCAGGCATTCAAGGCGGACCATTGGAGCATGTCATTGCAGCCAAAGCAGTTGCATTTAAAGAAGTACTGGATCCAGCTTTCAAGGTTTATACTCAGCAGATTTTGGATAATGCCCAAGCCATGGCCCAAGTCTTCCGTCAGCATGACAAGTTCCGTGTGATTTCTGACGGTACTGAAAATCACCTTTTCTTAGTTGATGTCACTAAGGTTGTAGAAAATGGGAAAGTAGCGCAAAATCTCTTGGATGAAGTCAATATTACCCTTAATAAAAACTCCATTCCTTACGAGACTTTGTCACCATTTAAGACTAGCGGAATTCGTATCGGTACAGCAGCTATTGCAGCTCGAGGCTTTGGTGTAACAGAAAGTATCAAGGTAGCCGAGCTTATTATCAAGGCTTTGGAAAATGCTGAAAATGAAGCGGTACTGAATCAGGTACGAGCGGAAGTTCGCGAATTGACGGACTCTTTTCCACTCTATGAGGGCTTGAACTAAGATGGATATTTACGTAAAAAAAGCGATTATTCATCAATTCAGCCCAGCTGATACCGAACTGTTGCTGGCGGATAAGTTTCTCAACATTACTCCCAAGATTGAAGAATACCTGCGCAAGAAGATCGAGCGGGTCTATTCTGACGATGCTAAAACAGGTGTTTTCGATCCTGAAAACGTCTTTTTAGCCCAGCTTTCAGACGACCTATTGGAAACATCAGTGACAGTTGCCAAGCTCTGGCAGGAGGAGTTTTCTGTCAGTGAAAACCACAAAACCAACGATCTGATTTTTGTCCAGTTTGACAAAGAAGGTGTGGAGCACTTTGCTTTTCTGCGGATTGCTCTGCGGGAAACTCTGACCCACTTGGGTGGTGAGGTGGACAATCCTATCAAGCTGACGCAGAACAATCTGCCTGGCTTTGGTACGGGTGCAGACGAGGCTTTGGTCATCAATCTCAAATCTCGCAAGTACCATCTGATTGAAAAGCGCATCAAGTATAACGGCGCCTTTCTCAATTATATGTCAGACAATCTCTTGCAGGTCAATCCGACAATCTCAGCCAAGAAATCAATCAAAGCGCTTGAGAAGACAGCTCAAAAAGTTGCCGAAAGTTTTAACAAAGACGATTTTCAGTTCCAGTCCAAGGTCAAATCCAGTATTTTCAAAAATTTGGAAGAAAATGACGAACTGTCGCCTGAGAAGTTGGCCGATGATCTTTTTGACAGCAATCTGACTGCCCGACTTACATTTATTGACCAAGTCAAGGAAGCTATTCCAGAGCCAGTCAAGTTTGATGAGATTGACAGCAGCCGCCAGAAGAAAAAGTTCGAAAATCAGAAACTCTCCCTTTCAAACGGAATTGAGCTCATCGTTCCCAATAATATCTATCAGGACGCGGAGTCTGTAGAATTTATCCAGAACGATAACGGGACCTATTCTATTTTGATTAAGAACATCGAGGATATCCAAAATAAATAATGTTTAAATTTCTAAGAAGACTGATTTTAGTCCTTTTCATGCTCTTTGCCGGCTACAAGATTTATCAGGTTCATCATGATGTCAAGCAGGTCATGAAGTATCAGACTTTGGTCAGAGAAGTGCTTGATGAGCAGGACACAGCGGCCAATGAAGAATTGGTACTGGCCATGATTTATACAGAGACCAAGGGAAAAGACACCGATGTCATGCAGTCCAGTGAAAGCGCAACTGGTCAGACCAATGCCATCACGGACAACAAAGAAAGTATTCGCCAGGGAGTTCAGACCTTGTCTGATAACCTAGAGTTAGCCAGCGAGAAAAAGGTGGATGTTTGGACAGCAGTACAAGCCTATAATTTTGGTCAAGCCTATATCGACTACGTCGCTAAAAACGGTGGTGAAAATACGCTGGAGCTGGCTAAGAAATATTCAAAAGATGTAGTAGCGCCAAGCTTAGGAAATGTAACTGGCAAGACCTACGGCTACTATAACCTGATTTCAATTTTCCACGGGCCAGAACTCTATATCAACGGCGGTAATTATTATTATTCCCGTCAGGTCAAGATGAACATGCACATCATGCGCCTCTTAAAATGGTTTTAGAAAGAAGTTTTCAAACTTCTTTCTTTTTTGATGGTGAAGTAATAATCCGGATATTTGTAACCACGATGGATACATGATATAATTTTGTACATCTATCATAAAAAGGAATGAAAAATGAACAAAAAAATTGGTTTTAAGCTCCTCATTCTGGTTTTGTTGACAATTGCCGGTCTAACAGCTTTTTACAACCATAAAGAAGCCACTAGCCTCAATACAAAACAATTTGTGCAGTCAACAACGCCGACCTTGTTTTTCCACGGTTTTGGATCCAGCTCTAATGCTGAAAATCATATGACAGAGGCAGCCAAAAAAGCTGGAGTTACTCAGACAATTATCACGGCAAATGTCAGTAAAAATGGGCAAGTAAGCTTATTAGGCGAGATACCGAAAGGTGCTATCAATCCCATTATTAAGGTAAACTATGAAGATAACCGCAATACTGACTACGCTCAAGACGGAAAATATGCAGCAGCTGTGATTCGCAAGCTACAAGAGACTTATGGCTTTGATAAGATGAATCTGGTAGGCCATTCGATGGGGAATATGTCCATCCTCTTTTATATGTTAGAGAACGGTCAGGATGAAAATCTTCCTCAGTTGCAAAAGCAGGTCAATATTGCCAACCATGTTAATGGTCTGGAAGGAAGGGACTTGCCTGAAGATTTGACAATTCTAGATGACCAAACCGGCCAGCCTAGTGCTATGAGCCAGACTTATCAAAAACTACTGGGATTACGAGAAGTTTACCCGCAAGAGCAAGTAGATGTTCTGAACATTTACGGTGATTTTAAAAACGAATCCGACGGTTCTGTCCTCAATATTTCTTCTCGCAGCCTCAAATATCTCCTAGTTGAAAATGCCAAATCCTACCAGGAAAAGAAAATCACTGGTCAGTTGGCTCAGCACAGCCAATTGCATGAGAATCCAGAAGTAGACGAATTACTAATTGACTTCCTTTGGAAAAAGTAGAAAAGAGCAGTTACTGGCTAGCAAATTCAGTGACTGTTTTTTCTTTGAACTTCTTTGAGAAATGTTGTAAAATGTATCTATTATCTCAAGCCCTAAATGGATGAGATAATAATAACTCCATCATTGCAGCAACTTACCTGAAGCGCTCTGAACATCAAAAGGAGAAGAAATCACAAGCTCAAGAAACAGAAATTCGGTGCACTCAGAAAGAAGTTTGCTCTATAAAAAAGCTATAGAATTTGGGAAACTATAGCGGGAGGAAAAGAGGAAAAAATATGAAATTCAAAAAAACTTTAATGACAGCAGGAGCCTTGCTGGCTACTCTGTTTACTGTATCGACCGCAGCTGCCGATTCAAATGTTCAGAAAGTCATTGATGAGACATACGTGCAGCCAGAGTATGTGCTGGGTTACTCCTTAGATGAGAGCCAAAAACAGCAGACCTTGCAGATGTTGGGCTACAATTCATCCAGTGACAGCAAGCCACTTAAGACCATGACACCGGAAGTCTACTCTAAAATCATGGATGTTGCCAATGACCCTAGCCTGCAGCTTTATTCTTCTGTAAAAATCCAGAAATTAGGCAGCAATAAGCCATTAGAGGTCAAAATTGTCACTCCGCAAAACATCACCAAGGTTACAGAAGATATGTATCGCAATGCGGCTGTTACTCTAGGGGTTCAGCACGCGCAGATTACCGTTGCTGCACCGATTCCGGTAACAGGTGAGAGCGCCTTGGCAGGGATTTACTACTCTCTGGAAGATAATGGCGCGACTATTCCTCAGGAAAATAAAAACCTAGCGCAGGAAGAACTGGCTGCCCTTTCTGGTATCAATGCTGAAAACACAGGTAAGGAAGGCTATGACGCAGACAAGCTCAACGTGGCTCTGGCTGATATCAAAGCGGCTATCGCCAACGCTAAGAAGAACAACAGCAATCTGACAGCAGATGATGTCCGTAAGATTGTCGAAGAAACCTTGAAAAACTACGGTCTGACTCAGTCAGTGACCAGTGACCAAATCAACCTCATCGTGAATTTCGCTGTCAATCTTTCAAACAGTGGAGTCATTACGGATTCTGACTTTACAAAGACGCTTAGCGATTTGAAAGACAGCATTGTTTCAAAGGCAGGGGATACCTTTAACAATATTAACCTCAACTTTGATGCAAACGGCCTCCTTCAAGAAGGCGGTAATTTCTTTTCTAATATCTGGAATGCCATTGTCAACTTCTTTAAAGGATTGTTTGGCGGTTAATTCCAAGACTATGTAAAACAAGGCTAGGACATTTTAGTCCTAGCCTTGTTTGTTTCTACAGTTATCATTTAAAATAAGATTTGTTTGTTACTCCCACTCTACAGTTGCAGGTGGTTTGCTAGTGATATCGTAGACGATGCGGTTGACATGGTCTACTTCGTTGACGATACGAACAGAGATTTTTTGCAGGACATCCCAAGGAATCTTGGCAAAGTCAGCTGTCATGCCATCGATAGAAGTGATAGCGCGAATCGCAATTGTGTAGTCGTAAGTCCGGCCGTCGCCCATGACACCAACAGATCGGACTCCAGTATTAACAGTAAAGTACTGCCAGATGTCGCGGTCAAGACCAGCTTTGGCGATTTCTTCGCGGAGAATAGCATCAGATTCGCGGACAGTTTCCAATTTTTCCTCAGTGATTTCTCCCATGACACGAATAGCAAGTCCTGGTCCTGGGAATGGCTGACGCCAGACAATTTCATCAGGCATACCAAGCTCTGTACCCAAAGCACGCACTTCGTCTTTGTAGAGCGTGTTCAGTGGCTCAATCAGCTCAAACTGCATGTCTTCCGGCAGACCACCAACATTATGGTGAGACTTGATAGTCTGAGCGGTGTCAGTTCCGGACTCGATAACGTCTGTATAGAGAGTCCCTTGAGCCAAGAATTTCACATCTTTCAGTTTGCTGGCTTCGTCGTCAAAGACATAGACAAACTCGTTTCCGATGATTTTACGTTTTTGCTCTGGATCTGAAACACCGGCTAGTTTATCAAGGAAACGCTTAGCTGCGTCTGCCTTGACGATATTCAAACCAAATTTGCCGCCAAGCATGTCCATGACCTGATCAGCTTCGCCTTTGCGCAAAAGACCATGATCCACAAAGATACAGATTAGTTGATCACCGATTGCTTTCTGCAAGAGAACACCGACAACAGAAGAGTCTACACCACCAGAAAGTCCCAACAGAACCTTCTTGTCACCAACGGTTTGGCGGATTTTTTGAATTTCCATGTCAATAAAGTTATCCATAGACCAGTCGCCTTTAGCTCCGCAAATAGTAAGAGCAAAGTTGCGCAGGATATCATAACCAAATTCTGAATGACGAACCTCAGGGTGGAACTGAATGCCGTAGATTTTCTTAGCTGGATTTTCAATAGCTGCAAAAGGACAGTCAGCAGAAGTACCAGTACGAACAAAGTCAGCAGGAATCTCAGTTACTGCATCTCCGTGGCTCATAAGAACTAACTGGCTTTCAGGCGTACCGTTGAAAAGGCTGGAATTAGCGGTATGTGACAGAGTTGACTGACCGTATTCACGATTTCCAGCATGACCAGCAGGAACAACCTTGCCGCCCAGCTTGTGAGTCAAAAGCTGCATACCGTAGCAAATCCCTAAAATCGGGATTCCCAGCTCAAAAATTTCCGGGTCAATATCAAAAGAGCCGTCTTCATATACAGAATTCGGACCGCCGGAAAGGATAATCCCGACAGGCTGGATAGCACGGACTTCGTCAGCGGTAATCTTGTGGCTCTTGAGCTCAGAAAAAACACCGATTTCACGAATGCGGCGTGAAATCAGCTGGTTGTACTGGCTGCCGTAATCAAGCACGATGATCTTTTCGACATCTTGCAATTCAGTTCTAGTTGTCATCTGTTCCCTTTCTTAAAAGAAGTAATCTTTTCCCCTCATTTTATCACAAAAAAGGAATTTTTCCAAGGTAATAAGGAGTAAGAGTGCTGAAAAAACGAATATGAGACTTTGGTTTGTTGTTATCGTTTGCTTAGACCGTCTTGCCATGGAAGCCAGTGCTATCTCGGATTAAAATCAAATAAACAAACTCTTAAAATATTGGTCTTTATTGACAAAATAAGTAAATTCGTGAGAAAAGAAGCCACTCTTCAATATTTAGTTTGACATTTGAAGTATTTGATACTAAAATAAAGGAAGGTACCAAATAAGAAAGAAGAGTCAACATGTTGCCCGCATATATCAAAATTCATGATCAGATTAAGAAAGATATCGACGATGCCGTTTGGGAGATTGGAGAGCGCCTGCCCAGTGAGCGAGATCTAGCCGAAACCTTTAAGGTCAGCCGTATGACCCTGCGTCAGGCCATCACGCTCTTGGTTGAGGAGGGAGTGCTGGAGCGTCGGGTCGGGAGTGGTACCTTCGTAGCCAGCACACGTGTTCAGGAGAAAATGCGCGGCACCACCAGCTTCTCGGAAATCATGAAAGCACAAGGCAAAATGCCGTCCAGTCAGCTCATTTCTTATCGACGCACTCTGCCGAGTGAGCAGGAAGTGGAAAAGCTAGGCATCCATAAGACAGAAAATGTCATTCGGATGGAGCGGGTTCGCTACGCTGATGATTTGCCGGTGGTCTACGAGGTGGCTTCAATTCCAGAGAAGTTCATTAAGAATTTCAAAAAAGAAGAGGTGACCAGTCATTTCTTCCAGACCTTGCAGGAACATGGCTATAAGATTGGCAAGTCCCAGCAGACTATTTATGCTCGACTGGCTAAGGAAAAAATCGCCAATTACCTCGATATTCCCCGCGGCCATGCCATCTTAGGACTGACTCAGATTTCTTACTTTGATGACGGAACAGCTTTTGAATATGTAAAAAGTCAGTATGTTGGCGATCGTTTTGAATTTTATTTGGAAAACAATTAATTATTGCAAAACTCTTGGTTATCACCAAGGGTTTTTAACTTGTCTTTTGCTCGGCAGAAAAAAGCTGATTGACATTTTGCAATCTCATATTTCGAGTGTATATTTCCCTTGTCAGACTAGAGTTTATCATGCTTTTCTGGTATAATGTTTCTTATGGAAATTGAAAAAACAAACCGAATGAATGCTCTCTTTGAGTTTTATGCGGCGCTTTTGACTGACAAGCAGATGAACTATATCGAGCTCTATTATGCGGACGACTACAGTCTGGCTGAGATTGCTGAGGAATTTGGTGTTAGCCGTCAGGCCGTTTATGATAATATCAAACGGACAGAGAAGATTCTGGAAGACTATGAGAAAAAGCTGCACATGTACTCGGACTATATCGTCAGAAGTCAGATATTTGACCAGATTACAGAGAAATACCCTGGCGACAGCTATCTGCAGGAGCAGATCGGGATTCTGTCTGGTATTGACAACCGAGAGTGACTATGGCTAAACAAGTTATCTACAAGGGAATGTCTTGCTGGTTGTTGGAGTCGGAAGAATCCTTACCTACTAGGGTACAACTTATCTCCTCTGACGATCTTTCTAAGGCAATGCAAGAAGGCTTCAGCTGCTGGGGCTACCCTAATGAGATTATGAAAGAAGTCTCTGCCGAGGAATTTGCTTGTTTAACACGTTTTGGAAAATTTCCACTGAATTGATTGAAATAGAAACTAGGAGAAATAAAAAATGGCATTTGAAAGTTTAACGGAACGTTTGCAGAACGTCTTTAAAAATCTGCGCAGAAAAGGTAAAATCTCAGAGAGTGATGTCCAAGAAGCGACCAAAGAGATTCGTCTGGCTCTTTTAGAAGCCGACGTTGCCCTGCCAGTTGTCAAAGACTTTATCAAGAAAGTTCGTGAGCGGGCTGTCGGTCATGAGGTTATCGACACCCTCAATCCAGCGCAACAGATTATCAAGATTGTCGACGAAGAGCTGACAACTATCCTCGGCTCTGATACAGCCGAGATTATCAAGTCACCAAAGATTCCGACTATTATCATGATGGTTGGTCTGCAAGGGGCTGGTAAGACCACCTTTGCTGGTAAGCTTGCTAATAAACTCAAGAAAGAAGAAAATGCTCGTCCGCTCATGATTGCGGCGGATATTTACCGTCCGGCGGCTATTGATCAGCTGAAAACACTGGGACAGCAAATTGATGTACCAGTTTTTGCCTTGGGTACGGAAGTTCCAGCTGTTGAGATTGTCCGTCAAGGTCTGGAGAAGGCGAAAGCTAACCACAATGATTATGTCTTGATTGATACGGCTGGTCGTCTTCAGATTGATGAAAAGCTCATGCAGGAGCTGTCAGATGTCAAAGCGCTGGCTAATCCGAATGAAATCCTCTTGGTTGTCGATGCCATGATTGGTCAGGAAGCGGCTAATGTTGCTCGCGAATTTAACAGTCAACTGGAAGTGACTGGGGTTATCCTGACTAAGATTGATGGTGATACCCGTGGCGGTGCAGCCTTGTCTGTCCGTCAGATTACTGGTAAGCCTATTAAATTTACTGGTACCGGTGAAAAAATTACTGATATCGAAACCTTCCACCCAGACCGCATGTCCAGCCGGATTTTGGGCATGGGGGACATGTTGACTCTGATCGAAAAAGCCTCTCAAGAATATGATGAGAAAAAATCGCTTGAAATGGCTGAAAAGATGCGGGAAAACACCTTTGATTTCAACGATTTTATTGATCAGCTGGATCAGGTACAAGGCATGGGACCTATGGAGGATTTGCTCAAGCTGATTCCAGGTATGGCCAATAATCCTGCTCTCAAGAATATCAAAGTAGATGAGAAAGAAATTGCTCGCAAGCGTGCCATCGTATCCTCTATGACACCAGCTGAGCGGGAAAATCCTGACTTGCTGAGTCCTAGCCGTCGCCGTCGGATTGCCAATGGTTCAGGTAACAGCTTCGTCGATGTCAATAAATTTATCAAAGACTTCAATCAAGCTAAGCAGATGATGCAGGGAGTTCTGTCAGGCGATATGAGCAGGATGATGAAGCAAATGGGTCTCAATCCAAACAATATGCCTAAGAACATGCCTGGTGGCGGAGGAATGCCCGACATGTCAGCTCTTGAAGGCATGATGGGCCAAGGCGGTATGCCAGATATGTCAGGCTTAGGAGGAGCCGGCATGCCGGATATGAGCCAAATGTTTGGCGGCGGCCTCAAAGGTAAGGCTGGAGAGTTTCTGATGCGCCGCAGCATGAATAAAATGGCCAAGCAAATGAAGAAAAACAAGAAGAAGCGGAAGTAATAACAAAAAAACAAGTCGCATAACTAAGTTTTATGTGGCTTGTTTTTGGAAATATCAGATTCAGATACGGAGACTAGAATGAAGCCTTTTTTGACTCAATTGATTCATCGACTTGCTAAAACCTTTCAAAAATTATTGAATAAGCTGCCTTCCCACCCTATTTCTCATCTACCTGCCAGCAAGGTCAAAATACATCCTATTATCATGATTCCAGGTAGTTCGGCGACAGAGAATCGTTTTAATCGAATGGTTAAAAAGCTCAACCGCAATCAACATCCACGTCATAGTCTGGTCCGTATTAAAGTCTGGAATGATGGACACCTGACTTACCGAGGGCATTTGAAGCGAAAGGATAGAAATCCCATTTTTGTAGTTGGCTTTCAAAATAATCGCGATGGTTATGAAAATATCAAGAAACAAGCGGCCATGTTCGATGCTGCCTTGACTATCTTGCGAGAGAAGTACTCTTTTAACAGGTTTAAAGCGCTTGGGCATTCTAACGGTGGTCTAATTTATACAGTATTCCTACAGCAATACCTAGCAAACCACTCTGAGCTAGAGATGGAAAAGCTCCTGACTATTGGCGGTCCTTATAATCTAAACAAGAAAAATCTCAAGCATCGAGTCCCAATGCTAGATGACTTTGTAGCCAACCAAGGAAAACTGCCTAAGAAGCTGCAGCATTTGTCAATTTTGGGAATCTTTTTCCGAGATAGTGACGGAATTGTTCATAAAAGCAGTGTAGAAGCTGGGAGCTTGATTTACAAAGAAAAGATTGCTTCACACAGAGAGGTCGTCATCGTAGGCAAGGATGCCCATCATTCTTCCTTACCACAAAATGAGCAGGTAGTTGATTTGATTAGGGAGTTTTTATTCTAGTAAATATTTTACATAATTTAATTTTAGTAAAATTTAGAAAGGCGATAAAACAATGAAAATGACAGACATTCTTTATAGGTATTTTGGTGACTTTGATCTGGTAAATGAAAAATGGAACGAAGACTATGAAAGCATTTTAATTAAGCCAAAGGATAATCAAGAATATAAAAGATGCCGTTTGGCAAAGAAAACACCCAAAAAAGAAGGCTACTTTACAGTCTTTTGGAAAAAAGACCAAGACAACAAGAATATTCCTTATACTGATAAAGACTTGGGTGATGAACTGGTTATTGTCGTTATAGACGACTGTCATTGCGGTTTATTTATAATTCCCAAAGAGGTAGCTATCAGTAAAAAAATTCTTTCTACAAAGGATTATAAAGGAAAGATGGCTATGCGTTTTTATCCGTCCTGGTGCACAAATTTAAATAAAACAGCTCAGGCAACACAAAAATGGCAACTGGATTATTTTCAAAAAATCGAATTAGAAGAATAAGTTTTTGGTGAAACAAGATAGAGTTTAGTTTCTCAATTCTGTCTTGTTTTTATTATCTGTTTTGTAGTAAAGTTAAATTGCTTACTTCCCTCTATCATCTTTCCGAAAAACTATAATTTTCTTGAAAAATATATCTAGATATGCTATACTACTCTTATAGAAAAAACGGAGAAATATGATGAGACGTGAACTGTTATTAGAAAGAATTGATAAACTCAAAGCCACTATGCCCTGGTACATTTTGGAATATTACCAGTCTAAGCTGGCGGTGCCTTATAGTTTTACAACCTTATACGAATACCTCAAAGAATATGATCGCTTTTTTAACTGGGTGCTTGAATCTGGTATAACGGATGCTTCGCATATTGCTGAGATCCCTCTATCGGTCTTGGAAAATATGACCAAGAAAGACATGGAAGCCTTCATTCTTTATCTGCGGGAACGTCCGCTTCTCAATGCTAATACAACTCAAAACGGTGTTTCCCAGACAACCATCAACCGGACTCTTTCAGCTTTGTCCAGTCTCTACAAATATTTGACGGAGGAAGTGGAAAACGAGCAGGGTGAGCCCTACTTCTATCGAAATGTGATGAAAAAGGTTGCTACTAAGAAGAAAAAGGAAACTCTGGCTGCTCGTGCAGAGAATATTAAGCAAAAGCTCTTTTTAGGGGATGAGACGGAAGAATTTCTCCAGTATATTGATACGGAGTACCCTAAGAAGCTCTCTAACCGCGCTCTGTCCTCCTTCAACAAAAACAAAGAACGAGATTTAGCCATCATTGCCTTGCTGCTAGCCTCTGGTGTTCGTCTGTCTGAAGCTGTTAATCTGGACCTAAAAGACATCAATCTCAAAATGATGGTTATTGAAGTAACTAGAAAAGGCGGGAAAAGGGATTCTGTCAATGTTGCTGCTTTTGCTAAGCCCTATTTAGAAGACTATCTGAGCATTCGAAGCAAACGATACAAGGCCGAAAAGACTGATACAGCCTTCTTTTTGACTGAATACCGTGGTATTCCTAATCGAATCGATGCTTCCAGTGTCGAAAAAATGGTGGCCAAGTATTCTGAGGACTTCAAGGTGCGAGTTACTCCTCACAAACTCCGCCACACGCTTGCTACACGTCTATACGATGCAACTAAATCTCAAGTTCTCGTCAGTCACCAGCTAGGTCATGCTAGCACTCAGGTAACTGACCTCTACACCCACATTGTCAATGATGAGCAAAAGAACGCTTTGGATAAATTATAATATTACATAATTAAAAATATGTAATTAACAGAATGACAATAATAACAAAAGAGCGAAAATCTAGTTTAGATGCTTCGCTCTTTCCTTTATAAAAACTCAATCCAATAATTTCGATGTGGTTCAACAATCAGCGGTTTGTCCCAGAAGTGCTTGAGATGCTCCAGATTTGCTGCTGTAACTGGACGATTTTTGGCATTGTACTTTTCGGCGCTCTCTCTAGTTAGGAAGCATTTGACCGCTTCGTAGGAGCCGTCTGCTGTTTCTCTATTCAGTCCTTCAAAGCTAACTTCATCGCCTGGCTGAGGATTATTTGTGAAGAGTTTTCCTATAAAGTAAACTGTCTTACTCTTCATCAGATCGTAAGCCTTGATATTCTCTATCCGGTTATTAGCTGCTGCAAACATGATGCAAAAGCTGTCAACAAGGTCCTTTAAGGGCATCAGGTCTTCCTTGGGAACGAAGATATCTACCATGTAGAGTCCGCCAATGACAAGATTTTGGAAAGAAGGTTGCTGAATAACATTATCTAATGCCATGCCAAGCGGCAATTTCACGGCTTGATAGCCTGATTTTTCAAATTCTTCTTTCTTTTTCTCATAATCTTCTTCAGATATGCTAACATAAAAGTTGTCTGGATTAGGAGAAGGTTTTTTCTTCAGAAAAGCTACAACTGTGCGGTCCAACTGCTCAAACAGACCAAGGCTTTCTAATGGGACTTTCTGCATCAAGATACCTCTTTCTCTGATTCCCTATCATTTTATCATATCTAGTAGATAAAGCCTAGAGAAAACTAGCTGGTTAAGGAAACGTAAGAATGTTGTTGATTTGAAATATTATACTTGAAAAACCAAACTCCGAAGAGCTTGGTTTCATTTATATCATCATTTAACCGACGATAGCTTCGGCAATCTCTTCTCTGCTGATTCCAGCAAAGTAACGGTTAATATCAATCGTTTCAAGAGCTTTCAGAACATCCTCTCGCTCGTATTTAACGCCGCGCAGCACATCTTCTACTGCTGCTACGTCCTCAATACCAAAGAAGTCTCCATAGATTTTAATATCCTGAATCTTGGATTCAACAACATTGGCAAAGATTTCTACCTTACCGCTGGTAAACTTGGTACCACGGCGCACATTGTATTCAGGCGATTTACCGTAGTTCCAGTCCCAAGTTCCAAACTTGCTATCTCTGATTTGCTTGATTTCTTCCAGTTCTTTCTCGGAAAAGACATATTCTGTCATTTCTGGATATTCTTTCTTCATGTAGTCCAGAAGCAGGTCACGGAATTCTTCGACAGTAATCTTTTCTGGCAATTCATCGACGATATTTGTCACGCGTGCACGAACAGATTTAACCCCTTTTGATTCGAACTTGTCTTTAGAAACCTTAAGCGCATTGGCCAAGACAGACAAATCAACATCAAAGAGCAGGCAGCCATGGTGCATGATACGGCCATTGATATAGGCCTGCGCATTGCCACAGAACTTCTTGCCATCAATCTCTAGGTCGTTACGGCCAGTGAATTCAGCCTTTACTCCAAGTTCTGCCAGAGTGTTGATAACTGGCGTAGAAAAACTCTTGAAGTCAAAGGCACGCTCTTCACTTTCCTTAGAGATAATGGTGTAGTTGAGGTTGTTTAAATCGTGATAAACAGCTCCACCACCACTGATACGGCGGACTACCTCAATGCCATTTTCGCGAACATAATCACGGTTGATTTCTTCGATAGTGTTCTGGTGACGACCAACAATGATAGAAGGTTTGTTAATCCAAAGAAGGAAGATTTGATCCTCATCTAGTAAGTGTTTAAAGGCATATTCTTCCAAGGCGATATTAAAAGCAGTGTCGTTTGAATGATTGATAATGTATTTCATGAGATACCTTCTTATACGATAGAGACTGGAATAACCTTCCAGTCTAATCTATCTTCGTTTTATTTTTTCTTAGGTGAATGGATGGCCATTCCTAGAACATCCGCAAATGCTTCGTACATCACTTCAGAGTAGGTTGGGTGTCCGTGGATAGTCTTCAGCATTTCTTCAACAGTAATTTCCATTTCTATAATGCTCGATGCTTCATTTATCAATTCTGCAGCTGCAGGACCGATGATATGAACACCAAGGATTTCCCCGTATTTCTTATCTGCGATGACTTTAACGAAACCTTGTGCTGCATCAGATGCAATGGCACGACCGTTAGCAGCAAAATTGAACTTACCAATGGCTACATCGTATTTCTCACGAGCTTGTTCTTCTGTGAGACCTACTGCTGCTACTTCAGGGAGAGTGTAGATGGCTGCAGGAGTCAAATTCAATTTGGCAACAGCATGATTTCCTTTAAGAGCATTTTCAGCAGCAACTTCACCCATACGGAAGGCTGCGTGAGCCAACATCTTAGTACCGTTGATGT
>NZ_CAURLD010000030.1:0-17253 GCF_963525625.1 uncultured Streptococcus sp.
GTCCTGCGCGTCTGCCAATTCCGCCATCCCCGCGATTGAGTACCTTACTAGTATAACAGGACAGCTAAGGCTTGTCAAGAAAATTTTTGACTTTATTTCAAAAAATCAACTTTCTACTCAATCAGCAAATCTAAGAAATCTAAGCGAAAATGAAGCTAAGGCAGGAACATAGAAAACTCAAGGTTGCTGAGTCGCAATAAAGACAGCCACCGTTTGGTCGGGATCGTATTTTTCAAAGTCAATAGTGTAGTCCCGATGAAGCTCACCTGATTCTTCTGCCTGCCAAATCCTCTGCCAAGCATGAAGAATCGCTTGCGGATCCTCCTTATCCGCTTCAAAGACTTGATAGGTCTGCTCGGATGTGTCAAAATCATAGACTTCCCCATCTGTCAAACGGCAGATAGAGAGGCTGTAGTCTCCTTTGTAATCATTGGCATAGTCATGATAGACGGCATAAACCGGCTCCCCCTCAGCAAAAGCTTCTTTCACAGCTCCCTCTTGTTGCTGCCAGAGAGCTTGGATTTTTTCTATACAATGCTCATCTTGAAAATTATTAGTACGAATACTAGCTAAAATGTTTAGAAACATCTTCTTCCCTCCTTTTATTTTTCATTATAACATTTCTCTAGAAAAATCGCTTATCCTAGAAAAAGCAAGTCTATCTCTCCTGGCTCTTTTCTACCGCTGCTGTGACAAATGCCCTATAAAGACCTTCAGGTCGGTTCGGTCGGCTGGAAAGCTCTGGGTGATACTGACAAGCAACGAAGAATTTGTTTTCTGGGATTTCTACTATTTCGACCAAGCGATTGTCTGGTGAAACTCCTGAAAATACAAATCCGGCCGCCTCAAACTGCTCGCGGAAAGCATTGTTAAACTCATAGCGATGGCGGTGACGGCGCTGCACGACTTCTTGATGGTCGTAAGCTGCTGCTGCCTTAGAGCCAGGCTTAAGCTTAGAAGGATAGAGCCCCAGTCTCAGCGTCCCACCCAAGTCTTCGACATCAATCTGATCACGCATGAGATCAATAATCGGAAATGCTGTGTCTGGATTGAGCTCCGCTGAGTTAGCATCTGCCAATCCCAGGACGTGACGGGCGAATTCGACACAGGTTAACTGCATACCCAAGCAAATACCCAACATAGGCACATCCTGCTCACGCGCATAGCGGATTGCCTGAATCTTACCCTCAGTTCCTCTCTGACCAAAGCCGCCCGGAACGATAATCCCATCCGCACTTCCAAGAAGCTCAGCTGCGTTTTCGGCCGTTACCTGATTCGCATCAATCCAGTTAATCTTAACCTCCGCATCATTAGCATAGCCGGCATGCTTGAGCGCTTCGACAACTGAAATATAGGCATCTGGCAACTCGACATACTTGCCGACCAGAGCAATCTGAACCTGCTTTTCCAGACTCATCACTTTCTCTACCATGGCTGACCATTCAGTCATATCCGCTGCCGGCACATCCAGCTTCAGATGGTCACAGACGATTTGGTCCATCTTTTGCGCCTGCAAATTGAGAGGAATTTGGTAAAGATGCTCCACATCTAGCGACTCAATGACCGCCTCCGGCGCCACATCACAGAATTGAGCCAGTTTGTTTTTGATATTTTGTCCAGCTGGCTTCTCTGTGCGGATGACCAGCATATTAGGCTGAATCCCCAAACCTCGCAACTCTTTGACAGAATGCTGAGTCGGTTTGGTCTTCATTTCGCCGGCTGCCTTGAGATAGGGCAGGAGAGTTGTATGGATATACATGACATTGTCTACACCGACATCCGCCTTCATCTGGCGCAAAGCTTCTAAGAAAGGAAGAGACTCGATGTCGCCCACTGTACCTCCGACCTCTGTGATAATCACATCCGAGTCCGTGGTCCGTGCTGCCCGCTTGATCTTGTCCTTGAGAGCATCTGTAATATGCGGAATGACTTGGACCGTCGCTCCCAGATACTCGCCTTTACGCTCCTTGCGTAGGACTTCGCTATAGATTTTACCAGTGGTGACATTGGAGTATTTATTGAGATTGATGTCAATAAAACGCTCATAGTGCCCCAGATCCAGATCCGTCTCGGCTCCATCATCTGTGACAAACACTTCCCCATGCTGATAAGGGCTCATGGTGCCGGGATCAATGTTGATATAAGGGTCAAATTTCTGAATCGTAACCTTGAGGCCTCGATTCTTCAAAAGCCGGCCCAAGCTAGCTGCCACAATCCCTTTTCCGATAGAAGAAACCACACCGCCGGTGACAAAAATATATTTAGTTGACATACGTACTCCTTTTCATAAAACAATTCATTCCAGCAACCACGTCGTTGCTGGAAACTTAGCTATAGGAGGATTTTCCATAATCTGTCTGAAAAAGAAAAATAGCTCCCTGGAAACAGGAAGCTCTGACCTCTAAAAGAGGTGCCCGAACAGTATGATATCGCAAACCTAAAAAATTGTCAAATATTTTCAGTCGATTTTCATTCATTCTCAGCAATACTAATGACATGTGTTTCAAATTCTAAATCAGGCATGCACTCTTCTAAATCGTGTCGGATTCGTTCCAAGGCTTCCAGACGCATTTCGACAGAGGTATTGGCATTCCCCTGAATGATGAAAATGGCATCCTTGGTCTCCTCATCAAACTTATAATACTCGCTGTCACGGACATCCAGCCAAGCCAAAATGCCTTTGGCATCCCGATAGACATAGTCCGTCTTGGCAACATGCTTCTCCTTGGATAAAATAGGCAGAAAAACATCTTCCTTTTGGCTTACGGTGAATTCTATCTGATCTTCAATCTTATCAAAATCATGCCCACCAATAGCCAGTAGAGAATGCAGGGCTTCGACGTTATAAATATCAATAATGCTATTAATATGAGGGAGCGATCCGCGGTGCTGGATATTGCGAATCAGCGCGGGAACAGTCGGAGGATTTTTCTTGACACTGCGACCTACGCGCTGCAGTATCTCTATATAGCCTTGAACCACCGACGACTCAAGCACCTCATCCAAGTCGCAGGCTAAAGCCCAGTCTTCCATTTCCTTTTTCTTTTTTAGAAATGAGGGAGACAGTTCTGCATGAGGATTGACATTCTTGGCAATCCCGATAACAACGCTCTTAATACCTAAATCACTCAAACTCTTATCAATGACAAATTTCATAGCAGCCGTCCTCCATCTTTTCTTTATTAAATTTTATTAGTATTATACACCCTCCGAACTTATATTTCAAGGAATATTAAAAGAAACAAGGAATTCGTCGCTTGTTTCTTTTTGCTAGATTTATTCTTCCTCTTCAGTCTCCGTGTCTTCGTCAGAGTAGTCGTCATCTTCTTCGTTGAGTTCGACTTCCTCACCTAGATCATCTGGAGCGATTTCATTGATTTCTGCATCGTAAGCTTCCACTTCATTCTTCTCATCGTCTGGATTTTCCTCATCATATGAAAGAGCCGGATCTGCTTCGTAGCCGTCCTCATCTTCTGGATCGTCATCGCTGTAGTCAATGGCATCCTCATCGCCATCCATAAAGGCATTAACACGTTTCTTCTTGCGTTTTTTAGGTGCGTCATCCTCATCAGTTTCTTCCAAGGCGATGATTTCTTCATCCACTTCGTCAATAGCATACCATGAACGCAGACCCCATTTATTATCCCCCAGCGGAATAAAGCTGCCGTCTACATTGAGTTCTGTGTAGAATAAAGGCAGAGCATCACGAATCTCACTGTTTGATTTTTCCAGATAGTTTTGAATTTCATTGACCAAATCATTAAAATACATCTCATGATCGCGGCCGCGGGCTTCCAAAATGGCACGCGCCACTTCAATCATAGAAAGCTCACTTTTTTCCTGTCCAGCAAATACTTCTAATTCCAAAGTTGATCTCCTTTAAGATTAAGTAAAGGCTTGTCGCCCTCTTGCAATTTTTCGCTACTTTCTATTGTACGATAAATTTCTATTTTCGTCAAAAGAAAATCCAGGAAAAATCACGGAACAAGTACAAAAAGAAACTAGTGCATCTGTACACTAGTTTCAAATGATCTCATTTTGAATGATGAAGCATTATTTCACTTTCGCAGTGCTTGTAATCACTTCAACAGCTTTCTTGATAGCAATGTCGTGTTTCAGCATGTCTTCTGACAGCAATTGACGAACACGTTCTACTTCCATGTTGTAGTCTGTAGCCAATGAAGTTACTTCTGCTTCGATTTCTTCTGCGCTAGCTTCAAAACCTTCTGCCTTAGCAACAGCTTCTACGACAAGGTTTGTTTTAGTGCGTGACTCAGCATCTGCTTCGTATTGCTTGTGCAGGTCTTCCTGACTAGTACCAGTGATTTGGAAGTACATGTCAGGTGAGATTCCTTGGCGTTGCATATTGCCCAAGAATTCATTAACAGCGCGGTGTACTTCTTCGTGGACCATTTCTGCTGGCAAGTCAACGATTTCAGCGTTTGCTACTGCTTGATCAATAGCTGCTGCTTCTACCGCATCGTTATAAGCTGTTTCCTTAGCTTCTGACAATTCTTTGCGGTACTTTTCTTTCAGCTCGTCAAGCGTTTCAACTTCTTCGTCGATATCTTTTGCAAGTTCATCGTCCAATGCCGGAACTTCTTTTTCTTTAACTTCGTGAATAGTTGTCACAAATTTAGCTTCCTTACCTGCCAAGTCTTCTGCTTGATAGTCTTCTGGGAAGGTTACGACAATGTCCACTGTTTCACCTGCACTGTGGCCAACCAACTGCTCTTCAAATCCTGGGATGAATTGACCGCTGCCCAGTCCAAGTGAGAAGTTATCGCCCTTGCCGCCGTCAAATTCAACGCCGTCAACAGAGCCAACAAAGTCAATCACAACTGTATCACCGTCAGCTGCTGGACCTTCTTTGAGAACCAACTCAGCCAAGTTGTTGCGCTCACGCTCAATGCGCTCATCTACTTCGGCGTCAGTCACTTCTTTGCTAGCTTCAACAGTTACTTCCAAGTCTTTGTAAGCACCCAGCTTAACTTCTGGCTTAGTGACTACTTCAGCTTTGATGACCCAGTCTTGACCTTTTTCCATAGACTCGACATCAAACTGAGGCTGAGCAACTACTTCGATACCTGCTTCTTTGACAGCAGCTTCGTATGCTTCTGGAAGAAGAGCGTTCAAAGCATCTTGGTAGAGGGCTTCTTCACCAAAACGTTGGTTGAAGATAGCACGTGGAAGGCGACCTTTACGGAAACCTGGTACAGCAATATCTTTTTTTACTGAGTTAAATACACGGTCCAAGGCAGGCTTGATTTTCTCTTGACTGATGCTAAAAGTCAAAAGACCGCGATTTGTTTCTTTGTTTTCAAATGATACAGACATTCTGTCATTTCTCCTTAAAATTTATTGAATACAACCCATTATAGCATAATTAGAGTTTTTTTCAAAATTATTTTTCCTTTTATCCCTTCCTGATTTTATCCTCTATATAGGCCGCTCTGACGCCGCCAATCAGCTTGGGACGGCTGGCTAAAGCCGTGACATGAGCAGCTCCCAACTCCTTGAGAATCGGTCGGATAGGAATCTGCACGTGCTTGATGTGCATGCCGATAGCAGTATCGCCAATATCCAGCCCCGCCTGAGCGACAATAAACTCTACCTCGACAGGATCCTTCATGTATTGGAAAGCTGCTAGCTGACCGCTGCCGCCTGCGTGAAGAGTAGGCAGAACATTGACAATTTCCAAATCCTTCTTGTTCGCCAAGGCTCTTTCGACTACGAGGGCACGGTTGAGATGTTCACATCCCTGAACTGCTAGAAAGATCCCCTTGTCTTCTAAGATATCCAGTATGGTTTTGACAATGACCTGTCCAACTTCCAGACTGGAACTCTGACCGATATGGCCTCCGACAACCTCACTAGAGGATAGACCCAGAACAAAAATATCTCCCTCGACCAAGGCAGCTTTGTCCAAAACATCTAGAACAATCTGACGAGTTTCTGCTCCAATCTTAGCTAAGTCCATGTCTCACCCCGCTTATTTCACTGTGACTGTCTTTTTCAAACTCTCTGGGAAGGCTTTGTAGAGGGCAAAGCCGACTGCTAAACCAAATGTATTCTGCATAAAATTGCCCAAGATTCCAGCCAGACCTGCTCCGACACCATTCATGATGCTGTCAAAGAGGGCGTAGCCACCGACCATAGCCACCGCGGCTAAGGCTAGACCAAGGTAGCGTTTCTTGCCCTCAAATCCAGCAAAGAAACCTTGAAGTCCGTGGCAAATCAGACTGAAAATCATCCACTGAGGATAGCCGGCAATCATATCAATCAAAAAGCCTGAGAGTCCTCCGACAATAGCCGCTTCTTTGCGGCCAAAGTAGAAAGCCGTGAAATAAATCCCTGCATCCAGCAGTGTCAAAAATCCTGTCGCCGTTGGGATTTTCATAAAATTCCCCAAAACCACAGACAAGGCTGTAATAATAGCTAAGAACACTAATTTTTTAACTTGATTATTTCTCATACTGAACTACCCCATATTGATCTGAGCGCTGAATCGCTCGGTAAACAAAATCTTTAGACAATTGAACTGCTGCAAGCGGAGACTTGCCGAGAAGCAGCTGACTGGCAATGCTGGAAGCAAACGTACAGCCTGCCCCGGTATTGTTTCTGGCCAGCACTGGCGATTCCATGACCTCAAAATCTTGACCGTCATAGTAAAGATCCACCGCCCGCTCCTTGCTTAAACGATTGCCGCCCTTAATCACCACATGCTCGGCTCCCAAATCATGGAGCACCTTGGCTGCATCCTGCATATCCGCCAAAGTTTTGATTTCGTTTTGGGTCAATAGCTGAGCTTCTGCCAGATTTGGCGTGATGATGCTGACATAAGGGAAAAACTTGATGATTTCTTCTCTCAGCGCACTGACCTCCAAATCATGATTTTCCTTGCAGACCAGAACAGGATCCAACACTACTGGTATATCCGCATGCTGCTTGACAAAAGCCAAAGCCTGCTCTGCTATTTCCAGATTGGGTAAAAGTCCTATCTTAATAGCAGAAAAAGGAACATCCTTGAGACTGGCCAGTTGCTGGGTAAAAACCTCCTCCTCAACTGGAATGACCTCAAATCCCTTGTCAGTCATAGCCGTCAGGCAAGTAACAGCTACAAATCCATGCAGGGCATTGACTGTGTAGGTAGCCAGATCGGCATGCAGTCCGCCACCGCTGAAAATATCATTGCCCGAAAGAGCTAAAATCAACTTATTCTTCATATCGAATCTCCTTTAGATAGAGGCCGTTTGGACCGGCTGTTGGCCCCGCCAGATGGCGGTCTTTCTCCGCTAATATCCTCTGAATCTGCTCCACCGGCATACGCTTGTTACCAATCTTGAGCAGGGTACCGACCATATTGCGGATCTGCTTGTAGAGAAAGCCATTGCCCGAAAAAGTAAAGACTAGAAAATTCCGCTCTGCATCATAGCGAACCTTGGCCTCGGTAATGGTCCGAACCTTGTCTTCCACACTGGTCCCCGAAGCCGTAAATCCTGTAAAATCATGCGTCCCCTCTAACTGAGCAATTGCTTCTTCTATCAGACTCAGCTCCAACGGATAAGGATAATGCGTGGCATAATGGCGCATCATAGGATTTTTAGGCCGGCCGATGTCCACCAAAAATTCATAGGTCTTGCTGTGCTTATTGTAGCGAGAGTGAAAGTCCTCTACCACTCGCTCCACAGAGATAAAATCAACATCTTCCGGCGTCTGTGTATCCAAGGCAAAACGCAATTTCTCTTCATCCCGCTCTTCTGGTAAATCAAAATGCAGCACCTGGCCCAGAGCATGGACACCGCTGTCGGTTCGGCCCGCTCCATGAATCACCACAGGCTGGCCTTTATTGATGCGGGTCAGGGTCTTTTCAATCTCTTCCTGAACGCTTCTGGCATGGGGCTGTCGCTGAAAGCCAGCAAAGCCATAACCATCATAGGAAATAATCGCCTTATATCGTGTCATGTGTTTATTTTAGCAGGAAAAAAAGCCCCCAGCAAGCCCTAAAAGCAGGAACTGTCTGGGGACAGATTTTTACGAAAATGCTGTATAAGAATTAGGGATAATCTGCGCTACGAGTTACCATTATGCAACAAAACAACCCATCTGAACCAGACTGTCAGTGACGGCACAAACAGAACAAATTCAAATGGGTTATTGATTACATATTGCTAAAAGTCATTATTTGTAGTTACACATGCAGCAAATTTGACACTTTTTCTTAGGAACCCCAAATGGAGTTTTCATCCATGAAGCTATTGGTGTTCTTCAGCAACTGCGTAAAGACAGCATACTTGAAGTCCTTGGTTGCGCGTTCATCGACACGAGACTTCTTCAGATCCTTGTCAACAGCTTCTGCAAAGCCAGCTTTCAGTTCTTCATAAGTGTGATAGACTTTTCCGTTGACAGTCACTGGCTTAATACCTGAGGTTTGTGCTTTATCCACAACTTGTCTGAAGTAAGCTTTCTTGAAGGCTTCCATTGTTTCAAATTCGCCTTCAGAAATTTGCTTGATGATAAAGTTGTCGCTCAAACCAGTCACACCTTGCTCATTGGCTGTCTTCCGGTGTTTATTGGAAGCATAGCTTACAAAACCTTTTTCATAGCCATAGTAACCCCAGATTCTGAAGGTATTATGCTTGAACATCAAGGCACCTGGCGCTCCAGTACTGTTTTGACCGCCACCATAGATACCTGTCATAAAGTCGATAGCAATGTAACTAGAGTCATAGTCAGCAGGGTTATAAGTTCGATTGTCCACCGCACGGTTAGAAAGCAAACCTTGGTCAACCAAGTCCTCTACAGATGAAACTGACATGGCCGCTTTCTCTTCTGCCGTCAACTCTCTCACGACATCATATTGAGTCCGAGCATCTACAACCTTCGGCTCAACCTTCTTGAACCATTTAGCAGCTGCTGCATTTCCTTTATCCACAACTGCTTGACCTTCAAGGTAATCCAGCAGCATGAGAGTATCATTATAGCCCTTCATGTAATGGTCGATGTCTGCTCGGTTCTTGAAGAGACTTGGCGAGCTATTGAAAATGAGACTACCATTATTTGGACGATCAAAGGCCATATTGAGACCTAGAGCACCCCAGCCTGGCTGATCAGGAACAGGCGATTGGAGCATTCCTTGGGCATAGCCTTCTGGTCCAATCCCTTGTCGTCTGCCATGTCCGCCCAGGTAAATATAGCCGTCATTGACGTGGGTAAGCTCGTGAGTGAAGACGGACACACCATATTCCGTCAAGAGGTCAAAGGCCTCGAAGTTCACACGGATTGAACCGGCAGCATGGGCGCCATAGCCATTGGACTTGTACCAGCCACCCGCTCTGCCACCAACTAGGTTAAAGAACTCGCGGGATGGTGCATAAGAATTGCCCTTATTATCATTTCCGTTGACATCAATCCAGCCACGTCCTTCTACATCAAAACCATCCCATACAGCCGTTACATTTTCCTTGACCATTCTGGACTTGATATCATCTGAGAGAAGCTTGTACCAAGTGTCTACGTGATTTCGATGCTGAGTCGCTACTTCCTTGATGCGCGCATTAAATCGTTCATCAGACCATGACCGGCGCTTGTCTCTGTTGACAAAGGCCATGGTGCTATAGTTTGACAGAATAGCTAGACGCGTATTCTTCAAGGTTAGAAGTGGGAGGATATAGTTGCTGAAATATTCAGAATTGAGGTTATCAAAGACGCGATACTTAGCAGACTTAATCTCCTCGACTTCTGACTGGCGTTCTTCAAACTGAATAAAGCCTCGAGTTGCATCCTTGAACCAAGTATCCATGTCCGCAAAGTCAGTCAGCAGGCGACGGTTGTAATCCAAGTAAGCCACCAAATCACTAGACTTGGACTCAGCCTTCAACTGACGTGCAAACATATTGACATTGTCTGCCCCTTTCAGTTGATTTTCTGTCGAACTTCCAATCTTAATCAAGCGATCTAGCAATGGTACTTTTTCACCATAGAAGTCTGGTTTGAAGAGCACCAGCTCTTTGAGGTTGTAGTCACCAAACTTGAGATCGTAATAACGGTTGAGGTAGGTCAGACCGAGCATGATAGCGGTCTTATTCTCTTCGATTTTAGATTTCAGAGCTTCGTTGGCTGCTGGATTGTCTGCATGGAATCTTGTCCATTCATTGGCCAGGAGCTTACCAAGCATATCCTGCAAGTTGGCTTTCACTTCAGCCAGAGATTCATCCAGGAAGAGGCGCTTCACTTTGTTGACCTTGTCATTATCATTAGGCAGACCAACAGAACGATAGACTTCATCACTGTACAGGTCAAAGTTCTTCAAGCTCTCAGTCAGCTGAGTCAGCAAGTCATCTTTGACAGCCGTTGAGTGATTTGGGGTATAGACCGTACCAAGCTCTGCGATCTGATATTCCGGCAGAGTCGTCTGTTCAAATCGTGCTTGATTTTGAAGATTGTAGATGATCTTGCTTCCGTCTGCAAAATGGACTAAGATCTTATCTGCATCCGTTCCGCCAACAACAAACTGATTGCCCTTCAGGGCTTGAACCGCTAAGACTTTCTTAGTCAACAGGTCGCCCGCCTTACCAGCATCCACCAGCTTATTGGCCTCATGAATCAAGAATTCTTGATTGTAGAAAGGCATAAAGCGTTCTAGGTTTTGATAAAGCTGTTCATTTTCTGCCTTGTAACCCGGCTTATCTTGATAAGTACTTGTTCTCAGAATAGCAGCATTTAGCTTCTCAGTTGTCACTTCATTTGCGCTGGCTTGCTCAAGAGCCGTGATCTGATAGCTCTTAACTTTTTGCTCAGCTTCTGCTTCTGTCAAGCGACGGAACTTGGCATCTTTACCTGTCTTGGTTCCAGAGCTTTGTCCCTGAACACCAAAGAGATTTTGGAGTTTTTGTCCCATCCAAGCATCGGTAATCTCATTATCTGAGCTAAAGAGCTCTTTTCCGTTCACTACGGTGGCATAGCTGACAGTGTCATTGATAGTTCCATATGGCCAAATGGAAGCAGCGATACCAGCTGAATTTCTTGAGCCTGCATCCTCTAACTTACCTTTGGCAACCGACTGCATCAATCTACCCCAATTACCCCAGCCTGAACCTGAATAGTCAGTGAAGTTTTGAGCGACCAGCATACCTGCATTTTGGCCACTCTTGACCCAAATATCGGCTTCGACATAAGCGCGTTTCACCAAGGACATGGCGTTGGTGCCTGCGATACCGGCTGTAACAGAATTTCCACCCTTGGACTTAATACGACCCTTAAAGGAGACATTTTCAACTCGAGATTGGCCTTCTATATTATTAACCAAACCGGCAATATGGTCTCTTCCTTCCAAGTAGCCTTGGACATTGACGTTTTCGATTACTCCTTTATTCTTCAAGCGAGCAGCAATTGTCGCAATTGTATCACCCGCTTGCGAATCTGGATAAACCATATTGACTCGCTTAAAGTCAATATCCTTGACCGTTCCGCCAGTAATCGTATCAAATAGAGGATGCGCTAAGTCTAAAATCGCATGGCGCTCGCCATTTTGACCACCAATCAGCTGACCTTTGAATTCACCTGGCAGGTAAGACTTGCTGTTGGCAGGTTTGTCAATCAATTTGGCACTGATACTGCGGCCCAGAATAAAGGTTCCAGAAGGATTTTCCTTGATGCCATCCAAGAGGTCTTGGAAGTCATAATAGACATTTCCTTCACGCTTCTTGGCCTTTTCCAGATAAAAATCAAAGCTGTTTTGAAGACCAGTTGCGCTTCTTTGCAGCAAGTCTGGCAGCTGAGCCTGGATCTTGAAGACAGGCTGGTTGTCAACGATCACTTCCTCGATAGAGGTGACCGGCAGGACAGTATCCTTGAACTGGTCTGATGTAAAGTGCAGGTAATATTGGTCCAGATTTGCTGGTTTTTCAGCCAGAGTAGGCATCAATTTTGTCTGGCCATTCTCAACCTTCATCAAGGAGACATTAGTGATGGACTTGAGTTCCACCTTCTTCAGGTCAAGCCGGACTGTCTCTTGAGCTAATTCCTGACTTTCAGGGCCATTACCTAAGTCATAGGACAGAGTCGTCTCAATCTTATAAGGAGTATAGTAGTCCAAACCACTGAAGCTCGCAGTTAGCTGACCACTCGCCAAGTTCTGCTCAGCTATCAACTGGCCATCTTTCTTCAGACGAACATGAGCACTAGTAAAGTCTTGGTCCCTATCCGTCAACTGGTATTGAATTTGCGCAGATTTCTGCAATTCATCCTTCTTAACCGCTGAAACAGTCAGAGTCGGCGCTGCTTTAAGGGCCAATAAGTCAGCCAAAGCCTGCTTGAGTTGGTTGACACCCGCATCTACTTCATCTTGACTCGACGAAGTTTGATAAACCGTCGCAGCCATATTCTTAATTGCTTGCAACTGCTGGTAGGATTGATTGGTGTAAACTGCTGGATCCACAGCCGCTGCTAAAGCTAGCTGCTTGCTCAATTCTTCTTTATTGATGCGAGCCTTGCTACCTCGAGTGACCACCGTATCAACTACTTCATGCAAGATTCTTTCAGTTGTTTGCGGCTCCGATATGCGATTACCGTCCAAGACTTCATAGCTGGTAACAATTTCTTTTTGACCTGGAGTTCCATCAACAATGGTCTCCTCATCAAGATACTTGCTATCATCTGTCTTGTTGACAACTTGAGGTTCAATCGTTTCTAGCTTGATGTCTGTATGTAGACTAGGCTGTTCTGGCTGAACTGTTGACTCACCATTAACGCCGCCTGTGTATTCTGGGAGGGCGGGCTCGACAGGGGCTATGTCTCCTGCCGTGCCTACTGGAGCATCATAGACTGGATTGTCTGCTTGGACTGATGATTCGCCATTAACACCGCCTGTGTACTCTGGCAAAGCTGGCTCAACTGGAGCTGTGTCGCCAGCTGTACCGACTGGGGCTGTGTAGACTGGATTCTCCGCTTGAACTACTGACTCGCCGTTAACGCCGCCCGTGTATTCTGGGAGGGCGGGCTCAACTGGGGCTGTGTCGCCAACTGTAACGACTGGGGCAGTATAGACCGGATCCTCCGCTTGAACTAGCGACTCACCGTTCACAGCACCGCTGTACTCTGGTAAGGCAGGCTCTTGTAAACTTTCCCCTTTTGCCGTTTCTATAGGTGGATTTGACGGCTGAGGAGCTGGACTAGGATTTGGAGCTGGAGTTGGAAGATTCCCTATCTGGCCAGAATCACTTTCATCAGGATTCAGCTGATACAGCAACCCTGCCTGAGCAGCTCGATCAATAGAATCAGAATCCTCTTTTGCAGCTTCTGACACTTCTGCTTGCGCTTGACTTTCCTGACCAGCTGGCAGAGAGGTCGACTTGGTTCCTGTCAAAGCAAGCAAATCAGAAGCGGTAAAGTAACCGATATAGTTATAGCCTGCAATAGTCACATCCGCTTCAGAAACTGTTGACGAAACCACAACTTGACGGTTATATGAAAGCAATTCCCGATTTTCTAGCGCAAACGCTTGAGGAGACTGTAATACAGTCTGTCCCAAGCTGCCTAACAAAAGCACTCCTAGTAATTTGCCAGATTTCTTTCGTGAGAATACCAAGACAGCCAAAATAGCCGTTCCCGCAAATAAGCCGAGAAGCGGCTGTCCATTATTTCCTGTACGCGGCAAGACAGCTTGCCCATCTTGCTTCCGATAAATCAGGTAATAGTTTTCCCCTGTTTGCAGATTTTCAGGCAGACCTTTCTTAATCAGACCTTTTTCCTGTTCGGTTAGCTCGTGCTCTTCAACATAGCTATAGTGAGCAGTCGCACCGCCTCCTACTTCATCTGCGGCAACTGTCGAACTGGACAAAGAGCTCCCAAAAATCAGAGCTGCAATGGCAACTGAGCCTACACCGACAGACAATTTGCGAATCGAATATTTCTGAATTCGCTCCTGCACTTTTTCAAAACGTTTCACTTTATAAATCCCCTTTTTCCTAAAATGTATAAAGCTAATCTCCCAATATCTCCCTAGCCAACTCCCCAGTTAGCTAAAAAGATGCGTTTTATACATATAGTATTATCATATATCTTTTAGGAAATTTTTACAATAGATTTTACTCAAAAAAACAATTAATTTTTGTAAAAATAAATAGAGAAAACCTCTTTACGCTTTTTATGGTGAGTTTCTTTTGATTAAAAGGCTGGTCAAAGTGGTTCTTTCCCTTGACTGCATGCGCTCAATGCCCTTCTAGAAAACATAAAAAGAACAGCATTAGGCTGCTCTTTCTATATAATTACAAATCTTCCAAGGCATCTTTCATTTTGTCAAAGAAGCCTTTTTTCTTAGGATTGACCGAGATATTGCCAGCTTCCGCAAATTCTTTGAGGGCCGCTTTTTGACGGTCGTTGAGGCCAGTCGGTGTCACAACATTGACAGTAACATACTGGTCACCCATGCTTCCACCACGCAGACTCGGTGCTCCCTTACCACGCAGACGGAAACGCTTGCCAGTCTGTGTTCCTTCTGGTATATTCAGCTCGACATCCCCGTGAACAGTTGGAATATCCACGCTGTCACCAAGAGCTGCTTGGACAAAGTTGAGATTGAGCTTGTAGTAAATGGTAGACCCATCTCGCTCAAACTTATCACTCGGCTCAACTTGGACCACGACATAAAGGTCACCATAAGGACCGCCATTAAAGCCTGCTTCACCTTGACCAGACAGACGGACCTGCTGACCAGTTTCCACACCAGCAGGGATTTTCACCTTGACGCTGTGAGCCTGTTTTTCATGACCCGTTCCGTGACAGGTTTCACACGGACTTTTGATTTCTTTTCCTCGGCCGTGACAGACATCACAGGTTACTTGGCGACGCATCATGCCAAGCGGTGTCTGGGTATCAACATTGATGACACCTGAGCCATGACAGCGGCCGCAAGTGACAGGACTAGTCCCTGGCTTGGCACCAGACCCAGCACAGGTATGGCAGGTCGCTTCACGGTTATACTTGATTTCCTTCTCAGCTCCGAAAATCGCTTCTTCAAAGCGGAGATTTACACGATACTGGAGATCGTCCCCTTGACGCGGAGCATTAGGATTACGCGAAGCACCGCCACCAAAGAAGCTAGAGAAGATGTCTTCGAAGCCGCCAAAGCCAGAGCCATCAAAGCCACCAAAGCCGCCTGCACCGCCGCCAAAGCCACCATTAGCTCCCGCTGCACCGTATTGATCATAGGCTGCCCGCTTTTGCTCGTCGCTCAACGTCTCATAAGCCTCTTGGACTTCTTTATATTTGTCCTCCGCCCCAGCTTCCTTATTAATGTCGGGGTGGTACTTTTTAGATAATTTCCGATAGGCTCTCTTGATCTCATCCTGAGAAGCATTCTTAGAGACACCTAGACGGTCATAATATTCTGTATTGTTCATGTAAGATACCAAGACCGTAAAATTCGACTGATTTTTCTTTTTTCTGAGAATTTAGGTCGGGTTCAGTTCCTTTCTTTAAATTTTAGAAAATATTGATCAGAGGGTATTTTTAAATTCATGCTTCATTTCAGCAAACTCTTCTTCTGATAAAGTGAATATCAAGTCCTCTTCCGAATACTGATTCCGTTCTTTAAAATAGTTGTCAGCATTATCTACCAAACCTAGACTAAGAAGCACTTTTCTCGCAAACGCTTGATGTGCAAAGCCAACAGCTGTAATGATGTTCTTATCTTGCAGAACAGCTTGAGCTTTGAAATTTTCACGCGGAAGAAATTCAAAATAGTCAAAAAAGTTTTGCCAAATCCCACCAGTAAATTTAGTTTCCTTCAACAAACCTGCTTTCGCCAATAAAATGGGTGCTGAGGAAATAGCTGCAATAAAAATCTCTTGCTGCTTCAAACTTCTTAGGAAAGAAATTAATTTTTCATCATGCAGAGCAGGAGCAATGTTTATCATTCCTGGCAAAATAACACAAGAATAATCTTCGATGACCACTTCATCCAATGTTCTAGTAGGTTGACAGGGAAGTCCATCTTCCGACGTTATAACATTTCTATCTGAACCAGCATAACCAACCTCAACACCAAAAGATAGAGCTAAAGTACTGGTCAGACCAACTACTTCATAAAGCGAAAAATTAGGATAAATTAAGCAGAGCACTTTCTTCATAAGCGTCACCCTCTAGTTTAGCGAAAAACAGAGGCTGGGTTGCAACCTCTGGATTTCCAATTTGTATTAATTAAGCCATTTAAAACTGAAACGAGAATCTCATTTTTTATGTTTTAATTTATACTTTCTTTCTACTTCATTATAGCTAGCAACTGCAATTGTAATAATATCTTCACTATTACAATCCTCAGCTTTCACTTGTCGTGTTATAGAATTATCGTCATCTCCCGAATTTTCATCTATACCTTCTAAAGATGTCGGCAATAATGTATCTCTATGAAATTTTACGATTGTTACTTTATTATCTTTGCTATAATGGATTTCTAAAAATTTATTACCAATAATATCATCTAAATAATATAGTGCTGTTTGTTCCCTATTATTCTTACGATATATTTCCAAACCGTTTTTTTCAAGGTTTGCAATTAATTCATCAACCTTCATGAAAGTCTCCTGACTTGTAGTTACTTCTCCGTAAACTCTCCGTCTACGACATCGTCGTCTGCTTTAGTTGAACTAGCGTTTTCAGCTCCTTCTGCTCCTGCTTGGGCTTGTTGAGCTGCAGCAGCTTGCTCATAGAGTTTCACTGCTAGCGCTTGAGCTTTTTCGTTAAGAGCTTCCAATTTTGCTTTCATGTCGTCCAAGTTATTATCTTCTTGCGCTTTCTTAAGTTCATCAAGAGCAGCTTGGGCAGCGTCACGCTCTGCGTCGAAGCCTTTGCCTTCAGTTTCCTTGATGGTCTTTTCAGTCGCAAAGATAGCTTGGTCGACTTCGTTACGAAGGTCAACTTCTTCCTTACGTTTCTTATCTGCTTCAGCATTCGCTTCTGCGTCCTTCATCATACGGTCTATTTCTTCATCAGTCAGGCCGCTGTTAGATTGGATGACAATATGTTGTTCTTTTTGAGTTCCAAGGTCTTTCGCCTTAACAGATACGATACCGTTCTTATCGATGTCAAATGTTACTTCGATTTGAGGGATTCCACGAGGAGCAGCTGGGATATCTGTCAATTGGAAGCGTCCCAGAGTCTTGTTATCTGCTGCCATTGGGCGTTCACCTTGAAGAACATGGATATCAACGGCTGGTTGGTTGTCTGCTGCAGTTGAGAAGACTTGTGATTTAG
>NZ_CAURLD010000031.1:0-14366 GCF_963525625.1 uncultured Streptococcus sp.
TAATTGGGAATCTCTAGCTTTTTTGTAGCTGAGAACTATTTTGTCTCAGGTTCTTCTTCTCTTGGATGTTAAGCTAGTATAGTAGACTATTGTCTATCTTCAATTTTTCCAATCGCGGGATTTTTCTAAATTTTGAAAACTTAGGCACAGGCCTTGGAAGCGTTTGAAATCAGCTTCAAAATAAAGTATAATAAGTATAAGAATTATGGATAGGAAGTAGAGGGAACTCTTATGGCAGTTAAAGATTTTATGACACGTAAGGTGGTTTATATCAGCCCAGATACAACAATTGCTCATGCGGCAGATATGATGCGTGAGCAGAAGCTCCACCGTCTGCCGGTGATTGAGAACGACCAACTAGTGGGACTGGTGACAGAAGGAACGATTGCAGAAGCTAGTCCATCTAAGGCAACAAGCCTGTCCATTTATGAGATGAATTATCTTCTCAACAAAACCAAGGTTGGTGATGTTATGATTCGTGATGTGGTTACGATCTCTCAGTTTGCCAGTCTGGAAGATGCGACCTATCTGATGCTGAAAAATAAGATTGGTATCCTGCCTGTCGTGGACAATGAGCAACTTTACGGGGTTATTACTGACCGTGATATTTTCAAGGCTTTCTTAGAAGTGTCTGGCTATGGTGAAGAGGGAGTCCGTCTGCGCTTTGTCACTGAGAATAAGGTGGGGGTTCTTGAGCAGATTATCCGTCTTCTGGTGGAAGAAAATCTCAACATCTCCAATACCGTCAATATCCCACGCAAGGATGGCAAAGTTGTCATTGAAGTACAATTATCTGGTAATATAGATACGGCGCTTCTCAAGAAAAAATTTGAGGAGCATGCGATTGAGCTGGCTGAGATTACACATACTTCAGCGAAAGTTTTATAAGCGATAAAAAAGCCTCATCATTGGATGAGGTTTTTAACGTACAATAGGTTGTTTGTTGGCATCTAAAGTGAAGCCTTCGCCCAAAATCTCATGGGCTTCGGTAATAGTTGTAAAGGCAAATGGATCGACTTGGTTAATGAGTTTCTTCATCTGCTGCATTTCGTTACGGGATACAACGCAGTAGACAATCTGCAAGTCCTGCTTGCTATAGAAGCCTTGACCCTTGAGGAAGGTCACTCCACGATCCAGCTTGTTATTGATAGCTTCAGCCAGTTCAGCCGGTTTGCTGGTAACGATAAGGAATCCCTTGCCGGCAAAGCCTCCTTCTGCAATCAGGTCAATGACGCGCGAGGTGATAAAGACAAACATCAGGGTATAAGACACCATGCGTAGGTCTTTGAAAACAAGGAGAACTAAGGTGATGACCACAAAATCAACAGTCAGCATGAGTTTGCCCATGGAAATGCTAGTGTATTTATTAAAGATGCGGGCTACAATGTCAGTACCGCCCGTCGTTCCGCCAGCATTGAAGATGATGCCTAGTCCAATCCCCAAAACAATCCCTGTTCCAAGGCAGGCCAGTAAAACATCCCCGTCCAGAGCTGAAAGAAAATAGTCTTGCAAGTGTTTGGAGGCAGGTAGGATTTCAAAAATTTTGAGCCAAGCAGACACGGAGAAGGTCCCTAGAATGCTGAGATAGAGGGTTCGCGAGCCTAACAGCTTCCAAGCAATAATAAAGAGAGGAATGTTAATAATCAGGTTGGTCGTCGAGACAGGGATTTTAAATAGATAGTAGGCAATCAAGGTCAAACCCGTCGCGCCACCTTCATATAAATGAAAGGGAATGACCAAATAATGAATCCCAAAAGAAAAAATTCCAGCCCCAAAAATGATGGCCAGTACGTTTTTTAATTTAAACATGACATCCTCCTAAATCTATTTCCAGAAATTTCTTCTGAATATATTTTACCAAAAATTTAGCCTTTATGAAAGACTTTGAAAAAATTTTTAAAGTCTTTTCTTATGATGGGCTTTTAGCTTTTTTTTTGGTAAAATAAACAATAGATAAAAAGAGTAGGATGAAAATAATTAGCTGACGGAATCGGCTCTTATCAGGCTACTCAGCCGTTTGGACATGCTTCAACAGTGGCTTATATCAATCTTTAGGGCAAGTCTTATGTGCATTTTCTTATAAAGAACAAAAAATAGAAGTTAGAGATTCAAGGTAAAGATGAAAAATGGTATTTTGATTTCGCTGGAAGGTCCGGAAGGGGCTGGAAAGTCGAGTGTGTTGGAAGCCTTGCTTCCTTTTTTGAAAAATTATGGTACTGGTCTGATTACGACGCGGGAGCCGGGTGGCGTCCAGATTGCGGAGGCCATTCGCGAAGTGATTTTGGAGCCTAGCCATACGGCTATGGATGCAAAGACGGAACTCTTACTGTACATAGCTAGTCGCCGCCAGCACTTGGCTGAGCGGGTTTTGCCAGCTTTGGCCCAAGGGAAGATTGTCTTGATGGACCGTTTTATCGATAGCTCAGTGGCCTATCAGGGCTACGGCCGTGGTCTGGATGTAGCGGACATTGAATGGCTCAATCAGTTTGCGACAGATGGACTCAAGCCTGATTTGACCCTCTATTTTGATATTGATGTGGAAGAAGGGCTGGCGCGGATTGCTAAGAGTGAAAGCCGAGAGGTGAATCGGCTTGATCTGGAGGGTTTAGACCTGCACCAGCGGGTTCGGCAGGGTTATTTGGCGATTCTTGACAAGGAGCCTGAGCGCTTTGTCAAGGTGGATGCCAGCCAACCTTTGGATAAGGTAGTGGCTGATAGTTTGGCCATCATTCAGGAACGATTTGGGAATCCGTCATGAAGATAAAAGATTTACAGCAAAGCCAGCCCAGCTTGTTTGAGCAGTTTCAGCATATTCTTGAACAGGGGCGGCTTAGTCACGCCTACTTATTTACCGGAGCCTTTGGTAGTTTTGTCATGGCTCAAATCCTGTCTCAGAGTCTATTTTGCGAGAATAAGCAGGGCGTCTGGCCTTGTCAGTCTTGTCGTTCCTGTCGTTTGATTGCAGAAGAAGACTTTTCTGATGTAACGGTGGTGCGACCAGCTAATAACATTATCAAAACAGACCGAGTTAGGGAGCTGGTCCGAAACTTCTCTCAGAGTGGTCTGGAAGGCAGTCAGCAGGTTTTCATTATCTGCGATGCGGATCGGATGCACGTCAATGCAGCCAATTCCTTGCTCAAAGTCATTGAGGAGCCGCAGAGCGAGATTTATATCTTTCTCCTGACTGCTGATGAACAGCTGATTCTGCCGACGATTCGAAGTCGGACTCAGGTTTATCATTTTTTGAAAAATACAGCTGCTTTGCAGCACAGTTTGGAACAGGATGGCTTGATTAAAAGTCGAGCGGAGCTGATAGCTGCCTACAGTCAGACTCAGTCAGAAGCGGAAAGCTTGGCTCATAATAACGCCTTTTTTGAATTAGTCAGCGAATGCGAGCGCTTTGTCAAGGATTTTCAAAATCGCTCCAGTCAGGCATTTCTGCAGGTTTCACGTCTGGCAAAGATGGCTGATGATAAGGAGAAGCAGGAACAGGTCTTCAAGCTCTTAGAAGTGTTATTTTATAAGGAGATAGCAACAGAAAACGGTCGACAGGCCTTGGAGCAGCTTTTGCTGGCTCGGAAGATGTGGCGGGCCAATGTATCTTTTCAAAATGCTTTAGAATATATGACTTTGAAGGGAAAGTAAAAAGAGGCAGCACAGGAGTATAAAATGGATAAAAAAGACTTATTTGACGCCTTAGATGATTTTTCACAGACGCTTTTAGTGACCCTTGCTGAGGTGGAGGCTGTCAAGAAAAATCTCAAGAGTGTGGTAGAGGAAAATATTGCTCTGCATCTGGAAAATGACAAGCTGAGGGAGCGCTTGGGAGAGGTGGAGAAGGAAGCTCCGACCAAGACCAAGAAAAACCGGGATAATCTGCGTAAGCTTTACTATGACGGCTTTCATGTTTGTACGGATTTCTATGGCCAGCGCCGGGAGAATGACGCAGAGTGTATGTTCTGTGATGAATTGTTATTTAGGGAGTAGCGATGCAGGTTCAAAAAAGTTTTAAGGGCGAAACTGCCTACGGCAAGCTTTATCTGGTCGCGACTCCTATCGGAAATCTGGATGATATGAGCATCCGTATGGTCAATACCCTGAAAGAGGTTGACAGGATTGCGGCTGAAGATACGAGAAATACGGGCCTTCTGCTTAAGCATTTTGAGATTGAGACCAAACAGATCAGTTTTCATGAGCACAATGCTAAGGAGAAAATCCCAGTTCTCTTGGACATGCTTCAAAGTGGAAGTGATATAGCCCAGGTTTCGGATGCTGGTCTGCCCAGTATTTCTGATCCTGGACATGATTTGGTTCAGGCAGCGCTAGAAGCTGGAATTACTGTAGTACCGATTCCTGGTCCTAGTGCTGGAATAACAGCCTTGATTGCCAGCGGATTGGCTCCCCAACCGCATATTTTCTATGGTTTTCTGCCTAGAAAGGCTGGACAGCAGAAGGAATTTTTTACTAGCAAAAAATCCTATCCTGAGACTCAGATTTTCTACGAATCCCCTCATCGGGTTCGGTCTACGATGGAAAATATGCTGGCAGTTTATGGTGACCGCCAAGTCGTCTTGGTGCGCGAGCTGACTAAGATTCACGAAGAGTATCAACGAGGGCTGATTTCAGAGTTGCTGGCCTATACGGCTGAACATCCGCCTAAAGGAGAGTGTCTCTTGATTGTAGCTGGGGCGGCAGAAGATGCTCCACAAGAAATTTCTCAAGAGCAGATCCTAGCTGAGATTGATCTTTTAGTTGAAGCTGGCAGCAAAAAAAATCAGGCCATCAAGGAAGTGGCCAAGAAATACGGCAGGAACAAGAGCGAGCTCTATGCGGTTTATCATGAACTAAGAGAAAGTTGAAATCTTATTTCAACTTTTCTTTTTAGCGGCTTCTTTGTATTTTATAACATAAAAGCAAATTCTTTGTTTGGTATGTGTTATAATAATTTCATTACACTTAAAAGGAATAATCATGTCTTTAGACACTAATGTAAAATTAAAATATTATAATCTCCAACCGTTTACTAAATGGACTGGGGGAAAGCGCCAACTTTTAGAAGAGTTAAGGAGCTACATGCCGGAGACTTATGGTCGCTATTTTGAGCCATTTGTTGGCGGCGGAGCTTTATTTTTTGATTTGGCTCCAGAACAAGCGGTCATTAATGACTTTAACGAGGAACTGATAAATGCCTATCGCCAGATAAAAAATAATCCAGCTGAATTGATTAATTTACTGATAAAGCATAAAGAGAATAATAGCAAAGATTATTATTTAGCATTGCGTTCGGCAGATCGCGATGGTCGAATTAGCAGGATGACAGGGGTAGAGAGAGCGGCGCGAATTCTCTACATGCTTCGGGTTGATTTCAATGGATTGTATCGAGTCAATTCTAAAAATCAGTTTAATGTTCCTTACGGCCGCTATAAAAATCCAAAAATAGTGGATGTAGATTTACTTTATCAAATCAGTGAATATCTAAATGAGAACGATGTAGAAATTTTGCAAACGGATTTTGCGGAGGCAGTTAAGGATGCTCAAACAGGCGACTTTGTCTATTTTGATCCGCCCTATATTCCGTTAAACGAAACAAGCTCATTTACCTCTTATACCCACGAGGGCTTTTCTTATGAGGAACAGGTTCGGTTACGCGATACTTTTAAGGAATTGACGGAGCGAGGAGTCTATGCTATGCTGTCAAATTCCTCGAGTCCTTTGGTAGAAGAATTATACAAGGATTTTAATATTTATTTTGTGGAAGCTCAGCGAACTAATGGTGCTAAGAGCTCAAGTCGTGGAAAAATTTCAGAAATTATAGTAACAAATTATGACTAATTACGAATATAAGTATGGGGGTGTTTTAATGACAAAACCATACTATAATAAGGAAAGGGCTATTCTGGTTCATGCAGATACCTTTGACTTCTTATCACAAATGAAGCCAGAAAGTATGGATATGATCTTTGCTGATCCACCATACTTTTTGAGTAACGGTGGTTTTTCAAATTCTGGCGGTAACATTGTCTCTGTTGATAAAGGTGATTGGGATAAGGTTTCTGGCCTTGAGGAGAAACATGACTTTAATCGACGGTGGTTACGATTAGTCAGACCTATTTTAAAGCCTAATGGTACTATCTGGATTTCAGGCAGCTTACATAATATTTACTCTGTGGGTATGGCCTTGGAACAAGAAGGTTTTAAAATTTTAAATAATATTACTTGGCAAAAGAGCAACCCAGCTCCGAATCTATCTTGCCGCTATTTTACTCATTCCACGGAAACGATTTTGTGGGCTCGTAAAGATGATAAAAAGGCTAAGCATTACTATAATTATGATTTGATGAAAGATATTAATGGCGGTAAACAGATGAAGGATGTGTGGATGGGACCGCTAACTAAAAAGGCAGAGAAGTGGGCCGGAAAACATCCAACGCAAAAGCCAGAATATTTATTAGAACGGATCATTTTAGCTAGTACTAAAGAAAATGATTATATACTTGATCCCTTTGTTGGCAGTGGAACAACAGGAGTTGTAGCTAAGCGGTTAGGTCGTAAATTTATTGGTATTGATGCGGAGAAAGATTATTTAGAAATAGCCAAAAGAAGATTGGAGGAAGAGAGATGAAAAAAGGTGGCGTAGGTGGTGCGAATACGAAAACAGGGCTAGCTTTTGAATTGAAAACAGACTTGCCAAATTTTATTTCAAAACAAAGTGGATATGAAGTTGTGGAAAATGATTTTGATATTAAACTTGTGAAACGAACAGGCGAGGTAAGAAAAATAAAAAGGAGCTCCACAGCACGGTGGATAGTAAATTTTGAAGGGGAAAAAGTAGCAGAAATTTTTCAAAAACATGGTTTATATCGTTATTTTGATGAAGTAGCCCTGAACTATAAAGCGATTATTTCCAAAAAATTGTTACCAGATGATTCCATTTTTGTAATGGATAATAATACAGTTTTTATCATTGAAAAGAAAACGCAAAAAACTCAAGGAAGTGTTGATGAAAAATTACAAACATGTGATTTTAAGTTGAAACAATATAAAAAGTTATTTTCACCTTTAAATAAAGAAGTTAAATATTATTATTTACTTGATGAATGGTTTTTAAATTCAAATTATAAAGATGTCTTAGATTATATTATAAGTGTAGGCTGTTACTATCGCTTTAATTATATTCCTTTAAAGGAGTTTGGTTTACCTATACCAAAGGAGGAAATATGAATTTAGAGAATTATATTCAATTATCATCAGACGAAAGATTACAATATTTCCTCTCAACTCTTTCAGTTACCAACCGTACACCAGAGTACTATGTAAATTGGAGTAAGGTTAGACGAGAGACAAAGGAGTTTGAACTTGAATTAAACACTTTAAACTATTTAATTGGTAAAGATAATATTTATGAAGAGGCCTTTAATTTATTTTCAAAACAGCCTGATTTACTGAGGGCTGTTCCTAGCTTGATTGCCAGCCGTGATAAAGTTTTAGATATTCTTTCCTTGGATGAAGATGATAATATGAGCTTTCATCAATTAGATTTTAAGAAGATTGACAAAAGTGATATAAAAGTTTATGTAGATTTTATTGAGCAAGCTGGTTTGTTGTACTTTTTACAAAAGGAAGCTAGCCGATCACTTGTTGATTATGTGTATGGTGTAGAAGCGGGATTAGATAGTAATGCTCGTAAAAATCGAAGTGGAACGACTATGGAAGGCATCCTTGAACGAAGTGTTGCTAAAGTTTGTCAGCAGCATGATTTAGAGTTTAAATCCCAAACCACGCCATCTTTCATAAAAGAAATGTGGAATATAGAAGTACCAGTTGATAAATCACAACGCCGTTTTGATGTAGCTGTTTATTCAAAGGAAAAACATAAAATTTGGTTGATTGAAACAAACTACTATGGTGGAGGCGGCAGCAAACTGAAGGCTGTTGCTGGAGAGTTTACTGAATTGAGCCAGTTCGTCGTCAATTCACCAGATGATGTAGAGTTTGTGTGGGTGACAGATGGGGTGGGCTGGAAAACGGCTCGTTTGCCATTAGCAGAGGCATTTGCTCATATTCCGTATGTGTTTAATTTGGATATGCTTAAACATGGTTATTTGTATGATTTATTGATGCCAAAAAAATTGATTAGAAACTAAACATTTATCAGCGGTAGTTTTATATTGATATAGTTATTCTATTAAAATTAGGTCGAAAATAATTAGAAGCTTTCACAGCTTCTTTTATTATTTCTTCATTTTGTTCGTGTTTTCCTAAAAAATTCCCTTCTTTTTAAGAAAAAATAGATATTTTCTAAACTTTGTGATATGATATACAAAATAAATTTTGGAGGTAGGATATGACGATTTACAATTTTTCTGCTGGACCGGCAGTATTGCCCAAGGAAGTCTTGAAAAAAGCTCAGGCTGAGTTTTTAGACTATGCCCAAAGTGGCATGAGTGTGATGGAGCTGTCCCACCGATCCAAGGAATTTGACGATATTATCAAAGAAGCTGAGAGCTTGCTGCGTGAGCTCATGGATATTCCGGACAATTATCGCGTGCTCTTTCTGCAGGGGGGAGCTTCTACCCAGTTTAGCATGATTCCCCTTAATCTAGCCCAAGGCGGCAAGGCCTATTACCTAGTGGCTGGATCTTGGGGAAAGAAAGCTTACACCGAAGCAGTCAAGCTGTCTAAGTTCATTCCTTTTGAGCCTATTCTCTTGGCTTCATCAGAGGACCTAAATTACACAGAAATACCTTCTTTTGATGAAAAGGAGATTGATCCGCAGGCGGCTTATGTGCATCTGACCACAAATAATACTATCGAAGGAACGGCTATTTATGACCTTCCTGCGACTAATGGCGTGCCGATTGTGGCGGACATGTCTTCTAATATCCTGGCTGCTCAGTACCGAGTAGAGGATTTCGGTTTGATTTATGCTGGGGCTCAGAAGAATATCGGACCTGCTGGCGTGACAGTTGTCATAATCCGAGAAGACTTGCTGGATGACGAACTCGTTCTATCTAGCATGTTGGATTACCGTATTCAGGCGGACAATGGCTCTCTTTACAATACACCACCGACTTTCGCCATCTATATGGCCAAGCTGGTCTTTGAGTGGGTCAAGGAGCTAGGTGGCGTAGCAGAAATGGAAAAGCGCAATCGGGAAAAATCTGGCCTTTTGTACGATTTCATTGAGCAATCTGACTTTTATCGCAGTCCAGTCCGTTACAAGGAGCAGCGCTCAGTAGCCAATATTCCCTTTGTGTCTCCTAGCCCAGAGCTGGATGCCAAGTTTAACAAAGAGGCTGCAGCAGCGGGATTCAAGAATATCAAGGGGCACCGCAGCGTAGGCGGTATGAGAGCCAGTCTCTACAATGCCTTTCCGCTCCAAGGAGTCAAGGACTTGATTGCCTTTATGCAGAAATTTGAAGAAGAAAATTCTTAAGGGAGGGAATCTATGGTCTTTAGTGTCAAAACCTTTAACAATATCAATCAAATCGGACTCAAGGAGCTGGGCAATGTTTTTCAAATTGATGGAGACAAGTCTGACAATCCGGATGCTTATATCCTGCGCAGTCAAAACCTGCATGGACAGGAATTTCCGAGCAAGCTCAAAGCCATTGCGCGGGCAGGTGCAGGAACCAATAATATTCCGGTCGAACAGGCAACGGCTCAGGGAATTGTAGTCTTCAATACGCCAGGAGCTAATGCCAATGCGGTGAAAGAAGCGGTCTTGGCTTCCATTCTTCTGTCTGCCCGTGACTATATCGCAGCTAACAGTTGGGCTAATGACCTTTCTGGAGATGATGTTCCCAAGCAAGTGGAAGCTGGTAAGAAACAGTTTGCTGGGACAGAGATTTCAGACAAGACTTTGGGAGTCATAGGGTTAGGAGCTATCGGCGGCCGTATTGCCAACGATGCCTATCGTCTGGGAATGAATGTCCTTGGTTATGACCCTTATGTATCCATTGAAACAGCTTGGAATATCTCTAGCCATGTCAAGCGGGTAGCGGATATAAAGGAAATTTTTGAAAAGAGTGATTATATCACTATCCACGTGCCTCTGACTGAGGATACGCGTGCTACTTTCGATCAGGAGGCTTTTGGTCTCATGCAAAAAGGAACAACCCTTATCAACTTTGCCCGTGGCGAGCTGGTGGACAATGCTGCCCTCTTTGAAGCCTTGGAAGCAGGTGTTATCAAGCGCTATATCACAGACTTTGGTGTAGATGAGCTGCTCCGTCATCCGCAGATTACAGTCTTTCCGCATCTGGGCGGATCAACAGAGGAAGCTGAGCTCAACTGTGCTATTATGGCTGGGAAAACTATCCGTCGCTTCATGGAAACAGGCGAGATTATCAATTCAGTGAATTTCCCTAATGTCCGTCAGGCACTCTCAGCGCCTTATCGGATTACCCTGATTAACAAAAATGTACCGAATATTGTGGCTCGGATTTCAACAGCGGTCAGTGATCTAAATATCAACATCGACAATATCATCAATCGTTCCAAGGGTGATTATGCTTATACCTTGCTGGATCTGGATGAGTCGGACCAAAGCAAGATTCAGGAGCTGGTTGATAAATTTGAGAATAGCGACAATATTGTGCGCGTGCGTTTGATTAAGAAATAACAAAAAAACAGAGGTATTTCTTTATGGAATGCATCTGTACCAGCCGATGAGTTTTTCACTTATCGGCTTTTTCTAATGAGTCTCGGCTTGACAAGAAGGAGCTAGCTGGGCTATCATAGGAACGGAGGAAAAACAATGTTACAATTTATCGAATACCCAAAATGCTCTACCTGCCGCAAGGCCAAGGCTGAGCTCAATCAATTAGGAGTGGACTTTGAAGCGGTGGATATTGTCCAAAATACACCTAGCCGGGACCAACTCCTAGACTGGATTCAGAACTCGGACTTTGAGCTCAAGGCCTTTTTCAATACCAGTGGTCTCAAATACCGTGAACTGGGTCTAAAAGAAAAAGTTCCGCATTTCACAGCTCAGGAAGCTGCAGATTTACTATCGACAGACGGCATGCTGATTAAGCGACCGCTCTTGGTTCGAGATAACCAAATCTTGCAGATTGGCTACCGGAAGGCGTATGGAGAGTTAGGTTTGTAAAGTATTAAGAACAGCTGCTTTCTCAATCATGATTTTTGGATGCTTCTTCCTTTCATGATATAATAAATCTATCTCAATCTTAGAAAGAAGAATCATGGTTTTATCAAAAAAACGGGCTCGACATGTGATTGAAGAAATTATTGCTCTTTTCCCTGACGCTAAGCCCAGTCTGGATTTTCGCAATCACTTTGAGCTTTTGGTAGCGGTCATGCTGTCGGCTCAGACGACAGATGCTGCAGTCAATAAGGCAACGCCGGCTCTGTTTGAAGCCTATCCAAGTCCTCAAGACATGGCTGCGGCTGGTGAAGCAGACATTGCCAAATACATCTCCCGCCTAGGACTCTATCGAAACAAGGCCAAGTTTTTGAAGAAATGCGCCCAGCAGCTTTTGGATGACTTTGACGGTCAAGTACCACAAACGCGGGCAGAATTGGAAAGTCTGGCAGGAGTTGGTCGCAAGACGGCCAATGTAGTCATGAGTGTGGGCTTTGGTATTCCAGCTTTTGCTGTTGATACCCATGTGGAGCGTATCTGCAAGCACCATGATATTGTTAAAAAGTCGGCAACGCCACTAGAGGTAGAAAAGCGAGTTATGGATGTCCTTCCGCCGGAACGTTGGCTGCCAGCCCATCAGGCCATGATTTACTTTGGTCGTGCCATCTGCCATCCTAAAAATCCCGAGTGCGATCACTATCCGCAACTCTATAACTTTAAAGACATTTAAAAAGCGAGGTCTGATGACTTCGCTTTCTTATTCACTAAATCTTAAAAAATAACCATCTGGATCCAAAATCGCAAATTCATGAGGGTAAATAAAACTATCTCCCACTCGAAATTCTCTTTTTGTCAGAGGACGATGGATGGGATAGTCAGCTTCCAGCAGTTTTTGGTGGAGCTGAGGGACATCCTCAATGCCAAAGGAAATATTGACACCGCGCCCAAAAGGATAGGTTAGTTGGGCTAATTCTTCTGCGCTGCCTTCTTCTAGCATAAGTTGGCAGTCTTCAAGGGAGAGGAAGAGAAATTTCTCCTCTGGACGCTCGTATTGGACAGAGAAGCCCAGCAAGTCGCAGTAGAAGTGGCGTGATTTTTCGATGTCAGATACTACAAATTCAGGAATGACAGCTTGATAGTCCATTAGCTTTCTCCTTAGAGTTCAATCTCCATGACAATCGGTGTGTGGTCTTGGCGCGCACCGGAGTCAATCATATCAGACTTGGTCACCTTGTCAGCTACACGGTTACTGGTCAGCCAGTAGTCGATTCTCCAGCCTGTATTTTTGATTTTAGAAGTCTTGCTGCGTTGTGCCCACCAAGTGTATTGGTTAGGAATATCGCCGTGCAAGTGGCGGAAGGTATCGGTAAAGCCTTTATCCAGCAGATTGGTGAAGCCGGCACGTTCTTCGTCGGTAAAGCCTGGTGAACGGCGGTTGCTTGCTGGATTGGCCAAGTCGATTTCCTTGTGGGCCACATTGTAGTCGCCAGTAGCGAGGACTGGTTTTTGTTCATCTAATGTTGCCAAGTATTCAGCATATTTGGCATCCCAGACTTGACGGTCATCCAAGCGTTTGAGGCCATCGCCAGCATTAGGTGTATAGACCTGGGTGACAAAGAAACCGTCAAATTCCAGCGTAATGATGCGGCCTTCGACATCCATGGTTGATGGAGCGCCGATTTCAGGGAAGGTTACGGTTGGCGTCAGTTCTTTTTTGTAGAGGAACATGGTTCCTGCATAGCCTTTGCGGGCCGGCTCTTGGGAGGAGCGCCAAGTGTTTTCATATTCAGGGAAAAGATTTGTCAAAATTTCCAAGTGCTTTTTAGTCGGACCTGTTGCAGACAGTTTTGTTTCCTGAATGGCGATAATATCAGCATTTTCCGCTTGCAAGGTCTGAAGAACAGCCTGGGAAAGCTGAGCACGGGCAGAATCACTGGTCAATGCAGCGTTGAGAGAGTCAATATTCCAAGAGATGAGTTTCATAAAATTTCCTTTTCTAGTAAAATTTACTGAGTTTATTATAACAAAATTTAGAACTGATTTATAGCAAAGAGATTGTAAGAGACTTGAAAAAGTAGGAAAATTTTTCTATAATATAGCGAGAAAAAATAGGGGGAAGCCATGAAATTCTATTCTTATGATTATGTTTTGAGTCAGATTAGCCAGCAAAACTGGGTGACAGTTGCGCTTTCTGTCTTGCTATTACTTGTGACAGGATTTTTTGCTTTTAAGGCCTATCGTAATAAGCGCGATTCAAAATTTCGGGAACTAGCCATCATTTCCGTTTTGGCCTTGGTGGCTATGGTCTTGATTGGCATTAGCAATTTTCAGACTGACCAAGACTCTAACAACCAGTTTCAAACTTCTCTTCATTTTATCGAGGTCATTTCAAAAGACTTGGGTGTGGATAAGTCGGAGGTCTATGTCAATACTTCAGCCGCGACGGATGGAGCGATTTTGAAGGTCGGAAAGAACTTTTATCGGGCTATGAGTGGCAGTGAGCCGGATAAATATCTGCTTGAAAAAATTGACTTGCATAAGACGACGGATATTGAAATAGTGGAGGTTGAAAAATGACATTGAATTTTCTTGAAATCCTAATTAAACTAGCGCTGGGGCTTTTCTCACTGGTTTTTGTCATCAACGTGACGGGAAAAGGAAATCTGGCGCCCAATTCAGCGATCGACCAGATTCAAAACTATGTCCTTGGTGGCATTATCGGTGGGGTGATTTATAATAGCTCCATTAACATTCTTCAGTATACAGTCATTCTCATCATGTGGACTATCTTGGTCTTGACCCTAAAGTGGCTCAATAATAATGTCCGTGCGGTTAAGCATTTGATTGATGGCAAGCCGACAACGTTGATTCAGCATGGAGAACTGAGTCCCGAAGCCTGCCGTTCTGTTGGTCTTTCAGCAGCAGATGTAGCTTTGAAGCTGCGCAGCCAAGGTATTTTCCAGCTCAAGCAGGTCAAGAGAGCAGTTTTGGAGCAAAACGGCCAACTCATCATCGTACAGGCTGGTGAAGAGAATCCTAAATATCCCCTTATCACAGATGGTGTTGTCCAAATTGATATTCTGGAGTCTATTGATAAAACAGAAGAGTGGCTGGTGGAGAGACTGGCTAAAGACGGTTATACTGATATTTCTAACATCTTCATCGCTGAGTATGAAAGTGGCAACTTGAATGTTGTGACCTATTAAGAACCTGAGACAAAATAGTTCTCAGCTACAAAAAAGCTAGAGATTCCCAATTA
>NZ_CAURLD010000032.1:0-13996 GCF_963525625.1 uncultured Streptococcus sp.
CAGCCTCAACCTCGGCTGGATTGTATTTAGGTGAAAGTTCTTTAGACATGTGTGTGTCCTTTCTCTATTGTATTCATTTTATTTTGAATCTGCTTGGCAACTTCGGCTGCAGACAGATTCGTATTATTTATTTTAAGGTAGTGATGTAGCTCATTCGGTTGGATTTTAGAATTTAATTGAAGGGTTTCAGTGGTCTTTAAAATTTCTCTTTCAGATATCTCAATATGCCGTTTCAAGTGCTTGTGCTTCAACCGGTTCTCCGTTTGATTTCGACGTAAACGCTCCTCAAGACTTGTTTCCAACTCAACAAACAGAATCTCTTGATGAAAGTTATCCAATAAATCCTGAATTTGCTTTAAATACATCAGCTGGTACTGATTTGAAAAATCAATTACGTCAGTTAAAATTACTGATCGCTGATTTCTTGCACTTGCTCCAAGGAAAGAAAAGGTGATTCCACGAACAAATTCCCACATTTCCTCTGTAAAGTCCTGATAGATTTCTAATGCAAAATCGATGGCTTGATGGTTATAAAAGAGGGTAGCATCTGTCAGTCGAGATAACTCTTGACCAATCGTCATTTTCCCAGAAGCCGGAGCCCCAATGATGAAAATGTGCATCAAACCACCTCCCACTCACTCCTCAACAACCCATACCTCAAATCATCACAGCGATTGCCCTGAGCATCTTTGCGGTCTCGGATGCGAGCTTCGAGGGTGAAGCCAAGCTTCTCTGCGACTCGTTGACTTTGGACATTGTAGCCAAAACAAGACAATTCAATTTTATGAAGATTCAATTCTTTAAAAGCCACATCAATCAAGGCACGCGCTGCTTCTGGGACATAACCTCGTCCCCAATAGTCTGGATGCAAGGTATAGCCAATCTCCAGTACATCATCTTCGTGCCGGTGGTTGAAATCCACAGATCCAATGATCTTATCCGTCCCTTTGACAACAATCCCATAGCCCGCTGGGAGATTCTCCTTTTGATTGCGCTCGGGCAGAATATGCTCCAGATAATAAATCTCATCTTCCAAGGTCTTGACGGGCGGAAAGCCTGCAGGGTAGGAGACTTCTGGCAAACTGGCGTAGGCATGGATATCCTCAGCATCAGCCACTGTACGGACTCGTAAGACGAGGCGCTCCGTTTCTAATCGTTCTGGTAATTGTGCTTGCTCCATCTTCCTATCTCACTTTCCATAAAAAAAGTCCCTGCCATATCCATGACAGGGACGAATCAATATCCGCGGTACCACCCAATTTCGGGCAACGCCCGCAACTTTGTTTATTTCAATTTATCATCTCATCAGCAACCAGCTTTGACACATTTGTGGACTTCTCAGCACCGCCACTTTCTGTAAAATGTGGGATTCAAAACACCTCTGATGAACTTATTCTAACACCTTTCCAGTGAAAAATCAATAATTTCTCTCACCCAAAAGTCCATCTGGCAGGTCATTAAATCCCTTGCCCGCCTGATAGTTGGCAAATTTCCCTAAAAGGAACTGGTAGGCATCAAGACGACTTTCATAGCGAATGGCCGCTTCCTTAGCCCGCTCGTCCTGGTCCGCCTCGTAGACTGCCTGACTCTCCTTGAGCGCCATCTCGTTAATCATGATCTGGGTCTTGACCCAAGCTTCAAACTCCTGTAAAAATTCCTGTTCGTAACTCATGTTTCTCACTTTCTAACTGCAAATACCTAGTCCAAATCTCGGTAAAAATCACTGTCAATATCACGAAAGGGCTGAATGTCCTGCACATACTCCAGCACCCCCTGAAATTCACCATCCTCATCCCGCACCGCCGCATAGGTCACATGGACAAACTTGCCCCGCGATTCCGACTTGAACCACATTTCAAACTTATCCCGCTCTCCTTCACGCAGAGCCTTGAAAATCCGCCGCACCTTGTCCAAAAACTTGGGCGGGTGACAGAGCTCGACATTGCGTCCTATCTGGGACGGCATCCGCTTGAAAATCATCTCGTCCGCCGGCACACTGTCATTATAATACTGGAAAATATCGTCCTTATTGACAAAGGTAATCTCCATGGGCAGATGATCCAAAATCAGATTGGCCTCCACCACCGACAGATAGCCATGACCAAAAGGCTGCTGGGAGTCCCGATTAAAGGCTTGCTCCTTCTTTTCCTTAGGCTGAAAGGAAATGGTGACCTGACCATCCGGCGTATCAATAACCTGCTCAAATCTGACATCACTAGTCTGTTCTCTACTGGCTGGCGCTTCGCTTCCTTCATCAGCAGCATCCCCAGCTTCCTCCTCCGAGAATGAGTGGCGTGCAGGAATCCATTTTTCCGTTGGTTTGATGATGGCATAGCCATAAGCATCGCTCTCCTCAGCAATCTTGAGCCAGTCATCCTGATGAAAGGACTCGAGGAGAATCATCAGTAAAATAGACTCTTCCTTGAAAATCATAGCTTCAAACTCAGCAGCAAAAGTCTCAAACTTGTCCTTGACTTCTTGAATCGAAGTATCAGGCAGCTGCTCTGCAGCAATCTTAGCCTCTTGGAAAAGGTCTCGAATCTGGTCGTCTACGCCCCACATGACCTTGGGTGGCGAATCGTGGCCGTAGCTCTCCATGATAGGAAACATAAGCTCTTCCTTACGCTGATAGTGGATATCAAACTGTCCCACCAAACCCAGCTGGCGCTGGAGTCCCTTGCGGATTTCAGGAAGAAGCTCCTCATCTTCTGTGCTTTCATAGGTAGATAGGAGTCTTCGAACCCGCATAAGGGCAGCCCGCAGCGCTAGATTTTCCTGCTTAAAAATCTGAACGGGATGGCCTGAATGGTCGGTATCAGCCACCTCCACATCCTGAATGGCACCTTTAAAGAGGTTGGCATGGACATTACAGAGGGACATGACATCTTCGAAAGTCACTCCCGTATCTGAGTTCATCAGCTCATGCTCCATCAGGCTGATCTCAATAGCAGACACTCCAGTAAAATGCTCGTTGAAGAGCTCCTGAACGGACTCTGCAGAAGCTCCGTTATGTAAATCCAGCAAGATAGACTTGAGGACTTCAATGCGTTCAGTAGCCATTCCTAAATCCCCACCACTTCATAGCCGTTTAATTCCAGAGTTTGCTTGATTTTATTCAGGTCAATGCCATTCATACCAGCGCCTTTTTTGATAGAAACCACGCGCCCAACTGTATTACGCATGACAGGATTGGCCAGAGGCTTAAAGCCTAATTCTACCAGAACATCCAAAACCTCGGGCTGCTTCTCAATCACTTCTGCCACTGGGATAGACAAATCAATCACATTATCCATAGCTGTTCCCTCATCGTCATTTTTCTACAATTATACCATAAAAAATCTATCAGACCCAAAGCAAAAAAGTGAGAGAGATTACTCTTCTTATGCTTGTTCAAAAGAAATGGAATAGCGAATTAAGATAGACATAATGACAGATTGTTTCAATTTATTATTTCCTTAGACAACGATAAGAAAATATAAAGCACATTGCTTCGTCTTTTTTCCCTTTTGTGATAAGCTAAGATTAGTGAATTGAAAGGGTTTTCGTATGTATCTTGCAGACTTGATGGAAAAGAGTGAAGCGGGCCAGTTTATCGTTCTTGCTTATTTACAACAGCATTCTACATCCAATTTGAAGGCTGTCATATCCGAAACAGAATTCTCAAAGGCTACTTTGACCAAGTACATTAGCCTGATTAACGACAAGGCTGTGGACCATCATGTAGCCTTATCCATCCAGCTTCAGGACGAAACGCTCAGTCTGTCCATCGGTTCTGATACCAAGGGACGGGATATCCGCAGACTCTTTTTGGGCAATGCTGTCAAATACCAGATTTTAAACTACTTGCTCTATCATCAGCAGTTTTTAGCCCATCAATTAGCTCAGGAACTGATGATCAGTGAAGCAACCCTCGGCCGCCATATATCTGGGCTAAATCAGATTTTATCAGAGTTTGAGCTATCTATCCAAAATGGCCGCTTAAAAGGTCCTGAGCACCAGATCCGCTATTTTTATTTCTGCCTCTTTCGCAAGGTCTGGTCCAGTCAAGATTGGGAAAAAGAACTTCAAAAACCAGAAAGAAGGCAGGAAGTTGCCGTCTTAGAAGAACTATGCGGAGCCCAGCTCTCTCAAGGGCAGCGATTGGACTTGGCCCTTTGGGCACATATTACCCAACAACGCCTAAGAGTCAATGCCTGTCAATTTCAAAATATTGAGCAGAAAATGCAGGGCTATTTTGAAAATATCTTCTACCAACGCTTGCATCGCCGGACAAATGATTTCTTTGCCGGACAGCACATCACTCTGAGTCAGGAAGATGGCGAAATGATGATTTTCTTTTCATTTCTGCTTTCCCATCGGATTTTACCCCTGCACACCATGGAGTATATACTGGGCTTTGGCGGTGAAATTGCCAGTCTGATTACGCAACTGATTCAAGAGATGAAGTCTCAGGACTTGCTAGGTGACTACATTGAAGACCAAGTGACCTACGAACTCAGTCAGCTCTGCGCCCGCGTCTTTCTTTTCCGAGGCTATCTCTTGCAAGACAAATACAAGCATGATCTGGAATTGCGCCATCCTTACTTATGGAGCGAAGACGATCATCGACAAGTGGCAGACACTATTTTTAGCAAACTGCCTATTTTTCAGCAGGGAACATCTCTGGATAAAAAGGTTTTGTGGGAATGGCTCCAGCTGATGGAATACATTGCTGAAAACGACGGTCAAGTCATCAAGATAGGCATGGACTTGACAGATAGCTTTATCGTTGTTTCTAGGATGACGGCCATTTTAAGACGGTACTTAGAGTACAATCGCTTTATTACGATTGAATCCTACGACCTTACCAGAAATTATGACCTCATCATCACCAACAATCCTATTCATCAGACCCAGCAGGTTCCTATCTATTATTTAAAAAATGACTTGGATTTGGAAGATTTGGCTCAAATCCGTCACATGATATTTCATTAAGAAACTTGGAGAAATCCAGGTTTCTTTGTGATTTTCGCACAATCTCCTCAGATTTTTTTAAAATTTAAAAAAAGTTGATAAAAAAGAAAGCGTTTTATTTTATATACTAGTTACTGTAGAGGAAACATCCTCAAGATTTTTACCAGGAGGACAGTTCATGTCACAAGAAAAATACATCATGGCCATCGACCAAGGAACGACTAGTTCCCGCGCCATCATCTTTAACAAAAAAGGAGAAAAAGTTAGCTCCAGTCAAAAAGAATTTACTCAGATTTTCCCTCAAGCTGGATGGGTTGAGCACAATGCCAATGAAATTTGGAACTCTGTTCAATCTGTTATCGCCGGCGCCTTCATCGAAAGTGGAGTCAAACCTAATCAAATCGAAGCAATCGGAATCACCAACCAGCGCGAAACAACTGTCGTCTGGGATAAGAATACAGGCCTTCCTATCTACAATGCTATCGTTTGGCAATCTCGCCAGACCGCTCCTCTGGCTGAACAGCTGAAAAGCCAAGGCTATGTGGAAAAATTCCATGAAAAGACTGGTTTGATTATTGACGCTTACTTCTCAGCAACTAAGGTTCGTTGGATTTTGGACCATGTAGAAGGCGCTCAAGAGCGAGCAGAAAAAGGAGAATTGCTCTTTGGTACCATTGATACTTGGTTGGTTTGGAAATTGACTGACGGTGCGGCTCACGTGACGGACTACTCAAATGCAGCTCGTACCATGCTTTATAACATTAAAGAACTCAAATGGGATGATGAGATTTTGGAAATCCTCAACATTCCTAAGGCTATGCTGCCAGAAGTTCGTTCTAACTCTGAAATCTACGGTAAGACAGCTCCATTCCATTTCTACGGTGGAGAAGTGCCAATCTCAGGTATGGCTGGGGACCAACAGGCAGCCCTCTTTGGGCAGTTGGCCTTTGAACCAGGTATGGTCAAGAATACTTATGGAACAGGTTCTTTCATCATCATGAATACTGGGGAAGAGATGCAGTTGTCTGAAAATAACCTCTTGACAACGATTGGTTACGGAATCAACGGCAAGGTTTACTATGCCTTGGAAGGTTCTATCTTCATCGCAGGAAGTGCCATTCAGTGGCTTCGTGATGGACTTCGCATGGTTGAAAATTCACCAGAGTCTGAAAAATATGCTCTCAATTCTCACAACAATGACGAAGTTTATGTCGTACCTGCCTTTACAGGTCTAGGGGCTCCATACTGGAATCAAAATGCTCGTGGTTCAGTCTTTGGCTTAACTCGTGGAACAAGCAAAGAAGACTTTATCAAGGCTACTCTGCAATCCATCGCTTACCAAGTACGCGACATCATTGACACTATGCAGGTGGATGCCAAGACTGCTATTCAAGTCCTCAAAGTCGACGGCGGTGCTGCTATGAACAACTTCCTCATGCAGTTCCAGGCTGACATTTTGGGAATCGATATCGCCCGTGCTAAAAACTTAGAAACGACTGCTCTCGGTGCAGCTTTCTTGGCAGGACTGTCAGTAGGCTACTGGAAAGACTTGGACGAACTCCGCACTCTCAATGAAACTGGAGAACTCTTTGAGCCGTCTATGAATGAATCCCGCAAGGAACAACTCTACAAAGGATGGAAAAAAGCCGTTAAGGCAACTCAAGTCTTTGCAGAAATCGACGACTAAAACTGATTTTCATTTGATAATCAAGTCAGTAGAAGCATGAAACGACTAAGTTAGAAAGTGTGTAATTATGGAATTTTCAAAGAAAACACGTGAATTATCGATTAAAAAAATGCAGGAACGCACCCTGGACCTCCTGATTATTGGTGGTGGGATTACCGGTGCTGGAGTAGCCTTGCAAGCGGCAGCTAGTGGTCTGGAGACTGGTCTGATTGAAATGCAGGACTTTGCTGAAGGGACTTCTAGCCGTTCTACCAAACTGGTCCATGGTGGCCTTCGTTACCTCAAACAATTCGACGTAGAGGTGGTCTCAGATACAGTTTCTGAGCGTGCTGTGGTTCAGCAAATTGCCCCCCATATTCCAAAACCAGATCCAATGCTGCTTCCTGTCTATGAAGAAGACGGCGCTACCTTCAGCCTCTTCCGTCTCAAAGTAGCTATGGACCTCTATGACCTCTTGGCTGGTGTCAACAACACTCCGGCTGCCAACAAGGTTCTGAGCAAGGAAGAAGTGCTAGAACGGGAACCTGAACTTAAGAAGGAAGGCTTAGTCGGCGGTGGTGTTTATCTTGACTTCCGCAACAACGACGCTCGCCTCGTGATTGAAAATATCAAACGCGCCAACCAAGACGGCGCTCTGATTGCCAACCATGTCAAGGCAGAAGGTTTCCTCTTTGATGAAGCTGGAAAGATTACAGGTGTTGTTGCGCGTGACCTCTTAACGGATGAAGTCTTTGAAATCAAGGCTCGCCTAGTCATCAATACAACTGGACCTTGGAGCGACAAGGTGCGCAATCTGTCAAATGACGGTGAGCAATATTCACAAATGCGTCCAACTAAGGGTGTTCACTTAGTAGTTGACTCTAGCAAGATCAAGGTTTCTCAGCCAGTCTACTTTGATACAGGCTTGGGAGACGGCCGGATGGTCTTTGTGCTTCCACGTGAAAATAAAACTTACTTTGGTACGACTGACACTGACTACAATGGCGACCTAGAGCATCCAAAAGTAACACAAGAAGATGTGGATTACCTCTTGGGCATTGTCAATAATCGCTTCCCAGAAGCAAAGATCACAATTGACGACATCGAAAGCAGCTGGGCTGGTCTGCGTCCTCTGATTGCAGGAAACAGCGCTTCTGACTACAATGGTGGTAATAACGGTACAATCAGCGATGAAAGCTTCAATGCACTGATTGCGACTGTTGAAAGCTATCTAGCCAAAGAAAAATCCCGTGAGGATGTTGAAGCGGCTGTTACGCAACTCGAAAGCAGCACGTCTGAAAAACACTTGGACCCATCTGCTGTGTCCCGCGGTTCCAGCTTGGAACGTGATAACAATGGTCTCTTGACCCTTGCTGGCGGTAAAATTACGGACTATCGTAAGATGGCTGAAGGCGCTATGGAGCGCGTGGTTGAAATCTTAAAAGCAGAATTCGACCGCAGCTTCAAGCTCATCAACTCTAAGACCTACCCTGTTTCAGGCGGAGAGCTCAATCCAGCCAATGTGGATTCCGAAATCGAAGCTTTTGCTCAACTTGGTGTATCACGCGGCTTAGACAGCAAAGAAGCCTTCTATCTTGCAAACCTTTACGGTTCGAATGCTCCTAAAGTCTTTGCCCTCGCACACAGTATCGAGCAAGCACCAGGTCTCAGCCTAGCAGATACCTTGTCACTGCATTATGCCATGCGTAATGAATTAGCACTTAGCCCAGTCGACTTCCTACTTCGTCGGACTAACCACATGCTCTTTATGCGGGATGGTTTAGACGCTATTGTAGAGCCTGTTCTAGATGAAATGGGACGCTTCTACGACTGGACAGAAGATGAAAAAGTAGCTTATCGACACAATGTTCAAGCTGCCCTTGCAAATAACGATTTAGAAGAATTAAAAAAATAGAAAGTACGAGAAGAGGCGGTAGGCAAAACAACTGTCTGCCTCCCCTTCTTTTAAATGGAGTAACATAAATGATGAAAGAAATATTTGGCGAATTTTTAGGAACACTGCTCTTGCTCCTTCTGGGAAATGGAGTGGTCGCTGGTGTGGTTCTTCCCAAAACCAAGAGTCACAATTCAGGTTGGATTGTGATTACCATGGGATGGGGGATTGCCGTTGCCATCGCTGCTTTTGTATCCGGCAACCTTGGACCAGCCCATCTGAATCCTGCCCTAACTATCGGAGTAGCTCTGAAAGGTGATTTGCCTTGGGCATCTGTTCTTCCTTACATCCTTGCTCAGTTTGCAGGCGCTATGGTTGGACAGTTCCTCGTCTTCCTACAGTTCAAGCCTCACTATTTGGCAGAAGAAAATCCAGCTAACGTTTTGGGTACATTCAGCACAGGACCAGCTATCAAAGATACCTTCTCTAACCTGATTAGTGAGATTCTTGGAACTTTTGTCCTTGTGCTGACTATCTTCGCTCTTGGACTTTATAAGCTGCAAGCAGGCATTGGTACTTTTGCAGTCGGAACATTGATTGTCGGGATTGGTCTCTCACTTGGTGGAACAACTGGCTATGCCCTCAACCCAGCTCGTGACTTAGGACCTCGTATCATGCACAGTCTTCTTCCTATTCCCAAAAAAGGAGATGGCGATTGGAGCTATGCTTGGATTCCAGTTGTCGGACCAATCATTGGTGCCGTCCTTGCAGTCCTAGTCTTTGGCTTATTCTAATATAACCGATTACCATTGGAGAACACTTGACGAGTGTTCTCTTTTTTTGACTAATTGAGGTGGAGACTAACCTTCCTAGCTTATGCTTAAGATAAAACCATTGCAATCTTGACAAAAGAAAAGGCTTAGCCCTGTATCACAGAAAACCAAGTCTTTTTTAAAACTATTTGTCAACTCTTGCGAGCCATTTTTAAATCAACTCGAGCGCGCGCTGCTTCGTTTAGACAATTTCACCACTGCCTCTGTCCGAGCGGTATGCGGAAACATATCAACCGACTGGATGTAGTGGACATCGTAAACCCGACAAAGCTTGACCAAATCCCGAGCCAGAGTTGAGACATTACAGGAAACGTAGACCATCCTCTCAGGTGCATAACGAACAATTGTCTCCAGCAGCTTATCGTCCAGACCTGTCCGCGGTGGATCGACAATCAAGGCATCCGCCCGATAACCCTCAGCGTACCAGCGAGGAATAATCTCCTCTGCCGTCCCAGCCTCGTAGAGCGTATTGTCAAAGCCCATCCTTTTTGCATTGCGCTTAGCGTCTTCAATGGCCTCAGGGATGATGTCCATGCCACGTAGAGACTTGACCCTTTTAGCAAAGGCAAAGCCGATAGTTCCCACTCCGCAATAAGCATCAATCAAATGGTCTTCTTCCGTTACATCCAGCGCCTTAATTGCCTCTCCATAGAGCACTTCTGTCTGTTCAGGGTTGAGCTGATAGAAAGCTCGAGGCGACAGGGAGAACTCATAATCCAGCACTCCTTCTTGGATAGCCTCCTGGCCCCAGATAATCTCTGTCTTATCCCCATAAATCTCACTAGACTTGCTCGTATGATAATTGACCGCTACTGTCTCCAATTCTGGAAATTCAGCCACTAGGTCTCGGACGACTGGAGAAAAGTCCAGCTTGCGCCCTGTCACAAAAATCATCTGCACCTGACCTGTCTTTCTGGCCCTGCGAATCATGACTGTTCGTACCCCAGCAGTCTTTCTCTCATCATAGATGGGCAGCCTATACTTGCCTAAAAGCCGAGCTACCTTATTGATGATCTGTTGCGTTACCTTGTCCTGAACCAGACAATTTTTTAGCGAGACCAGGTAGTGGGAATTCTGGGCATAAAGCCCCGCCTTGACCTCATCCTTAAACTTCCGAGTCTGAAACTGCAGTTTAGCCCGATAATAGAGCGGCTCCTGCATACCAATGGTCGGACGAATCTCATAGTTTTCGTAGCCAGCTGGCGCAAATTTTTTCAAGGCCTGACGCAGCAAATCTTCCTTAAACTCCAACTGCTTGTCATAGTGGAGGTGCATGATTTGACAGCCCCCGCAGCTATCATAAATCTCACAAGGCGCATCTACCCGAAATTTTGACCGCTTGTTAATGGTCAAGAGCTTGGCCTCGATAAAGTTACGCTGAACCCTGGTCACCTGACAGTAGACTTCCTCGCCTTTCAAAGCCCCTGGCACAAAGACCAGCGTTTTTTTATAAAATCCAATCCCTTCCCCATTAATCCCCATTTTCTTAATTTTCAAAGGGATTCTTTGCTTCACTTTCACATTCATGACTCTATTATACCACGCTATCTCGCATTAGTTGAAAATATGGTACAATAAAAGTATGAAAGCAGAAAAAATATCCCTTCTACTAGCCCAGTTCCCTGAGCAAATACGAACTTATCTAGAGGGAGCCAACTTTTACGACAGCTCCTCACATTCTGCAGCCAGTGTTTTCTATGTTGATACGGGCTATTATTTGAAAATCGACCAAAAAGGCCAGTTATCCCAAGAAGCCACACTTACCAAATGGTTTGAAGAGCAAGGTCTCGGTGTGCCTATCATTCACTACCAAACAACAGATAAAGACTACCTGCTGACTAAAGAAGCAGAGGGCAAGGACGCCCTAGCCTTTCTCCAACAGCCAGAAGAACTTTGCCAAACAATGGCTGCTGCACTAAAAAAACTTCACAGCATCCAACCCCAGCATTTCCCAATCAAACAGCGCCTCCAATGCTATAAAGGGAAAGCAGAGGAAAATTATCGGAAAGGCTGCTTTTATCAAAAAGCCTTACTGCCTCAATTTCGTATCCAAAACCGAGAGGAAGCCTACCAGCTTATCCAAGAGCAGGGACACCTACTGACGTCAGACTCCTTGATTCACGGAGATGCCTGCTTGCCTAATTTCATTCTGAAAGACGCTTCAACCTTCTCCTGCTTTATTGACCTTGGCCTCGCCGGCCTTAGCGACCGCCACATTGATCTTTACTGGGCAATCTGGTCTCTTACTTATAATTTATCTGAACCTAAATATGCAGAGTTATTTCTTGACTACTATGGCAGGAAGGATGTTGATACAGACAAACTGCGCTTGATTGCTGCCTTTGAAGCATTTGGATAAAAGAAAGGACTTTACCAAAATCTCCTATGAAAATCACAAAAATCGAAAAGAAAAAAAGACTCTACCTCTTGGAGTTGGACGACAGTGAAAAGCTCTATATCACAGAAGACACCATCGTTCGCTTCATGCTATCTAAAGGAATGGAAATCACAGAGCAAGAGCTATTAGAAATTCAAGACTATGCCCAATTTTCCTACGGAAAAAATCTAGCCCTTTACCATCTCTCCTTCAAGCAAAGAACTGCCAAGGAAGTTAAAGACTACTTAACACAGCAAGACATCCAACCAGAAATCATCAGCCAAGTCTTGGACAATCTAAAAAAGGATAATTGGATTAATGATAGAAAATATGCTAACTCTTTTATCCAATCCAATCTTCTCACTGGTGACAAAGGCGCTTTTGTTCTCAAGCAAAAACTCAGTCAAAAAGGGATTTCTAGCACTATCATAGAAGAAGAATTGAGCCAGTTTAATTTTACTGAATTAACAGACAAGGTTGCCGGAAAGATGCTCAAAAAATACCAAGGAAAACTGCCCAGCAAGGCCTTACAAGATAAAATACTTCAATCCATGATAAACAAAGGTTTTTCATACAGCCAAGCCAAAACAGCCTATCAGCATTTGGAAATCGAAGAAGACCAAGAAAACCAGCAAGAACTGCTTTATAAAGAGCTAGACAAGCAATACCGCAAGTACTCAAAAAAGTACGACGGTTATGACTTAAAACAACGTCTAACCCAAGCTCTAGCCCGCAAAGGCTATGATTTCTCCGACATCGCTAGCGCCCTGAGAGAATATCTTTAAGATTTCCAATGAAAACTTATGCATTTCTATGAAAATATGTTACAATATAGAAGATGAACTTATAAATTGTAGAAAGTTGGTAAGTTATGAAACTTCCAAAAGAAGGCGACTTTATTACAATTCAAAGTTATAAGCATGATGGGAATCTTCACCGCACCTGGCGAGATACCATGGTACTAAAGACAACAGAAAACGCCATTATTGGCGTTAATGACCACACACTGGTAACAGAAAGTGATGGCCGACGTTGGGTAACACGTGAACCTGCCATTGTCTATTTTCATAAAAAATATTGGTTTAATATCATTGCCATGATTCGCGACAATGGAACTTCATACTACTGCAACCTAGCCAGCCCGTACTATCTGGATAATGAAGCTCTAAAATACATTGACTATGATTTAGACGTCAAAGTCTTTGCTGATGGTGAAAAACGCCTCTTGGATGTAGAAGAATATGAACGCCACAAAAAACAGATGCACTATTCTGATGATTTGGATTTCATTCTCAAAGAAAATGTCAAAATCCTAGTTGATTGGATTAACAACGGAAGAGGTCCATTTTCAGATGCTTATGTCAATATTTGGTACAAACGTTATGTTGAACTAAAGAATCGATAAAGTTGTCAAAGAGCGCAAGCTCTTTTTCTTTTGTCTAATTCGGCCTCACCAGAGGTCAAATTCTTGCAATCTCAAGCATTTTCGGGTATCATATAAGAAAATCCAGACTGTAAGAAAGGAGTCTCCCATGGCATTTACAAATACTCTCGGCCGATATGCCAGCTTTGGCATCATGACGAGCCTCCCTGAAGAAATTGTCGACTCATTCTGGTACATCATTGATAACAATCTCAAAGGGGTCTTTGAACTTCGCCCAGTCCTCAAGTTCGAAATCATCAACCGCCAAGGAAGAGTATCTCTACGATTCTCACAAAAAAACTTCAACACCATTATTTCATTTGATTTAAACTATCAATTTGACCCTTTCTTTCCTAGAAAAGTCTACATCGTTGATAACAAGGGCAAAGAAACCATTATGCTATCTGACGAATACTCTTTGATGTAGTAAATCGAACTCAACACATATAAAAAACCTCTGAAGGCAAGTATTTACTGCTATCAGAGGTTTTTATCTTTAATATTACTCATTTCAAATGGAAAATACATTTGAAGAGCTTGATACATCCTAAACTCCCAGAACACTAGTCTTTAAAATCATACTAAACCTGATTAAGCAATCAAATTCCTTGCTTTCTAATAAGATTATATAAAGAGACAAGATCAGTAGTTCTAAAAGATTGTATTGCTTATTAAATCCGACTATAAGTAAGTAGTCTTAAAAACAAAATATGCTAGCTAAGTCATAGTTACTGAATTCAGTTTATTTTGAAAAACAAAAAGATAGATCAGTATATCTATCTTCTATGTTATCTAGTCGGGAAGACAGGATTCGAACCTGCGACACCTTGGTCCCAAACCAAGTACTCTA
>NZ_CAURLD010000033.1:0-12506 GCF_963525625.1 uncultured Streptococcus sp.
GTCAGTTTGGTTATGAGCGCATCAGCAAAGACATGGTAACGGGCTTAGATGATGCTGGTCGTCAGGGAATTGATGGTGTTTACTACAATCCAAATGGTCACCCACCTTATATCATTTCGGAGGCTAAGTATAATAAAGCTAAGCTTGGAAATACACTTTCTGATGGTAAGCAGATGAGTGAACGATGGATTAGGAATCGACTTAATAAAGCGGTTGGAAAACGTCAGGCTGAAATCATTAGGGATGCCATTGAATTTGGTGATGTTCAAAGCCATCTGTTTAATATTAAGCAAGATGGGCGTATTATTGTCAATCAATTAGATGAAATGGCTAAGAAAATGAAGTGAGGAAAGTATGTTTAGAGACAAATATAAAGATGAAAAATATTTTCAGAATGAATATGATTTTAATTTTAAAGCATTTGAACGAAGAGAGTCTGATTCACATAAATCACGTGTTCTGCCACAATATATAAACAGATACTATTCTACTCAATCTCTTTATTCTAGAGAACTCATATCTATTTGTTATTCTTTGGGGCATTCGTTAGAAGAGATTTATAAATGGTTCAAGATTAGTTTGAGATACTACCAACTTTCTTATGGAGCTTTTGAAAGTATCTATGACTTGATGGATTACTTCTCATTAGCTGTTCTATTTGAAGATCGTAAAGAAGAATTTATTGAAGATGTAGAAAAGATTTTCAGTAAGTATCAGTCCTTTGTAGATGCAGGTGAGCAGTTTGAAGAAGGCTACATTGATACATTAGCTATCTATTTATTAGAAGGCCGAGTAGAGAATTTCCGTTCCCATCTAGAGTATCTCAATATGATTGGGAATGATGCGGATAGTGTCATTGAAGCACAGAAATTCTGGTACTATGCCCACTCAGAAGCCTCATGGTATGACACACATAAGACAGAGGATGCCTATTATGGCTATTGGAGTTTTGATACCGCTGCCCTTTGCAAGATGCGTGGTATTTATGATGAACGTTTCAAGGATTTGGATTTTTTCCCGTATGACCTCTTGGTTCAGGAAGATAGATAATACCTAATTTGACCACCTTTTGAGGTGGTTTTTTGTGGTTTGCCAAACTCTAGTATATATGAATTGTGATATACTAGGATTGTAGAGTTACTACCGTCAGTTTGGTTATGAGCGCATCAGCAAAGACATAGTAACGGGCTTAGATGATGCCGGGCGCCAGGGAATCGATGGTGTTTACTACAATCCAAATGGGCACCCACCTTATATCATTTCGGAGGCTAAATATAATAAAGCAAAATTGAGTAAAGGCTTAGCGGATGGAACAGATCAGATGGATTTGCGCTGGATTGAAAGTAGATTAGAAAAAGCGGTTGGAAAAGAACTAGCTGATGAAATTAGATTCCAAAAAGTGCTTGGAAACGTTCAAAACCATCTATTTAATGTTAAACAGAATGGTAACATTATTGTTAATCAACTGGACGATATGGCAAAGAAAATAAAGTGAGATGTATATGACTAGAGACAAATATAAAAATGATATATATTTTAATGATCGGATAAACTTTTATGAAAAATCATTAAGACGTTTTTTGGAGCTTGAAACTGAGATACCGAGAGAAAGATTGAGATATGTTTATGCTCCTTTGAGTGATTATTATTTAAAGCTAGTATATAATGAATATTCTAAAGGTGGAGAAATAGAGAAAATATTTGAATATTATAAATCAAGTTTATATTTTTATTCACTGCTATATGAAACAAAAGATAGTATTTATACGCTAATTGATTACCTCTCTCTAGCTGTTTTGTTTGAGGATAGTAAGGAAGAATTTATTCAAGATATAGAAAAAATTTTCAGTAAGTATCAGGCCTTAGTAGATGCAGGTGAGCAGTATGAAGACGGCTACATTGATACTTTAGCTCTCTATTTATTAGAAGGTCAAGTAGAAAATTTCCGTTCCCATCTAGAGTATCTCAATATGATTGGTAATGATGCGGACAGTGTTATCGAGGCACAGCAATTCTGGTACTATGCTCACTCAGATGCTTGGTGGTATGACACACATAAAGCTGACGATGCATACGATGGCTATTGGAGTTTTGATACCGCTGCCCTTTGCAAGATGAGAGGAATCTATGATGAACGATTCAAGGATTTGGATTTCTTCCCGTATGACCTCTTGGTTCAGGAAGATAAATAATACCTAATTCGACCACCTCTTGAGGTGGTTTTTTTTGAGGTTTGCCAAACTCTAGTATATTTGAATTGTGATATACTAGGATTGTAGAGTTACTATCGTCAGTTTGGTTATGAGCGCATCAGCAAAGACATAGTAACGGTCTTAGATGATGCCGGGCGCCAGGGAATCGATGGTGTTTACTACAATCCAAATGGTCACCCACCTTATATCATTTCGGAGGCTAAATATAATACGGCTAAGCTTGGAAAAACTGCAGATGGCAGGCAGATGAGTAAGGAATGGATTGACAATAGATTATTAAAAGCTGTCGGGGAGGAAAACTACAACAAAATTCGCCTTGCTTCATTACAAAGGGATTTGCAAAGTAATCTATTTAATATTAAAAGTGATGGTAATATTATTATTAATCAATTAGATGATATGGCCAAGAAAATAAAATGAGGGATATGATGTTTAGAGATAAGTATAAAAATAAGGAATATTTTTTAGCAAGAAAGCTTTTTTTAGAAAAGAGTTCCAGAGAATTTATATCTTTACAGTCGACTTTACCAATGGATAAAAAAGATTTATTAAATTTATACCTTGCTGGAGATTACAGAAATCTAACTCAAGTTTTATATTCTATTGGTGAGGATATTGAAAGTGTATTTAGTTGTTTTAAAGATAGTTTGTCTTACTATAGTTTAATATATAGTGAGAGTTCAGGTATTTTCACTATTATTGACCACCTGTCTCTAGCAGTTCTTTTTGAAAATCGCAAAGACGAGTTTCTAGATGATGTAAAAGTTTTATTTGATAAATATGTACAATATTCTAAGCAAGACGAAAGTGTTCAAGACGGCTATATCGAGACATTAGCTCTTTATTTATTAGAAGGTCGAGTAGAGAACTTCCGTTCCCGTTTAGAGTATCTGAATATGATTGGAAATGATGCGGATAGTGTCATTGAAGCGCAGAAGTTCTGGTACTATGCCCACTCAGAAGCCTCATGGTATGACACGCATAAGACAGATGATGCCTATTATGGCTACTGGAGTTTTGATACCGCTGCCCTTTGCAAGATGAGGGGTATCTACGATGAACGATTTAAAGATTTAGATTTTTTCCCATACGACCTCTTGGTTCAGGAAGATAAATAATATCTAATTTGACCACCTTTTGAGGTGGTTTTTACATTCTGTGTTTGTATGATATAATAAATTGAATTTGCTCTTGATTTTCAATCAATCATCTTCATGATAGAATCAAATTAGTTGGTAGAAACTTAAGAAAGTCTCAAACGAGAAATTGGATAGATGAAGCTAGTGAAATTTTAACAGATGGAAGTCATATGGATGGAAAAGTTCCTAAACCTAATGTGGTATATGAGGCTGGAGAACATCGCTATCTTTACCGTACTGATGAGGTGGGCCGTATCGATCGGGCGTATGCCGAAGATTTACAATTAAAACTCCATGAAGATAGATTACGCCATAACTCCAATACTCTAGATAAAGAAATCGGGGATCATGCAGGGCATATATTTGGAGATTTGTTTGGTGGATCACCTGAGTTGGATAACCTTGTTTCACAAGCTAAAGATGTCAATCTAAAAGAATATCGTCGTATTGAACGTGATTGGGCAGATGCTTTAAAATCAAATCCACCAAAGAAAGTTGAAGTGGACATTAAGATTAACTACGAGGGCTCTTCAATGAGACCAAGTAGTTTTGAAGTTAATTATAAGATTGATGGTATTCGTCACAAGGAAATAATTAAAAATGTTAATAAATAGGAGAGAAAAATGACACAATTTGAAGATAAATTTATGGAAGTTCAGGCTGGTATGATTTCGTTAGCAATGGAATATGTCCAAAATCAAGCAGAAAAAGTATATATTTATTGCATTTCTGAAGAAGCGTTGCAATCATATAAAGTATTTTATATGATTAACGGTATTGTAATTGAAATGGATAAAGTTAATGAAGTTGCGACAAAAAAAGTAGATGATTCTGATAATATGGCATTCGCTGTATTGAGATACGGAGCTGAAGATATACAGAAATTGATTGATGTTTGTCGAGAATATGGCCGTGAACACCCAACTGAAATGTGGTTGATTTATGATGCTCAGAAAAATAGCCTTGATAGTCGCTATAGTTATGAAGGACGTTATGATAAGGATGAAGAATTACTTCCACGACTAGAGTTTGAAAAATGGTTTGAGGAAGTTAAGGAAAAGCAGGTATAAAGTAAGAGAAAGCGATTTTCACAGCACTCATCTTATTTTTGTTCTAAGTAAAAAAGCTGAGTTGAATCAATTTTTCAATTCAGTTTTTTTGCAAGCTCCCTATCTGTAAAAATATGGTGAAGTTTGATTAGCTGTATGAAGTTTCATGGATTGGACCTGCTAAGTTAGCTAAGATGGCTGGTGGGAGCAAGCTAGTCAGCCGTTTGGCTCAGGCGCCCAAGATTCAGAAGGGAATATCTTATTTTAAAAAAGCTCGTACTATGCTGACTAACAGTCATCTGGGTATGTTGGCTCGAGAAAGTTATGGAGCGACCAAGAACTTCTTTACTAGTCGATTTGGCAATCTATGGGATGACTTTAGCCGCACGAAGTTCGCCTTTGCGGGCTTAGACGATTTCCATTATGCGGATGACATCGGTAAGCACACAGCTCGACTGTACCAGAGTACGGGTGAAGGAGCAGAGTATCAACGCTTGCGTCGGGCCCTCTATAGCGAGGCGGGTGAGCAGAGTGGTCGGAAAATCAGCCAAGAATTCCGTCAAGAAGCCAGTGAACAACTGGCTAAGCATAGTGATGATGTAGCTAAAGGCGTGAAAGATGCTACCAGACAAGATCTTACAGATCAATTTGTAGAGAGTTCTTTTAATGGTAATTTAATTAAAGAATATGTGAAAGATGTTAAACTAAATACAATAGGAACATCCCTAATAATCAGATTGAGGAATTAAAGAATGGATTACGTCTGAGAGAGTGCGAAAAACTCTCACCAGTTGAGGTGGCTAAACATCGTGCAGAATTTAATAGGCTCAAAAATTCTCTAATTGACGAATGGGAATTGAAAACTGGTCAGACTTGGCCTACATATTTAGAAGATGTCATCGGCAAAAATGGAAATGTTGTCAGAAAAGCAGGCTCTGAGTATGACGCTCATCATATTATTTTATTGAAAATTCTTATGGTGGCAATAATGAATGGTGGAATATTCACTCTGCTAGATTTCCAAATGAACATCAAGCTGGTATACATAGAGCTGGATCACCAGCTAGAGAACTATTTAATTAAAGAGGGTATATTAAATGTTTGAAGAAATTAAATTAAATCCTTTAAATAAGTTTTATCCGCTCAATATAGATTCAATTAAAAAGAGTGAATCAAAGTTAGGTATCGAGATACCTCAGTTGCTTAAGGAATTTTATATAGAAGTTGGATATGGCTTTATTAAAAGTAAGGTGGATAATGTAAACCGTGTCATGGATCCAGAGTCAGTTTTGGACTTTAGATTGAGACAAAATGACTTTGAGTTTTATCCAGACATTGAAATATTTGATGACTTCGAAGAAGATAAATTAGTATTTTTTGAAGCCAATGAAACTGTCATGATTTCAATAGGATTTGGTTCTGATAACTTTGGAAAAATTTACTATTATGATATGGAAATTTTTAAGAATCTTAAAGAGTTTTTTGATAAGTTGTTAGAGGATGATACATTCTATTATAATTTATTTTAGTTATAGATTATGTTAGTGTTTTTGCCAAGAAATTAGATTGCAACGTGTATGAAATGCTAAAGATTGATGAAAGTAAGTCTGACCAAGATATAGCGAATGATTTTTTAAAATTTCCAATGATAATATTATCGAAATTTATTATGTATGATAGAATAAAAATTTTCCCTAATGCGATGATGTATATCTCTTTGATGAGTCAGATTAAAAAGATAACACTATTTCATTTAGGCTAATTTTACAGAATTTTAGCAATACTCCATCAATAAATTTATAAAATGATTAAAAAGGTCAGTTTTGCTGATCTTTTTACATAGTGAGTTATTATAATCTTTAGCTGCTGTGACGAAAATTCAAATAGCCGATTCTTTCAGTCAGAGCAGGGTGCTATTGAGAAATGCTCGTTCAAGTCGTAAATTATAAAATTCTCATAGCCGTGAGAGTGATGACATAAATCAATATATTTTATAAATGTTGTACAAAAAATTATGCATTTTCATATAGATGATTCTAGTACTTTATTGTTAAGTGTTCAAATACAAAAAAAGCACCGATTGGTGCTTATGATTATTTGAGACCGTATTTTTTGTTGAAACGATCCACACGTCCATCTGCTTGAGTGAACTTTTGACGTCCAGTGTAGAATGGGTGTGAGTCTGATGAAATTTCTACACGGATCAATGGGTAAGTTTCCCCTTCGAACTCAACTGTTTCGTTTGAACGCTTAGTTGAACCACTAAGGAACTGGTAGCCGGTAGAAGTGTCCATGAAGACAACTGGGCGGTATTCTGGATGAATATCTTTTCTCATTTTACAAAAATTTCCTTTCTGCCATGGTCTCTTTGCGAGCCATAGATTAGTTACTTTGATAGTTTATCAAATTCTGGTTGATTTGACAAGACTTTTAGACTAATTTCTTACTTTTTTGCCAATTCTTTCATCTCAGTGTAGATTTGCTCGATTTCTTCTTTAGAAAATGCATTGGCTCCGCTGGCTAATGGGTGTCCTCCGCCGTGATGATTTTTAGCAATACCGTTGATAGGAATAATCTTGCTGCGCATGCGGACACGGTAGTGACCTTCAGGCTGCTCAACAAAGATAGCCCACAGACCGACTTCTTCAATTCGTCCAGGTGCCCCGACAATGGCTGCTGTGTCAGCATCGGTCAGTTGATAGGCTTGTAAAATTTCCTGAGGCAGAATGACCCGCGCAGTACCATTTTCATCTATTTCCAATTGCTCATATACATAGCCCTGCAGTTTAGCTACTTGGCGGCTGATAGAGTCCATTTTGCGAGACAAGGTTGATAAGTCGAAATCGTACTGGCGTAGCTTGGCAGCTACTTCGAATGTGCGGGCGCTAGTAGAAGGATAAAGGAAGCGGCCAGTGTCGCCGATGATACCAGCATAGAGAAGTTCTGCAGCTTCCTTGCTCAATTCTAAGTCATTTTCAAAGGCAAAGAGAGCAATCATTTCACTGGCACTGCTGGAGCTTGTATCGACTAGAGAAATATCTCCGTAAACCTCATCATCAGGATGATGATCGATTTTGATGAGGAAATCGCCTGTCGTGTAGCGTTGGTCGTCAATGCGGGCTGTATTAGCGGTGTCACAGACAATGACTATGGCCTCTTGGTATTCTTCATCTGCGACTTGGTCCATTTGCGCTAACCACATGAGGTTGGGTTCATCGTAGCCTGTCACTTTGATCGTCTTTTCTGGGAAGTGGTACTGAAGCAGCTTTTGCAGTCCGACCTGACTGCCAAGAGCATCAGGATCTGGCCGCATATGGCGATGGATGATAATAGTATCGTATTCTTTTATTTTACTTAAAATATCATGATAAAGAGTCATAAATAACCTCGTCAACTTTCTTTACCCATTGTAGCATAAGAGTTTTTATTTTTAAAATAAAAAAGATATGATATAATGAGAGCAGATTAGAATTTGGAGGAAACTATGACCTTAGCGAAAATTGTATTTGCCAGCATGACTGGAAACACCGAGGAAATTGCTGATATTGTGGCGGATAAGCTAAGAGAACTGGATGTAGAAGTTGAAGTGGACGAGTGCACCACTGTCGATGCAGAAGATTTCTTGGAAGCAGATATTGCGATTGTAGCGACCTATACCTATGGTGATGGTGAGCTGCCTGATGAGATGATGGACTTCTACGAAGACTTGTCTGGTTTGGATTTGTCTGGCAAGGTCTACGGAGTGGTCGGTTCGGGCGATACTTTCTATGACGAATTCTGCAAGGCTGTCGATGACTTTGATGCTGCCTTTGCTGCTACAGGAGCGGTGAAGGGTGCAGAAAGCGTTAAAGTAGACCTATCTGCAGAAGATGATGATATTGCGCGCTTGGAAGCTTTTGCAGAAGGCTTGGTTAATAAAGTTTAAAGTGATAAATAGAGGAAACGGCTGCGGCCGTTTTTATTTTGCGAAAGTGTTATTTTCTGACAATTCTCATGATTAGGAGTATAATATAGGTAAGCGCTATCCATCAGATAAAGGAGGAGTTCCTATGAAAGAACGCGACTATGCCTTTGGCTTTCATGATGATGTCAAGCCGCTCTTTTCGACTGGTAAAGGCCTGACAGAAGAAGTAGTTCGAGAAATCTCAGAAATCAAGAATGAGCCCCAGTGGATGCTTGACTATCGTCTGCGTTCCTTGGAACTCTTTCATAAGCTTCCCATGCCCGACTTTGGCCCTGATTTGTCAGGGATTCGCTTTGATGATGTTATCTATTATCAAAAGCTAAGCGGAGATCGGGCTCGAAGTTGGGATGAAGTCCCAGAAGAGATTAAGAAAACCTTCGACCGCCTGGGAATTCCAGAAGCCGAGAAGCGCTTTCTATCTGGAGCTGTGGCTCAGTATGAATCTGAAGTGGTTTACCACAATATGAAGGAAGAGTTTGCTAAGCTGGGGATTATCTTTACTGATACGGATACGGCTGTCCAGGAATATCCGGACTTGGTCAAGCAGTATTTTGGTACTGTGATTTCAAATGCTGAGCATAAATTTTCTGCTCTTAATAGTTCGGTTTGGTCCGGCGGAACCTTTATCTATGTGCCCAAGAATGTCCAGTGCCAAGTTCCTGTTCAGACCTATTTTCGTATCAATGGTGAAAATGCCGGCCAGTTTGAGCGCTCCTTGATGATTATCGAGGAGGGTGGCTCTATCCAGTATATCGAGGGTTGTACAGCACCGACTTACACAAGCAATAGTCTTCATGCTGCAAATGTCGAAATCATTGTCAAAAAGGATGCCTTTTTCCGCTATACAACCATTCAAAATTGGTCGGACAATGTCTATAACCTCGTAACGGAGCGGGGGATTGTTGAAGAAGGCGGCACCTTGGAGTGGATTGATGGTAACTTAGGCAGTAAGGTCAATATGAAATATCCTTGTAGCGTCCTCAATGGTCGAAATGCCAGAACTTCTGTCCTCTCTATGTCCTTTGCCAACTATGGTCAGCACTTAGATGCGGGCTGCAAGGTTTTTCATAATGCGCCCAAGACTTCCAGTACCTTGATTTCTAAATCAGTGGCCAAGGATGGCGGCAAGACAGACTATCGTGGGCAGGTTCGCTTTGGCAAGAATAGCGCTGGCTCCAAATCTCATATCGAGTGCGATACCATTCTGATGGATGGTGAGTCCAGTTCCGACACCATTCCTTTTAATGAAATCCATAATTCCAATGTCGCGTTAGAGCATGAAGCCAAGGTTTCCAAAGTATCTGAGGACCAGCTCTACTATCTGATGAGCCGAGGAATCAGCGAAGAAGAAGCCACAGCTATGATTATCAATGGATTTATGGAACCTATTACCAAAGAACTTCCAATGGAATACGCCGTCGAACTCAACCAACTCATCAACATGAGTATGGAAGGCTCAGTTGGTTAAAAAGGTCCAGTGGACCTTTTTAATCTGCGGATAAAAACTCGCTTTTGCGAGTTCTCCTTAATCCAAGGTCCGGGGGACTGTTTTAGGTTGTGGATAAGGACTCGGTTGAGCGAGTGCTCTTTAATAAGGTTCGGGGAACCTTTTTAATCTGTAGATAGGGACTCGCCTTTGCGAGTTTTCTTTTAATCACGGGACTTGGACCTTTTTATTTAGAATTTAACTAGAAAATTTTACTATATTTTGATATGATAGATAAAATATAAGGAGGAAGTAGATGACGTTAGAGGAAATCAGACAGGAAATCGATCAAGTGGATGATGCAATTGTTGCCCTGCTGGAGCAACGCATGAATCTGGTTGGCCAAGTCGTGGCTTTAAAGAAATTAACAGGCACAGCTGTCTTGGATAGCAAGAGAGAAGATGTGATTTTTGCCAGAGTGGCGGATAAGGTTGAAAATAAGGACTACAAGGAAACTGTTGTTGCGACCTTTTCTGACATTTTAAAACGTTCGCGTGAATTTCAAAATAAAAAGCTCTAATGAAAGAAGTACAGAACTCGATAGCTGTGGCTTTATCTGCGATGGTAGGCGGTTGGCTACGTTACCAAGTAGCGCTCATATCAGTGTTTGATGATTCATTTCCGCTGGCTACCTTACTGGTCAATTATTTGGGAACTTTTTTGCTGGTCTATATCATCAAGGGCTATCTTAGCAGTAAAGTTAAGTCTCAGTGCCTAATTCTAGCGCTTTCAACCGGTTTTTGCGGAGGTTTGACGACTTTTTCTGGTCTTCTGCTAGACAGTATCAAACTAGCAGATTCAGGGCGCTATATGGAGCTTCTTATCTATCTAGTCTTAAGTGTAGGTGGTGGACTTGCAATCGCCCTATGGGCTGGAAAGCAGGTGAAGTCATGATGTGGGCGATATTAATCTGCTGCGGCGCTGGTTCTCTTGTGCGTTATGTTTTCTCCAAGGTCAATAGCAGAGCATCTCTACCGATTGGGACTTTATTGGCAAATCTGCTAGGTGCTTTTCTAATCGGCTATTTTTATAATCATATAGAAGACAAGCAGCTTTATGTGATTTTGGCAACAGGTTTCTGTGGTGGACTAACGACGTTTTCCACTTTGAATGCTGAGCTAGCAGATCTCTTTTCAGAGAGAAAGAAATTTGTTCTCTATTTGGCTTTGACTTATATCCTCGGATTTTTAGCGATTCTTTTGGGAATTTTCATTTAAACATCTTTACATTTTTAGAAATTTTGATATAATATAGTTTGTGCCTAATGGAAGCACAAAAAACGACTAATCCGCTGCGGTCGTGAACCTTAAGATTAGTAAGATAGGAGTAGAAAAAATGAATCCATTAATCCAAAGCTTGACTGAAGGTCAACTTCGTACTGACATCCCTGCATTCCGTCCTGGTGACACTGTCCGCGTTCACGCGAAAGTTGTCGAAGGAACTCGCGAACGTATCCAGATCTTTGAAGGTGTGGTTATAGCTCGTAAAGGTGCTGGTATCTCAGAAACTTACACCGTTCGTAAAATCTCTAACGGTATCGGTGTTGAACGTACTTTCCCAATCCACACTCCACGTGTTGACAAGATTGAAGTCGTTCGTTACGGTAAAGTCCGTCGTGCTAAATTGTACTACCTTCGTGCATTGCAAGGTAAGGCAGCGCGTATCAAAGAAATTCGCCGTTAATCTTAGAAAGACTCTGTCGTTGGGCAGAGTTTTTCTCTAAGTCCCCTTAGTTCAATGGATATAACAACTCCCTCCTAAGGAGTAGTTGCTGGTTCGATTCCGGCAGGGGACATGGATATGAAAAACTACGTTGTCAAACGTAGTTTTTTTCTATGTTTAAATAAAAAATCTATAAAATAAATTGTTTTTTTAGGAAATAGGAGTACAATACGGTTAGTATAGAAAATAAAAAAGCACCGAATCGGTGCGCACTTTTTCAAGTTGAATACGGACTGGGCTTAAGAACCACTGCCTTATTTTAACTTGCTGTGTTGTTTCGAATAGTTCCAACAAAGTAATTATATAATATTTTTCTTTAAATGTAAACATTTTTGTGTTAAAATATTGACATAAAAAACAAATTTATAAAAGGGGATTTTTTATGAAGAAACCATATTCAATAGGACTTGATATCGGAACTAACAGCGTCGGATGGGCCGTCATTACGGATGACTATAAGGTGCCATCGAAAAAGATGAAAGTTCTGAGCAATACTGATAAACACTTTATCAAGAAAAATCTAATTGGAGCTTTATTATTTGATGAAGGGACTACTGCTGAAGATAGACGTCTAAAACGAACAGCGCGCCGTCGCTATACCCGTCGAAAAAATCGTCTTCGCTATCTTCAAGAAATCTTTTCTGAGGAAATAAGCAAGTTGGATAGTAGTTTCTTCCATCGTTTAGATGACTCCTTTTTAGTTCCTGAGGATAAGAGAGGAAGTAAATACCCTATTTTTGCTACCTTGGAAGAAGAAAAAGAATATCATAAGAAATTCCCGACTATCTATCATTTGAGAAAACACCTGGCGGACTCAAAAGAAAAAACTGACTTGCGCTTAATCTATTTGGCATTAGCTCATATGATTAAATACCGCGGACATTTTTTATATGAAGAATCTTTCGATATTAAAAACAATGATATCCAAAAAAT
>NZ_CAURLD010000034.1:0-4160 GCF_963525625.1 uncultured Streptococcus sp.
GTGAAAAAGATAAATTCTCTTGTGAGCATCGCTCACTGCAAGAATTTCCTATTTTTACTTTGTATTTTACGGGCTTAGTATCCTATGAGTAACATTCAAAACATGTCCCTTGAGGACATCATGGGAGAGCGCTTTGGTCGCTACTCCAAATACATTATTCAAGAGCGGGCCTTGCCGGATATTCGAGATGGCTTGAAGCCTGTGCAGCGCCGTATTCTTTATTCGATGAACAAGGACGGCAATACCTTCGACAAGGGCTACCGTAAGTCTGCCAAGTCAGTCGGGAACATCATGGGGAATTTTCACCCCCATGGTGACAGCTCCATCTACGATGCCATGGTTCGCATGTCTCAGGACTGGAAAAACCGCGAGATTCTCGTTGAGATGCACGGGAACAATGGTTCCATGGACGGTGATCCACCGGCGGCTATGCGTTATACTGAGGCGCGCCTGTCTGAGATGGCTGGCTATCTTTTGCAGGATATCGAGAAAGATACTGTTCCTTTTGCTTGGAACTTTGACGATACCGAGAAGGAGCCTACTGTTCTGCCGGCAGCCTTTCCTAACCTCTTGGTTAATGGAGCAACTGGGATTTCCGCTGGTTATGCGACTGACATTCCACCCCATAATCTCGCTGAAGTCATTGACGCGGTTATCTATATGATTGACCATCCGTCTGCCAAGGTGGACAAACTCATGGAGTTTCTGCCTGGTCCAGACTTCCCGACAGGAGCTATTGTCCAAGGTCGAGATGAGATTAAGAAAGCTTACGAGACTGGTAAAGGTCGAGTTGTAGTGCGCTCCAGAACTGAGATTGAAAAGCTAAAGGGCGGAAAAGAGCAAATCGTCATCACTGAGATTCCTTACGAGATTAATAAAGCAGTCTTGGTCAAGAAGATTGACGATGTTCGGGTCAATAATAAGGTAGCCGGCATTGCTGAGGTGCGGGACGAATCTGACCGGGACGGTCTTCGCATTGCTATCGAGCTAAAGAAAGACGCAAATACTGAGCTGATTCTCAACTATCTCTTCAAGTACACTGATTTGCAAGTTAATTACAACTTCAACATGGTGGCGATTGACAATTTCACGCCGCGTTTGGTGGGGATTGTGCCAATCTTGACCAGTTATATTGCCCATCGCAAGGAGATTATTCTGGCTCGCAGCCGCTTTGACAAGGCCAAGGCTGAGAAACGGCTCCATATCGTGGAAGGACTGATTCGGGTGCTTTCCATCTTGGACGAGGTGATTGCCCTGATTCGTGCTTCAGAAAACAAAGCAGACGCCAAGGAAAATCTTAAGGTTAGCTATGATTTCACCGAGGAGCAGGCTGAGGCTATCGTCACTCTCCAACTCTACCGTTTGACAAATACAGACGTAGTGGTTCTGGAAGAGGAAGAAGCAGAGCTGCGCGAGAAGATTGCCATGCTAGCAGCCATTATCGGCGATGAGCGCACTATGTATAACCTCATGAAGCGGGAGCTCCGCGATGTCAAGAAGAAGTTTGGCAATCCGCGTATCAGTGAGCTGCAAGATACAGCAAACGCTATTGAGATTGATACAGCTAGTCTGATTGTTGAGGAAGAGACCTATGTCAGCGTGACACGTTCTGGTTATATCAAGCGGACCAGTCCGCGTTCCTTCTCAGCTTCGACCCTAGAGGAGATGGGCAAGCGTGACGATGACAGACTGATTTTTGTTAGCCCAGCCAAGACGACTCAGCATTTGCTGATCTTTACGAGTCTTGGAAATGTCATTTACCGGCCTGTTCATGAGCTGTCAGACATCCGCTGGAAAGAGATTGGAGAACACCTCAGCCAGACCATCAGCAACTTTGATACCAAGGAAGAGGTTATCTATACAGAATTGCTGGACAGCTTTGAAGAGGGGACTTACTTTGCAGCGACCAAGTTAGGTCAAATCAAGCGTGTAGAGCGCAAGGAGTTCAGTCCTTGGCGGACCTACAAGTCTAAGTCGCTCAAGTTTGCCAAGCTGAAAAATGAAGAAGATCAGGTCATTGCTCTGGCGCCGATTAAGCTAGATGATGTTATGCTCGTGACTAGGAATGGCTATGCCCTTCGCTTCAATATTGAGGAAGTTCCTGTCATCGGAGCTAAGGCAGCTGGGGTTAAAGCCATCAACCTCAAGAAGGATGATGTCTTAGCTGCAGCCTTTATTGCCAATACTGACTCGCTTTACCTCCTGACTCAGCGCGGTTCGATTAAGCGTATGGCAGTCGCAAATATTCCTGTTACCAGTCGGGCAAATCGCGGTCTTCAAGTTCTGAGAGAGCTTAAGACCAAGCCACATCGTGTCTTTGCAGCTGGACCAGTCTATGGCGAAGCACTGGATTTTGATCTCTTCACAACAGAAGCAGAAGCCAGCGAGGAGCAGACTTTGCAGGTGCTTTCCAATAAAGGAACTGCCTATGAGATTAATCTAGCTGATCTCAGCCTGTCTGAGAGAACCAGCAACGGCAGCTTCATTTCTGATACTATTTCAGACGAAGAAGTCTTCTCAGCTTATATCAAGTAATCATCAAACCAGTTCACACGAGCTGGTTTTTTTCAATTTCTAAAAGTTTGATAGTGGCACAAAAGATTGAATAACAAAATTTTCTGAAAATTGAAAATAATACTTGAAAATATCTTAAAAAGGTGTAAAATAGGGAGTATCTAAAAATGAAGTTTGGAAGAAGAGGAAAAAGACCATGACTGTAAATCTCGACTGGGAAAATCTAGGATTCTCATATATGAAACTACCTTATCGCTATTTAGCTTACTATCGCAATGGCCAGTGGGAAGAAGGAAACCTAACTGAGGACGCTACGCTCCATATCTCTGAGTCGTCTCCTAGCCTTCACTATGGCCAGCAGGCTTTTGAAGGTCTGAAGGCTTATCGAACTAAGGACGGTAGTATTCAGCTTTTCCGTCCGGATAAAAATGCGGAGCGTTTACAGCTGACAGCTGATCGCTTACTCATGCCGCAAGTTCCTACAGAAATGTTCGTGGACGCAGTCAAGCAGGTTGTCCGAGCTAATGAAGAATATGTTCCGCCTTACGGAACAGGCGGAACCCTTTATATTCGACCTCTCTTGATTGGTGTCGGCGATATTATCGGCGTGAAACCAGCTGAAGAATACATTTTCACTATCTTTGTAATGCCGGTAGGCAATTACTTCAAAGGCGGTCTGACTCCGACTAACTTCATTGTCTCAGATGACTATGATCGCGCGGCACCGCACGGAACTGGTGCGGCAAAAGTAGGTGGCAATTACGCTGCTAGTTTATTACCAGGAAAGATTGCTAAGGATAAGCATTTCTCAGATGTGATTTATCTAGATCCTGCAACCCATACCAAGATTGAAGAAGTGGGCTCTGCTAATTTCTTTGGTATTACCAAGAATAATGAGTTTGTAACGCCGCTCAGTCCCTCAATCTTGCCATCCATCACCAAGTACTCTTTGCTTTATCTGGCGGAGCATAGACTAGGGCTTAAACCGATTGAGGGAGATGTTCCTCTTGCAGACTTGGGTAAATTCACTGAAGCTGGCGCTTGCGGAACAGCTGCAGTTATCTCTCCTATCGGTGGTATCCAGCACGGCGATGATTTTCATGTCTTTTATAGCGAGACAGAAGTCGGGCCAGTCACTCGCAAGCTGTATGACGAATTAACTGGTATCCAATTCGGTGATGTTGAAGCGCCAGAAGGTTGGATTGTGAAAGTATAATCTAAAAGCTGTCCTTGATTGGGCAGTTTTTCTGTAATTCTAGCCCAAGATAGCTTGCGTAGTCAGCCTTTTTCGTGTACAATAGAAATTTGAAAGAGGTAAGTTATGAGTAAAAAAGACAAAAAGATTGAAATTCAAATCACAGATAGCAAAGTGAAAGTCGGAGCAGACCAATTTGACGGTTATAGTCTTGCTATTGGCAAGAAGGTTATCGGCGAGATTGCTGAACTAGATGGCCAGTTTGCGATCATCAAAAATGGGAATGCTGAAAGTTTTTATAAAAAACTTGAAAGAGCTGTGGAAACTTTGATTGAAACCTATAATTTAAGCAAATAAGGGCTTGCATTTTCATTGTATCAATGTTATAATAGATAGCGTTGATTGTCGGAGAGATAGCGAAGAGGCTAAACGCGGCGGACTGTAAATCCGC